>NZ_JBPXKA010000001.1:0-770372 GCF_054558485.1 Aquirufa sp. ROCK2-A2
GACACTATCCCATAAACTGTGTAAGTAAAAAACAGGGGCTTCGGATTTGCTTTTAAATTCGGAGCCTTTTTTCAAATATAGCCAAAAATTGATTCAAAATAATTCCCCAGTTGTGAATTGGCATACCCCATTTCTTGGTGGCTTCGTTGATTGCTAAATAAACGGACTTCATTAGTGCGTCATCTGTGGGAAACGAGAGCTTATTTTTGGTGTACTTACGGATCTTTCCGTTCAGGTTTTCAATCAGATTCGTCGTGTAAATAATCTTTCTAATTTCGAGAGGAAAATCAAAAAAGACGGTTAGTTCATCCCAATTGTCTTCCCAAGAGCGAATAGCGTAAGGATATTTCTTACCCCATTTAAGGCTAAAGTCTTTGAATGCGGCTTCAGCTGCTTGTTTGGTAGGAGCATCATATATGTGTTTCATATCGCGCGAGAACTCTTTTTTATCCTTCCAAACCACATAGCGACAAGCATTGCGAATCTGATGAACAACACAAATTTGCGTTTGAGATTCAGGAAAAACTGCTCGGATTGTTTGCGTGAAACCGTTTAAGTTATCTGTTGCCGTAATTAGGATATCCTCAACGCCACGGGCCCTTAAATCCGTTAATACCCCCATCCAGAAGCTTGAACTCTCATTTTTTCCTAACCACATTCCAAGTACCTCTTTGCGTCCGTCTCGATTTAATCCAATGGCTAAGTAGACTGTTTTGTTTACGACCTTGGAATTCTCTCGAACCTTAAAAACAATCCCATCCATCCACACCACTAAGTATACCGCATCAAGTGGGCGATTCTGCCAGGCGATAGAATCCTCCACAATTCGCTCTGTGACACGTGAAATAGCCGAGGTAGATAGTTCGAACTGATAGATCTCTTTAATCTCTTGTTCGATGTCACTCACGCTCATTCCTTTGGAATAAAGCGAAACAATGAGGTTTTCAACACCTGTAGAATACCTGCTTCGTTTAGGAACCAGTATAGGATCAAAGCTGGATTCTCGGTCTCGTGGAACCTCAATTTGGGTTTCTCCAAATTCAGTTTTAATCACCTTTTTCTGCGTGCCATTACGAGCATTAGAACTAGGTGTTTTTTCGTACTTGTCGTAGCCCAAATGAGCATCAAGTTCTCCTTCAAGAATCTTCTCCAAGCCTCGCTTGTGAATATCTCGTAAAAAAGCTTGGAGTTCTTCTCCAGTCTTAAGTTGCTTTAAGAAAGCATCTGTTAATGAATCTTGTGTTTTCAATTCCATCTCATTAATGTTTAAATGTAAAAAAAAAATAGTGAAGGCCGAAACCAACACTATTTTTCACTTACACACTTTTTGAGATGGTGCCCCTAATACCTATTACCTCTTACCTAACCTCCGGACTTGGTCGACTTGTATTGTACAATTCATACCAATCTTGATGATCGAGTTTGATACAGAATGAATCCACAATATTGCGAATTCTTTTTTCTTCTAACGTGCCAATTAAAGGTAGAGCACCTAATTTAACCAACCAAGCAACCGCAATAGATTCGACATTGCTTTGGTATTTTTCAGCTATTTCAATCAATTTCTTACGTAATTTCAACGCCAATTCATCCGTGCCGTTTTCAATTCTTCCACCCGCTAAAGGAGAAACCGCCAAAGGACGCATGTATTTTTGTTTCACATAATCGACTACCCCATTGTCAAGCGCGGAGGTGTTCAATAAATTCAAATCGATGTGATTGGAAACAACAGGAATATCTAAGAAAGAAACCAATAATTGGTGTTGATGAACAGAGAAGTTGGAAACACCAATATTTTTCACTTTACCACTACTTTTCAATTTTTGCAATGCTAAAGCAGTTGATTCAATATCAGATAAAGAATCCAATTGGTCCAATAAAAAGATATCTAAATAATCTGTTTGTAAATTCTTTAATGAATTTTCAACGCTTTTGATGATATGTTCGGCGGAAGTATCGATGTGCTGAACACGGTATTCTGGTCTTGCTGGACTCGGATAATTGACGCCACATTTGGAAAATAAAACGACATCACTTCGTTTGAATGATTTTTTTGCCAATATTTCTCCGAATAATTTCTCGCAAGAATATTGTCCATAACGATCTCCATGGTCAAATGTATTAATGCCTAATTCTAGACATAAATTCACGATTTTTTCCATGGTTGCACTGCTGTTTGCAGTTTCTTGTTCCCATCTCCAAAATCCATAAATGGCTGGAGAAACTTTCGGGCCGGCGTCGCTAAGGTAAATCTTTTCCATGGCTTAATCGTTTAATATAATTTTGGATGCTTCTAATAAATCTTGAACTAAATGGCTTGCAGAACTATTGGTATCCGAAGGGCAAATACGGATGGTCCTCAAACCAGCTCTTGTACCTGCAAGAACATCTCTTTCATGGTCTCCAACCATCCAGGATGAACTCATATCCACTTGGTATTTTGCAGCCGCTTTTTCAATCAATAGGGAGCCAGGTTTTCTGGTTAGAGATGCACTGTCGTAGTTTTCATGATACGGACAGAAATACAAATCATCCAAAACTCCACCACTGGCTTCTTGAAGTGCATCGTGAATCAATTGCACATCTTTGCGCTCATAAATTCCCTTGGCGATACCACTTTGATTGGTAATTACAACCAATAAATAGCCAGCTTTTTTTAAATTTTGCAAAGCTTCCACCACTCCATTCGGAATGATGAATTCTTCCATTCGATAAACATAATCCACGCGATCAACGTTTAAAACGCCATCACGGTCTAAAAAAATGCACTTTTGACTCATACTTAGTTGGCAATTCTATCCCAAGGAATTCTGCTTAAAATTAATGCCAAAGCTAAACCATATAATAACCAAGCATTTTTATGTTTTTGAGAATCAGCAATTGCTTTTTTGTTTTTGGAATAGGCAACTGTTACTAATATAGCAGCAATAATATTCACTGTGATATGTTCCACTGCGATTAAACGCAAGGCTGGATTTTTCATGGCTGCACCGAAATCAGCAAAAGCGGCCTGAGTTAAAGGGCTTAAAAATACATAAAGTACCAAGCCGATCAATAATTGTGTATGTACTGAGATTAAGAAAAATAAGCCAGATTTACGATCTGAATCAGTAAATGGACTAGCCGTTCTAAAACCTTTTACTCCTTTTAAAATAGCTAAGAATCCTAAAATTAGAACTACCCAGCGTAAGTACGAATGCAAGAATAATAAAGTTGAATACATGATGTGTAAGTTTTTGTTTCGGCAAAGATACAAATTACTCTTGAGAAGTTTGAAGTATGCCATATGAGGTTTGAATTATTATTTGCTACATTTCACCGATTTACCTCTTATATCTTACATCATAATGAGTACCTTTGTAACGCTTATCCAAAAAATATATGTCAAATCCGTCAAAGTTACTAGCAGTCGTAAATGCACGTTGTCCGCAATGTCATGAAGGACGCTTATTTAAGTTTAAATTTTGGAATCTTTTCAATTTCACTCAAATGCATGAACATTGTCCTAAATGTGATATTCGTTATGAAGTTGAACCTGGTTTTTTCTTTGGAGCCATGTATATTTCATATGCGTTTACCGTGGGAATTATGTTGGTCGGAGGAATTGTCATCTTTAATTTTTTCAATGACCCTCCAGCTTTGGGTTATGTAGTGCCTATCACCATCGTTTCTTTATTAATGGTTCCTTTTAATTTTAGAATGGCAAGAGTATTGTTTATTCATCTTTTTTCTGGAATTAAATATCAAAACGATAGTAAGTAAGTTTAAGATTTTACATGAAAATACTTGATCTGTATATTCTAAAGAAGTTTTTGAAAACATATGTTTTCGCCGTTGTCATCATTGTATTGATTGTGATGGTGATTGACTATACAGAAAAAATTGATGATTTTATTCGAAAAGAGGCTCCATTAAATGAGATCATTTTTAATTATTATTTCAATTTTATACCCTATTGGGCTAATTACATTAGTCCGCTCATGGTTTTTATTGCGACTGTTTTTTTTACAGCCAATATGGCGGCTAAAACAGAAATTATAGCCATATTAAGCTCTGGCGTAAGCTTCACTCGCTTAATGCGTCCTTACCTCATTGGTTCTAGTTTAATTGCTGTGGGAACTTTTTTTATGATTGGGTGGATTGTGCCCAATGCGAATAAAATTCGTGTACCTTTTGAACATAAATACATCAATGGAACCTATTATTTTGATAAAAGAGATGTTCATATCAAAATCGGATCAGATGTCTACGCTTACATTGAATCTTATGATAACAATTCTAACACGGGATTCCGATTTACCTTAGAAAAAATAAAGGACAATGAAATTCAGCGAAAACTAATGTCTGAGCGAATTTCTTGGGATACCCTACACAAGAAATGGCAAATTTTTGATTATCGTTTACGAATCGCTGAGCCAGGGAATTCAAAAGTAGTTTTTGGTTCAAAAATGGATACAACCTTAAATTTGTTTCCTAGAGATTTTCAAAATAAACATTTATTGCATGAAACGTTCACTTTACCGGAATTGGATCGACACATTAGTTTAGTGCGCACAAGAGGTTCTGATGGGATAGAAGTGTTTTTAATTGAAAAATATTTACGTTTTGCGAATCCTTTTTCCGTAATTATTCTAACCATCATTGGCTTTTTGGTTTCAGCCAGAAAATCAAGAGGTGGTGTAGGTTTTCAAATTGCTTTGGGTTTCACTTTAGCCTTTGTCTACATTCTCTTTTTTATGATGAGCAAAGGTATTGCCGAAGGGGGAGGAATGCCTCCTATGCTAGCTGTTTGGCTCCCCAATATTGTTTTTAGTTGCATCGGTGTAGGGTTGTACTATACCATTCCAAGGTAAAATATGCGCCAAAAACCTCAGCTTTTCGACTATTTCAAAATTCATTTCATTGTTGTTTTGTATGCATTTACGGCCATTTTAGGGAATGCAACTCATGCCAATGCCTTGAGTATTGTATTTTTTAGATGTGTTATTACCAGCATTGCCTTATTGACCATTTTGTATTATTCCAACGTAGGTTTTAGAGTTGATAAAAAAGTTTGGCAAGTTTGGATTTTAAATGGGGTCTTTATTTCCTTGCACTGGTTATTGTTTTTTGGAGCGGCCAAAGTTTCTACCGTTGCGATGTGTTTGGCAGGATTATCTACCCAAACTTTTTGGACGAGTCTCATGGAACCGATTGCCAAAAAAGAAAAGATCAAATTAATTGAAGTTTTTCTGGGTGCAATTGTAATTTTGGCCTTGTTTATTATTTTTTCAGTAGCACAAACGCAATGGCTTGGATTGCTTTTGGGAATTGGAGCTGGATTTTTTGGAGCCTTGTTTTCTGTTATCAATGGAGCCTATACGCATTCGCATGATCCAAGATTAATAACAGTTTATGAAATGATTTCGGCAGGAATGATGACTGGATTGGTTTGGTCCTATGGGGTATTCAATGGTTGGGAAAACTATATTCCTCTGGAATGGGATTGGCTTTGGATTGCCATTTTGGCGATTGTTTGTACGGTGTATGCTTATACAGAAACCATTAAACTGTACCGTGTTTTTAGTGTGTTTTCCATCAATTTAGTCATTACTTTAGAACCTGTATATGGAATAATTTTGGCAGTATTTATTTTTGGCAACAAAGAAATCATGCAACCTGGTTTTTATTGGGGGACCGCATTATTGGTATTGACTGTAATGGTTCATCCCTTTTTGGTAAGAAGCCAAGCGCCTAGTAATCCATTGTAGAACGATAAAATCAAATAAAATGAACATAAATTTCCGGTTATTCGTATTCTTTTTTGGGCTTTTACTTTTGAGTTCTTGCACCAAAGAGCCAGATTTGACAGGATTTGATGCGGAGGCATTTAAATTAGACCGTGGTGCATGTTCAGGTACTCGTGAAAAGCAAATAGATTGGTTGAAAAGTCATAAGGAAAATTTGAAAGCAGTCAGTTCAAATCGATTGGAGGAGTTGATCGGCAAACCAGATATTCAACAATTAGCTGACCGAAACCAAGAATATTACATCTATTTTTTAGAAAAAGGTGCTCAGTGTGACAAAATCAAATCACCTTCTAATGCGCAATCCATTGCTTTTCGTTTTTCAGCGATAGGCTTAGCTACGGAAGTGACTTTTCAGTTGGGCGTGCCGCTTTGATATAACATTTTATTTATAGCTCCCTTAGCCGACTCGCGGCCTCTAACAACATCTCATCTGTTTTAGCAAAACAGAAACGAAGAATTTTATCTTCGGGTGGAGTTTCATAAAAAACAGAAATCGGAATGGAGGCCACTTTGATTTCTTTTGTCAGGCGTTCTGCTAAATCAGTGTCCTTTTCTAGACTAATTTCGGAATAATCCAAGCATTGGAAAAAGCTGCCTTGACTTGGTAAAATCTTCCATCGGCTACCTTGTAGGGCATGAGCAAATAGGTCTCTTTTTTGTTGGTAAAACGCGGATAATTCTAAATAATGTTTGGGCTTTTTGAGAATATCTGCCAAAACGAATTGCAGTGGCGTCGCACTTGAGAAAGTAACCCATTGATGTAACTTTCGAAATTCGGCTGTTAAATAGGCTGGGGCTAAACAATAACCCATTTTCCATCCTGTGATGTGATAGGTTTTGCCGAATGACCCACAAATGAAGCTTCTTTTGCGTAATTCTTCATGTAAAATAACAGAGGAATGTTGTTTTCCATCAAATACGATATGTTCATAAACTTCATCTGAAACAAGTAAAATATCAGTTCCGCGCAATACATCTACTAAAGATTGTAAGTCTTCCATTTCCCAAATGGCGCCTGTTGGATTATGGGGTGTGTTCACCATAATTGCCCTAGTTTTGGAATTGATTTTTTGCTTCAATTCATCAAAATCAATGCGATATCCTTTTGATAATTCCAAAGGAATATGCACCGGAATACCGCCCGCCAATCGAACGATGGGATCATAGGCATCATAGGAAGGGTCAAACATAATGACTTCATCTCCTGGGTGTACGCAACAATGAATAGCTGCAAAAATGGCTTCCGTGGCTCCTGAAACAACCGTTACTTCTGAATTAGCATCCAAATTTACTTCATAAAAGGAAGCTGTTTTTTCGGCAATACTTTTTCGCAATTCAGGTATTCCTGCCATAGGCGAATATTGATTATGTCCTTTGGCATAAAATTTCAAAAGGTCTTGGATTTCAGGGTCACAATCAAATCCAGGAAATCCTTGAGATAAATTGAGGGCATCATTTTCCAATGCCATTTGAGACATTTTGGTAAAAATAGTCGTTTGAACTGACGGTTGTTTGGAAGGGAAATGGATCATTGCTTGCTTTTACTAAACGAATTTAGGTTTATTAATCTTTGTTCGAGTAAATTTGTGCAAAAAAAATATGTATGCTTGGTCTAAAACTTCCTACTGATCCCCGCTGGGTAAATATCGTTGAATCCAATATCGAGGAAATTTTAACGGATCATGCTTGGTGTGAGCAAAAAGCTGCGACCAATGCCATTTCAATCATAACGCTTAATTCAGAAAAAAGTGAACTGGTTTCCGCTATGATTGCCTTAGCCAAGGAAGAAATGGAGCACTTTGAACAAGTGGTTACGATTATTCAAAAAAGGGGACTGTTTTTTGGCAGAGAACGAAAAGATAGCTACGTCAATGAATTGTACAAATTTGCTCAAAAAGGCGGTAGTCGAAATCAAGCACTTGTCGATCGTTTACTTTTTTCTGCCATGATTGAAGCTCGTAGTTGTGAACGATTTAAGTTACTCTCTGAGAAAATTACAGACCCTGAATTAGCCTCATTCTATCGCGAATTGATGATCAGCGAGGCAGGGCATTATACCACTTTTTTGAATTTTGCTCGACAATACGCTGAAAATATTGATGTGGAAGCCCGTTGGAAAGAATGGTTGGCCTTTGAAGCTGAGGTGATTCAGAATTATGGTAAAGAAGAAACGATCCATGGCTAATGTAAGAAGTAAAAGGTATAATCTTACAATACGAATGAAGGGTTAAAATATTTATTATTATCTTAATATTCCATATCGAATTGTCAAATCTCCACCTAAACGCTTTGTTCAAATCGTTCTTCGGATTAACCACGATTTAATACTAAATTCCATATTTATAAAAACTGGGTGTCTTTTGTTAAAAATTCAAGAAAATAGTCTTGTAAAAGGAAAAACCTCTAATAATTTGTTAAATCCTACATGCGTCATACAACCTAACTCTTTCATTATTTCTTAATTTTTTTATATAAAAAACTTTGTAGTATTTAAAAGTTTCCTTAGTTTTGCAACGCTAAATTAAATAGCTCGCAAAATGAAATCTCGTATATTATTTAAGGGAACTCAATTATTCTTTCGTTATGGAATCAAATCTGTGACGATGGATTCTATTGCTAGCGAGCTTGGTATTTCTAAAAAAACGATTTATCAACATTTTCCTGATAAAGACACAATGGTGTTACAGGTTGTGGAATGTTTCATCGAAGAAGATTTGAAAAAATGGGAAGAATTAGATGCCAAATATTCCAATGTCATTGAAAAGATGTTCAAATCTTTTGAGATGCTAAAAGAAATGTTAGAAAATATGAATCCACGAATTTTGTATGAAATTCAGCGGTATTTTCCAGAAGCTTTTCAAAAATTTATCCATTATAAAGAAGGGGTAACTATTAAAAAAATTCAACTTGATTTTTCTCGAGGAATCGAAGAAGGTTACTTTCGAGCTGATATCGATGTTGAATTACTTGCTCGTTTACGTATGGCTGAAGTTGATTTAGCCTTCAATCCCGACTTTTACCCTAATAATAAATTATCGCTTTTTGAAACTCAATTGACTTTCTCTGATATTTTCATGAGAGGTATTTTGACGGAAAAAGGATTACTACTTTACAACTCATACCAAACAAATAAATGATCCGCCTAAAAAAAACAATTGCGTTTGTGTTGGTGCTTTCGAGTACTACGATGTGGGGACAATCTTTCACGCTCAAGGAAGCGGTAGATTATGCCATTACGCACCACGTTCAAGTTAAAAATGGCCAAATTGACATTGCTAATGCTGATGCAAAGGTGAATGAAATTAAAGCCATTGGTTTGCCTCAAGTAAACGGTTCTGTGACTTACACGAATAATTTGATTATTCAACGTATGTTTATTCCTGCCAATACTTTCAATCCTTCAGCACCTGCGAATGAGGTAGTGGCCGCTGAATTCGGGGTGAAAAATTCTGGATTTGCCAATTTTGGTTTATCTCAATTGTTGTTTGATGGCTCTTATTTACTAGGCTTAAAAGCATCCTCTGTTTACAAGGAACTATCAGTGAAGTCTTTGACACAGACCAAACAACAAACAGCAGAAAGTGTAGCAAAGGCTTATTACGGTATTTTGGTCAATGATAAACGTAAAAACCTGTTCGCTTTGAATGTGGGTCGTTTAGATACCTTACTAAAAGAAACGCGTGCATTGTATGCGCAAGGTTTTGTAGAAAAAGTGGATGTTCAACGTTTGGAAGTCCAAGCTAATAATCTAAAAACGGAATTTGACAATGTTACACGTTTGCAAGAAATGGCTTATTTACTTCTAAAATTTCAAATGGGCTATCCTATGGAGGAGCCGATTGTTTTAAAAGAGAATCTAGATCAGATTAAATTAAATTCTACTCTTCTTGCTGAATTAAATGGACCTTTCGAGTATGCAAATCGAATCGAATATTCTATTTTAAAAACACAAGAAAGTTTGGCTGAGTTGGATGTAAAAAGTCAAAAGGCCGGCTATCTTCCTCGTTTGGTTTTGAATGCCAATTATGGATTTAACACAGGTCGTAAAGTGGTTGAAGAAATGATTACCAAACCATGGTTTGACAATGCAACAGTGGGCTTTTCTATTCAAGTACCCATTTTTGATGGTTTTTCAAAAAAATACAAAACCATACAGTCGGAAAATAACTTGAGAAAAGTTCGTCAAAGTTTCGATTTGGTTAAATCTTCCATTGACCTTCAACGTAATCAGGGAATGATTTCTTTGAGAAATTCCTTGGAATCATTAAAGGAACAAAAAGAAAATTTAGATCTAGCCAATGAAATTTCTAGAGTTTCGCGCGTAAAATATCAACAAGGTGTAGGATCAAACCTTGAGGTATTAAATGCAGAAACTTCATTGAAGGAATCACAAGTCAATTACTTTACAGCCTTATACAATGCGTTAATCGCTAAAGTAGAATTAGAAAAGGCGAATGGAACATTATATAACGATTAATCGAAAGGAAAAATAGACATGAAAAAGTTACATATATTATTAAGTGGAATTATGTTGTTCGCTGCTTGCTCTAAATCAGTGGATAAAAAACAAGAATTGGCTGATTTAAAATCGCAAGAGAAAGAAATTACGGCCAAAATTGCCTTGTTAGAAAAAGAATTAGGGAAAGCAAATTCAGCATCCGAAGAAAATGCTAAAGTTGTTGCAGTTGTTGTTTCGCCCATTCAATCACAAACTTTTAAACACTTTGTGGAGGCTCAAGGTTCTGTATTGGCTGAAAATACCGTATTGGTTAGTCCTCAAACAGGTGGTGTGATTGTTAATCTTCCTGTCGTAGCGGGTCAAAATGTTAGTAAAGGTCAATTGATTGCCACCTTAGACAATACGATTTTAAAAGAGTCGATGGAAGAGGTGCGTCACCAACTAGCCTTGGCTAAAACGATGTTTGAAAAACAAAAGGCCCTTTGGGATCAACAAATCGGTACGGAAGTTCAGTTTATCAGTGCAAAATCTAACAAAGAGTCTTTGGAGAAACGTTTGGTTACTTTACAAGCTCAATTAGCCCTTTCAAAAGTTACTGCACCCATTTCAGGAACGATTGAACTTGTTCGTCAAAAAGCAGGTGAAATGGCTTCTCCAGGTATGCCAATTGTACAAATTGTTAATCTTGGCAATTTGAAAATTTCGGCTAAAATATCTGATACTTACATTAGCTCCGTAAAATTGGGTGACCCTATTACGGTAAAATTTCCAGATATTGAGAAAGAAATCGTCGCTCGTATTTCGTTGGTTTCTAAATTGGTTAATCCATTAAGTAGAACCTTTGAAATCGAAGCAAAAATTCCGAATGCAGGTGACTTAAAGCCTAATCAATTGGCTGTTATCAACATCAATGATACTTCAAAAGCGAATGCGCTGATCATTGATGAGAATTTAGTACAAAAAACGGAAAAAGGAAATTTGGTGTATGTAGCTGTTGATAAAAATGGTAAAAAAGTGGCTGAAGCTCGTACAATTACCTTGGGTCTATCCTACAATGGTCAAGCAGAAGTGGTTTCTGGATTAAAAAATGGCGATTTAATTATCACACAAGGCTACCAAGATTTAGTGGATGGTCAATCTATTTCATTTTAATCTCTCCGCCAACAAACATTTATGGAAAAGAATTTAAAAAATGAGCAACTTCCTGAAGGAAAGGGCTTGATATACAACATGGTGGGTTGGTTAGGCCAAAATAGAACCACCGTTTACATTTTCACATTTATCATTTTTGCTGCGGGCTATATTATTTATCAGCGTTTACCGAAAGAGCAATTTCCAGATATTGTAGTTCCTCAAATGGTTATTCAAACTGTTTATGCAGGTGCTACACCAGGTGATATAGAAAATGTTATTTCAAAACCGATTGAAAAACAACTAAAATCCGTCACGGGTGTCAAACGTATCAAATCCAATGCTTTGCAGGATATTTCTGTGATCATTGTGGAATTTAATACCGATGTAACGGTACCCATTGCCAAGCAACGTGTACAAGATGCAGTAGATAAATCGATTACTGATTTGCCTAAAGATTTAACTCGGCAACCTTCTGTTGCGGAAGTGAATTTTTCAGAGTTTCCAATCATGAACATCAATATTGCTGGAGATTATCCTTTGGATAAATTGAAAAAGTATGCAGAAGATTTGCAAGATGAAATCGAAGGAATGCCTGAAATTAATCGAGTGGATATTATTGGTGCTTTGAAACGCGAAATTCAAATTAATTTGGATTTAGCTAAAATGCAAAGTTATGGAATAACTTTTTACGACATTCAAAGTGTCGTTCAAGGTGAAAACGTGAATATTTCTGGAGGAGATCTTTCTGTGGGAGGTGTTCGTCGTTCTCTTCGTGTTGCTGGCGAATTTAAAACAGTGAATCAAATCGGTGAAATCATCATACGTTCAAGTACTGGGGCAGTCGTTCGTTTGAAAGATATCGCTGAAGTGAAAGATGCTTACGAAGAAAAACAAGATTTCGCTCGTTTAAATAACAAATCAGTTATCACTTTGAATGTTATCAAGCGAGGTGGGGCCAACCTAATTGAAGCAGCCGATCGAATTGAAAAAACCATCGAAGAATACCGTGAATCTAGATTTCCTGCTGGTTTAGTTGTTTCAATCACAGCAGATCAATCGGAACGTACACGTGGTGATTTAGCGGATTTGATCAATACGGTTATTTTAGGATTCATTTTTGTTGTTATTGTCTTGATGTTTTTCATGGGGGTCAGAGATGCTGTGTTTGTGGGACTTTCTGTTCCCTTATCGGCATTGTTGACTTTCTTGTTTATGCCAGGATTGGACTTCACCTTGAATACAATTGTGTTATTTGGATTCTTGTTAGGTTTAGGAATTGTGGTAGATGATGCCATTGTGGTTATTGAAAATTCACATCGTTTATTCAATAATTTCAAGAAATTAAGCATTGTTGAATCAGTTAAATTAGCAGCTTCAGAAGTGTTTGTTCCTGTATTGTCGGGTACTTTAACAACGATTTCTCCTTTCTTGCCTTTGCTATTTTGGCCAGGAATTGTGGGTGAATTCATGAAATATCTACCAATGACTTTGATCATTACCTTGTTTGCTTCCTTATTTGTTGCTTATGTCATGAATCCTGTATTTGCCATGACTTTTATGAAAAGACATGATGAAGAACAGAATGATGTTAAAAATCCCAAATTAGCAGATATACGCAAAACGGTCTTTATTTTAGTTTGTTTAAGTGCGTTTGGTTATGTGATTGGTTTTGGATTAGGCCATTTTGGGTTTGGAAATTTCTTTGTATTTTCTCTTATTCTGTATGTTTTCAATCATTTTGTTATTACTCCAAAATGGATTGTTCCTTTTCAAAATAATACCTTACCCGCATTTAAAAATTCATATCGTCGTTTAGTTTCTTGGATTATTTACGGATATAGACCTTTATATACCGTTTTGGCATCATTTGTACTACTTATTTTCACCTTTATACTGGTGGGTATTGCCAAGCCAAAAGTCATTTTCTTCCCTTCTGGAGATCCTGATTATATCTATTTGTATGCAAAAATGCCAATTGGTACAGATGCCGTCGTAACGGATTCTATGACCAAAAATATTGAAAAGCGTGTTTTCAGTTTTATCAAACAAGAAAATGTAGGTAAAATTGTCAATTCTGTTATTTCAAATGTGGGTAAAAATGCTGGTGATCCGATGAACCCCGATCGTGGTGCAACTCCACATAAAAGTAAAGTGACTATCGCTTTTGAAAAATTACAATTACGCGATGGCATTTCAACCGAAGAAATTTTAGTCAAATTGCAACAATCCTTTGCAAAAAATCCAATTGCTGGAGTCGAAATGTCGATTGAAAGAGAGCAAAACGGCCCTCCAACTGGCAAGCCAGTTACCATAGAAATTTCCGGAGATGATTTTTCCATGTTGCTAGACTTGGAGAAAAAAGTTAAAAAATCTATTTCAGCATCAGGTATTCAAGGGATTCAGGAATTGAAATCGGATTTGGTGACCAATAAGCCTGAAATTCTGATTGATGTAAATCGCGAGAAAGCGAGTCGTGAAGGAATTTCTTCCGCTCAAGTTGCCATGGCAATTCGTACAGGATTATTTGGAACAGAAATTTCTAAATTCAGAGATGTAAAAGATGAATATCCTATCCAATTACGTTTGAAAGGTGATTCTAGAAATCAAATTGAAAAGTTGCTTTCCATGAATATAACGTATCGTGATATGAATTCGGGAGGCGCATTGAGACAAGTTCCATTGAATTCCGTGGCGGATATTCGATATGCTTCTTCTTTCAGTCAAATCAATCGTAAGAATCAAGAGCGTGTGGTAACCCTTTCATCAGATGTAATTCAAGGATACAATGCGAATGAAATTGTAGCTGAATTGACAACCTTGTTCGAATCAATCGATTTACCTCAAGGTTATCGAATCAAAATGGGTGGTGAGCAAGAAGATCAACAAGAGTCGATGGCATTTTTAGGTTTAGCATTTATGGCCGCATTAGTTTTGATTTACTTAATTTTAGCCACACAATTCAATTCAGCCGTTAAACCTATCATTATTTTTGCTACGATTCTCTTATCCTTAATTGGTGTATTCTTAGGATTCTTAGCATTTGGAATGACTTTCTCTGTCATCATGTCGGGGGTTGGAATTATTGCTTTGGCAGGAATTGTTGTGAAAAATGGTATTTTATTGATTGAATTCATCGAGGAACTACGCTTTAAACGTGGTTATGAATTACGGGAAGCCATTATTGAAGGCGGAGGAATTCGTTTGACTCCGGTATTATTAACAGCTTCAGCAGCAGTTTTAGGATTGATTCCTTTAGCAGTTGGTTTGAGTATCGATTTTGGCGCTATGTTTACCGAATTGAATCCACATATTTTCTTCGGTTCTGAATCAGCGGTTTTCTGGGGAATTTTAGCGTGGACAATTATTTTTGGATTGACATTCTCTACTATTTTGACTTTGGTCATTGTCCCATGTATGTATTATATTTCTGAGAGAATCAAAGAAAAATATGGCAAGAAAAGTCTTAGTTAATCTATAAAATTTTAGAATTTAAATCAAAAGCCTTTGTGTACTTGTTATGCAGAGGCTTTTGTTTGAATATATAGACCTCGTTTTTTTGACTCTTTAATTGTCAAAAGACTCATTTTTTAAAAATATAATGAATTAAGGCTGTCATTAGTTTTATTTTATTTCGAGGTTTGATAATTTTGAGAAAAAAAAACCATGAAATTACTAGGAATAGGTTCTCGTATAGAACATCCACTAAAAGGAAAAGGAGTTATTACTAACCTAAGTTCAACTGAATATTTTGTCACTTTTATAGAAAGTGGATTTGCCAGCATCTCTTTTGATTCAGAATTTGAAGTCATTGAAAATGTTAAATCTGATGATGATTTAGTCAGTTTTTTTGATGTTGAGCAATCGCTGTTAAGCATCTTGAAAAAATGGAACGGAATGGGTGAAACCGTTTTTATTGGTGATAAATGGAAGGGAGGAAAAATGGTGTTAGAACCGGGTCAAATTGGTTTAGCTTCTAAAGAAATACCGTTGGATACATTCTTTCATAAGATTATCATGCTGAGAGATCGTTTACGTGTGATGGAGCAAAAAATCAATGCTAGTAAAATCGAAGAAATTGAGAAAATAGAACTTCAACAATACATCACGCGTATCTATGGAACTTTAACCACATTTAATGTGCTGTTCAAGTCTCAAGATCAATATTTTATTGGTGAAAAAGGAAAATGATAGAGGGTAGGGTTCAACTATTCTTAACTCAACAAGTAATTTTTGAATCCTTCATAATCAGTCCCTAAAGAAATAGCTACTTTTTCTTTGTCTAATAATTCGGACAAACGGCTCGGAATACTTACTTTTTGCCCTAAGGTTGATTCAACCGTGGGTAAGAATTTAGCATAATGGGCTGTTGAAAGGATAATTCCTGTGATATTTTCTGGATAATCTTGTTTGAATTGTGCTAAACCATCATAAGCCACCGCAGTATGTGGACACATGATGTAATTCGTTTTCTCAAACACATCTTTCATCGTTTTTTGTGTTTGATCATCCTGGGTGTAATAACCTTTTATCAAAGAGGATACCTTATTCCATTCACCCCCAGCGAGTAATTTCATTCGAATAAAATTCGAAGGATTGCCAACATCCATGGCATTCGATAAGGTTTCTACACTTGGTTTTGGATGATATTCACCTGAATGTAGATATTCTGGGACAATTTTATTTTCATTGCTTGCCGCTACGAAAGCATGTACAGGTAAACCCATTTGGTAAGCAATTAATCCAGCACTTAAATTCCCAAAATTGCCGCTGGGTACACAAAACACCAATGGTGCAGTTAAACCCTGTTTTTTGGCTTGCGCAAAGGCAGCAAAATAGTAAAAAGATTGAGGAATCAAACGAGAAATATTAATGGAATTGGCGGATGCCAAATTGAATTTTTCTCTTAATTCGGTATCTAAAAAAGCTTGTTTGACCAGTTTTTGACAGTCGTCAAAGGTTCCATCTATTTCCAATGCCGTCACATTAGCCCCCAAGGTCGTCAATTGCTTTTCTTGTATGTCCGAAACTTTGCCTTTGGGATATAAAATGGCCACTGAAATGCCAGGTGTTTGATAAAAACCTTGCGCGACTGCTCCACCCGTATCACCTGAGGTTGCTACTAAAATTCGGATTTCTCTCTGAGATTTCAACAAATAATGCGACATGATAGCCGCCATGAATCTTGCACCAAAATCCTTGAAAGCCATAGAAGGGCCATGAAATAATTCCAACACATGAACCTCTTCATTAATCTTAACCAATGGCGCTTCAAATGTCATGGAACTATGAATGATTCCTTCGATTTCTTCTTTGCTTAAATCATCACCTAGTAGACTTTCACAAACCGCAATTGCAATTTCTTGAAAACTCTTGTTTTCAATTGTTTCAAAAAAAGAGCTAGGCATTGCTTTAATTTCTGTCGGCATGTAGAGCCCATTATCAGGGGGCAAACCTCGGAAAATGGCCTCTTCTAAAGATACATTTGGACTACTTTGTTCGGTGCTGTAAAGAATCATATTCGATAATCCTCCAGTGGAAGATTGGATTTTATGCTGTATTATACTGAATTGGACACAAATTTAGGAATTTAGCCTTGTATAGGCAAATGCAAAGATTTTGTGAGCGAAAATTGTATATTTCTTAGATTTTGACTGTCATTTTGCTATTTTTTTGTATTTTTGTCCTTTATGTAATTGTAAATCAGTACTTTTTATTTATTTCCAAAGAAAAAAATTAATTATGTCAAGTTTATCCAACCAAAAAGGAGTTTTGCATGGTGATGCTGTTCAAGAATTATTTGAAATCGCTAAGAAAAACCAATTTGCTTTGCCTGCTGTTAATGTTACAGGTACCAATACAGTTAATGCTGTATTAGAAGCTGCCAAAGCAGTTAATTCGCCAGTTATCATTCAATTCTCTAATGGAGGTGGAATTTTTTATGCTGGAAAAACACTTTCCAATGAAAATCAAGCTGCTGCTGTGGCTGGTTCTATTGCAGGTGCGCACCATGTTCACCAATTGGCTAAAGCTTATGGTGTTCAAGTTGTTTTACATACAGATCATTGTGCTAAGAAATTATTACCTTGGATTGACGGTTTGTTAGATGCTGGAGAAAAATTCTTCGCTGAAACAGGTCAACCATTATTCTCTTCTCATATGATTGATTTGTCAGAGGAGCCTTTGGAAGAAAACTTAGAAATTTGTGCGAAATACTTAGAGCGTATGTCTAAAATGGGTATGACGCTTGAAATTGAATTAGGTGTAACAGGTGGCGAAGAAGATGGTGTGGATAACTCAGATGTTGATTCTTCTAAATTATATACCCAACCAGAAGAGGTGGCTTATGCGTATGAAGTATTAAGTAAAATCTCTCATCGTTTTACCATTGCTGCGGCATTTGGAAATGTACACGGTGTTTACAAGCCAGGTAATGTGAAATTGCAACCTGTTATTTTGAAAAACTCACAAGAGTTTATCCGTAATAAATACAGTTTATCGGCAGAAAAGCCAATCAATTTCGTATTCCACGGAGGTTCAGGTTCTTCACGTGAAGAAATCCGTGAAGCATTATCTTATGGAGCTATCAAAATGAATATCGATACGGATACACAATGGGCTTTATGGGAAGGAATTTTAGATTTCTACAAAGCAAATGAAGGATATTTACAAGGTCAAATCGGAAACCCAACAGGTGACGATGCTCCAAATAAGAAATTCTATGATCCTCGCGTTTGGTTGCGTAAAGGAGAAGAAGCTTTAGTAAGTCGTTTGAAAATCGCATTCGAAGATTTGAATGCTAACAACGCCAACCAATATTTATAATTAGTTTCTTTTGATTCCAATAAGAGGATAGGCTTAGCTTATCCTCTTTTTTTTGTTTTATCTGTAGGAACAAAAAGAAAAATTTATCTGTTTTGTCTTTTTAAATTTTGTCCAATGAAAATTGAATTGCATCCAGCAAGTGCTCGTGGTACCGCCGATTATGGTTGGTTAAAAGCGACATATAGTTTTAGTTTTTCGAACTATTACAATCCATCAAGAATTCATTTTGGTGCTCTTCGCGTGCTAAATGATGATTTTATCGAAGGTGGCATGGGGTTTGGGAAGCATCCTCATGATAACATGGAAATTGTGACCATACCTTTAAAGGGAGCTGTTGCTCATGAAGATTCAACAGGTATGAAGGGGATTGTGAAAGCTGGGGATATTCAAATTATGTCAGCAGGTTCAGGCATTTTTCATTCAGAAAAAAATGCTAGTCACAATGAACCTTTGCAATTATTTCAAGTTTGGGTAATGCCCAAGCTAAAAAATATTCAACCTCGATATGACCAAAGAAGTTACCTACCCATTGATTTCAAAAATCAATGGAAAACGGTTGTTTCCCCTTTAGGTTCAGACATTGATTCCTTACAAGTGAATCAAGATACCTATTTCAATATCAGTCATTTAGATGAAGGTACATCATTGAACTATGAATTACATGGCGAAAAGCAAGGTGTTTTTTTGATGGTCATTGAAGGAGAGATATCCGTAGGCGAAAATCAATTAGCAAGAAGAGATGCGATAGGTATATCAGAAATTCAATCTGTCAATATTCAAGCTAATACATCCGCTGAGGTATTATTAATCGAAGTTCCAATGGTTTGGTAAAATGTATTTAAGGAAGCTTTCAAGAATTAAATATTCTTCCAAGCTTCCCATAAGTCTTCGATATTTTCCAATCCAACAGATAAACGCAACAAATTTCCAGGTGTTTTTGAATGGGGGCCTTCAATGGATTTTCGATGTTCCACCAAGCTTTCTACTCCACCTAAACTTGTTGCTTGTTTAAAAATACCTAATTGAGAGGCTAAATGTTGGGTTTCTTGCTCAGACATGCGCATTTGGACAGCAATCATACCACTTTGACCTAAAGGCATTTGTTTGATGGCTAAATCATATTGGGGATTAGATAATAAACCTGGATAATGAACCGCCTCTATTTTTGGATGAGTTTCTAATCTTTTGGCTAATTCCAAGGCATTTTCACTGTGTTGTTTCATTCGGATGGCCAAGGTTTTCAAACCTCTAGCTAATAAATAGCAGTCCAAAGGGTTAGGAGTGGAGCCCATTAAAATTTGGACTCTTTTCATTCTTTCTGACCAAGAATCAAGGTTTTTATAAATAATTGCACCTCCTAATACATCCGAATGTCCACCTATGTATTTAGTAGTGGCATGCATAACAAAATCTGCACCAAGGCTAATGGGGTTTTGTAAAATAGGAGAAGCTAAGGTATTATCAACGGCAACCTTAATTCCCTTGGAATGAGCTAGTTGGCAAACGGCTCCGATGTCAGTTAAGGTCAATTGTGGATTGGCTGGGGATTCCAACCAAATTAATCGGGTATTTTCTTTGATCGCTGATTCAATAGCCAACAAATCGCACATATTTGTTTGAGATACTTCTAAACCCCAAGGCCCTAAAATCTCTTCAGCTAACTTATAGCTAGCATAATACCCCACTTCGGGCATTAAAATATGATCTCCGCTTGAAAGGCACTGAAACACAGCATTCACTGCAGCTAAACCAGAACTAAAAGCCAAAGCCCCAGCTCCACCCTCTAAAACAGCCAAGCCTTTTTCCAAGGCATCGCGATTTGGATTGGAATTGCGGGAATACATATGCCCCAATGGATAGGATCCATCTTCATTTCTTTCAAATGTTGTACTTAAGAAAATCGGACTCGCAATGGATGCGGCCGTTTTGTCCTCTAAGTTGGTAGCATGTATGGCTATTGTCTCCTTTCTCATGAATCCCTATTCTCTCAGTTTGAAATTTTTACCTAAGTATAATCGACGTACTTGTTCATCATCTGCTAATTCTTTTGGAGTCCCTGCCTTCAAAATTTTACCTTCAAATAACAAATACGCTCTGTCGCAAATGGAAAGAGTTTCATCCACGTTATGGTCCGTAATTAAAATACCAATGTTGCGGAATTTAAGTTTTGCCACAATCGACTGAATTTCCTCAACTGCAATAGGGTCAACTCCTGCAAAAGGTTCATCCAATAAAATGAATTTAGGATCCACTGCTAAAGCACGAGCTATTTCTGTTCTTCTTCTTTCCCCACCAGACAAAACCTGTCCTAAACTTTTTCTAACATGAGTTAAGGAAAATTCTTCTAATAAACTTTCGGTTTTTTCTTTTTGCTCTGTGCGACTCATTTCTGTCAATTCAAGCACAGCAAGGATATTTTCTTCTACGGTTAAAGTTCTAAACACAGAAGCTTCCTGGGCAAGATAGCCAACTCCCAAACGGGCACGTTTGTACATAGGAAGACTTGTTACGTCTAAGTCGTCTAAATACACTTTGCCTTCATTGGGTTTAACTAATCCTGTCGCAATGTAAAAGGAAGTAGTTTTTCCTGCTCCATTGGGGCCTAGTAAGCCCACAATTTCCCCTTGAGCTACTTGGTAGCTAATGTGGTCATTGACAAGTCTTTGACCATATTTTTTAACTAAATTCTCTGTCCTTAAAATCATAGCAGGCAAAAATAAAGAATTTCTATCGAACTATTAGAAGCTTAAATGATTTTAAATACGGTGACAAATAGAATATCAGAGTCTTGATAATATGAATAGGTTTTATTTGTTTTAAAATGGAAATTGTACTTTTGTTCAAAATCTAAAGAATGCTACACCCTAAAAAGAATTGGACCTTCGTTCCAAATCCTGATCCGAAAGAAGTTGAAATGCTCGCTGAGCAATTGAAGACTACAAAAAATCCGTATTTTTTGCAATTGTTGGTTTCGAGAGGGATTAAAAATTTTGAAGATGCGAAGGCATTTATGTTACCTGATTTAAGTCAATTGCATGATCCATTTTTAATGAAAGACATGGATAAGGCAGTTGAGCGTTTGAGTCGGGCCTTGGAAGATGGGGAAAAAATTCTTGTGTATGGGGATTACGATGTAGATGGAACGACCTCCGTGGCCGTGATGTACAGCTATTTAACAGAGATGCTGGGAGCCGATTGCGATTATTACATTCCTGATAGATATTCAGAAGGATACGGAGTGTCACAAGCCGGAGTTCAATATGCTTTGGATAATGAATATAGCTTAATTATTTCTCTAGATTGTGGTGTAAAGGCGCACGAGAAAATTGCTTGGTGCAACGATCATGGAATTGATTTTATTGTTTGTGATCACCATTTACCAGAAGCAAATTTACCAGAGGCTTATGCGGTGTTAGATCCCAAACGCATCGATTGCCCTTATCCTTTTAAGGAATTAACGGGATGTGGTGTTGGATTTAAGTTGATTTGTGCTTTAGCGCAAACGCATGATTTGGATATGGAGCCCATTTGGGAGAAATTGGATTTATTAGCGTGTAGTATTGCAGCTGATATGGTTCCGATTGTCGGAGAAAACCGAATTTTAGCTTTTCATGGGTTGAAAAAATTGGGCAAAAATCCAACACCTGGTTTGGGGTATCTATTGCAAAAGGCAGGAAAAAAATCGCCCATTCAAATTACGGATGTCGTATTTTCTATTTCTCCCATTATTAACGCAGCGGGTAGGATGGAGCATGCGCATGGGGCGGTTAAATTATTGCTTAGTTCAGATTATGAAGAAGCAAGAATTATGGCGGAGGCAGTAATTCAACAAAATTTAGAACGCAAGGCAGTTGAAAAGGAAATTGTGGGTCAAGCATTAGCCATGTTTGAAACAAATGATTTTTTGAAAAGGGCCAAGAGTTCTGTTTTATTTTATCCAGAATGGCATAAAGGAGTTGTTGGGATTGTTGCAAGTAAAATTCAAGAGCAATATTATCGGCCGACAATTATCTTAACGGAATCGAATGGGCAAGTGGTAGGTTCAGCTCGTTCTGTGAAGGGATTTGATATACATCATGCTTTGGAGCAATGTGTGGAACTATTGGAGCAATTTGGTGGCCATACACATGCGGCAGGTTTGCATTTGAAACATGAAAATTTAGCAGCTTTTATCAATAAGTTTGAATCATTGGTTGTAGAGGGTTTAGGAAATGCTGTCAATAAAGCTGAATTACGGGTAGATTTAGAATTGCCACTTTCTGCCTTGACTTTATCATTTCATGATAATTTATTGGTTCGCTTATCGCCATATGGCCCTGGCAATATGCTACCATATTTTGTTAGTTCCCAAGTATTTGTGAGAGATCGACCACAAATAATGAAAGATGAGCATTTGAAAATTCAAGTAAGTGATACTCCTAACGGGGCTACCCAGGAAGCGGTATGCTTTGGTATGAGGAAAGATTTTTATGAAGGACTAATGCTTGCTTACGAGCAATATAAGCCTATTCAGATACTGTTTCATGTAGATATTAATGAATTTAGGGGGAGCCGTACCTTGCAATTAAGGGTATTAGATTTCAAGGATGCATTGTAGTAATCGCCTGATTGATAAATGATTTTAAAAATATTTTTAATTACCTTGTTGTATTTTTAAAATATATTCTTACCTTTGCACTCCCGTTAGACAGACGCAGTTTTTCATTCAGAAAGAGGTTGGCAGAACTTCTCGAATAAGATTAAAGAACAAAACAATGCGTGTTTAAAGGTTTTAAATTAAGGTAAGCTTAATTTTTGTGTCAGAACTGGTATTGGTTAATGAGAGTTGAATGCCCAGCCCATTAATTTAGTATTAAGCTACACAAGGTGTCTTCCGCTGTTATCCACGGCGCTCTCATCTTGTCAGCTTTACACCAATCTGCCTTTTTATTGATTCCTATATCATTGTTAAATGATTTTGAATAAAAGTCTTACAACAAGCCTCGGTAGCCTTGTAAGCATAATTTTTTAAACAAAAATATTATATGTCTGGAATTATTGGTAAAAAAATCGGGATGACCAGCCTATACATGGAAGACGGTAGATCCGTTGCATGTACGCTGATTGAAGCCGGCCCTTGTGTAGTAACGCAAGTGAAAACCGTTGAAACTGACGGCTATACAGCTGTTCAAATTGGATACGGAGAGAAAAAAGAGAAACATACAACAAAATCTTTGTTGGGACATTTCAAGAAAGCAAATACTACTCCAAAGAAGAAATTGGTTGAGTTTCGCACATTTGCGCAACCTTTAAATTTGGGTGATGTATTAACTGTTGAGATGTTAGAAGTAGGATCGTTTATTGACGCTGTTGGTACTTCTAAAGGTAAAGGTTTTCAAGGGGTAGTGAAGCGTCACGGATTTGCGGGTGTGGGTGGTCAAACTCACGGTCAGCATAACAGAGGTCGTCACCCAGGTTCTATTGGAGCTTGTTCATTCCCATCTCGTGTATTTAAAGGTTTGCGAATGGCAGGTCGTACAGGGGGTAATCGTGTTAAGGTTCAAAATTTAGAAGTTTTGAAGGTATATCCAGAGAAGAACTTATTGGTTGTTTCGGGATCAGTTCCAGGAGCAAAGAACTCTTACATAATTATTGAAAATTAACATTCATGAAAGGCTGAGCCTTTCTCTATAGACATTCTGAAGTATGGAATTATCAGTATATAACATAGCAGGAAAAGATACCGGAAAGAAAGTAACTCTTTCTGATGAGATCTTTGGAATCGTTCCTAATGAGCATGTGGTTTACTTAGATGTTAAGCAATATTTAGCTAATCAACGTCAAGGAACTCACAAAGCGAAGGAGCGTGCTGAGGTAGCTCGTTCAACGCGTAAGTTGAAGAAACAAAAAGGTACGGGAGGTGCTCGTGCGGGTTCAATGAAATCACCTTTGTTTAAAGGTGGTGGTCGTATTTTCGGACCTCGTCCACGTGATTACCATTTCAAATTGAATAAAAAAGTTAAGGCATTGGCTCGCCAATCTGCTTTAGCTGCGAAAGCTCAAAGTGGAGATATTGCTATTTTAGATTCAGTGGCATTTGATTCACCGAAAACAAAGGCATATTTAACTATGTTGAAGGCATTCTCTTTGGATAACACCAAAACATTATTGATTACTCAAGAAGTAGACAAAAATGTGGTTTTATCTGGTCGTAATATTCCAAAAGCAAAAGTTTCTACGGCAGCTGATGTGAATACATATGATTTGGTAAATGCTTCAAAGTTGTTAATTACAGCGGAGGCTATTCAAAAAATTGAGTCATCTTTTAGTAAATAATTTTCAGGACTAAGTTCTGTTATAAACGAAATATCAATGGGCATTATTAAACGTCCGGCCTTGACTGAAAAGTCGCAAGCCATGCAAGAAAAAGGCAAGTATGTGTTCGTAGTTGAGTTGACTGCTAACAAGATTGAAATTGCCAAAGAAGTGAAAAAAATGTACGGAGTAGAAGTGACGGCTGTTACGACTATGCGTCAAATTGGAAAGAAAAAATCCAAAAGTACTCGTACTAAAATAACTTCAGGTCGTACATCTACTTATAAGAAGGCGATTGTTACGGTAGCAGCTGGAGAGGTAATTGACTTCTACCAAGGAATTTAATTAAATTAATTAAGGGGGTTCATCCCGATAAATTGAACTTTATAAATGGCAGCAATTAAAAAATTAAAACCGACTACCCCAGGCCAACGTCAGCGCATTGCGCCAACGTTTGAGGAGATTACTACGGACAAACCGTATAAGCCCTTATTGGAGCCTATCAAGCGTACAGGTGGTAGAAATGCTGATGGTCGTCGCTCGATGCGATACATCGGTGGAGGGCACAAGCGTCGTTACCGTGTGATTGATTTCACTCGTTCGAAGTTTGATGTACCAGCAACAGTATTAACTGTAGAATATGATCCGAATCGTACATCACGTATTGCTCTTATTGAGTATGCTGATGGCGAGAAATCTTATATCCTTGCACCTCAAGGTATTCAAGTTGGACAAACTGTTATTTCAGGGACTTCAGTAGCACCAGAAATTGGTAATACGATTCCATTGTCTAATATTCCTTTAGGTACAATTGTTCACGCAATTGAGTTACAACCAGGTAAAGGAGCTGAAATGGCTCGTTCTGCTGGTACATATGCTCAATTATTAGCTCGTGATGGAAAATATGCAACGTTGAAGTTGCCTTCAGGTGAGATGCGTATGGTTTTAGCACGTTGTTTAGCAACTGTTGGAACGGTTTCAAATGCAGATCACATGAATGTGAATTTGGGTAAAGCGGGTCGTCACCGTTGGTTAGGTCGTCGTCCTCGTGTTCGTGGTGTTGTTATGAACCCAGTTGATCACCCTATGGGTGGTGGTGAGGGTCGTTCATCAGGAGGTCACCCACGTTCTCGTACCGGTTTATTGGCTAAGGGTAAGAAAACTCGTAATCCAAAGAAACACACTAATCGTCTTATCATCAGTAGAAGAAAAAAATAGTAGATGGCACGTTCACTAAAAAAAGGTCCTTACATTGATTACCGCCTTGATAACAAGGTTCAAACAATGAATGATGCTGGCAAGAAGTCGGTTATCAAAACTTGGTCTAGACGTTCAATGATTTCTCCAGATTTCGTTGGTCACACGTTCGCAGTTCATAATGGAAATAAATTTATTCCTGTTTATGTTACTGAAAACATGGTAGGTCACAAATTAGGAGAGTTTTCGCCGACACGTAATTTCCGTGGTCACATTGCGAAAAAAGACAAAGGTAAAAAGTAAAGATAATGGCCTACGGGTCAGCGTAATCAGATATTCAAATGGAAGCAGTAGCTAAATTAAGAAATGTTCCTACCTCGCCTCAAAAGATGCGAATAGTAGCGGATATGGTACGTGGACAAAAAGTATCCAAAGCATTGGGTATTTTAAAGTTTGAGCCAAAGATTGGTGCGAAATCAATTGAGAAATTATTACTCTCAGCGGTTTCAAACTGGCAAAACAAGCACGAGGGTGCAAGTATCGAGGAGGCTGATTTGTTCATCAAAACGATTTTCGTTGATGGTGGATCTTCAATCAAGCGTCTACGTCCTGCACCTCAAGGTAGAGGACATCGCATTTTGAAGCGTTCAAATCACATCACTTTAGTAGTAGCATCTTCGGAGGCTCCTTCTTTAGAAGAAACAAGTTCAGCAGAATAATTAACTATTAGATAAAATAAGAAATGGGACAAAAAATTAACCCCGTTGGATTAAGATTAGGTATCGTAAGAGGTTGGGATTCTAACTGGTACGGTGGTAAGACTTTCGCGGATAAGTTGGTAGAAGACGAAAAGATCAGAAAGTATGTAGCTGCTCGTATTCCTAAAGGATCTATCTCTAAAGTTATTATTGAGCGTACACTTAAGCGCATAACTTTAACCATCAACACAGCTCGTGCTGGAGTAGTTATCGGTAAGCAAGGTGCTGAAGTAGATAAGTTGAAAGAGGAATTAAAAGCTATCACTGGCAAAGATGTTCAAATCAACATTTTTGAGATTAAGCGTCCTGAGATTGATGCTAAATTAATCGGAGAAGCAATTGCTCAACAATTACAAGCTCGTATTTCTTTCCGTCGTGCCATGAAACAAGCTATTGCTTCTGCAATGCGTGTTGGTGCTCAAGGGATTAAATTAAAATTATCAGGTCGTTTGGGAGGTGCTGAAATGGCACGTTCTGAAGGATACAAAGAAGGACGTATACCTTTGCATACATTGCGTGCAGATGTGGATTACGCGATCTCTGAAGCTTTAACGGTTTACGGTAAAATTGGTATCAAGGTATGGGTTTTCCGTGGTGAAGTATTTGGTAAGCGTGATTTATCTCCTAATGCAAACATGGGTTTACAATCAACTTCAGCTGAATCTCGTTCAGGAGATCGTGGTGGACGTGGTGGACGTGATGATGATCGTCGTGGTGGCCGTTCTCGTGGCGGTGATCAAGGTGGTGATCGTAACAAAGCAGGTGCAGCAGGCGGTGCTCGTGGAGGTAGAGGAGGAAAGCGTTAATTCGCTATTAATTAATTGTAAAAGACATTAGACTTATAATAAGATGTTACAACCTAAAAGAACCAAGTTTCGTAAGCAACAGAAAGGTCGCGTTAGGGGTCTTGCAACCCGTGGTCATGAAATCGATTTTGGATCATTCGCTATTAAATCTTTGGAGCCAGGTCGTATAACTGCTCGTCAAATTGAGGCAGCTCGTATTTCTGTGACTCGTGCGATGAAACGTGAAGGTCAAGTTTGGATTCGTGTTTTCCCTGATAAACCAATTACCAAAAAACCTGCAGAGGTTCGTATGGGTAAGGGTAAGGGAGCGCCGGAATATTGGGTAGCCAATGTTCGCCCAGGTACTATTTTGTTCGAATCATCGGGTGTTCCTTTAGCTATCGCTCAAGAAGCATTACGTTTGGCGGCACAAAAATTGCCAATGCGTACTAAATTTGTTGTACGTAGAGATTATTCAGAATAGTATTAAACTTCGGTTTACTACTTAACAAATAACATTGTTATGAAAAACGCAGAAATAAATAAATTAGGAGTGGAAGAATTAGTGAAGCAAATTGCTTCTGAAAAGGAAACCCTTGATCGTTTAAATTTAGCACATGCTATTTCTCCGATCGAAAATCCGATGAGAATTCGTCAAACTCGTAGATTGATTGCCCGTTTAGAGACTGCTTTAACGGCACAAGCAAAAGCTTAATTAATTATTAATTTTTAATAGACCATTTCGAATTGCTAATGGTCAATTGTTTAACAAGTCCAACCATGGAAAGAAATCTAAGAAAAGTAAGGATTGGGAAGGTGGTTAGTGATAAGATGGATAAGTCTATCACATTAACTGTGGATCGTAAAGTGAAACACCCCTTGTACGGAAAGTTCGTACAGAAGACTACCAAATTGATGGCTCATGATGAAAAAAATGAGTGCGGAATAGGTGATACAGTGAAAGTGATGGAAACCCGTCCTCTTTCTAAAAATAAGCGTTGGAGATTAGTAGAAATCATCGCAAAAGCGAAATAATCTACCTCTTGTTATTCAAATATTTAAATTTTAAAGATCAAAGATAATGTTACAGCAAGAATCAAGATTGGGTGTAGCGGATAATTCTGGAGCAAAAGAAGTTTTAGTCATTCGTGTTTTAGGCGGTACTGGAAAAAGATATGCTTCTGTAGGAGACAAAATTGTAGTTTCTGTTAAATCGGCGCTTTCATCTTCTAGTATGAAGAAGGGTACAGTTTCAAGAGCAGTAGTTGTTCGTACTAAAAAAGAAATTCGTCGTAAAGATGGAACTTATATTCGTTTCGAAGACAATGCGGCAGTGTTGTTAAACGCAAATGATGAGCCAAGAGGAACTCGTATTTTTGGACCAGTAGCACGTGAATTGCGTGATGCAGGCTTTATGAAAATTGTTTCTTTAGCCCCTGAAGTATTATAATAAGCTGAGAATCAAACATATTGGAAATCCAATAGAAAGAATCAAACAATGGAAAAGAATACAAGTAAGCAAACTAAATTGCACATTAAAAAAGGAGATAACGTGATGGTTATCGCTGGTAATGCGAAAGGCAAAACTGGTGTTATCAAAGAAGTTATTGTTGATAAATCTCGTGCAATCGTAGAAGGAGCTAATTTGCAAACTAAGCACGTTAAGCCTTCTGCAAGCAACCCTCAAGGTGGAATTGAAAAGCGTGAAGGATCCATTCATATTTCCAATTTAATGGTAGTAGAAAATGGTAAACCTGTTCGTACAGGACGTAAGTTAAACGAAAAAGGTAAATTACAACGTTATTCAAAAGTTACCGGAAAATTTATTTCTTAAATTGAACTTAACGCGTGGGTCGGAAATCCACAAAATATAAAAAATGGCAGTACCTAGATTAAAAGAACGTTTTGTGAAGGAAGTTGTACCAAGCTTGAAAGAAAAGTTTCAGTACAAATCCGTTATGCAAGTGCCTAAGATTACTAAAATCGTAATCAATAAAGGTGTAGGAGCAGCAGTATCTGATAAAAAATTAGTAGATGTTGCTGTTGAAGAAATTACTCAAATTGCTGGTCAAAAGGCGGTTGCAACAGTTTCTAAGAAAGCTATCTCAAACTTTAAGTTACGTGAAAATATGCCTATCGGCGTGAAAGTAACTTTGAGAGGTGATCGTATGTATGAGTTTTTAGATCGTTTAACAACGGTTTCTTTGGCTCGTGTGCGTGACTTTAAAGGTATCTCTGAAAAAGGTTTTGATGGTCGAGGAAATTACACATTGGGTGTAAAAGAACAAATCATCTTCCCTGAGATTTCAATTGATAAAGTTTCAAAGATTTCAGGTATGGACATTACTTTTGTAACAACAGCATCCACGGATGAAGAAGCTTACGCTTTGTTGGCAGCAGTTGGAATGCCTTTTTCAAATATTAAAAAATAATTAGCCAACAGGCTGTTTACAACATTTAAATTTTTACACTATGGCTAAAGAGTCAGTAAAAGCAAGAGAAAGAAAACGCGAAGCTGCTGTTGCTAAATATGCAGCAAAAAGAGCGATTTTAAAAGCAGCCGGCGATTACGCTGGTTTAGATAAGCTTCCTAAGAATGCTTCTCCAGTTCGTTTACATAACCGTTGTAAGTTAACCGGACGTCCTCGTGGATATATGCGTAAATTCGGCATTAGCCGTGTTACTTTCCGCGAAATGGCATCTAACGGATTGATTCCAGGTGTGACAAAATCAAGCTGGTAATAAAAATTTGATTAATTAAATTCATTTTTGTAATTTTGCAGGCCCAATTAAAAGCTTGCGGCAAATTTAAAGACAATGACAGATCCTATAGCAGATTATTTAACCCGATTGAGAAATGCGCTTAAAGCGCGCCATAGGGTAGTTGAAATCCCTGCTTCTAATATTAAAAAGGAAATTACAAAGGTTCTTTTTGATAAAGGTTATATTTCAAATTATAAATTCGATGATTCTTCTGTTCAAGGAACAATCAAAATCGCTTTGAAATATAATTCAGTTACTAAGCAGCCTGCAATTGTAAACTTAACTCGTATTTCTAAACCTGGTTTACGTAAATACAATGGTGCAGAGGAATTACCTCGCGTTTTAAATGGTTTAGGAATTGCAATTTTATCTACTTCTAAAGGAGTAATTACAGATAAAGAAGCTCGTACTTTACACGTAGGTGGTGAGGTATTATGTTACGTATATTAATAAATGTTTCACGCTGAAAGGAGTTTGTACTCGTAATTTAAGCTATAAATTAAAGTAAATGTCTAGAATAGGAAATAAAATTATCACTTTACCTGCTGGAGTTTCAGTAGAAGTAAGTACGGGTAATTTAGTAACTGTAAAAGGGCCTAAAGGTACATTATCTCAACAAATCGATGTTGATATCCAAGTTACAATGGAAGATAATGTATTGACCGTTAAGCGTCCTACGGAACAAAAGCGTCACAAAGCTATGCACGGTTTATACCGTTCATTGATTAACAACATGGTTGTTGGTGTTAGCGAAGGTTTCAAAAAAGATTTAGAAATTATCGGGGTTGGTTATAAAGCGGCTAATCAAGGTAATATTTTAGAATTAAGTCTTGGGTTTTCTCACTCTATTTTTATGTCTGTTCCTGCTGAAATAAAAGTTGTAACTGCGATGGAAAAGGGTAAGAATCCAATGGTTATTTTAGAAGGAATCGACAAACAGTTGATTGGCCAAGTAGCTGCTAAAATCAAATCATTACGTCCAGTTGAACCTTACAAAGGTAAAGGTGTTCGTTTTGTGGGTGAGCAAGTACGTCGTAAGGCTGGTAAAGCTGGTGGTAAGAAATAAATTTTAAATGTGGGCCGGAAATCCACAAAAACAAGTTAATAACAATGGCAACAAGAAAAGATTTACGTAGAACCCGCATTAAACGTGCGATTCGTGCGAAAATAGCAGGAACAGCTGAACGTCCTCGTTTAACTGTTTATCGTTCAAATAGTGCAATGTATGCACAGGTTGTGGATGATTTATCTGGAAAGACATTATTTTCAGCTACTTCATTTGTTAACGGAAAAGTTAACAATAACATTGAAGCATCTAAAAAAGTAGGTGTTGAAATTGCTGAGAAAGCAAAGTCAGCAGGTATTACGAAAGTTGTTTTCGATCGTAACGGTTATTTATATCACGGAAGAATTAAATCATTAGCTGAAGGCGCTCGCGAGGGTGGCTTACAATTTTAATAAGATATGTCGCATTTACAAGCAAAACCAATTAAGGTTAACGAGGGAGAATTGAAGGAGAAAGTGGTAGCTATCAATCGTGTTGCCAAAGTGGTAAAAGGTGGTCGCCGTTTTAGTTTCTCTGCTATCGTAGTGGTAGGAGACGGAAAAGGTATCGTTGGATACGGTTTAGGAAAAGCTAATGAGGTAACTGATGCTATCACAAAAGGTATCGAAGACGCTAAGAAAAATTTATTCCAAATTCCTTTGTTGAAGAACACTGTTCCTCATGAGCAATTAGGTAAATTCTCTGGTGGCTTTGTATTAGTTAAGCCAGCTGCTCCAGGTACTGGGTTGATCGCCGGTGGTGCTATGCGTGCTGTATTAGAATCAGCAGGTGTACATGATGTCTTAGCAAAATCTAAGGGATCTTCTAATCCGCACAACGTGGTTAAAGCTACTATCGACGCATTAGTTAAGATGAGAGCTCCACATACTGTTGCATTCCAACGTGGAATTTCAGTGGCTAAAGTATTTAATGGATAATCCGAGCGCCTTGTGCCTCAAAAATAGAACATACAATGTCTAAAGTTAAAATTACACAAGTTAAAAGTGCAATTAAGCGTCCGGAAGTACAAAAGCGTACTATTCAAGCGCTAGGATTAGGTAAAATCCGTAAAAGTGTAGAAGTTGAATTAAATCCGGCTATCGCTGGTATGATTCGTGCTGTCAATCACTTAATTGTAGTTGAAAATATTTAATTAATTTGCGAGTTGTCTATTTATTAGACAGCGCTAAGCCCCAAGAATATGAAATTATCTTCTTTAAAGCCTGCAGAAGGCTCGGTAAAAACTAGAAAAAGAGTTGGTCGTGGTCAAGGATCTGGACTAGGTGGTACTTCCGCTCGTGGTCACAAAGGTGCTCAATCTCGTTCAGGTTATTCACGCAAGCGTGGTTTTGAAGGTGGTCAAATGCCTTTGCAACGTCGTGTTCCTAAATTTGGTTTCAAAAACATTAATCGTGTAGAATACAAAGCTATCAATTTGGATACATTACAATTATTAGCTGAAACAACAGGTTCTAATGTTATTAACTTCGATGTGTTGTACACTAATGGTTTAGTTTCTAAATCTGATTTAGTTAAAATCTTAAGTCGTGGAACAGTTAGTTCTGCTATCGAAGTACATGCCAAAGGTTTCTCTTCAGCTGCTAAAGCTGCGATTGAAGCTGCAGGTGGTCAAGCTATTGTTGATTAATAACCGAAACCTTAGAAATGAATAAGTTAATCACAACTTTTAAACACATCTTTTCGATTGAAGAATTAAGAGGACGTATTCTAAATACGCTCCTTTTTATTACATTCTTTCGTTTGGGTTCTTATGTAGTTTTACCTGGTGTAGATGCTACTAAACTTAGTCAAGTAGGAGATGGTGGATTGTTAGGTTTGTTGAATATGTTTTCTGGTGGTGCTTTGAGCAATGCTTCGGTTTTTGCATTGGGTATCATGCCTTACATTTCAGCATCCATTGCTATCCAATTATTGACTATCGCTTTGCCATATTTTCAAAAAATGCAAAAAGATGGTGAATCAGGCCGTAAAAAGCTTAATCAAATCACTCGTATTTTAACCATTTTTGTTACAGCTGCTCAAGGTTTTACTTACTTACAGGTAACCATTCCAGCAGAGGCTATTTTAGTTGACCCATGGTTTTTCCGTCTATATGGCGTAGCTATTCTTGTAGGAGGTACTATGTTGTGTATGTGGTTAGGTGAAAAAATTACAGATAAAGGCATTGGTAATGGTATTTCTATGTTAATTATGATTGGTATCGTTTCTAGATTCCCTTCCTCTTTAATTCAAGAAGCTAGTTCACGTGGAATGTCAGGTGCTTTATTATTTATTATTGAAGTAATTGCTTTATTCTTCGTTGTTATGGGTGCTGTTATGGTGACTCAAGCCGTTCGTAGAATTCCTGTTCAATACGCTAAACAAGTTGTGGGAAGTAAATTGTCAGTAGGTGGTGAGCGTCAATACATTCCTTTGAAGTTAAATGCTTCTGGAGTTATGCCGATCATTTTTGCTCAAGCCTTGATGTTTATTCCAGGTTTAGTAGCACAATCGTTTGCTGAGAAAAGTGAATTTGCTCAGTCGATTGCTCAGTCTTTTGGTGATTTTACTACTTGGCAATACAATTTATTGTTTGCTTTTTTAATCATTGTTTTTACGTTCTTTTATACTGCTATTTCAATTAATCCAACCCAAATTTCTGATGATATGAAAAGAGGTGGAGGTTTTGTACCGGGAGTAAAACCTGGTGAAGAAACTTCAGGTTTTATCGCTAGCATTTTAGACCGTATTACGCTACCTGGAGCTTTCATGCTTTCGGTAATTGCAATTTTACCTGCTATTGCTAATTTATTTGGAATCACTCGTGGATTTGCTTCTTTCTTTGGAGGAACTTCCTTGTTGATTTTAGTAGGTGTTGTTTTGGATACTTTACAACAAATTGAAAGTTATTTGTTGATGCGTAAATATGAGGGTTTAATGCAATCTGGTCGTGTGAAAGGACGGTCAGAAGTTATTGCTCGATAATTTATGATTTATCTTAAAAGTTCTGAGGATTTAGCCATTATTAAAGAGAATGGTGATATTTTAGGAAGATGTCATGCAGAAGTAGCTAAGGCGATTAGACCTGGAGTTACAACGCTAGAACTGGATAAGATAGCTTATGAATTTATTTGTGATAACCATGCTCATCCTTCTTTTTTAAATTACCAAGTAGGGAATAAAAAGTATGCGTATTCTCTTTGTATTTCGGTGAACGATGTAGTTGTTCATGGTTTACCTGGTAGTTTGGTTCTCAAAGAAGGTGATACAATTGCCATAGACGCAGGCGTTTATAAAAAGGGATTTCATGCTGATAGTGCATATACTTATGCGATTGGCGATGTTGATCAAAATAGTAAAGATTTATTACAACGGACGAAAGAGTCTTTGTATTTAGGTATTAAACAAGCTCATAATGGTAAACGTATTGGAGATGTAGGTTCTGCTGTTCAGACCTATGCTGAGTCCTTTGGATATGGCGTTGTTCGTGAGTTAGTAGGGCATGGAGTTGGTAAGAATTTACATGAGAGTCCAGAAGTACCTAATTATGGTAGAAAAGGTGACGGTATTAAATTAAAAGAGGGTATGGTAATTGCCATTGAACCCATGATTAATTTAGGAGTTCGTCAAATTACTGTTGATAAAGATGGATGGACTATCCGCACCAAAGACAGAAAGAATTCAGCGCATTTTGAACATACGGTAGCAGTAGGAAAAGAAGAAGCTGAAATTTTAACAACCTTTTCATACATAGAAGAAGTGATTAAAACCTCAACAATATTGTTGAATATTTAAATAATACTATGGCAAAACAGTCCTCGATAGAAGTAGACGGAATAATTTTGGAAGCTCTTTCGAACGCTATGTTTCGTGTTGAATTAGAGAATACGCATCAAGTGATTGCGCATATTTCAGGTAAAATGCGTATGAATTACATTAAAATTCTACCTGGTGATAAAGTGAAGTTAGAAATGTCTCCTTACGATTTAAGTAAAGCGAGAATTGTTTATCGATATAAATAAGGTTTGATTTATAAATAAAGTAAATATGAAAGTTAAAGCATCAATCAAAAAGCGAAGTGCAGAATGCAAAGTTATTCGTCGTCACGGAAAGCTTTATGTTATCAACAAGAAGAATCCAAAGTTCAAACAAAGACAAGGATAATTCTGATTTAATAAATAATTAATAACAACAATTAATTACCTATATGGCTCGTATTGCAGGGGTTGATATTCCCGACAAAAAAAGAGGAGAAATTGCATTGACTTATATTTTTGGTATTGGTCGTAGCACTGCTCAAAAGATTTTAACCAAAGCATCGATTTCTTTTGATAAGAAAGCAGGTGAATGGAATGATACGGAAGCTAGCGCTATCCGTGCGATCATCGCTGCTGAATTCAAAACAGAAGGTCAGCTTAAGTCTGAAGTTCAATTAAACATCAAGCGTTTGATGGACATCGGTTGCTATCGTGGTTTACGCCATCGTAAAGGTTTACCTGTACGTGGTCAACGCACTAAGAACAATTCTCGTACGAGAAAAGGTCGTAGAAAAACAGTTGCTAACAAGAAAAAAGTAACTAAATAATAACAAGGGTTAAATCCCACATACAAGTTTTATTTATCTAAAGTAATGGCACAAGCAAAAAGAAAAGATAAAGCCAAAAAAAGAGTTGTAGTAATTGAACCAGTAGGTCAAGTACACATCAAGGCTTCATTTAACAACATTATCATTTCAATTACTAACTCAGCAGGTCAAGTGATCTCTTGGGCATCAGCAGGAAAGATGGGTTTCCGTGGTTCTAAGAAAAACACTCCTTATGCAGCTCAAATGGCGGCATCAAACTGTGCTGCTGTAGCGGTAGAAGCTGGAATGAAGAAAGCTGACGTTTTCGTTAAAGGACCGGGAGCTGGACGTGAGTCTGCTATTCGTACGATCCAAAATTCAGGTATTGAAGTATCTTTAATTAAAGATATCACTCCTATGCCTCATAATGGATGTCGCCCACCAAAACGTCGTCGCGTTTAATAAATTTTTGTGCTGAGTAATTAGTAATTATTTTCTCAGCATTATTTTTTCACTTAATAATTACTTCATTGAGCATAAGAGGCTCAATGACTTTTAACAAAATGGCTAGATATACAGGTCCCAAATCCAAGATTGCACGTCGTTTCGGTGAAGCAATTCTAGGACCGAGCAAAGCATTAGCTCGTAAAAATTATGCTCCAGGAATGCATGGTAAAGGAAAACGTACAAAAGTTTCTGAATACGCTTTGCAATTAAAGGAAAAACAAAAAGTTAAATATACGTATGGTATATTAGAGCGTCAGTTCGAAAACTTATTCCACAAAGCTTCTGTTAAAGAAGGTATTACAGGTGAGAACTTGTTGAAATTGTGTGAATCTCGTTTAGACAATGTGGTTTATCGTTTAGGAATTGCTCCTACTCGTCGCGCAGCTCGTCAATTAGTAATTCACAAGCACGTTAATGTGGATGGAGAAATAGTAAATGTGCCATCTTACTCTTTACGCCCAGGTCAATTAATTGGTGTTCGTGAAAAATCTAAATCATTAGAAGTTGTTTCTAACTCATTAGCGGGACGTTCTCCAAAGCGTTTCAATTGGTTAGAATGGGACGGAGTTGAATTAGTAGGTAAATTCTCTGCATATCCAGAAAGAGATCAAATACCTGAGAATTTTAATGAGCAGGCTATTGTCGAATTATATTCGAAGTAATAATAATCTGTTATTTATTATTTTATTTTTTAATTAAGAGTACCTATAACGTTTTTTCAAGTTCATTTTAAGCTACGAAATATGTCAATATTAGCATTCCAAATGCCCGAAAAAGTTGTAATGGAAAAAGCAGATGACTTCCACGGGTTATTTGAGTTCAAGCCACTCGAAAAAGGCTACGGTGTTACCATAGGTAATGCACTTCGTAGAATTTTACTTTCTTCTTTAGAAGGGTATGCGATAACAAGCGTTAAGATCTCTGGTGTTCTACACGAGTTTTCTGCTATTGAAGGTGTTCACGAAGATGTATCTGAAATTATCTTAAATCTTAAAAAAATTCGTTTTAAGAAAAATCAAGAAATTTTAGACAATCGTGTAAATATCAAGATTAAAGGTCAAACTGCGTTCACTGCTGGTGATATCGCTAAGTTTACTCCTTATTTTACTGTTTTAAATCCAGATTTAGTAATCTGCAACTTAGATTCTTCGAAAGAATTAGACGTTGAATTGATTATTGAAAAAGGACGTGGTTATGTACCTGCTGATGAGCCTCGTGCAAACGAATTATCAATTGGTCATATCGCTATTGATGCTATTTACACTCCAATCAAGAATGTGAAATTTAGCATCGAAAATACACGTGTGGAACAAAAGACAGATTATGAAAAATTGGTTTTAGATATCGAAACTGACGGATCAATTCATCCAGAAGATGCTTTGAAAGGTGCGGCTTATATCTTAATTCAACACTTCATGTTGTTCTCTGATCAAACGATGACTTTCGAAACTCCAAAAGCTGAGGAAGATAATATCGTTGATGAGGAATTATTACACATGCGTAAATTATTGAAAACTTCTTTAGCTGACTTAGATTTATCTGTTCGTGCTTATAACTGTTTGAAATCAGCAGATGTACGTACTTTAGGTGAATTAGCTAAATTAGAAATTTCAGATATGATGAAATTCCGTAATTTTGGTAAGAAATCTTTAACTGAGTTAGAACAACTAATTGAGGAAAAAGGTCTTACTTTCGGAATGGATGTTGCGAAATATCGTTTAGACGAAGATTAATATTTATTTTTAAAAAAGTAATAGGTGATGTGGCCTACGGGCCACATTAACCGCAGCCTAAGGGCTTTTAACTTACGAATTAACACAATGAGACACGGAAAAAAATTCAATCATTTAGGAAGAACTTCTTCACACAGAGCCGCTTTATTATCCAATATGGCTTCTTCTTTAATCTTGCACAAACGTATTGAAACAACGGTAGCGAAAGCGAAAGAGTTGCGTAAATACATTGAGCCAATGATTACTAGATCAAAAACTGATAACACTAACAATCGTCGTGTTGTTTTCTCTTATTTACAAAATAAAGAAGCAATCAAGGAATTGTTCGGAATCGTATCTGAAAAAGTAGCAGATCGTCCAGGTGGATACACTCGTATTATCAAGTTAGGAAATCGTCTAGGTGATAATGCTGAAGTTTGTTTCATCGAATTAGTAGATTTTAACGAAACTATGTTAGCTGCAGCTGCTGAAAAAGCAACTAAAACTCGTAGAAGTCGTCGTGCATCTACTAAAAAAGAAGAAATTGTTGAGGCTGCGCCTGTAGCTGAAGCACCTTCTGCAGAGGTTGTAGAGGAAACTCCATCGGCTGAAGTAGTAGAAGAAACACCAGCTGAAGAGCCTGCTTCTGAGGAGCCTAAAGAAGATAAAGGAGAAGAGGCATAGTTTCTCTCTTTTACTGATTTTAAAGGGCTTCAACTATTCGTTGAAGCCCTTTTTTTGAATAAAAATTTAGAAAATTTCTTTTTTATTTTATCATATTTTTATGAAAATTAATGAATCAAGTCCTGCCGTTCTACTCCTTCAAGATGGAACGCTCTTTCATGGTAAAGCATTAGGGAAAATTGGTACGCATGGCGGAGAAATCTGTTTTAATACCGGAATGACAGGCTATCAAGAAATTTATACAGATCCTTCTTATGCTGGACAGGTCATCATAAATACAACCTCTCACATTGGGAATTATGGTGTAAGTACAAAGACTGAAAGTGAATCTAATCAAGTGCAAATCGCTGGTATGGTTTGTAATGAATTTGCCTCTGTACATTCTAGAGCTACTGCTGATGAATCACTTCAACAATTTTTTGAAGAAGCAGGAATAGTTGGTATTTCAGGTATTGATACGCGTGCATTAGTTCGTCATATTCGTACTAAGGGTGTAATGAATTGTCTTATTTCGTCCGAAATTTTTGATGAAGACGAATTGAAAAATAAATTAAATGAGATACCATCTATGGAAGGATTAGAACTTTCTTCCAAAGTTTGTACGCAAGAATCTTATTTTCTAGGAGATGAATCTGCCGATTTTAAAGTAGCAGTTCTGGATTTAGGTGTGAAAAAAAGTATATTGACCAATTTAACTGATCGGAATTGTTACCTGAAAGTATTTCCTGCTAAAACTTCATTTGAAGAAATTGCTTCTTGGAATCCTACAGGCTACTTTGTTTCCAATGGACCAGGTGACCCTGCTGTGATGTCTTATGCAATAGATACCGTAACTCAAATGCTTGCTTCCGATAAGCCTGTTTTTGGTATATGCTTAGGACATCAAATTCTAGCACAAGTGTGTGGTTTAAGTACTTACAAAATGCATAACGGACATAGAGGTTTAAATCATCCGGTCAAAAATTTAGTTACAGGTCTCTCTGAAATTACTTCACAAAATCACGGTTTTGCTGTAAAAATGGATGAGTTAAAAAATTCTTCCAAAGCAGAATTGACTCACATTAATTTAAATGACAACACCGTAGAAGGATTACAAGTAAAGGGTAAAAGAGCATTCTCTGTTCAACATCACCCTGAAGCTAGTCCAGGACCACATGATTCTCGATATCTATTTGACCAATTTGTTGGTTTATTGAAATAATTAAATAATTCCCTGCTAAGCCAAGTACTTGATCGTACTTGGCTTTCTTTTTTATGAAAAACACCATTTATCAGTCGGCAAATAATCGTGTTCAATCTTTAGATTGGCTGAGAGGATTAATGGCGGTGACTGTCATGTGTTATCATTTAACCTTGTGGACTTGTTTTCCTCTGGATTCAGGATCAATTCTGGGACGTTTGGGGATATACGCTGTTTCCATTTTTTTTGTATTGTCAGGCTTAAGTATGGTAATTGTGTATCATTCGTTTTTTAATTCTTGGAAACAAGTTTTAATTTTTTGGTTCCGCAGGATTTTTCGAATTTGGCCATTACTGTGGCTTTGTATCGGATTGACAATCATAAATCCAAACATTGAGATAAACTCGAAGGATTTGGAAAACCTTATTTCGACAGCCTCAACAGCATTTGCATTTTTGTATCCTTCCAAATATTTCCTCACGGGTGCTTGGTCGATAGGTAATGAAATGGTGTATTATTCAATTACGCCATTGGTTTTTTTGATATTCCGTTATGGTAGAAATTGGGGTAATCTTGTTTTAATATCTACCTTTCTATTGGCTCTATTCTTTTCTTTAAATCTACTATCTTCTGAAATATCATTGGCCAAACAATGGGCAATCTACGTGAATCCCTGGAATAATGTATTCTTTTACGTGCTAGGAATCGGGATGTATTATTTTTTTGAAAATCGATTAATTAGCAAGTTAACCGCTATTAAGTGTGTTTTGTTGGCAGTAATTCTTTTGGTTTTGCTACCAAGTACTGGAAATCAAATAAATATTGTAACAGGTTGGAATCGAATTGGATTTAGCATTTTTACGTTTTTATTAGTATTTGGATTTTATAAAAATAGCGTCCAATTACCAAGTTTGTTGACACGTTTGTTGAATTTATTGGGGGAATCAACTTATGGTATTTATTTATTACACCCCATTATTTATTCGTATGTTGGCATCATAGCAAAAAAAATGGGCCTTATTTCTAGCCCATTTCTTTTTATTTCTACTGTAATCCTTACGATTTTATTGGCTTATATATCCTATCATTTTTTTGAAAAACCATTTATTCAATTAGGTAAAAAATGGTCTAAATTTTAAAATTAAGAGATTTTAGGGTATCCAAATAAATGATTTTGTTTAATTTGTTTAGCAACGATTTTAGGTACTAAATTTTCCCATTCACCTGAGCCTTGGACAATCATATCCAAAACCTTATCTGTATGAATGTTCATTAAACTTTCATCGTATCGATCAATGTCAGTTAATTTTTCATTGTCTATTAAAAATTGATAAAGCCCTTTCAAATGTGCTGCTGGTTCAAAGCTATTTAAATTGATTAGCTGACCTTCTGCATCCAATGTAGGGTATAAATACAACTTGATTTTAGAGCCAAACAAATTGGCAAATGCGGTCATAATCCCACCTGGAATATTAGCATAATGTTTTTCATCAAATATATATTCTAAATTAGGCATACCCATGATCAATGCCATTCTTTGTTTGGTAAATTGACCTAAATAGGCAACCAATTTAAAGTATTCATGGAAGTTGGAAATCAATACCGTTTGCCCTAATGAACACAGAATATCCACTCGATCTAAAAAATCTTTCTCATTAATTTTATGAGTCCCGTCTTCTAAATTCCGTAAAGTCAATTCAGACAAAACGCAAATTTTATCATCATCAACATCTTCCTCATTTTCAAATTGTGCTAAACCCTTTTTCAACATGTCTGAAAAGATGTTGGTTACCGGTCTAAATCTACCTCTGATTGCAACAATATGTTTTTTAGATAAGGCATCATAGGGTTGCATAACATTTCCATCTGGCCCAAACACAGCGGCTTGCGTATATCCATGCTTAACTAAATACAAGGACATCAAACGGTTATCAACCTCTTTAAAATCGGCACCCTCAAATCGAATCATATCGATTTCGATTTTATCTGTTGATAGGTCATCCAAAAGAGAAATTAATAATTTTTCAGGATCATCAAAGTAATGGTAACAGGCATAAATGAGATTTACACCAATCACGCCCAATGCTTGTTGCTGCAGTATATTGTCATTGTCCAACATATTGACATGGATAACCACGTCATTGAATGCGCCACCTGGTTTCAGTTGGAATCTTAAACCAATCCATCCATGTGCATCATTGGTTTTTTGATAATTTAAGGCAGATACGGTATTGGCAAATGAGAAAAATCGCTTTTCTTCAGCTTGTTCGACCAAACGAACTTGAAGCAATTTGTACTCTCGATTTAACATTTTCATCAATCGAGGTTCGCAAACATATTTTCCGGATGCTTCTTCTCCATAAATAGCATCCGAAAATGCCATATCATAGGCTGAAATAGTTTTGGCTATGGTTCCAGATGCTCCACCTGCTTTGAAAAAGTTGGCAGCTACATCCTGTCCGGCGCCAATTTCTGCGAAAGAACCGTAAATACTACGATCTAAATTAATTTGTAGTGCTTTTTGTTTCGTCCCGATGGATTTGATTTTGTTAGACATAGACGAAATGAATTTTATGGTTGATTACGAAGGCTTTAATGGCAAAGTTATATAAATTAAGAACTCAAATGTTATTTTTCTTGATAATATGCAAAAAAATCTAATTTGAATTTGTCCAAATTTGATTTTTGTGATAAAGGCTTAAACCAGCCATTGGACTTTCGCTAATAATACCAGTTTGAAGACCATATTTCTTTAAAACACGTTTTAATATGTCTGAGTAATAAAATGCCACAGATCCTGTAAAATGTATCGGGATATGTTGGACTTCTGAATATTTCAATAAATAAAGTTTGACAAATGTATCAAACGATTGTTCAATCAAGTTGTAGCAAAATGGATGCTTTCGATGATCAAAAAGGAATTTAGAAAAACTAGCAAACCACCGATTAGGGAATTCTTCTTTATATGCTTTCTTTAAAATATCTAAACGACTTAATTCACCAAAACGTTTGATAAAAAGACTTCTTAGATCCTCAGGTAATTCTTTGTGCAGGTAGGATAGAATTAATAATTTTCCTAAATGACCTCCACTTCCTTCATCTCCTAACCAAAACCCCAAAGGTGGAATTTGTTCGGTCACTTGTTTTCCATCGAAATAGCCTGAATTAGAGCCGGTGCCCAATATGCAGGCGATACCTTTTTTATCACCTAGATTGGCTTTCAAAGCAGCCATTAAATCATTTTCAACAATGAGTTCTTTGGCATCATTAAAATGTCTTTGCAAAAAATTCTGTATGATTGATTTCTTATCATCCCCTGTAATACCGGTTCCATAATAGTAGATATGACTCACTCCCGATGGTGGAAATTTACTTAAGATTGATTTTTGTGCTTCAAATATTTCAATTTCAGATTGGTAATAAGGATTTATACCTTGAGAAAAATAGGATATTGGTGTACCTATCGTATCACTGATTAAACGCCATTCCGTTTTTGTTGAACCACTTTCTATGATGAGAATTTTCATTAGACTAATTTTCCGATGGGTTTAAACTTTTCAAAAACTTTTTCCGAATGAGGGGCATCAGACAATTCCGCTGTTAGATCTTGTCCTGCCCAATGTTCATAATGTTTGCCATTTTTCCACAATTTCGAACTAGTCATATCATAGATTAATCCCTGAAAGGCAACCCAAATTTCGGGTTTGTCTTGACCGTTTCGAAGAGATAATTGGGATTTTGAAAAATTAGGTAATTCGATGGACACAATATTTCATTTTTACGAAACTAAATAAAAAGAATTAAAAGCCATTTTATTGTAAGGAATTTTTAAATTTACACTTTGAAAAATTTCAACCATGAAAAAATATTTACGTGTTTTTATCGGATTCATTTCCATTCTTTTTTGGTCATGTGGTTCCTCATCCAATGGCGGTGGCGGCACAACACCAACACCCGTGGAACCAGCGGTTTCAGAATTAATTAAAAAATCTTGGTCAGCAAGTCTTGTTCAATGGGATAATGTTACACAATTTGATAAATCTTCTTCAACCAATGTTACTCAAGGATATGCACAATTTAAACTTGATTTGAGTACAGGTAGTACAGTAACATTAACAGAATTCGATAAAAGAGTCTTTACCGGGACTTATTTGTTGTCTTCAGACAATAGTCAACTTACTCTAAAAAATTTAACGAGTGCTGAAGGGGCTCCATCAGGAACGGATGGCACCATTGTTTTTACCATTAATCCAAAGCCTACCAGTTCTAAATTGGTTTTGGAAACAACTGCCGCATATATCAAAGCAGGTAACAAGGTAGTCAAATTAACTTTGGTTAATCCTTAAATTGAATCAGAAATTTTAGCCGCCTTTTGGGGCGGCTTTTTTATTATATGGAAAAAAGAACAGAAATAGGTAGTATAGGTGAGTTTGGTTTGATTGACAAAATTTCCCAAAATTTTCAGGCATGTCATTCTTGGACAAAAAAGGGAATAGGTGATGATGCAGCTGTCTTAGAGGCAGACGGAAAGTTAGTCGTTTCAAGTACTGAATTATTCATTGAAGGGGTACATTTTGATTTGTCTTACACGCCTCTTCAGCATTTGGGATTTAAATTAGTATCAGCTGTTTTGTCTGATATTGCAGCGATGAATGCCTTGCCTTCTCAAATTACCATTGGATTGGGATTAAGTAATCGTTTTTCTGTTGAAGCTGTTGAGTTGTTGTACAGTGGATTTCAATTGGCTTGCGAAGAATACCAGGTAGATTTGGTTGGTGGTGATACCACTGCATCTCCGCAAGGGTTAATTGTTTCGATGTCAGCATTAGGATTGGTGGAAGAATCTAAATTAACAACAAGAAATAATGCCAAGGCAAATGATGTCATTTGTGTTTCTGGCGATTTTGGCGCAGCCTTGTTAGGTTTGCAATCTTTGGAAAGAGAAAAGCAAGTTTTTTTAGCTAATCCAGATATGCAACCCGAATTAGATGATAAAAGTTATGTGGTGATGCGTCAGCTAAAGCCTATGGCTAGATTTGACATTATTCATGAATTAAGGGCTTTGAATGTAGTTCCAACTTCTATGATTGATTCTTCTGATGGTTTATCCTCAGAAATCATTCATTTGTGTAAGGCATCAGGGACAGGGGCAAGAATTTTCGAAAAAAATATTCCTATTGATGATGAAACATATTTGTCAGCAACGGAATTTAATTTAAGCCCACTTACTGCTGCACTAAATGGTGGTGAAGATTATGAATTAATTTTTACGATTTCTCAAGCTGATTTTGATCAAGTTAGTAAAATCTCAGACGTAACTGCAATCGGTTATATGACAGATGTGAAAGATGAGCAGATTTTGGTCATGAAATCTGATCAAACAGTCAATTTAACAGCTCCAGGTTTCGGGGTTTAGTGGTATGTCGGTAGCGATTATGCAACCTTATTTTTTCCCCTATTTAGGGTATTTTCAATTGGTTCAATCGGTTGATGACTTTGTATTTTACGATGATGTCATGTTTATCAAAAAAGGTTGGATTAATCGAAATCAAATTCTGATGCAGGATAAAGCATTCTTGTTCACTATACCTTTATTCAAACAAAGTCAAAACAAAACCATTCGAGAATCCACGATTTCATGGGGTAATGAATTTCCTAATAAGTGGTTGGTTCAATTACAGTCAGCGTATAAAAAAGCTCCTCATTATGATGCAGTTAGGTCATTGATCGATGATATATTGCAGGGAAAACCTGAATCAATTGCTGATTTAGCAATTTCTAGTATAGTGAAAACAATGGCGTATTTAGGAATTGAAAAACGCTATTACAAAAGCTCGGAACTTGGTGTTTTGGATGCTAATTGGGACAAGGCAGATCGGCTTATAGAAATCACCAAATTTTTGGGAAGCGATCACTACATAAACGCGAAGAATGGGCAATCTTTGTATGATAAATCGTATTTTGAAAATAAATCTTGTCAATTACAATTTTTAAACCCCACACTACCAGTGTATCAGCAAGGTAACTTAAAAGAGGGTCAATTTGTCGCAGGCTTATCCATGATCGATGTTTTGATGTGGAACAATGTGTCCGAATGTAGAAACTTGATAGACAGCTATGGTTTGATATAGAATTTTGTCCAAATTGTTTTTTTAAGAAAATTGATTAAATTTGTTTATGTGCTCGCAATCGTTTTAAATTAAAAGTAAGTTCAATATTTTAATCATGAAGCGTCTTCTATTCAATAAGTATTCGAACAGATTTCTTTCCAGGTGGTTAGTTTTAATAGTCGATTTTACGATTGTTGTTTTTTCACTTGTATTTTCAACTCTTTTAAGGAGGAATTTTAGTTTTACTGAGGTCAATCTTGATTTGCTTCAGTTTAACATTAAATTATTGATATCCATTCGGATTCTAACATTCTTTTTGTTTCACACTTATAAAGGTATCATTCGGCATACCAGTATTGAAGATGCTCAATTGATTCTAAAAGCTATTTTTCTAGGTACCTTTTTTTCTGTTTTAATTTCTATTTCTTACCGGTATTCCTTAGATGTTAATCGATTTATATATGACAGCTTAGCTGTCTTCGTTATTGATTTTTTTGTCAGTAGTTTTCTACTTATTTCTTTGCGTTATTTAGCTAAGTCATTGTATGAATCAATTATTGGTGAATTGAAGCCTGCGGTTGGAGTATTGATTTATGGTGCGGGCTATTCAGGCTTATTAACCAAAAGTGTTATTCAAAGTAATCGTGGAATTAATTATCAAGTGATAGGTTTTATTGATGATAATGAATCATTGGTCAATAAAACGATTGAGGGGATTATGGTTTACAACTTGCAAGATGCATTGCAAAAATTTGTGGGCGAATATGAAGGTTTAGAGGTGATCATGGCAATCAATCGTATTGGTGTGAAGGCTAAAAGGAAAATATCAGAGGCGTTTTTGGATAAAGGTGTGATTGTTAAGACTTTACCTCCTGTTGATAAATGGGTAGATGGTGGTTTTGAATTTGGCCAAATTCATAATATAAAAATTGAGGATTTATTGGGTAGAGATATTATCCAAATGGACAATCCTAAAATTGCGCAAGAAATTAATGGAAGTGTCGTTTTAGTAACGGGTGCTGCAGGTTCTATTGGTAGTGAAATTGTCCGTCAATTAATTGCTTATTTGCCTTCTAAAATTGTTTTGGTTGATCAATCTGAAACTGGGCTTTTTGATTTAGAATACGAATTGATGGATTCTATTCCAGCAAACATGCAATTGGTTGTTTATGTTTCTAATGTATGCGATGAATTGCGAATGTCTAGGATTTTCAAAGCCAATAAACCTTCCTTTGTATTTCATGCTGCTGCATATAAGCATGTGCCATTGATGGAAAATAATCCTTATGAAGCAGTTAAAACAAATGTTCTAGGGACTAAGTTAATGGCAGATTTAGCCGCCAAAAATGATGTTTGCAAATTTGTCATGGTATCCACTGACAAAGCAGTTAATCCCACGAATGTCATGGGTGCTACCAAGCGCTTAGCTGAAATGTATACACAATCTCTTAATCAATTAGAAGGTGTAAGTACAAAGTATATCGCTACTCGATTTGGAAATGTCTTAGGGTCAAATGGTTCCGTGATTCCTTTATTTAAAAAACAAATTGAAAGAGGAGGCCCAATCACCGTCACTCATCCTGAAATAACTCGGTATTTTATGACCATCCCTGAATCTTGTGAATTGGTTTTAGAGGCTGCTGCTATGGGAGAGGGGGGAGAAGTTTTTGTTTTTGATATGGGTCAATCAGTTAAAATTGTTGATTTAGCTAAGAAAATGATTACACTCAGCGGCCTGCGGGTTGATAAAGATATTTCTATAAAATTTTCAGGACTTCGTCCAGGTGAAAAATTGTATGAGGAATTGCTAAATGATAATGAGAATACATTGCAAACCCATCATGCAAAAATTTTAATTGCAAGGGTTAATACTCCAACCTACGACTATATGGAGCATCATTTGAATGATTTAGCTAACCTGTTGGATCTTGGTATAAATAATCATATTGTGGCAAAGATTAAAGAAATCATTCCAGAATACAAATCAAATAATTCTGTTTTTGAAACGTTGGACAAAACAAATATTTCTATCAAAAATTAATTATTTACATCAAATCGTCTCATATATTTTCCGGTCGCCCAAATTGAAAATAAGGTGAATCCAACGGCTCCAATGATATCGATTGAATAATGAATGTGTTGCAGAAGTAAAAATCCAATAAGTGAAATTCCCAATACGAAAGCGATTTGTTTTTCAATTCTATTTCGAAGAAATACCCAAACGAATACCATTGTTGCGGTGTGACCTGAAAAAAACAAGTCTTTGGTAATGGCGAAGTTTTCCCCATAAATAAATATTTCAGCCAAAGGGTCGTTTAAAACTATTAAATCTGATGGAGGATTTAATGGTATGCAATAAATCGTGATGAATCTAAGACTAGTTTCCAAGTTAAATGCCCATGCAAACCACAAGAATTTTTTGGGGTCCTGTAGCAATTGACAGAGTAAGTAAATGACAGAAAGGTAAATTATCCCAAAAATTGGATAAGAAACATTCACCGCAGGTAAAATTTGCAAAAGCCAATCATATAATTGAATGCCTTCTCTTTTTTGAATCCATTGAAAATAATCATCAGCTTTCCAAGGGAAAATAGCAAAGTAGGCCAATGCACCTATGAAATTCCAACGGAAAAATGAATCCTTCCAAGCAATCGACCAATGGGTTCTAAGTGAATTAATAAAACTTTTCAAGTCCTTTTCGAGTTTATTGATAAATTTGGGATTGCAAAACTACATTAAAATCAATTAATCTAGAAAGTTTAATGAAAAAAGCCGCGGTCATTCTTGGAATTGTTATAGGGTTCTTCCATTTTTCATGTGGAAAGAGTGCTGAAAATAAAATAAATACTAAAATGGATAAATTAGAAGAAATACGTTCAGATGTAGATACCATTACCTTAGGAGCTGGTTGTTTTTGGTGTGTTGAGGCCGTATTTCAGCAATTAAAAGGCGTTAAATCAGTTGTTTCGGGTTATATGGGTGGTGGAATCAAAAATCCTACGTATCGAGAGGTTTGTTCCGGCTTAACAGGGCATGCGGAAGTTTGCCAATTGATTTATGACCCCAAAGTCATTTCATTTGAAACAATATTAGAAGTTTTTTGGCAAACACATGATCCAACTACATTGAACCGCCAAGGAGCGGACGTTGGTACTCAATATCGTTCAGCCATATTTTGTCATAACATGGAGCAAAGAAAATACGCGGATTCATGGAAAGAAAAGTTGAACGCTCAGAAGGTTTTTCCTCATCCAATTGTTACGCAAATCGTTAATGCCTCTGTTTTTTATCCAGCGGAGGATTATCATCAAAATTATTTTAATCAAAATGGTGATCAGCCTTATTGCCAAATTGTGATTAAACCTAAAATGGATAAATTCTTGAAAGCGTTTAAAAATAAATTGCGCTAAAATCCGCCTTTATCATAAAAACTTCTTCTTCTAGAAATTTTCAACTCTTGTAGAAGGGATGATTTTACTCTTAAATCAAATGAATAGTTACTAGCTCGGCCAAAAAATGGACTAGCGATGGGCGTCCAGTTAAAGTTTAGTTCCCAACAATGTAAATCTCTATGTACCGAAATATTGGTATACGTTAACCCTTTGTATTTAAAGTCATATCCAGAGTTAATGGAAAGTTTCCATTTTTCGGATATACTTAAATCTCCTTGAAAAGACATACCACTAATTTGTTGGGCATTCGCTAATCCAGCCCGATTACTGCTAAATTGATAACTGAATGAAAAACTCCAAGGAAGATTCCAGTCCACATAATCTTCTAGGTTATTATTTATTTGTTTCAATTGAGCTTCTGAAGCATTGTTGCTTTCTTTAGGCTTGTTGGCTGCCTTAGGGGCAAAACGGCGACTAATGGAAAAGTTAAATGCTTGCAGTCGAGCTAAACCTTCTCCTTTTTCAATCATTAAATCAGGTGTTCTTCTACCTACATCGAAAAACAGTTTATCTTGAACATACAAATAAGGATCTAAATTACCCCCAATATTGATATCGAATTGTTGAACTCTTGAATTGGCATTAAAACTTAAATTGGATAAGGCATATTCTTTGGCGAGTAAATTATAACTACCATTGATGCCGAAATTATCCAAAATATTGATTTTTTCTGATTGTTTACTTGCGGTATCTGACTTGGTTTTCAATTTAGCTTGTAAGGTATTTTGTATACCAAATCCAATACTTCCTGATGCTCCTCCGTAACTTAATTGTCGAGGGTCAAATGTACTAATTCTTCGTATATCACCTATTTGTTCAACTCCTTGGGAATTAATGAATTTCCGATTATTGATTCGGATATCTTGATAAAAACCATAGGTCGGATCTGAATAGTCTGGGGTGTAACTCAAACTTACACTCGGTACCATGGTGTGTCTTAATGCTTCTAATCTACCTTTTTTAAATTTCAAGGTTCCATACATTCTCGTATTCATACTGGCAGAAAAAGAAATTTGAGAACTGAATTTAGGCAAACCCCTGACGGTATCAATTCTGACAGTTGAATCTTCCGGCATGTAGGTGTATTTGTATGAACGAGTATACATATTTCCCGACCATGAAACTCCCGGTGTTAAATTGATGTATTTATTTAATTTGATATTTGGCAAAGATAGGGGTATGCTATAATTGAATTTGGTTTGAGCCTTTTCCAATAACAAGGGTAATGTATTTTCATTCACGGCCATTACGCCGGGTGGTAAATCACCTTCCTTGGTCGGGACAAAGGGTTTCGGGATGTTACCTCTTTCGCTATTGGATGATCTTGGATAGACATCAAACTCATAACGAGTGTAAGGGTCGGAAATTTGGTTGGTTAAGCTAATGCCACCTGAAAAGTCTAAACCAATTCTAAATTGATCGATAAATCTGTCGGCAACAGAATTTTTCTTTTTAAATGGCTGAATTTGGTTCAAGCCAAAATTAAATTCTGTACCTGCATCAAAAACCCTTGTAGATGTATTTTGATTCACCCGAAATGAAATTCCAGAACGAATAGATTGACCAAAGTTTTTGGAATATTGAATGGATGAACCGATCGTATTAGACAAATATTGTTGCGTGGTAAACGTATTATATTGATTGTAAGAATTGGAAGCAATATTCACGGAAGCTGAAAAACTGGAATTTCCAAAACTTCTTGGACTGTGTGACCATTGTAAGGCAAAATCTGTTCTGGAAGTTGGCGCAAATTCATCGCCATTGGTATTTTTATTGAATGCTAAATTAAAGGATCCAGTGTATCGATATCTTTTATTGTATTGAGAATTGGCACCTAAACCCCAACCGCCTTTTGAATAAATTTGCCCCGTAAATCGGATACCAATGTGTTCATTCATTGCCCAATAATATCCACCATCTCTTAGATAAAATCCTCTACCTGAAGGTTCTTCTCCATAAGTAGGAATTAAAATTCCTGATTTTCCCATTTCTTTGGGTTGCGAATAAGGAAAAAATCCAAATGGAAGTCCAATAGGCAAGGGTATATCGTTTAGTTCGATATTGAAAGGCCCAGAAATAATTTCTTTTTTGCCCACCATTTTGATCTTTCTTGCCCGTATATTAAAGTGGGGATGACTCAGATTACAGGTGGTATAAATCGCGTTTCGAATGTATAAATTTTCTTCTTCGTCTTTTTTAACATTGGAACCATGGACAAAACCTTCCCCTTGTTGAGTAACAATTTCTTTAATAATAGCTCGCTTAGTCTTGAAATTGTACCGAACTTCTTTGGAATCATATTTGTCATTTCCCTGCGTAAAGACAGGTAATCCAATTTCCTTTTTACTGGTAGAATCGTAGCTGCCTTTGGCAAAAACTTCATTTTTCGCCCAATCCAAACGAATAAAGTCGGCCTCTAAACTAATTTCGCCATATTTAACTTTGGCTCCTCCATACAAGTTGACAATTTGTTTGTCGGCATCTAAAACAGTTGAATCCAATGCTGAATAAAAAACAGTTGTTTGAAGTTCTTGATTTTTATTGGTCGTGTCTTTGGAAATGATTTTTTTGGCAATTGTATCCGATTTACTGACGCGAATGGTGTCTGCTTTAACAATTCTCTGGGAATAGAGGAAGTTTGAGGTAAATAAAACCATCAAAATCACATGAAAAATACGATATATAAGGTCTTTTCTCAAACGTTAATTTGCTTCTAACTTCATAAATAAATAGCGAAATTGCTCAATAATCTGATTATTTCACTGAACTATGAACGTTGGTTGGAATTTAAAAATTATATTTGTCTTTTATAATAGATTACAAAATTACATTTTTGAGCGGTACCAATGTGTATTAATTCTAAAATAATGTTTACAATTAGTAAAGCTTTCTTCACTTTTGCTCTTTTTTTGCTTATTTCTAGTGCAATATCTACTGCACCTGAACCAAGTAAGTCGATAAAAAAGAACCTTGTTCGTACCATTTGTTTGGATGCTGGCCATGGGGGGAAAGATCCTGGATGCTTAGGTCCCAAAGGGTCTCAAGAAGGGAAAGTGACGTTAAAAATCATTTTAGAAGTAGGTAAGCGTTTGAAGGAAAATTTTCCTGATTTAAAGGTAATTTATACACGTGATACAGACGAGTTCATCGAATTGAACGAACGTGCCAATATTGCCAATCGTAATAAAGCTGATTTATTTATTTCGGTTCATTGTAATGCAGCACCCAATAAGGCTGCTTATGGCACAGAGACTTACACCATGGGTTTACATAAAACAGATGGTAATTTAAATGTAGCCAAAAGAGAGAACTCTGTAATTTTACAAGAAAAAGATTATCAAACGGCCTATAACGGATTTGACCCAAATTCACCTTTGGCGCATATAATGATGGCCAACTACCAAAGTGCTTTTATGGCTAGCTCTGTCAAGTTTGCTTCCAAGGTGGAAAATCAATTTTCAAAAGTGTACAACAGAAAGAGTTTTGGTGTGAAACAAGCCGGATTTTTAGTGATTTGGAGAACAGCCATGCCAAGCGTTTTGATCGAGACGGGATTTCTAACCAATCCCGAAGAAGAGGAGTATCTCAATTCTGAAAAAGGTCAAGGTGAAATAGCAGATTCCATTTTATCGGCCTTTAAGCAATACAAAGAAGAAATAGAAAAATAGACAATATGTTTAAAAGTAACGAATTAAAAGTTGGCTTTTTGGCGTTAATCGCATTCTTAATCCTTTATTTTGGATTTAACTTTTTGAAAGGAAATGATTTATTTTCTTCATCAAAAATATATTATGTTGAATTTGATAATGTAGATGGATTGACAGCTTCTAACCAAGTGATATTGAATGGAATTGAAGTGGGAAAAGTTAAGAAAGTAAGTATTCAGCCGGAAAAATCGAATAAAATCTTAGTGACCTTGCGAGTAAACAAGGATGTAATTATACCTGATCAAACCATTGCCATTTTGGCGGATGGGGCTTTATTGGGAGGTAAAGTAATTCGATTGCAATTAGCTGGTAAATCAGATTTGTCAGACGGTTCTTACATCAAAGGTATGTCTGAAATTGGTTTGACTACCTTACTAAAAGAACGTGCTATACCTGTTATTTCTAATGCAGATTCATTACTGATTTCATTTAGAGCGATTAGTAAGAAATTTGAGTATACAGGGACTCATTTAAATGAATTAATAAAAAATTCCAATCAAACTGTTGTTGGAATCAATGGTTCAGTGAATGGTATGTTCAATGAAAATAGAGATAATATTGCTCAAATTTCAAGCAATATGCGTAATCTTTCTGCTAGTCTAGTCGAAACTGAAAAACAGTTAAAGCCCTTGTTGACCAAATTTAATACAGTGGCAGATTCATTGAATGCTTTGAAAATTGGTAAGACATTAAATGAGGCTAATTCAGCCATTTTAACGGTACAAAAGATTTTAACAGGCCTGGAAAATGGTCAAGGTTCTGCAGGGAAACTTTTGAAAAATGACAGCCTTTATCTTGAGTTAAATAAGACTTTAGTGGATTTAGATAAATTGTTATTGGATTTTCGTTTGCAACCTAAGCGTTACCTGAATTTTTCCGTTTTTGGGAAAAAGGATACTCCACCAAGTAATTAATACCGTATTTATGTCAACCATTCAAGTAATTATTTCGGCTTCGACTGAAGTAACAGATATTTTAGTAGCCGAGTTAGGAGAAATTGGATTTGATATATTTGAGGAATCCGATCGAGGATTATGTGCTTATTGTCCTGAAGATTTGTTTGCTCATGAGGCTTTGGAAGAAATAATCGCGAGGTATCAATTTCTTGGACCTATTTCTTTTGAACAAAATCATATTGAAAAACAAAATTGGAATGAGGTATGGGAAAAGAATTATGACCCAATTCGTATTTCAGACAAAGTTTTTATTCGTGCTAGTTTTCACGAAAAAGAACCAGGTTACCAACTAGAGATCGTGATCAATCCTAAAATGTCTTTTGGGACAGGCCACCATGAAACAACTAGCCTAATGTCTGAGGCTTTATTTTTGTTAGATTTAAAAGATAAGTCTGTCTTGGATGCTGGAACAGGAACAGGAATTTTGGCCTTTATTGCTCAAAAATTAGGGGCTACTTTGGTTAGAGGTTTTGATATTGATGAATGGTCAGTGGAAAATTCCATCGAAAACGCCGTTTTGAACAATTGTGAAGAAATAGAATTTACTCAAGCAACCGTTAGAGAACATCCAATGTTTGAATATGATGTTTTGTTGGCCAATATAAATCGAAATATTTTACTAGATGAAATGGCTGAATATGCTTCAAGAATCAAGTCGGGCGGTTTCCTTCTACTTAGCGGATTTTATACTCAAGATATTGCTAGTCTACATAAATCGGCGGCTAAAAATGGTCTATCGCCAGTTAGACAATTTGATAAAAACAACTGGGCTTGTTTAATGTTGAAGAAAAATTAAGACTCCGACTTTTATATTTTCTTTAAATTGTTAAAACTTTCATGAAAAAATCTTATTTTTGAAGGTTTTACTCATTGAATTCACTTTGAATTCAAATTTACTTAATGAAAATATCTCCAAACAAACCTTTTAGGGTTGTCTACTCTTTATTATCGCATGAATGTCTAGGATATTTATTCGAAGTTTTTGTGGTGCAGTTAAATGACAAAAATCAGTTGACCTGGGAATACCAAACTTTGACGTCTAGAAATTTTCACGAGTTTGCTGAGGGTTTAGATGAACGAGATGCTGCTGCAGTAAAATTGATTGAGGGGATGAAGCCGGTGGTTATTTTCGAAAAATTCAATACCATCAAGCGAAAAACGATGGAAGAATTTTTCTTGAAAACATTTGATTCTGAAAAAGGTGATAAGGAAATTGCAGATGCGGTTTTAGCGATCATTGAAAAGAAGCGATCTCAGGTTTTTGAATTGATCTGCCCAGATAAGACCTTATTCATCATGGGTAATGACGGGAATCCGATGCGTCAGACGGTGGAAATCCAAGCGGATCCGGTGGAAGTTTTGTTCCATTTTATGCGAAACGAAGAAAATACCCATTATTTTCCTACACTGAAATACAAAGGCAATAAATTAGAATTTCAATACAAAGATGCATTGGTTCTGTCTGATGAGCCTGCCTATATGTTGCTAAATCAAAAATTGTACCATTTTAAACCTGCATTGGAAGGGAAAAAATTGCGTCCATTTTTGAATAAGAAGTTTGTTGTCATCCCCAAAAATATGGAGGAGGATTATTTTCGAAAGTTTGTTAAAGCCATGGTGGCGCGGTATCCTTTACATGTTAAAGGATTTGAGATTACCAATACAGAAAAAAATTGTCAATATTTATTAACCTATGGTCCAATAACTCCCAAATTGGATTTAGATGAAAAGAATAATGCGGCTAGTCCAGTAAAGAAAAATGCCGCTTTAGAAGCTGCTGATCGTTGGAATTTTTCTCTCGCTTTTCAATATGGAAATAATCGTTTTCCTTGGGATGGATTATCTGCGGAGGCCAATGTACTCTTTGAGAAAAAAGGCGATAGTTATGCTTTTCAAAAAATCATGCGTTCTTTAACCAAAGAAAAACGTGCCTATCAAGCATTGAAAAATTTAGGTTTGACCATTGAATCAGATGGGAAAGCAAGTTTATCTAGAGCACAAGCCGTTCAATGGTTAACAGTCAATAAGCAAAATTTAGATCAATTAGGTTTTCAAGTGCAATTTAAAGGTGATGGACAAGCTCCTCGTTATTTTCTTGGAAAGCCTGAAATCAAAATACGAATTGGTGAAAAGTTGGATTGGTTTGATGTTCAAGCAATCATTTCTTTTGGTGAATTCCAAATTCCGTTTCTTAAAATCAGGCAGCTAATTTTACAGAAAAAGCATGAATTTCATTTGCCTGACGGATCTATTGCGATGATACCAGATGCTTGGTTCCACGATTACCAAGATTTATTTTATTTCTCAGAGACTCGTCCGGGTGATGATGGCGTTTATCTAAGACGTCAACATTATCAGTTGGTTCAAGAATGGGAAAATCAAGAATTGGTTAAAACATCCTTAAAAACCAAAACGATCAACGATCTTTCGCTTGTATCTAAAGAATTTCCCGTACCTAAGAATTTTAAAGGAACCCTGCGACCTTACCAATTGGAAGGCTACCGGTGGATGCGTACACGGCAGGCAGCAGGCTTAGGAGCTTGTTTAGCAGACGACATGGGTCTTGGTAAAACCGTGCAAACTTTATGCCTTTTGCAGTCCTTAAAAGAGCAAGGAGAGACAGCGCCTAGTTTATTGGTCATGCCAACTTCTTTGTTGTACAATTGGGAAATGGAGGCTAAGAAATTTACTCCACAGTTGCGAGTATTGGTTTATAGTGGTCCGCAAAGAGAAAAATTACAAGCCCAATTGGGTAAAGTCGATTTAGTGATTTGTTCTTTTGGCTTAGTTCGATCCGATATTGAATGGTTCGAGAAACAAGCATTTGCATATGTTATTTTGGATGAATCGCAAGCAATCAAAAATCCATTGGCAAACATTACTAAAGCTGTCCAAAAATTAAGTGCAAAATATCGCTTGGTGATGACAGGAACTCCTTTGGAGAATTCCACCATGGATTTGTGGTCTCAAATGAACTTTGTGAATACGGGTTTATTGGGTACACAACGCTATTTTAAGGATCAATTTCAAATACCTATTGAAAAAAAAGCGGATGTTGAAAAGAAAAAACGACTTTATCATTTAATCAAACCTTATTTGCTAAGACGTGAAAAACGACAAGTAGCAGCAGATTTGCCTGAAAAAATGGAGTCCATTGCTTATTGTGGGATGTCCGAAGAGCAAGAAAAATTATATGATAAAACGAAGTCGTTTTACCGAGATGTTCTTTTGAAGCAAATCAAGGATGAGGGTATTCAAAAATCGCGTTTTTCGGTGTTGCAAGGTCTAACCAAACTGAGGCAATTAGCGAATCATCCAGGACTTTGTGAAGAGGGTTTTACAGGAGAATCAGGTAAAATGGAGGCCGTTCTTGAAAAATTGGAAACGGTGTTAGAACAACATCATAAGGTTTTAATATTTAGCCAATTTGTACAGCATTTACAGATTATTAAAAGCGAATTGGATAAACGAGGTATTAATTATGCCTATTTAGATGGAAGTACTTCCGATAGGAAAGGCCAAGTAGAGAGTTTTCAGAAGGATGATGGACAATCGGTATTCTTAATTTCATTGAAAGCGGGTGGGGTTGGTTTGAATTTGACAGCGGCTGATTATGTATTTTTACTAGATCCATGGTGGAACCCGGCTGCGGAAGCTCAAGCAATCGATCGAGCGCATCGAATCGGACAAGTAAAAACCGTATTTACTTACAAATTTATCACCAAAGAAACGGTGGAGGAGAAGATCTTAGCCTTGCAACAAAGAAAATTGGATTTAGCGAATGACCTGGTTACTTCTGATGAAAGTATTTTACGAGCATTGAGTGAGGATGAGGTCTTGGATTTATTGACTTAATTTACGCTATGTCTCTTTTCATTCATCGACTATTTCTTTTGACCATTATCTGTGTAATTGGTATCTTTTTTGCTTCGTTTTTCGAGTTTGCCATAAATATCCCTAAATGGGATGATTTTGCATTGATTCAGAGCACACGAGATTTCCATACAACCGATGGCTTATTCGATAAATTCAGGCTTTTATTCAAACAACATAACGAACATCGCATTGCCCTGAGTAGATTTTTGGCCATTTCGGATTATTATATTTTTGGACAACTCAATTTTGTTCATTTGATGTTTGTGGGAAGTTTGGGCTTGTTGGGGATATTTGGAGTTTTCATTGCAGTGGCAAAAAATAATATTCAAAATTATTTATTGATCACCATCCTTTCATTTCTTTGGTTTAGCCTGGCATTTTACGAAAATACCTTTTGGGGAATGGCTGCCATTCAAAACTTCTGGGTAATCACTTTGATTTTGTTGCTTTTTTATTTGCTTTCATTCAAAAGTCAACATTTTCTCCTGATTTGTTTCATTGGATTTATTTCCATTTTTACTTCTGGTAATGGATTATTGGTCATACCAATTGTAGGGTTTTATTATTTGATTGACCAAAATTTTAAAAAATTGGCCTATTGGAGTATTTTCTCCATTGTGCTCATTGTCTTGTATTTCTTTTCTTATTCCCCACCACCTGATACAGCCCATTCCAATTTTCATCTATTTGATTTCATGAAAGGTGTTTTTGTTATGGCTGGTTCTATGATTGAAGGTTTGCCTATTCAAGGGAATTTCTTTTCAATTTTACTTGTTTTTGGGGGCATATTCATGCTGTTTTCCACATTTGTAATAATACGTTTATTGATCAAAAATCTTGTTCAAAAACAACCTCTAAGTCAGGTAGAAAAGTTTATCTTATTGGGTTTGCTATTTACGTGTTCCACCATTTTTTTGGTTAGTTTTAGTCGTGTTGGAAATTATGGCGTAAATAGTTTACTGGTTAGTCGCTATAAAATTTACTCCATTTTATTGATTTCTTTATTGATCCTTTATTTTTCAAATGCCTATCAAAATCCATTAAAGCTTCGTTGGCAGATTATTGTATCGGTTTTTTGTCTTTTTTGGTACTTGAGTATCCAGCATTATTTTATCAAAAATGTCGTTGACCAAAAACGATTTTTGATCTCCTTTGCATTTAATTATTTGAAACCTTCTGAAAAATCGACTTCTTCAAAAGATTTACAAATATACCAGGCTTCGCCTCTTCCCCTCGATTTTGTCAGTTCCCATCGAAAAGCGGTAAATGCCAACTATCCGTTTTTAAAATTCAATGAAAATCATTCACTGAATTTTATCGAGCCGTATGGGGCTAATCAGCTTTTGGGAGAAGGAGGATTGTATGTATTGTTAGTAAACTCTTCCAATCGATATGTTTTTCCTTTTGTTCAATCTAGAAAACATAGCATTCGGAACCTCTTGAATTATTCAACTTATTTCGTCAATTCGGCGGAATTGACGTTGAATTTAAAGGAAAGCGAAATATTGCCTGGTGAATATGAATTGAAATTGGTGGATGGGCAAAAAATATTGGATTTTCATCAGCGAAACTTAATTGTCCCGAATACAGCGGTTAAGCAAGTGCCAAAAAACTGGTGATTTAATAGATTTTCACTAAGATGTTTTTAGCCACTTCATGGCTGATAAATACCGGATCAAGATTTTCAGCTTTCAGGAGTAAAGACCTGTCAAAATCATTTATTTCTAAAATCAACAATTTGGATCCAAGCCCAAGATTAAGTTTGGTTAATAACTGAAGAAAAACAGCCGAATCCTTTGCTACGCCCATTAATACGCAGTTTTTATTGACCTTTATCTCGGACAAATGCAAATAACCGAGTTCAGGGATTATTCCTTCTTTATTTGGAATGGGGTCTCCATGCGGATCCGTTTTTGGAAAGTCTAAAAAGGCATCTAATTTATTGATCAATTCATCTGATTCGATGTGTTCCAATTGTTCAGCAATTTCATGTACTTCATCCCAATTGAAACCCATTTTTTCAACCAAAAAAACCTCCCATAATCGGTGTTTTCGGACAATGGATAAGGCTATCTTTTCACCATCCTTCGTCAATCGTACACCTTGATATTTCTGGTAATTCACCCAACCTTTTTCAGCTAATTTTCTCAACATATCTGTTACAGAGGCTGCTTTTGTTTGCGCTAGCTCTGCAACAGCATTGGTAGAAATTTCTTCCTCCGTGCCATTGGAAAGACGATAAATGATTTTTAAATAATTCTCTTCCGCTAATGAAGTAGCCATATTGGGACATTAATGTGGCCGAAATTAGGACTTTTTTTTTAATTAACATTTTATTTTTTTGGATTAATTAGATATAATTTTTAGACATGACTAAAAATTATTTTTGAATAGTCGCAAAAAGTAGTACATTTGTTGACGAATTATATCTCTACCTATGTCAAAAGCTTGGCGTCACGAAAACTCTAAAAAATCCTTATCCGAAGTATTTGGTACAATACCTGTGCCTCAAGGAAAAGGGTTTTGGAAAAATTTGAGAGCTTTTATGGGACCCGGTTTTATGGTGGCTGTTGGCTATATGGATCCAGGTAATTGGGCCACTGATTTAGCAGGGGGATCTCAATTTGGATATACATTACTTTCAGTCGTATTAATTTCTAGTTTATTTGCGATATTACTTCAACATTTAGCCTTAAAACTTGGATTAGCCACTGGACGTGATTTGGCGCAAGCATGTGGAGATGCATTTTCAAAGCCAGTTACTTTTGTTCTATGGGTATTGTGTGAGTTAGCCATTGCTGCTTGTGATTTAGCTGAAGTTATTGGTTCCGCTTTGGCGTTGAAATTGTTATTTGATATCCCCATTTTATATGGCATCATTATCACTATTTTAGATGTATTCTTAATTCTCTACTTCCAAAATAAAGGATTTCGGGTGTTGGAATCCATCGTGATGTCGTTACTTGGTGTTATTTCCATTTGTTTTATATATGAAATTGCGGTGGCTCAACCTGCTATAGGAGCTGTCGTTTCGGGCTTGATTCCATCCACTTCCATTTATGAAAATTCGGGTCAACTGTATATTGCGATTGGAATATTGGGTGCTACGGTAATGCCTCATAATTTATATCTGCATTCAAGTATCGTTCAAACCAGAGCGATCGCTGATAACGATTTAGGAAAAGAAAAAGCCATCAAATATGCTACTATTGATTCAACGATTTCTTTGGGATTTGCCTTTTTTATCAATGCCAGCATACTGATTTTAGCTGCAGCTGCTTTCCATTCTTCCGGGAATAGTCAAGTAGGGGATATTCATGATGCCTATCATTTATTGGATCCCGTTCTTGGGAGTAAATGGGCCAGCACTTTGTTTGCTGTTGCGTTGCTAGCATCTGGTCAAAATGCTACCTTAACAGGAACTTTGGCGGGTCAAATTGTCATGGAAGGCTTTTTGGATTTAAAATTAGCACCTTGGATTCGTCGATTACTTACTAGGCTTTTAGCTATTCTTCCTGCATTTTTTGTCACCTTGTGGTGGGGAGAAGGAAAAATAAACGATTTATTGATTTTTTCCCAAGTAGTGCTTTCTATGCAATTAAGTTTTGCTGTTATTCCTTTGGTTTGGTTTACCAGTGATAAAATGAAAATGGGTAGATATGTCAATCCTTTATGGTTAACTCTATTAGCTTGGCTTATTAGTGCTGTTATTCTGGGATTGAATCTTTATTTGCTTGGGCAGATTTTATTTTAAAAATTTAATTTTCCCATTTTTATCCAATTGTCTGATCCTAATTGCTGTTCCCGACTAAATTGGATAGATAGTTGCGGTGCTAAAATCCCTTCCTTCAAGACAAGGTTAGATTCGATTTTGTAGATCTTGTCGATCAATTTGGCTTCCAACAAATATTGAATGGTTTGACTACCTCCTTCCACCAAGATGGATTGTATACCTAATTCAAAACACTTGCTCATTACTTTTTCAATAAATTCAGCACCTTGGAAATTTCCCACAGCGATCCAAATTTTATGAGATTCTTTGTGTGAGTAATCTCTGGTAAAAATAAAACATGGATGTTCGTCTTTCAAAATTTGCAAATCACGATTCATTCGATTATTTGGATCTATAATTAATCTAATTGGTGATTTCCCCGGCCAATGCCTGGTTGTTAAACTTGGATTATCTGCGTTGGCGGTTTTCACTCCAATTAATATTCCTTGGTGTTCGGCTCTTAATTGGTGAACAAAAATTTTACTCAATTCATTGGAAAACTGAACAGCTTTTCCATCTTTTTGAGCAATAAACTGGTCTTTGGAGCAGGCAAATTTTACAGTGATAAAGGGTCTTTTTTTGCGGTGATAGGTGAAGAATTTTTCGTTCATTTGTTCACCTACCTCACTTAATAAACCCGTTTCGACTTCTATGCCAGCATCTTGGAGTTTTTGAATTCCTTTGCCAGCCACAAGAGGGTTGGGGTCTAAATTTGCGATGTACACTTTTTTGATTTTTTGATCAATCAGTAAGTCGGCACAAGGTGGCGTTTTGCCATGATGAGAACATGGCTCTAAAGTGACATAGGCTGTCGCATTCTCCGCACTTTCGTCTGGTGAAATAGATCGAATGGCTTCTACCTCTGCATGAGGACTACCAAAGGATGTATGATATCCTTCTCCAATGATGCCATCATTTTTTACAATTACGCAACCGACTAATGGATTGGGTGCAACATTGCCTGCTCCTAAAAGTGCCAAATCAAAGGCACGTTGCATCCAATCCATTGGTTTATTCATGCACTAATTCAACTTTTTCAGTCTCGGAATGTACTTTTTTTAAATTACTCGACATGTAGCTATAAATAGCTGGAATGATGTACAAGGTCAAGGTCGTTGAAAATAACATGCCACCGACTACTGCTATACCCATAGAAACCCGGCTTTGTGAACCAGAACCCAATGCTAATGCGATAGGCAAAATACCTAAGATTGTACAAAGGGAGGTCATTACAATGGGTCTGAAACGGGCTGATGCTGCTTCTTTTACGGCGTTATGTTTGTCTAGTCCCGATTCTTTCTTTTGATTCGCAAATTCCACGATTAATATTCCATTTTTGGTAACTAAACCAATGAGGACAATAATTCCAATTTGAGAGAAAATATTCAAGGTCTGACTAAAATCCCATAAACTCAATAAGGCGCCAGCTACAGCTAAAGGTACCGTAAACAAGATAATGAATGGATCAACGAAACTTTCAAATTGAGCTGATAGAATCAAATAGATTAATAATATAGCGAGAGCAAAGGCAAATAATAATGAAGAACTGGATTCTTTGAATTCCTTGCTTTGTCCATCATAGGCAGTTGAAAAAGTCACATCAAAGGTCTCTTTCGCCAATTTATCCATTTCATTCAATGCTTCTCCCAGAGTTACCCCTTTTGCCATTTGAGCTTGAACCGTTGCAGCAACATAACGGTTATATCTAAATAATTGTGGAGGAGTACTTTGCTCAGTTACTTTGACCAAATTGTCTAATTGAATTAAATCGCCACGGTTATTTTTAACATAAAGCGATTTTAAATCATTCACATCATTTCTCATTGGTCGATCAATTTGGCCAATCACTTGATATTGTTTGCCATCCATGATAAAATAACCAAATCGTCTACCGGACAAACCTAATTGCAGTGTTTGAGCAACATCTTGGATAGAGATTCCTAGATTTTGAGCTTTAGCTCTATCAATTTCAATGCGTAATTCAGGTTTTGTAAACTTTAAATTCACATCTGAGTTCTCAAATTTGGAGCTTTCTCTAACTTTAGCTAAAAATTGAGGCATCATTTTCTTTAAACTTTCGAAGTTTGATGCCTGAATAACGAATTGAACAGGTAATCCACCTCCACCTCTTTGGCCAGTAGAAAGGGTTGGTTCTTGAATGACAATCGCTTTAGCACCCGTGAATTTTTTAATTTTGGGCTGAAGTTCATCAGCAATTTGTTGTTGAGATCGGCGATGCTCAGGATCAGAAAGTAATATTCTCATACTTCCTGTATTCGAACCACCGTTTCCGAATGGAGGAGAGGTAATGGAATAAACGGCAAAACGGTCTTTAGCCGGTAATTCATCCAACAAGAATTTAGCTACTGCATCTGTATAAGCAAGCATGTATTCAAATGTAGAACCTTCCGGGGCAGTTGCATTTATTCGAATGGAACCTCTATCTTCCATGGGGGCTAATTCAGATGGAATTGCCTCATATTTGAACAATGCATAAATAATACCAATCAAACTAACCATGATCACCCAAGCCATCCAACGAATTTTCAAAAAGGATGCTAAGGAATTTTCATAGGCTTTTGTCAGTCCGATGAAGAAAGGTTCTGTTACTCGGTAAAACCATGGCTTATCATGATTGCCTTTGAGTAATTTAGAACTTAACATCGGCGTTAAGGTTAATGAAACAAAGGCTGATATAACCACTGAGCCTGCTACAACAATTCCGAATTCACGGAAAAGTCGTCCTGTAATTCCTTGTAAAAAAATCACTGGTAAAAACACAGCTGCTAAAGTTACCGTGGTTGAAATAACGGCAAAATAGATTTCTTTCGAACCTTCCAAAGCGGCGTCCCATGGAGTCATGCCTTCTTCAATTTTGGAATAGATATTTTCAAGCACCACAATGGCATCATCAACAACTAGTCCAATGGAAAGAACTACACCTAATAGAGTTAGTACATTGACAGAGAAGCCAACCAAATACATGAAGAAAAATACCCCAATTAAACTCACAGGAATGGCAGTTAATGGGATAATAGTAGATCTCCAATCTCTTAAAAACAAGAAGATGATGATGGTTACCAATAAGATGGCAGTTAATATAGTTTCTTGTACCTCTTCGATGGATTTTCGAACGTAACGTGTATTGTCAAAACCTTCCTTCATTTCAACGTCTTCCGGAAGAGTTTTTCTGATTTGTTCGATTTTTTTGTGTAATGCATCCACAATTTGAATTTGATTGGATCCTGGTTGTGGAATTACAGCAATAGAAATCATGGGTGTTAAATCTCTTTTGAAGAATGTTTTTTCATTCTCTGGCGAAAGTTCAGCAGAACCTACATCTGAAAATTTAACGGCTCTATCACCTTCTTCCTTGATGATTAGATTATTGAAGTCATCTACGGTGGTTAGTCGGCCTTGTGTACGAACGGTTAATTCTGTGTTCGCGCCTTCGATACTTCCTGAAGGAAGTTCAATGTTTTGTTTACTTAGTGCATTAGCAATATCGGGAGCTGTTAATCGAAAAGAAGCTAATTTTTCCGGATCGATGTGTAAACGCATGGCGTATTTTTTCTCGCCCCATAATTGAACAGAACTTACTCCAGGAATGGTTTGGAATTTTTCTTTGATATTTCGGGTCGCCAATTCATTTAAACTTAAAAGGCTTCTCGAGGATGAAAATACATTGATGTTGTAAATGGGACTGGCATCGGCATCTGCTTTGGCTACAACGGGTGGATCAACGTCTTTCGGAAGCAATGCCATGGCACGAGAAACACGGTCTCTTACATCATTAGCAGCATCTTCAATGTTCACGGCTAAGTCAAATTCAACTGTAATATTGGAACGTCCATCTCTACTAGAACTTGCTAAAGTTCTAACACCCGCAATTCCATTGATGGATTCTTCCAGGGGTTCTGTGATTTGGGATTCAATGATATCCGCATTGGCTCCTGTATAACTTGTTTGAACTGTTACAACTGGTGGATCGACAGATGGATATTCCCGAACACCCAGATAGGTATAACCAATAATTCCAAATAGAATAATGGTTATGGACATGACAATGGAAAGAACGGGTCTTTTAATACTGGTTTCTGATAATGAAGACATAGTTTTATAGGTTATGACTTGAAATTAACTCCAAGTGATGATGTTTTAAATATGTTTTACTTAGTTCGTCCCAAACTTCTTCTATAGTTAATTCGGAAGCGGGGCCGTTTTGATTAAAATAAATAGTTGCAATTCCGTCTAATTGATAAGAACCTGAAAAAACCTGATAATTTTTAAAATTGACAAAATTTCCAAAAAGGGCCAATCCAGGAATTTGGAATGCATTGGCACAATGGGTAGGTCCTGTGTCAACTCCTATAAAAAAAGAAGCATTTTGGATAATTTTCATGCTTTCTTCCAAAGTGGTTTTTCCAACGAGTGAAATGAAATTAGGATGACTGATTTCTAAGGCATCATGTAAGCCCAGTTCAACAATTTGTACATTCCATTCTTCAATGGCTCTTAAAAGGATTGCTGACCACTTTTCCTTTGGCCATTCTTTACTAATATTATTTGATTTAGGGTTGATGACCCAATATGATCCTTTAAAAGGTAATTTCATTTTTTCTTTTCCGAGATAAATTTTCGGATAACCATTAATCTTTCCTAAATCTGCTAGTTGAGAAAATACAGTTAATAAATTATTGTTTACCAAATAATTTTCTTTCAAAATATTCAATGAAATGGCCTTTTCATTGATTAATTCTGATTGAAAATAGGCATCTTTTCGTAAATCATTCAGATGTAAATTATAGAACTGATCAAAAGGATTCCATTTGCTAAGAAAGATACTGGTTAACAAATTCTTTTCCTCTATTAAGTGATGTATGTGTGGATGATTTGCTAAAACCGCTCGAAAACTAGGCTTGACAATCCAATAAATTTTAGCATTTGGGAATTTGTCGCACAGGGCTGGAATTATGGGTTCAGCTGCAATAATATCTCCAAAATGTTCAGCCAATAAAATACCAATAGTAGTATTATTGGGATGAAGAATTTTATCTTTAAGTACGATCAGACATGTTTGTACATAGTATTTTAAGGCCAATAATAGATGGCTTACCTTTTTGAATTTATATTCCCAAAGAGCTTTCTTAAAATAGATACTTGCCATTCAATTTTTATTCAACAACCTCCTTGATTTCAACTTCACCATCTGGTTTCACTTGAATGATTCCATTGGTAATTAAAGTATCACCTAGTTTTAATCCAGAAAGTATTTCAACGGTTTTTTCTCCACGAGTACCTAATACCACCTTAGTCGGTACCGATTTTCCATTTTTAACAACAAAAACTTTGCTTCCTTTTGCTTCTGGAATCACGGCTTCGGTTGGGATCAAAATGGCTGATCCTTTTGATTTTAAGATTAAATTAACTTTCGCAAAGGCTCCTGCCACTAATTTGTTGCCTGGATTTGGACTTAACGCTCTGATTTGTAGCGTTCTCGTTTGGGCATCGATTTTAGGGTCAATTGCATAAACTTTACCGATAAAGGTTTTCGATTCATTTTCTGTTTCGAATTCAATCGTATTACCTTTTTTAATCGCACTTGCATATTTTGCAGGAATAGAGAATTCAATTTTGGCTGGATTCGTATTAGTCAAGGTAGCGATTTTCGTAGATGGAGAAATATAACTTCCAATACTTACATATCTAAAACCAATAGTTCCTGAAAAAGGAGCTCTGACGGTTGTTTTAATAATTTGCGCTTTTAAATCTTCAATATCGGCTGAAATGGTATTCACAGAATTGACAGCTATGTCATATTCACGTTGTGAAATAGCTTCTTTTTGCAATAACACTTTTTGACGAGCTTCATTATCTTCAGCTAATTTTTTATTGTAACCAAGTTTTTTTAATCGAGCTTGAAGGTCATCGTCATTTATGCGAAATAAGATAGTTCCTTTTTGAACATTGTCTCCTTCTTGGATATTCAATTGGATAATTCTACCTGCAATTTCCGAGTGTATTTCTACTTCTTCATTGGGTAAAATACTCCCTGTGGAGGTAATCATATCATCCAAACGAGTGGATTTGACAACACTAACAATAACGGCTGTTTTACCACCTTTACCGCCAGGACCTTTTTCTTTTTCCTTTTTGGATCCCGCTTTTTCGTCAGTAAAATAGGATTTTTTGATTTTGGGATAAAATGCCAAGCCTACAACAAAAAGAATGATTAAAAGGCTAACGAGTGTTTTTGTAATCTTATTCATATTTTTTCAATGTCAAACGGTTCTTTAATTTTTCAAGTTAAAATTTATTTTTGAAGCTTATATCCTCATTTATCGGTTTAATTGTTTTTCCAAGGTAAAAAATTGTCATTTTGAATTTGATTCATAACAAAGTGACTTTGTGCATTACCAATATTTTTAATACTGGCTAGTTTGTGTAAAATGAAATTTCGGTATTCATCCATATCCTCCACAACGATTTTTAATAAAAAATCACTGTGTCCGGATACACAATAGCATTCTTGAACCTCATTCAATAACATGACATCTTCCTCAAATTGCTTTAGATAGTCGGCTGCATGTTCTTTTAAGGAAATATCACAAAATACAGTTAGCGATTTTCCCAATTTATTTGGATTTACGATTGCTTTATAGCCTGTAATAATTCCCTCTTTTTCCATGCGTTTTATTCGTTCATGGACAGGCGTAGCACTCATACCTAATCGGAGGGCCATTTCTTTGTTGGATAAAAATGCATCTTCATGCAAGAATCCCAATATTTGTTTATCTACGTCGTCTATCTTAGCCATTTTTATTGGAAACAGGAGTAATAGATGCGCCGACAGATACAATTCCAAGAAGGGTATCTTTTCGCATATATTGCTCAATTTGAACGAAGTATTTTTGTTTTTTGGGGAATTTTAATCCATTGAATATCAAATATTTATGGCTGATAATCGATCCGGAACTTTGCCCTTTAGATTTCCCTGATTTTGCATCATAAAAGAAAGATTCTGCTAATCCTTGTTTGATTAAGGTGCCTTTTGAATCCAAAATTTTGGTTAAAAAAAAGCAATTATGATAGGGGTAATCATTGGTTTGTCGAATGGCGACATTTAGGTCATAGGATTGACTTTCATCTTCAATTTCAAATGGAAGGACAACTTTGTCCTTCATTGGCCATCCAACATTCGCGAATGATTTTGTCTCATCCATGATTGTTGAGGATTCCTCGCAAGAAAAAAGGAAACACACACAAACAATAAGGGGAATAATGACAAAATAACCTTTCATTCGTTCGAATAATTAAGCACTTGGCGTGGTGGGAGCATCTGAATTTCCTCCTGCCGGTCTTGGTTTAAATTTCTTTTTAAATTTCTTTTTAAATGGTTTGGGAGTCGAACCTTCTACACCTGAAGTAGGAGCGATTGCACCTGTATTTTCTTTGTTTTCAACATTGGAATTCGTTGGAGCTTTTGGCCCGTTGTTAACCGAATTATTTCTATTCGGATTTGCGTTTTTATTGGGATTATTTCCTTGATTTGGTTTTGGACCTTTATTGGGGTTTTCTCTATTTCTGTTTTCGAAACCACCTTTTTTCGCATTTCCTCCATTTTTTGATTTGCCGTATTTTTTATCCATACGATCTAAATCTGAATTCAATTCAGAAGCTTTCAGTTTCTCCACCACTGGAGCATCTGGAGATAGATTCTCAAACGACTCAGGAATAATTCCTTTTTTATTTAAATCAATAATTTCTTTGACGCGATCACATGAAACCGGAATCCAAATGCTTTCTTCACCCACTATTCCAAACCACATCATTCGTTTAAAAATATCTGTTTTTTGCAGAATAGCGTCACCTTTTTTGGTTTTTAAACGTCCTTCTATGGTTGGGATGCCTTTGAGGGCATCCATGTAGGTTTCTAATTCATAGTTAAGGCAACATTTCAATCGACCACACTGCCCACTTAGTTTCACAGGATTTAAAGATAAATTCTGATACCTAGCGGCTGAAGTTGTTACATTTTTAAAATCACTCAACCATGTTGAACAACACAATTCTCTACCACATATTCCAATTCCTCCAAGCCTTCCAGCTTCCTGACGAAGCGAAATTTGCTTCATTTCCACCCGAATTTTGAATTCATTGGCCAAAAGCTTAATCAACTCTCGGAAATCAACACGGTCGTCTGAAGAATAATAAAAAATGGCTTTTGTTCCATCTGATTGAAATTCTACATCGGATAATTTCATGTTTAGTTTTAAATCTCCGATGATTTGACGAGAACGATATAGGGTAGGTAAATCTCTCGCTAAAGCTTGTTCATGTTTTTCAATATCCTTATCTGTGGCAATCCGAACAATGGATTTAATGTTCTCATCGTCTTTGATACTCTTTTTAAGCAATTGTAAACGAACCAATTCACCTTGTAAGGATACTACTCCCAAATGAATGCCGCTTGTCGATTCGACCATCACTGCATCACCCGTGTGTAATTCTATTTGATTGGAATTTTTTAGGTATTCTTTTCTGCCGCCTTTGAATTTCACTTCCACAATATGATACCTCTGAAACTGAGGCACATCTAAGTCGGACAGCCAATCAAAAACGTTCATTTTATTGCAGCCTCCACTACCACAACCGCCATTACTTTGACAGCCTGAAACTGCTACTTCTCCTTCTGCTAATGCCTTGGAACCACAAGATCCCGTTGAACACGATTTACATGCCATAATTGATGTATGAAAATCGAATTAGAGTTAAGATTGATATCTTAATACATCTAATCCAATATCTCTTCTAAAGTTTTTACCTTCAAATTGAATAGAAATTGCAGCTTTTTGAGATTTCTGAATTGCATTCTCTAAGGTATTTGAAGTTCCCGTTAAAGCCATAACACGACCTCCTTGGGTAATTATTTTACCATTTTCTTCCTTGGTGCCTGCATGGAAAATAAGTGCATCTTTTACACTTTCCATGCCAGACATTTCATCCCCTTTTCTATATTCCTCAGGATAACCACCTGCTACTAACATAGTAGTTACCGCATATTGGTCATTTATTTCCAAAGTTTGTCCTTCTAAGCGGCCATGAGCGGAATCAACTAACAAAGATAGGAAATCCGATTTGATTCTAGGCAATACCACCTCAGTTTCTGGATCACCCATCCGAGCATTGTATTCAATGACATAGGGTTCTCCTTCGTGGTTCATTAAACCTATGAATATAAATCCTTTGTAGCTGATACCTTCCGATTTCAATCCTTGTATGGTAGGATCAATAACTTTCGTTTTCACCAAACTTATGAATTTTTCCGTAGCAAATGGAACAGGAGAAACAGCTCCCATGCCACCTGTATTTAAACCTTCGTCATTTTCTCCTATTCTTTTGTAGTCTTTTGCCTCAGGCAGTACCACATAATTTTCCCCATCACTCAAAACAAAAACTGAAAGTTCTATTCCTCGTAAAAATTGTTCGATCACAACTTTTTCACTAGCTGCTCCAAATTTAGAATCGTAAATCATTTCTTTAAATGAATCTTGCGCTTCTTGTAAAGTTTGAGCAATAATGACCCCTTTTCCAGCAGCTAAACCATCTGCCTTTAACACAATTGGGAAAGATTGTTCGCTTAAATAGGTTAAACCTTCCTCAGCATTCTCAATTGTAAAAGTTTTGGATCCAGCAGTTGGAACTCCATATTTATGCATGAATTTTTTAGAGAAATCTTTGCTTCCCTCAATTTGAGCACCTTCTTTTCCAGGACCTACAATCCCTACATGGCTTAAATCAGATTGAGATTCGATATAATCACGAACACCACGAACCAAAGGTTCCTCCGGTCCTACGATAACTAATTCAATCTGGTTTTCTCTAATGCATTGAACAATGGATTCAAAATCATTGACACCAAAACCAACATTCGTCCCTATTTCTGCGGTACCAGGATTACCTGGGGCAATGAATAATTTGTCTAATAACTGACTTTGGGAAATTTTCCAAGCAAATGCATGTTCTCTACCTCCTGATCCCAATAATAAAACGTTCATAAATTATATTCTAATTAGCTAATTCACTTAAAAACTTAATTCTCATTAAACGAAGTTCTTCTTCGCTTACATCGTCAATATTACAATTGTCTAATGCCTCAGCGATGTTATCTGTATCTGAGGACATGAAATATTCGTAAATTTCTTCTTGTTTATCGGGTTCAATAACTTGATTGATAAAATAGTCTAAATTCAATTTAGTGCCTGAATAACAAATTGCTTCAATTTCTTGAATCAATTCTGTCATGCCAAGTTCTTTTTGCTCCGCAATAATATCTAAATCAATTTTTCGATCGACTTGTTGAATGATGAATATTTTAATTTTAGATTTATTGACGGTCGATTTTACCACTACCTCTCTTGCCGTTTCGATCTCATTTTCTTCCACATATCGATTGATAACGTCTAAAAATGGTTTTCCAAACTTCACAACTTTCCCCATTCCGACACCGTTGATCTGAGCCATTTCTTCTTGGTTGCTCGGATAAGTGGTCGCCATTTCTTCCAATGAAGGATCTTGAAAAATGACATAAGGAGGTAAATTCTTTTCTTTGGCAATTTTCTTCCGAAGATTTTTTAATAGCTCAAATAAAGCATCATCATAAGCCTTCGCAGAAATACCATTTGATTCATCATCTGATTCTATCGGCTTTCCTTCTTGTTCATAATCATGGTCTTTGGAGAAAGTTAAAGGATAGGAGTCTTTTAAAAATGCCTCACCTTTTTCGCTAATCGCCAAAACGCCATAGTTTTCGATGTCTTTATCTAGTAATCCGAAAATGGTTACTTGTTTGATAAATGAAATCCATGGAGATTTGATTTCGTCTTCTGGATTTTCTTTTTTCGGTTTTGCTTTTAATTTAGGTTTTTTTGGAGTCTCATTTTCTTCGTCATCATCCTCGTCATCATCATCATCTTCATCTTTCACCACATTCCATGGTGCGATTTTTCCTTTTCCAAAGACATTTAATTTTTCATGACCATAACTTTCCACATATTGATTGGTGGTTCCTTCCAAAATATCCGCAATGTGTTCAGCATCAAATTTACCTCCAGTTTCTTTTACAGCCTCCAATACCCATGAAACTTCTTCCTCGGCTTTGAAGGTAGGCGTAGGATGTAAACAATTGTCGCAGAACCCACAATTATCAGCCATGTATTCTCCAAAATAACTCAGTAATTGTTTTCTTCTGCAAACTCCTAAATTGGTGTAGAAAACCATTTCACTCAATAATAACTTGGCGTTTTCTTTTTCGGTAAAAGCTTTGTCCTTATTGAATTTATCTAATTTTAAAATATCATCGTAGGTATAGAACAAGATACATGTTCCGTCCAAACCATCTCTTCCTGCTCTGCCAGTTTCCTGATAATAACCCTCTAGAGATTTTGGAGCATCATAATGTATTACAAATCGAACATCGGGTTTATCTATTCCCATTCCAAAAGCAATGGTCGCAACCATTACTTCTACTTCTTCATTTAAAAATGCTTCTTGATTGGCCATTCTCACATGAGGCTCTAAGCCAGCATGGTAAGGAAGAGCTTTTATGCCATTAACATGAAGTAATTCTGCAATTTCTTCCACCCGTTTTCTACTCAAGCAATAAATAATGCCCGCTTTGCCAGTATGTGACTTGATAAAACGAATCAATTGTTTATCAATGTCCACTTTGGAACGTATTTCGTAATAAAGGTTTTTCCGATTGAAAGAAGATTTGAAAACCTGTGCATCTTCTAAATTCAATGTTTTTTGGATGTCTTGCTGTACTTTTGGTGTCGCAGTAGCCGTTAGAGCAATGATGGGCAATTTTTCATTGATGGATTCAATGATACCTCGTATTTTTCTGTATTCAGGTCGGAAATCATGACCCCATTCCGAAATACAATGTGCCTCATCTATCGCAACAAATGATATATTGGCTTGTTTAAGAAAATTTAAATTATCTTGTTTATTTAGGGATTCAGGAGCAATGTAAAGCAATTTTACTTCTCCTTTCAATACTTCACTTTTTACTTTATTTATTTCAGCCTTGGTTAAGGATGAATTGAGAAATTGTGCATTCACACCAAAGGCAATCAATTGATCCACTTGGTTCTTCATCAATGCAATTAAGGGTGAAATAACAATTGCAGTGCCCTCAATAACAATGGCGGGTAATTGATAGCAAAGCGACTTGCCGGCGCCGGTAGGCATTAAAACAAAACTATTAAGTCCTTTTAGGGTATTTTGTATGATGAGTTCTTGCTCACCTCTAAATTGACTAAATCCAAAGGTTTTTTTTAGCTGCTCCTTTAACACATCGCTGGAAATTGAACTATACATATTTTTCAATACTTAATGGGCTATTTCAATAATTTAGGTTAAAAATGTTCGTGGACTTGGTTATCTTTGAAGTCGCAAAACAATCTTAAATTGAAATTAAGCAAAAATATCCAATCCACAGCAAAAAAAGTTTTATCTCAAGAGGCAGAAGCCATTTTACAAGTTAGTAGATTAATTGATTCTGAATTTGAAGCTTGTGTAGAACATTTATTGTCGCAGAATGGCCGCATCGTTTTTACAGGAATTGGTAAATCCGCCATAATAGCTCAAAAAATCGTTGCTACTATGAATTCAACGGGTACGCCAGCACTTTTTATGCATGCAGCAGATGCTATTCATGGAGATTTAGGTATGATTCAAGATGGAGATTCCGTTATCTGTATTTCTAAATCTGGCGATACACCAGAAATTAAGGTGTTGGTGCCACTCATTAAGCGATTGGGAGTTTGTTTAATTGCGATGGTTTCCAATAAAAATTCTTACCTAGCTCAACAATCGGATTTCGTTCTTCATGCTTTAGCAGAATCGGAAGCTGATTTGATAAATTTGGCACCAACAACCTCCACGACAGTGGCGTTGGCCTTAGGAGATGCCTTGGCCGTTTGTTTATTGGAATGTAAAGGATTTACAGCTCAAGATTTTGCCAAATATCATCCGGGCGGTGCATTGGGAAAACGTTTGTATTTGAAAGTCATTGATATTTATCCTCAACATCAATTTCCACATATCTCCCCTGATGCAACCATTCAAGAAGCCATTCATGAAATATCTTCCAAGCGTTTAGGTGCGACATCTATTTTGGATATGGATCAAAATTTGATTGGTATCATAACCGATGGAGATGTGAGGCGGATGTTAGAATCTAAATCGGATTGGGCTAATATCAACATCCAAGAGATGATGAATCCAAATCCCAAGACGATTGATGCAGATGCCTTTGCGACGGAAGCTTTAGCCTTGATGCAATCAAAAAATATTACTCAATTGGTTGTGATGGAAAATAAAAAGGCCGTGGGATTTATTCATCTACACGACCTTTTAAGGGAAGGAATTGTATAATTCAAGCAGCATAAAATCAAAATGAGATTTCAATAATCTAATCTTGGCAAAGCCGAGCATTAGAATGGTTTTTCTATCGCATTCTATTGGATGATTGTACCAACATTTCGTCTTTTCTAATCAATCGGTTGGCAATCATGTTAGCCAATAAGGCAACAACCAATGCATAAAATCCCAATTCATATTGGCCATTCAAGGTTGGGTCAAACAAAGGGATGGTTTCTTTGAAAATGATGTAAAACGTATATCCCATGGTAATGGCTATTAGGACGGAATTGATCAATCCCAAGGTCATTTGTTGGATTCTGTTTTTATAAGAAAATAATATTCCTAAACTCAAGATAGCGGAGGCTAAGACAATGATTAATAATAGGTAGTTTCCTTGACTTGCTACTTCCTTACCATTCAATGATTGTGTCCATTGCGTGATGAAAAGTTCTACAAGTTGTCCTTGAGTTCCCGTTTTCGCCCAAATGGGAAAACCGGTGCAAACTACTATTTCTGCGAAAATGACAATGAGTAAAAAAATGGATTGTGGGCGTTGAATCATGTTTTTTCTTTATTTTTTGCGAAAATAAGCATTTTTTTGATACAAATCAGCAGCAATTTTTGCGGACGATAAACATAAGGGGATTCCTCCTCCTGGGTGAACGCTACCTCCAACCCAATATAGATTTTTGATGGCAGGACGATAATTGGGATGTCGCAAGAATGCGGCAAATTGATTATTGGAAGCATTTCCGTACAAGGCTCCTCCAGAGGAAGTGGTGCGTTGTTCAATTTTTATGGGATCCAAGGAATCTTCGGAGATTAAATATTCTCTGATGGAATAGCCTAGTATTCGTCCGACTTTATCCAAGACTCTTTCTTTGGTTTCTTTCACAAGATTCTCCCAATCTTGACCTTCGTTTGCGGGGGTATTGATTAACACAAACCAATTTTCAGAATTGGGTGGAGCGTCTGTTTTTTCTAATTTACTAGAAATGTGTATGTAGACTGTAGGATCCTCGAATAAGGTTTTGGATTGGAAGATGGCGTCAAATTCGGAACGGTAGTTGTCAGAAAAAAAGATATTATGGACACCTAATTCGTCAAAATTTTTGTTCATTCCCCAATAGAAAATGATTCCTGAGCTTGATTTTTCTTGATTTAATAATTTTTTGGGTGCTGGAATTTCTGACAATAAGCCTAAATAACTTGGTCGAATATCGGAATTGCTAGCAATGGCATCAAAACGAAATTCTCCTTTGCTTGTTTTCAAACCAACAGCTGTATTTTCCTGCAGTAATATTTTTTCTACCGCAGTATTAAAATGAAAGGTAACTCCTAGGTCGATGGCTAATTGATATAAAGCTTTGGTGATAGATATCATGCCACCTTCAGGGAAAAATGCGCCAATATTGTATTCTAAATGTGGAATGATGGATAAAGTAGCTGGGGTTTGATAGGGATCAGAGCCATTGTATGTGGCATATCGATCGAATAATTGTACTGTTTTAGGGTTTTTGAATAAGGAGGTATGGTATTGGTGCATTTTGGAAAATAAACCTAAAGAAGGGATGTTAGCATAGCCTTTCATGGCTTTTTTGCTTGTCCAAGTACTTAATTCATGCAAAGAATTTCCTAAAAACAAATCACTGATGATTTCATATTTGTGCTTAAGTCCTGCTAAAAATTGAATGATTAATTCTTTGTCCTCCCCAAGTTGGGATGCCATTTCCTCTGCTGTATCTGTTGGATTTTCTAAGGTGGATAAACGGGTGCCATCTTCCCAAAAGTATTTGCAAATTTCTGGTAAACGCTGGTAGTTAAAATAATCCCTTGGGTTTTTACCAGCCAAGGTAAATAATTCATCCACTAATGTTGGAAGTGTAAACAGTGAAGGCCCTGCATCGTAGCGGAATCCATCCTTTTGAATGGAGCTTAATTTCCCACCAGGGAATTCGTTTTTTTCGAAAATTTCCACTTTTTCATTTTGGCATGCCAAACGGATGGAAAGCGATATTCCTCCAATTCCAGCTCCAATAATGCCTATATTGCCCATTTTGGCTGTTTTTTAATTATTTGAAAAAAAATCAATTATTTTTCAAAAAGTTGCAAAAAGACAAGTTGACAAAAATCAACACCTTGTAAATTTGTATCACAATCAGAAACAAAACCACTTAATATTTTAATTGCCTAACCAACCCTTAAAAATTTACCTAACCCTACAAAATTAATTAGATTGTTATTAGTACTTACCTAACCCAAAATTATACCTAACCAACCCCTTAAATTAACCTAAGTTAAAATTAAATCCTAACCCTAAAATTTATTCCATCAAGTGCTTGAGCAATCAAGCACTTTTTTTTGGCTCCAATCACCTCTATAATTGTAATTTCAAAAAGAGATAAGAAATAGAAAAATTAGTTAATTGATAAAAAATATAAGTGTTCAGTTAGCTATTAAGACGGCTATTTTTTATGGGGAATGGGCCCCCTTACCCCCTGCAATTTAAGGTTTAGAAAGTTCAGTTGTTTGATAAAATTAGTTGTCTGAATGCTGATGTTAACTTCTACAAACACCTTGTATCTCTTTTCTTTCTTCTAATTCATTCTTGAAACATAATAATGCGAATGAAGGGTTAAAACTTCTAATTAATTTTTTTCGTGCTGCTCTTTGTAACAATCATTATAAACATGGCTTCGATACTTCGGCAAGCTCAATAACCCTACTTTGACAGGGTCAGTAACCGCGTACTGCCACTGTTCGAAATCACAAAAACTTTTGTTCTTAAAGCTAAATATATCTCGATACTAAGGGTTAATCCGAAGAAAGAAACGAAATAAATTATGAGGTATGAATTATGAGTTATGAATTTAAGTTTTTTTGTTTCTTTTTTTCTAAAAAAAAGAAATGCCATAGAAAATAAATTAACCAATAAATGGCAATGCGATAACGAAAGTTGAAATAATAATGAATATTTCAACTCTTAATTCGCATTAATACTTCACTTTTGCTACTACCATTCTATTTCTGTAATTTTGTGCAAAATTTAAAATTACCAATCATTTAATATGTTACGTACACATACAAACGGTGAATTAAGATTAGAGCATGTTGGACAAGAAGTTACATTATGTGGCTGGGTACAACGTTCAAGAGATAAAGGAGGTATGATTTGGATTGATCTTCGCGACCGTTATGGCATTACTCAATTAATGTTGGAAGAAGGTAAATCGACACCAGAGGCTTTGACTTTAGCTAGAAGCTTAGGTCGTGAATTTGTGATAGAGGCGACAGGTACATTGGTAGAGCGATTGGCTAAAAATGACAAATTACCGACAGGTGATGTGGAATTAAAGGTAAAAGAATTAAAAGTGCTTAATCCGGCTAAATTACCTCCATTTATGATTGAGGATGAAACGGATGGTGGGGATGATATCCGCATGAAATATCGTTATTTGGATTTGAGACGGAATCCAATTCGTGAGAGTTTACAATTAAGACATAAAGTAGGTAGAGAAGTAAGAAATTACTTAGATGCTCAGAATTTTATAGAAGTAGAAACTCCTGTTTTAATTAAATCTACGCCTGAAGGAGCACGCGATTTTGTGGTGCCTTCCCGAATGAATCCGGGGGAATTTTATGCCCTGCCACAATCGCCACAAACATTTAAGCAATTATTGATGGTTTCTGGCTTTGATCGATATTATCAAATTGTCAAATGTTTTAGAGATGAAGATTTACGTGCTGATCGCCAGCCGGAATTTACTCAGATCGATTGTGAGATGTCTTTTGTGCAACAAGAAGACATTTTGAATATGTTTGAAGGCTTGATTCGTCATTTATTTATTCAAGTCAAAGGTTTGGATATTGGTGAGGTTTCTAGGATGACTTACGCGCATGCTATGAAATATTATGGTTCTGATAAGCCAGATATTCGATTTGATATGAAATTTGTCGAATTGAAAGGGGAGGATGTTGATTTAACATCAGGAAAAGATTTTGCTGTATTTGATTCAGCTAGTTTGGTGGTAGGGATTTGTGTGAAAGGTGCAGCAGAATATACACGTAAACAAATCGATGAATTAACTGATTTTGTACGCCGTCCTCAAATTGGGGCTAAAGGATTGATCAATATGCGCTACCAAGCAGATGGCGCTTTAAAATCTTCCGTGGATAAATTTTATGCCGAAGAAGATTTGAAAAAGTGGGCAGAAGCATTTGGTGCAGAAAAAGGTGATTTAATCTTGATCTTGCCAGGTGAAGGCGATAAAGTTCGCAAGCAATTGAATGAATTGCGTTTAGAAATGGGTAACCGTTTAGGTTTACGTGATCCAAATAATTATAGTGTTCATTGGGTAGTTGATTTCCCATTATTGGAATACAGTGAAGAAGAAAATCGCTGGTTTGCGATGCATCATCCATTTACAAGTCCAAAACCAGAAGATCTTGCAGCGATGGAAGCGGGTGATTTAGCGAAGGTCAGAGCGAATGCCTATGATTTAGTGGTGAATGGTGTGGAAGTTGGTGGTGGATCGATTCGTATTTTCCAAAAGGAATTGCAATCTAAAATGTTCCAATTATTAGGTTTTACGGAAGAGGAGGCAAAAGCACAATTTGGATTTTTATTGGATGCCTTTGAATATGGAGCACCTCCACATGGTGGCTTAGCCTTTGGTTTCGACCGACTTTGTTCTTTGTTTGGCGGTTCGGAGTCTATCCGTGATTTTATCGCTTTCCCAAAAAACAATGCCGGCCGTGATGTGATGATTGATTCACCTTCTCCATTGGCGCAAGCTCAATTGGATGAGTTGAAAATTAAAACCAATTTGTAATTAAAAATCGTAGGTGAAGACTGGATTCGTCCATTCACCTGCTGATATATTTAATACTTCTTTGATCTCTCCACAGTGAATGTCAAATACCCACCCATGTAAGTGTGGGTATTTGTCTTTTCCCCAAGATTTTTGCACGATACTAGTTTTGGCTAAGTTTCGAACTTGTTCTTGTACATTCAATTCGACCAATTGATTGAAGCGTTGTTCTTCATCTTTGATCAATTGTAAGTTATCATAATTCTTTTCGTACACTTCTTTAATGTTTCTCAACCATTTGTTGATTAACCCATAATCTTGGTTAGACATTGCTGCTTTAACACCTCCGCAATTGTAGTGTCCACAGACAATGATGTGTTTTACTTTTAATACCTCTACGGCATATTGCAAAACTGACAACAAATTAATGTCTGTGTGTACAACTAAATTGGCCACATTTCGATGAACAAAAATTTCTCCTGGATCAGCATGAGTAATTTCTTCAGCCGGTACACGACTATCTGCACATCCTATCCAAAGAAATAGCGGGTTTTGCTCTTTGGATAGATCGTCGAAATAATGTTCATCCACATCTAGGCGGTCACTTGCCCAAGCTTTATTACTAAGTAATAATTTTTTGTATTCCTTCATGATTATTTCTTTTTATAGTCAACTTCAATGCCTCTTTCTTGGGCAGTACTGATAAATTCTTCAATTAATAAATGTATGTCATGGTCCATAAAATGAGCCTTAGATGCATCTATATAAACCGTTTGACCCGGTTTTATTTTTCTCAAAGCTTCTTTTAATGCTAGTTTGTGTAAAAAAGTAACATCTTTTTGAAATTTGATTAATATCTCATTGTTATTTTCAAAAACAGAAAATACCGATGAATAATTGGTGAATATCACAAAAATCAAACCTACGATAGTTCCAATAAAAATTCCCCATAATAAATCGACACCTACGACTACTAAAATAGTTATTGCGAAAGGTATCCATTGTTTCCATCCTTCCTTAAATACTTTTTTGATTTCTTTAGGATGTGCTAATTTGTATCCGGTGTACAGTAGAATACTTGCCAAACAAGACAATGGGATCAAATTTAGATAGATTGGAATAACTAAAATAGCCAATAGTAAAAGGACTCCATGGAAAAATCCCGACATCCTAGTTTTTCCTCCTGCATAAATATTGGTAGAAGAACGAACAATGACAGAGGTAATAGGAAGTCCACCTAATAAACCACTAGTTAAATTACCCACCCCTTGTGCAATTAATTCTTTGTCGGCAGAAGCTATCCTTTTCAATGGATCCAATGATTCGGTCGCTTCTAATGAAAGTAAGGATTCCAAACTTGCAACGATGGCTAAGGTGATTGCGATAGTGTAAATTTTAGGATTGGATAAAAAACTAAAATCAGGACTCACGATGCCTTCTGTGATTTCACCTAAAGAGTTAAAAATGGGTAAGTTGACCATGTGGTCAAGTGAATTACCTAGATAAAGAGATGGTTCAAAGATGAATAACAATTGGTTGACTCCCACACCTATCAAAACTACCATTAAGGAGGCTGGTACGGCTTTTATCCAAGTGATTTTTTCTGAAATAACCGGCCAAGAAAATAAAATAATTAAACCTATCCCTGAAATTAAGATAGCACCTGGCTTTAATAAATGAAGTGAGTTGAATAACTCGCTAAAGGTATTTTCACCATCCGCTTGAAAAAATTCAAACTCGCCTATAAAGTCCAAGTCATCACCTAATGCATGCGGGATTTGTTTCAGGATAATAACAATACCGATGGCAACCAACATTCCTCGAATAACAGAGGAAGGAAAAAAGCTACCTATTTTGCCTAGTTTGAATAATCCTAATAGTACTTGTAAAGCCCCTGCTATGATCACTGCAACTAGAAAACCAGAAAATGAACCTAGTGAATGAATAGCATTGGCTACGATAATGGTTAATCCTGCTGCAGGTCCGCTAACAGATAATTCAGAGCCAGATAATAGAGCAACAATTGTTCCTCCTATGATCCCAGCAATTAAACCAGATAAAAGTGGTGCCCCTGACGCTAAGGCAATACCAAGACATAATGGCAATGCAACGAGAAATACGGCTATGCCTGATTTCCAATCGCCTTTAAGGAAGGCAGATAGATAATTATTGAATTTCATGAAATTGAATTGTTAAAAGTTTTTTTTAGATATTACGATTAACTATTCATTTCGGGAGGTGAAAAGATTTGGTTGATAAAAGCCTGAGATAAGTCACTTTTGTGTGTTTGGAATAGGGACTTAGATTCGGCAAAGAAAAAAGATTTATGTTTGAAATGGTTTACAAGCTCCGCATGATGAATGTCATTTTCGTTTTCATTTTCATCCTGATCTTCATCTTCTCCTTCAGCTAAATTAGAGGTAAATGGGATATGAGAAGAATAATTAAGGGGTCTTGTATTGTTGGATAAATATGTTTGGGAAATATTTGAAATAACAGAAAGGCCTACACTACTTTCAGACTCTCTTGTTGAAAAAGAGCTGAGATTTTGCATAAAAAAAAGTAATAATAGGAGTCCTATATTTTTCATGTCGCAATGTTAATCAAATTTCTGTGGATTTTGAAAAATGATTTTGGATTGATTATCACGTTCTTGAATTAAGATTCCTTCTTGCGTGTCAAATTTATCTTTTCCAAAACGCCATTCCTTTTTTAAACGTCCTCCGGTACCTTTTTCGTGAAATTCCCTCCAGCGGCCTATTTTTACACTATCATCAAACTTTCCCTCTTCTTTCATTAATCCAGAAGGAAAAAATGAAAGGTATTGGCCGACAATTTTCCCATAGACCTTTGGGATTACCTCTTTGATTTTCTTTTTTTCAATATCATAATAGGAGATGCTCGACTCAGCCGTGAGTCCTCTTTTAAAGTATTGTTTGTTTTCTAATTCAAATTCGGGTCCATAATTTTCCCAACGTCCATCTTTGGCACCCATATAAAAATAACCTTGTTCCACTAATACTTGGTTAAGGTATCTTTTAAATGGTCCATGGCAAATTTGAGCAGTTTTATTGTCTTTTAATGAACTATTGACAATTCGGGATTGTGCTGGATCAAACCACCAAATTTCTTGATTGTATGGATTGATTGCTTCATCCTCTACGTATTTGACCACATTGATTTCTTCATAGCCAGCTCTATTTCCACTACCATATTGTCCCAATCTTTTTTCGGTCTTTACACCTTCGTATTCATCTTTTACGATGATTTTTTTCTTGATGTTTTTTACCAATTTGGCCGACTTCTTTCCTAAATTGTTTAAACCCATTTCTTCAATGAATGCCTTGGATTCTTTTTTCCATTCAGCACTTTCTTTTTTTAGGTTTTTAACCTTCTCAACTCCTTTTTCAAGTCCCGTTTCAACTCGCCCACCGAATAATCCTTTGGATTTGACTGTTGTATCTATCAAGGGTTTTTTGTCGGAAAAAACAGCCTTATCTTGTCCTAATACGGAAATGTGGATAGCGGCAAAAAGAATAAATAAGATGGATAATTTTTGAATCATGTGATTAGAAACGTGTTTGTCTCAAAAAAATTTTCCAAAAATAGGAATTTAAATGATTACATGAGGTAGTTTGTGTATTTTTGCAAGGATTTTTTGTGATTAATTCTTTAGTAAAACGAGATAAATTCTTTTGGAAAAGCAAGCGAAAATATATGTTGCAGGTCATAGAGGGATGGTTGGGTCAGCCATCGTTCGTCTATTACAATCATTAGGTTACCATAATTTGATTCTTAAAAGTTCATCCGAATTGGACTTGAAAAATCAGGTAGATGTGGCTACTTTTTTCCAAATGGAAAAACCAGATTATGTCTTTTTAGCCGCCGCAAAAGTGGGTGGAATAGTTGCTAACAATACATATAGAGCTGATTTTCTCTACGAAAATTTACAAATTCAAAACAACGTTATACATCAGGCTTATGTATCTAATGTCAAAAAATTGATGTTTTTGGGGTCTTCCTGCATCTATCCGAAATTAGCCCCTCAACCTCTGAAGGAATCTTATTTGTTAAGCGGCTATTTGGAGCCTACCAATGAACCGTATGCCATAGCAAAAATTGCTGGAATTAAAATGTGTGAGGCCTATCGTGACCAATACGGTTGCAATTTCATTTCTGTTATGCCTACCAATTTATATGGTCCCAATGACAATTATTCATTAGAGAATTCACACGTTTTGCCTGCCATGATTCGTAAATTTTACGAGGCAAAATTGGAAAATAAACCCTTTATGGAGCTGTGGGGGACAGGCTCGCCAATGCGAGAATTCCTACATGCCGATGATTTAGCAGCCGCATGTTTGTTTTTGATGGAAAATTATCAAGATTCTGAATTGGTGAATATAGGAACTGGTCTTGAGGTATCCATCAAAGATTTGGCAGAAAATGTGAAACGGATTGTTGGATATGAAGGAGAGATCAAATGGGATTATTCCAAACCTGATGGGACTCCACGGAAATTAATGGATGTCAGTAAATTACATGCTTTAGGTTGGCATCATCAAATTGAATTAGCTCAGGGCATTGAATTGGCTTTTCATGATTTTTTAACAAATCCTAGTATCCGAAAATAATGGAAGAGAAAGATGAGTGGTTTAGCGCCTGGTTCGATTCACCTTATTACCATATCTTATATGCTCAAAGGGATGAAGAGGAAGCTGCTAATTTTATCAAAACTCTTCAACATAAATTATCCATACCACTTCATGCAGAGGTATTGGATGCCGCTTGTGGAAAAGGTAGGCATGCCAAAACCTTATTTGACTTAGGTTTGCATGTTTCAGCATTCGATCTTTCCCCAAGTAATATTTTAGAAGCAAAATTATCGGAATGTCCAGGTTTATATTTTTTTGAACACGACTTAAGACAGGCTTTACCGAAGGCGAATTTTTATGATGCCATTTTTAATTTTTTTACCAGTTTTGGGTATTTTGATGAAAAATTAGAAAATCAAAAAGCTTTTTATGTCTTGGCCAATGCATTAAAAAAAGGCGGAATTCTAGTGTTAGATTTCTTCAATCCGGTATATGTTTTGGCCAATTTGGTTCAAAAAGAGACCATTATTCGGCAAGGTATCAAATTTCACATTCAACGTTGGGAAGAAAACGGGTACCTTTATAAATCCATCGATTTTGAAGATCAAGCAGAAAAATTTCATTTTCTAGAAAAAGTGGAACTGATCTCTAAAAATGATTTTATTTCTTACGCTAGTTTGGCTGGGTTGAATTTAATTGATTTATTAGGCGATTATAAACTGGGGCCCTTTGATGAGAAAAATTCCCAAAGAATGATTTTTTTCTGGGCTAAAAAGAAATAAAATGGATTCATTTAACGCATTATTGACTAAAGAAGTTGATTCAGGCCAATATCTAACTGATCTAGCAACGCTTCCCATTGATTTTTTGTCTTCGCATGAAGTGATGATTCAAGTTGATTTTTCTTCATTGAATTACAAAGATGCCTTATCCGCTAATGGCCATAAAGGAATTACCAAAACATTTCCTCATATCCCAGGAATTGATGCGGCTGGCCGAGTGCTGAGTGATTCTTCTGGAAGATTTATTCAGGGGCAAGAAGTACTTGTCACAGGTTTTGACTTAGGCATGAATACCAACGGCGGTTTATCCGAGCGAATTTCGGTGCCAGCTAATTGGGTGTTGCCACTTCCTCCTAAAATGGGACTTCGAAAATCCATGGAGTTGGGAACTGCAGGATTAACTGCTGGATTGGCTTTAAGTGCTTTACAAGAAAATAATATTCAAACACATTCTGGTCCGATTGTCGTGACAGGCGCCACTGGCGGAGTGGGTATGCTGAGTATATTACTTTTAAAAAAGCTAGGTTATAAAGTGATAGCCTTGACAGGCAAGCAAGGACAAAAATCATTTTTGTTGAATCTTGGGGCAGATGAAGTGATTTTTCGTGAAGATTTTTTGTTGGAACAACACCGTGCCATGTATCCTATGCAATTTGCTGGAGCCATTGATACTGTTGGAGGGGAAGTCTTGGTTAAACTGTTAAAATCGCTGAAATTTTCAGGTGCCATTGCTGCCTGTGGGATGGCCTCAGGAACGGATTTAAATTTACAAATCTATCCTTTTATCCTAAGGGGAGCTCGTTTACTAGGAATTTTTTCTGCAGATGCTACTGCTGAAAAAAAAGCTGAAATATGGAAGAAATTTGCTAACGAATGGTCAATCGATTGCTCTAGCATTGTTCAAGAAATTACCTTGAAAGAAGCCCCTTATGAATTATCGGAAATGCTTAAAGGAGCTTCTTTTGGCAGGAAATTAGTTAAAATTTAATAATCTTAACCGCTTGTGTTTGGGTAGCAGGAATACGTAAAATGTAAGTTCCTTCGCTTAATTTGGATACATCCAATGACATGGTTTTCTCAATTGAATCTACCACACATTGTTTGGTTAATACTAATTTTCCTTCTATATCCATCACTTCAACATCATACATGTTAGCAGTTAATCCATCTGGTAATCCTATTTTAATGGATTGGCTAACGGGATTTGGAAATGCCACAATCTGCTTGAATGGATTCTCGTTTTCGGTTGCTAATATATTGACATTAATGATATCAGAAGTTGCTAGGCAACCATTCGTGTCTTTTAGCTGAACTTTATAGGTTCCTGACGTAACTGGGATGTATTTATTGCTGTTGGCATTCGGAATCGCAGATCCACCCAATAACCATTGAATATTGGTTCCAGCGGAGGTACTTAAAATTCCTTGACTGTAGGAAATAAATGGCGGAATCGGGGTGCTGAATTTCAAATCCAATGTATCTGAAATGGCAGGACAAGCTCCTCCGGAAACACTTCCTTTGACAGAATACTTACCTGACAAACTAGTTGTATAGGTCGAATTCGTTGCTCCTTTGATATCCGCGCCATTCAATTGCCATTGGTAACTTGGATTGTCACCTGAATTTGCAACAATGGCTAAACTAGGTTGATCGGAGGTACAAATGGTTTTCTTACCACTGGGAGTTATTTTAATGATAGGAGAAGTGTTTACTTTTACCGGGACCTCCACACGTTTGGTCGCACAATTGTAAGAGCGGAGCTTCATGTCGTAGAAGTAATAGTAACCTGATTGGATTATCTCATTGTTGTAAAGTACACCATCCATCTTGATGACATTGGATATTTCGTAAGGATAACCAATGTTTGTAACTGCATTGGCGGTATCTTTTAAAGATCGATTACTTCGGTAAATACTTGCCCCATTGTAGCATTCTTGAGTGATGGCATAAGAGCCAGCTGCAGGGAAAGAAAGATTCAATTGGACAATTTGTCCTGGATCATTTTTGTCGTCCGGTATTTGAATACTTGGATCGGTTGGAATATTCTTTTGAATACGTGTTGCTGTTAATTCTCTTACTACAGATCCCACCAACATGCCAGTATTAAAGTCATAAACACTAAACACAATTGTGCCTGAGGTTCCCACATAGACTCTGGCAGATTCTAAAACGATTGGACTTTTTACATCTACGATTGGAATCGGGCCAAAATTGGCGTAATAACTTCCTAATCCAAATTCTTTTTTTGTTTTCGGTCCATAAGATGCTGAAAAGTCGCCACTGGCAGCGAAGTAAGGCTTATTTGCGGGTAAAGAAACTGTTTGGCCAGATCCAACCAACATATTGTTATTGTACCAAAGTGCGTTAGGATCCGTACTTCTTAAAGTTAGCGTGCTCGCTCCCGTGCAATACTCCCCACTCACCACAGGTGGATTTGGATTATCTACTGTAATTTCTTTTAAGTAATTATTATTTAGCCCATTCTGATCATTGGTTAAATTCGTGGATAACTCAAATTGGTAAGTTTCTCCAGCATTCAAGACCATCGATCCGGTCAATGCAATTTCTTCCTCCGTTTTAGAATAAACAGTAGGAATGGTGCCAGTTAATGTGGATATCGTTTGTCCTTTTTGCGTTATTTTCAATAGGACTTTTACCTCGTTTTGGTCAGCAGTTCCATGATTTTTCACTTTGGCAATAAAAGTCATGCTGCCATTTGTTGCACAAATTTTGGGAGTTGATTGGCTGAAACTTAAAGCTCCTACATCATTGGAAGGTTCTGTAATTTGCATTAAATATTCTTCTACCTCACCGGCAGAGATAGAACCACACGACTTCGCTAAGCTATTGTTAGAACCAAATTCTGTAACAAGTCGAATGCGGTAATACTGATTAATTGAACTTGTTGATTGAATTTGAAATGTACTCGAAAAAGTAGAAGTAGTAATGTTGCCGGTATTAAGACATAATTCATTTAAATCATCAAAATCTCCATCTTGATTCCAGTCGACATACAATTTAGAATGTTTAGCTTGTGCATCACTAAACGTTATTTCAACAGGAATAGTTTGTCCTAATTCGGTAATGAATGGTTTATCCATAAAATCACTTATGGAAGAAGAAGTAAAGATATTTTTATTCAAAGAAATGGATTGAACAGCATTACTTGGATTTGTATTGCTTAATGAACAATATTTTTGACCTCCAATACCCGACAAAATAATCGTATAATCTTGCGGTGCATTATCTTTTAACGTTTTTTTGTGAGAATAACTTAACTCATAACTTTTTCCAGGTATCGCACCAACGATAATAATTTTCTCAATATTGTCACGAATATTGTCACCCGGTTTGGCCAAATTGGCTGGTGCCGCCGGATCTAAAATAAATGGAAGATAGGTGCCCGCATTATCTTTGATTCGAATGTCAAGGTCGTTCACCAATCGAGGCGTTCGGTCATTTAGAATAGCTGACCCAACCTTACCTTCAGGGTCTGTCCATGAAATTGTGGCCGTCAAATCCCCTTTTCCTGAAGCAATCAATGGAATACTTCCTGATTGTCCATTGGCCAAAGTACCTTCAATAATTTTATACGAATTATCTTTGTTCATGATCACTTTGGCTGCATTTTCAGCATTCAGCAATCCCCAGCCAGATTTATAATCCGGACCAAGGGGTCCAATGTCCATCGCCGTATGCAAAAGCAATCCTTTCAAGGTTGCTGCACGCATAAAATTATTATTATTTAGACGATTGTATAATTGTTGAAGTAAAAAAGCTGATCCAGCAACTTGGGGGCTCGACATGGATGTGCCGCTAGAGGTGGCATAGGCTGTTGTAGAGGAATTTGATGTCGAATAAATATTAGTTCCTACTCCCATAATATCAGGCTTAATTCTTCCATCATCTGTAGGACCCCAACTCGAAAATGCGGAAATAGTCACATCAGATGCCTTGGTAGGGGCAAAACCCATTAAATCTACCGAACCAACCGTTAAAATATTTTTGGCGTTTCCGGTGGTCGAAATAATATCATATGAATTATTTTTCGATCTAGCCACGCGAGATGTATCTACTCCATTGATAGGGGTATGCAAATAATATAATTCTCCTGCAGTAGTCGGACCATTTGAATTACGATTATTCCCAGCCGACTTAAACATTAAAAATTTGGGAGCATTATAAGCATATTGATCAAGAGCCGCTGTATTGTCATCGTAAAAACCGAATTTATAATCTTCCGTACTGCTTACTTTGTCATATCCATACCAAACCCATTTATTCTTGGTGTCACTAAACTCCCAACCTGCTACATAGCCATATGAATGATTGCTAACCAATAGACTTTTCGAATTCTCATTTATTTCTTTGGCATCTCCATTAAAATCCCAAACCCGAACATTGGCACCATTCGACATTCCCTTTGCATTGGAATTGATTCCTTGGGCAATTAACGTTCCACTTACGTGAGTGGCGTGTGAGTCTGAAGCTATTCCTGCGTCCTCGGTAGTGACACGTCCGATTAATTCTTGATGATTGACCATCGCTCCACCACCATCCCACATACCTAATTTCCCGGACATAGTATCGGATTTTCCCGTGAGATTCAATCCTAAAATTCCATCCATATACAATTGATTCGTTCTGGTCTGATTAGCAGCTATTGCGTTGGAGTGATTGCCTATATAAAGTGCTTCCCCGATTTCATTGATCTGTTGAAAATGCAAGACGCGATCCTTACTTAATGTATCCTTGAGCTTGATTCCCCTTTCCTTGGCAATCCGAAAACTGCGTTTTGAAATACTATCCGCTTTTTGGCTCAATGTTTTTATACGTTCCGCCATTTGGGATTTTTTCGATTTACTATATATCTCACTTTGTCCAAATAATAGAATAGGAGAAATTAGTATTGACAACAAAATAAATAAAGTAAAATGACGCAAGCTATTAAGGTTTAGGTTGAAACAAATATGACTATGAAATTAATCTTTTTCTTTTAATTCTACACGAAATGTTTTTCGGTGCAAAGGAGTAGGGCCAAAATGCAAAACTGCTTTTCTATGATGCAGGGTTGGATATCCTGCATTTCGCTCCCAAGCGTATTCTGGATAGTTTAGAGCAGCTTTTTCCATCCATTCATCCCGATAGGTTTTGGCTAAAACGGATGCCGCGGCGATGGAAAAAAACTTGGAATCACCTTTGACAACGCAAGTGTGTGGAATCAAAGGGTAGCTAATAAACCTATTTCCGTCGACCAACAGATGCTCAGGAATTTGTTTCAATTGATCAACAGCACGGTGCATGGCTAATACACTCGCTTTGTAAATATTAATTTGATCAATTGTCTCAGCATCTACTTCCGCAATTGCAAAATCGATAGCGAATTCTATAATCTCTTTTCGCAATTGATCCCTCTGCTTTGCTGTTAGTTGCTTTGAGTCGTTCAATAATGGATGATGAAAATCCTTGGGTAAAATAACGGCCGCCGCTACCACTGGCCCCGCCAAACAACCCCTTCCAGCTTCATCTAATCCAGCTTCTATGGCATTGGGACTATAGTATGCTTGTAAGGTGGTTTTCATCTAATGTCAATTAACCTCGCTGAAATAATAACCTTCTACCTAAATTCGATTCATCGAAAGTACCTAATGAATAGGCCAAATGACCTGAAACAAAGGTGTATTCAATGCTACTGGCAAAAGTATGACCTTCCATAGGTGACCAAGCGCATTGGTAATGAATGGAGTTTTTGTTTACTTGATGTGGTTTTTCCAAATCTACAATCGCTAAATCCGCCCAATAACCCTCACGAATGTATCCTCTATCTTCAATTTGAAAGATGTCGGCAACCGCATGAGCTGTTTTTTCAGCTATTTTTTCCAATGATAAATGGCCTTCTTTTGATAACTCAATCATCATTAATAAGGGATGTTGAACCAAGGGTAAACCAGAAGGCGATTTCCAATAATTTTGTTGTTTTTCCTCCCAAGTATGTGGTGCATGGTCTGTTGCAATGATATCCAAATGCCCTGAAAGCAATGCTTTTCGTAAGGCATTTTTATGTCGAGCATCTTTGATGGCTGGATTACACTTAATCAAATTACCTAATTCGTCATATTGCGAAGCGTCAAACCATAAATGATGTACGCAAACCTCTGACGTTATTTTTTTGTCTTTTGAGGCAATCGTGTGGTCAAACAAAGCCAATTCCTCTTCCGTACTTATGTGTAAAATATGCAATCGGGAGCCACATTTTTTAGCTAATTCAATGGCTTTTTCACTAGATAAATAACAGGCTTCTTCATTTCTAATTAAAGGATGAATATAAGCCGGAGCTTCCTCTGGAAATTGCGATTTAAATAATTCGGTTCTTGCTTTTACCGTTGGTTCATCTTCGCAGTGAGTGGCGATGAGCATCTCACTCTGACAAAATATATTTTCAAGGGTTTTAATATTATCTACCAACATATTTCCAGTGGATGATCCCATGAAAATTTTAATTCCACAAACATCCGTTTTGGAGGTTCGTAAAACCTCTTCCAAATTATCATTTCCAGCTCCCATAAAAAAGGAGTAATTAGCAAGGGAACTTCTACTCGCTATGGCATATTTATCTGCCAATAATTCTTGAGTCAATGCATTGGGCACCGTATTGGGCATTTCCATAAAGCTGGTAACCCCACCTGCAACTGCAGCTCTAGCCTCACTCGCGATAGTAGCCTTATGAGTTAAACCCGGTTCTCTAAAATGAACTTGGTCATCAATCATGCCAGGAAATACATGTTTCCCTTTTAAATCAATGATTCGTTCATCACCTTTGGGTTTTATTTCTGCGTCAATTCGGTCTATTCTACCGTTATAAATACGAATGTCGGCTTGAATAATTCTGCCTTCATTAACGATTTGACCATTTTTTAATAAATACGTTGACATATTAATCCTCTTTAATTTGGGTAATTTTAAATTCTGTTCGACGGTTTTGTTGATGTAGTTCTTCAGAACAATCAACTCCATCTCCACATTCATTGATCAATTGAGTTTCCCCATATCCCTTGGCTTTTATTCTTTCTGCACTAACTCCTCTGCCTGTAATGTATTTCACCGCAGATTCAGCTCTTCGTTGAGACAGTTTAATATTGTATGCCGCGCTAGCTCTGGAATCTGTATGAGAACCTAATTCGATGGATACATATTCATTATCTTTTAAGAATTGAACAATTTTCTCCAACTCTTCCGTGGCATCCGTTCGAATATCGGATTTGTCTAAATCGTAAAAAATCGGATTTATTTGATACAATTCAGTGATTTCTTTTCCAATTTCAGGTTTGTCCATCACAATCTGGAAGGTAAATGTGGTGTCGGTGATTTCTTTTTTTAATAAAATTGCAGGGATTTCTCTTCCTTCCATGGAAAAATTCGAACGCTTTGTTAAATAATCTTCTTTTTCACTTAAGAAATCTAATTCATCATTGGGAGCTAATTCTAGATTAGGAGCAAAACCTTTTTTGTCACTTTTACCTCCTTCGACCGTTTGCCCATTTCTTCTCAAAGAAAATTTAACTCCTTCAATTGGTTTTCCTGTAGGATCAATGAATTGAGTTTTTAAACTATAATGAACAATTTTGTCTTCCTCATCTTTGGCGAGTGGAGGAGCTTCATTGGACCACCATCTGTCTTCTGGACCTTTGCCTGAGAAATAATAAATATCATCATCTCCTTTCCCTCCTGGTCTATTTGAACTAAAATAACCATGGTTTTCATCCACCAATATAATACCAAAATCATCTGATATCGAGTTCATGGGTACACCTAAATGCTCCACTATTATATCATCATCGTTTCTTGTTGCTACATATAAATCCAAACCACCTATGCTCGGATGGCCATCAGATGAAAAATACATTTTACCATCTTCTGAAACGAAGGGAAAAATTTCATCTCCGGGAGTGTTTATGGAAGAACCCATGTTAATCGGCCTTCCAAATCTACCCGAATTATCCATGGCCACTCGGTATAAATCCAAGCCACCTTTACCTCCTCTTCTATTGGAACTAAAATACAGCGTTTTGCCATCAGAAGAAAAACTCGGACTTCCATCCCATGCAATGGAATCGGATATGCTTAATCTTTCAGGTATTGACCAATTTGCACCGTCTTTTTTGGAAATGTATAAATCCACATCGGGAGAAACATCTTTGTTTTTTCCTGTATTTCCTCTAGCAAAAACAACGGTGTTTCCATCTTTTGAAAATGCAGGTGTCCCTTCGTTCGCATTTTCTTTGAAAATTTGGGAACTAAACAATTCCATTTTCCCTATTTCATCAGGATTTTTAAGAGTAGCCTTATACAGTCCTACAAATGGTAATCCATTATTCTTATAAACTTCGGGTTTTTGTGTACTAGAAATGATCAAATCTTCTCCCAATTTACGTGCGGAAAATTCAGCCTGAGCCGTGTTTCCTTTTAAGTTTTGAATGTCAACCGGACTTATTTTCTTTTGTAATTCTGGAATTTGCGGTAAATATTCCAATTCAATCTCGGATTTCAATCGATAACTTTTGTTGGGTTTGGATTGAATAAATTGAGTTAGGAACTTTCTAGTAGCTTCGTAATTGCCATTAGCTTTGGCAGAGTATGCCAAATGATAAGGAATCATTTTATCGGTGTTGCCTTTTTCAAGTGCTGTTTGATAATAATTGAATGCCAAATTGATTCGGTTGGATAATCTATACGACTCGGCAATTAAAAAATTGGTTTCAGCGATTTGAAAACCTTTATTTGCCAAAGGTTTTAATTTTTGAATGACTAGATCGTATTCCCCTTTATCAAACTGTTTTTGTGCTTGATGAAATTGAAATTCATCACCTTGGCACGAAAGGATCAAAATGGTCAAAATAGAGTAAAATAAGGTCTTTATTCCTGTATTTCCTGTAAAAATTTTGTCGGCGAATTTCATAATGTGGAAAAGTTCTTTCAAATGTAATAAGCTATGCTCATTTATTTCTCGTACCTTTGCATAAATTTCGAAAATCGAAGTATAAAATAGACAAACGTGTCTATAAAAATTATCCAGCAGTGATGTTGTAAACTAATATGAGAAAAAGAATTAACAAGGACGAAAATAGTCGTTCGGATTCACCTCGCAGATTTTCAAGCGAAAAAAGAGGTTCAGAAAATTCCAATCGTCGCGGAGGCGACCGATTCGGTAGTCGTGATGGCAATTCTAGCCCACGAAGTTCAAGCACAGGAAATTTCAGAGATCGCAAACCATTTGACGGAGAAAGAAAGCCATATTCAGGCGATCGCAAACCATTTGATGGCGAAAGAAAGCCTTATTCAGGCGACCGTAAACCATTTGATGGCGAAAGAAAACCATATTCAGGCGACCGTAAACCATTTGATGGCGAAAGAAAACCATATTCAGGCGATCGTAAACCATTTGATGGCGAAAGAAAACCATATTCAGGCGATCGCAAACCATTTGATGGCGAAAGAAAACCATATTCAGGCGATCGTAAACCATTTGATGGCGAAAGAAAACCATATTCAGGCGATCGTAAACCATTTGACGGCGAAAGAAAACCGTATTCAGGCGACCGTAAACCATTTGATGGCGAAAGAAAACCATATTCAGGCGATCGTAAACCATTTGACGGCGAAAGAAAACCGTATTCAGGCGACCGTAAACCATTTGACGGCGAAAGAAAACCATATTCAGGCGATCGTAAACCATTTGACGGCGAAAGAAAACCATATTCAGGCGATCGTAAACCATTTGACGGCGAAAGAAAACCATATTCAGGCGATCGTAAACCATTTGACGGCGAAAGAAAACCGTATTCAGGCGATCGTAAACCATTTGACGGCGAAAGAAAACCTTATTCAGGCGATCGTAAACCATTTGACGGCGAAAGAAAGCCTTATTCAGGTGATCGTAAACCATTTGATGGCGAAAGAAGCCGCTCTAATCGATTTGATCGTCCAAACAATCGTTATGACGATAAAAGACCTGAAAATACTTCATTTGAAAATGTACCAGCCAATGAGGATGGAACAAGCAGCGAACCGAAATTTTCATTTACTCCGCGTGTACCACGTGAAGAGGAGGCACCAAGAACTAGAGATGGTCGTCCGGTGAAATTTTCCAAAAAGGAGACTTTCAAAAGTAGAAATCGTTTTGAGGAAAAACCTGCTTACACACCTCAATATAAATTAGATCGTTTTAAAGAAAATGCGCCAGCACGTGTACAACGGGTTTTGCGTAAAGAAGAACGTCAAAATGATTCTATTCGTTTGAACCGTTTTATTGCCAATGCGGGAATATGTTCAAGGAGAGATGCGGATAAATTAATTGAAGCGGGAGAAATAAAAGTGAACAACAAAGTAATCACAGAAATGGGATACCAAGTTGGCCCTACGGATATTGTTAAATATGGTAATCGTAAATTGAATCGTGAAAAACCAGTTTATGTTTTATTGAATAAGCCTAAAGATTTCTTAACCACCACGGAAGATCCGAATGATCGTAAAACGGTGATGGAATTGGTGAAAAATGCTGGTGAAGCAAGAATTTATCCGGTAGGTCGTTTGGACAGAAATACGACAGGATTGTTATTGTTAACAAATGATGGCGAATTAGCGGATAAATTGACTCATCCTTCGAACGAAGTGACTAAAATTTATCAAGCGGAATTGGATAAGCCATTAAGTGATGAAGATTTCGAGAAAATAGTTGCAGGTTTGCAATTAGAAGATGGCGAAATCAAAGTTGATGAATTAGCTAAGGTAACACCTGACGGTTATGTGATTGGCGTGAAAATACATTCGGGTAAAAACCGTATTGTTAGAAGAATCTTTGAACACCTAGGTTATGAAGTAACCAAACTTGACAGAACGTCATTTGCGGGCTTAAGCAAGAAAGATTTACCAAGAGGTAATTGGAGATATTTGACAGAACGTGAATTAGTGAAGTTGAAATATTTTGTTTAGATTTTAATTTATTTAAAATAAAAAAAGGCCATTCGTCAGTTGACAGATGGCCTTTTTTAATGTTAGTAACTATAAGAACTTAAATATTCATTAAGGATTCTCTTCTTCTCATTTTTCCAGCTGGAATTCCGAACATCATTTTAAAACGACGACAGAAATACGCAGTGTCTTTGTATCCTACTTCTGAGCCAATCGCACGAATGGATTTTTTAGTTGTCCGTAAAAGTCCAACTGCAGCTTCCATTCTTTGGTACTCGATATAATCCTGTGGATTAATCCCTGTTAGCATTTTGAAATATTGTCCAACATAATCTTCTGATACATTGGCCACATTGGCTAAAACTTTATTTGATAAATCACCACCCAAATGATCTTTGATGAAAGCAAAAATATCAATTAAACGAGGATCTTTGAAATAAGTACTATTGGTGGCTAATTGCTCAACGAATAATCTATTTTGGATGATGTATCGAATGATTTCGATAACAATTTCTTCCGTTTTGATTTTGATGATACGTCCTTTTCCTAATTGGTCAGATAAATCTTCTGTTAAAATTTCTTTGATCGTCTGAGCCAATTTTTCGTCCTTCTTAATCAAGAAAGGAGGGATGTCCAAAGAAGTAAAGAAATTCACTGAATCAAAAACCTTTGCTTCAAAAGCCACCATCCCAAAAGAATTTTCGTGCTTTCCAATGGCATTAGCATCCATGTTCAAATCGAAATATAATTCACGATGCGTCATGAATTCTTCGTTGTTCACGGGTTTTGGTTTTTCGGAATTACCGTAGGTAACGCTAACCATTTTTCCACCTGGGATAAAAAGCATATCACCTTCTTCTACAGAAGTATCTTCTTCTCCAAACGAAACCTCGCCTTTGTACAAAATCAAGAGTGAATTTTCAACATCGTAGAAATTTTTGATACGTATAGGTTGTAATATTCTAATGTTTCTAGACTTAATGAATTTTACGCCTAAGGACTCAATTATCTTGTTATAATCTTCCATATTGAAGAGATTTTTCCGATTTCTACTCGGATTTTTAAATTAATTTGGACAAAACTAATAAATCAAGTAATAATTCCAAATTATTTTACTGTTTTTTTTGACCAAAAGTGGAAATGAATCGACGAGAAATATTTGTAATAAACTTATAAAAGTGAATAATAGTTTTTTTAAAGTATCACAATGATACGTTAGGGCAGATTTATAATTATTTTGAGGAATGGTAGAAATTTCATGTAAAATAAATTATTAGCTCATATTTTATAAGTAAATTTGTTAATTAGCTTTTAGCAAGCTAGTTATTACCCAATATTTTAGAAACAACTCATGGGATTATTTAATTTTCTAACCAAGGACATTGCGATCGACTTAGGTACAGCAAATACCTTAATTATTCACAAAAATCAAGTGGTTGTAGATGAACCATCGATAATTGCTTTAGATAGAAATACCAATAAAGTTTTAGCGGTGGGTCGTCAAGCAATGATGATGCATGAAAAGACCAATGACAATATAAAAACCATTCGACCTTTGAAGGATGGCGTTATCGCTGATTTTACCGCGGCCGAATTAATGATGCGTGGTTTAATTAAAATGATGGATAAAGGGAATTCATTTTTTACTCCAGCGCTACGTATGGTGATTTGTATTCCTTCAGGAATCACCGAAGTAGAAAAAAGAGCGGTAAAGGATTCGGCTGAACATGCTGGGGCTAGAGAAGTTTATATGGTTCATGAGCCAATTGCAGCTGCTATTGGAATTGGAATTGATATTGAACAACCGAATGGCTCTTTAGTGGTTGATATTGGTGGTGGTACAACTGAGGTTGCTATCATTTCATTGAGTGGCATCGTTGTAGAGAATTCAATCCGCGTGGCTGGTGATGAGTTTACGCGTGACATCAAAGATTATTTATTAAGAGAACATAAATTGGTTATCGGTGAGCGTTCTGCTGAGCAAATTAAAATTCAAGTAGGGGCGGCTTTGCCAGAATTAGAAAATCCTCCTGCTGATTTTGAAATTCGAGGTAGAGATCAAATGACCGGTATACCTAAAGAAATTTTGATTAACTATTCTGAAATTGCTTATGCATTGGATAGTTCAATTACCAAAATCGAAGTTGCCATTATGGAGACGCTTCAAAGAGCTCCAGCGGAACTTTCAGGTGATATTTTCCATAATGGAATTCATCTTGCGGGCGGTGGTGCTATGTTACATGGATTGGATAAACGTATTGAAAAGAAAACGCAATTGAAAGTGCACGTTGCAGACGATCCTTTGAAAGCCGTTGTTCGTGGAACTGGTGAAATCTTGAAAAATCTAGAAAAATATAAGCCTGTTTTAATTACCTAGTCGCTTATTTAGCTCCATTTACTTATGATTCAATTATTCCAATTTTTATTGCGACAAAGGACACTACTTTTGTTCGTTATATTGGAATTGGTCAGTCTTTGGTCTGTATTCAAGTACAATGATTACCAACATACCTTGTATTTTAATACCACTAATAAGTGGGTGGCTAGCATCATGGAGGATGTTGACGCAGTCAAAACTTATCATAATTTGCGAGTGGTTAATCAAACACTTGCCATGGAGAATACCCAACTTCGAAATGAACTTTTTCGATTAAAATCACAAATTCATCCCAAAAGTGAAATACCTTATTTTGCGAGTTTGGCTTCGTTAAATAAATATCAAGCAACCTTAGCGAAGGTGGTGGATCAGAGTACAGCTCTGACTCAGAATTATTTAACGATTGACAAAGGATTGTCTGACGGTATTCGTCCTGGAATGGCTGTGATTTCTTCTACAGGTGTAGTTGGGAAAGTGATGTCATGTTCTAAGGATTTGTCACTTATCATTTCGGTATTAAATACCTCCAATTCCATTTCTGCGAAAATAAAATCCAATGGAGAACTTGGTTATGTCAAATGGGGTGGCATTCAAACGGAAGTGGCAGACTTAATGGATGTTTCCAAATACAAAAAAGTAGTTCGAGGAGATACCATTGTTACGTCCGATTATAACGCGGTGTTTCCTCCGAATATTCCCATTGGGATTGTCGCCAAGGTGGGTTTGAAAAAAGATGGAAATTTTCATGACATAAAATTGATGTTGATGACCAAATTTTCAACGCTTCAATATGTCTATGTGATCAAGAATTCCTTGGCTTGGCAACAAGAGAAATTAAACCAATCGATTCCAAAAACAGAATAGTAATGGCATTTAAATTCAATTTCAGAACTTTTTTAGCAGTTTTACTTACGATTGTTTGCCAAATTGTCTTTTTAAGGGATTTAAGTTTCGGGTCTTATGCCTTTTGCTTTATTTATCTTTGGTCTATCCTTAAAGCACCATTTGAATTTAAGCCGGTACCATTAATTTTACTAGCCTTTACGCTAGGTTGGATGGTGGATATTTTTTACAATACACATGGTATTCATGCTGTTGCTTGTGTAGCCATCGCCTATCTAAGGCCTTATTTAATCAATAAACTAACACCTGCAAATGGATATGATGAGAGGTCTCAAATCAGCTTAAAAGACATGACTTGGTTGTGGTTTCTACCCTATGTTTTTGTTCTTTTAATCATTCACCATTTGATTATATTCTTATTAGAATCAAGCGATTCATCTCTTTTAGGTATAAGTGTAATTCGCGCAATCAGCAGTTCAGTACTTAATTTGGTTCTATTTGTGGTATTGGAATTATTTTCCAAAAATGAAGTGGAATAATTTTAAATCTGACCTATTGCTGGGAATTAAGCAAAAAAAATGAAATACCATCTAAATAGAATTAGCCTATCAATTGCATTTCTATAAAAGTGTTTTGGAAATAACAAATTCAAATTCGCTTTTAAACATATGTTTATAACTGAAATTATCATTATTTTTTTATTGCTGCTCTTTGAAACAATCATTATAAACATGGCTTCGATACTTCGGTAAGCTCATTAACCATACTTTGACAGAGTTAGTAACCGCGTACAGCCACTGTTCGTAATCATAAAAACCTTTGTTCTTAAAGCTAATTATATCTCGTCATTCATGGTTAATCCGACGAAAGAAAAGAATTAAATTATGAGTTATGAATTTTTAAAAACGCTCATAATTCAACTTCATAATTAAATTGATTCGTCTTGGATTAACTGGCACAAAATAAGTTTTTTTGTTTCTTCTTTTCTAAAAAAGAAATGCCTTAAAAAATAAATTAGCCAATAAATGGCATTGATAGGTAAAAGGTAATAGGTATTAATGCGAAATAAGGAATTTGTTATTAATACAAAAGGAACAACGATTATTAAACCCGACTACCATGGATTTTTTTTCAAATAGGATTTTGACTCTTGATTCGCATTATTACCTATTATCTATTTCCTCACCCCACCTTGCTTCCCTGAAGTATCAAAAAGATTAAAGGGTAGAAAAAATCAGTTAATAGGTAATAAATATAAGTTTTCAATTAGCAAATCCGATGGCCATTTTTTATGGGGAATGGGGCCCCTTACCCCCTGCAATTTAAGGGTTTAATAGTTAAGTTGTTTGATAAAATTAAGTGATAGCAATTTGCTGTTTTTTGCTTCTCGAGCCTCAGCCAACGTTCTCATCTATTGCCTAGTTGTTGAGCTTGTCGAAGCACATCTATTTTTCTCTTTTTCTCTTTTCGCTCTTCATGATTTCTCTTTCTTCCCTTTTTTCTTACTCATTACCTCTTTTGTCATAATATATCCTTTGGTTTCAAATTTGTAGTGACAAGTTTCGTTCATAGAAATACGAATTGTTTTTATGATTAAATACGATCTCATGGAAGTCCAAGTAGAAGAAACAATCACTCCTCCGAGTAAAGCTAAGGAGGTTTTTGAAAAGGAATTTATGCCTCATCTTGATGCGATGTACAATTTTGCATTAAGATTAACCAATGATGAAGATGATGCCAATGACTTAGTGCAAGACACCTGTTTAAAGGCATATCGTTTTGTCGACTCATTTGAGCCAGGAACCTATGCCAAAGCATGGCTATTTAGAATATTAAAGAATAATTTCATCAATGATTACCGAAAAAAATCACGAGGACCTTCCAAAGTAGAATTTGAATGGGTAGAACAATCCTATGCAGGTGATGAGGATTCGGAACCGGCTTTTCAAGCAGATTTAAAAGCTGAATCAGTCAATGAGATGTTAGGAGATGAAATTACAGCTGCTATTCAGGCTTTACCTGTCGATTTTCGGATGATTATTATTTTATGTGATTTAGAAGAATTTAGTTACGAGGAAATGGGAAAAATATTAAATATCCCTATCGGAACGGTACGTTCACGTTTGCACCGAGCAAGGGCGGTTTTAAAAGAAAAATTAGCCGATTATGCACGAAAGAGAGGTTATGGCTCTGACAGTTTGTCAGATGAGCTGGAACTTATGTAATTATGTTAGTGTTATCCATTGAACAGAGAAATATTAAATAAATGAAAACGAGTTGTGAGCATCATAAAAATTGCATGAAATTGATTCAAAGGATATTGGATCGAGAAGCTACTTCTAAGGAAGAAGCAGCATTTTTAGCAAATAAGGATCAATGTTTACCTTGCCAAGAAGGCTACGAATTAGAATTGAGCTTAAAAAAAGCTATCAAGTCAAAATGTCATCAAAAATGTCCAGATTCGATTTTTGAACAAATCAAAGCCAAACTTTTTTTAATTTTAATCCTAATTTCCATCTTAATTCCGTTACTTTGCTAGCTTATTAAAAGCGAAAAATTTGGAAGGTAAATTAATCATATTCTCTGCGCCCTCGGGGTCTGGTAAAACAACCATTGTTAAAGAACTTTTGGCCCATAATTCTAATTTGGGTTTTTCTATTTCTGCCTGCACTCGTGATAAACGGGGTCGTTCAGAGCAAAATGGACAAGATTATTACTTCATGACTCCAGATGAATTTCGTCAAAAAATAGACGAAGATGCCTTTGTAGAATGGGAAGAAGTATATCCTGGAGCCTATTATGGCACGTTAAAATCAGAAATTGAACGTATTTGGGAATCTGGTAAACATGTTATTTTTGATGTGGATGTTAAGGGAGGTTTGGCTTTGAAAAATTATTACAAAGAAAGGGCTTTGGCTATTTTTGTTAAAGTTCCAAGTTTAGAAATTTTAGAAGATAGATTAAGGGCAAGAGGAACTGAAACAGAAGAATCTTTATCGAAACGGATTTTTAAAATGAAATTCGAATGGTCTTTTCAAGATAAATTTGATGTAGTTTTAGTCAATGATGAATTGGAAAAGGCAGTGAAGGAAGCGCAAGAATTGTTTACAAATTTTACCAACTAATATGAAAGTGGGTTTGTTTTTCGGCTCGTTTAATCCCATTCACCATGGGCATTTAATCATTGCGCAAGCAGTGCTTAATCAGACTGATATGAAACAAATTTGGTTTGTAGTTTCCCCCCAAAACCCGCATAAAAAAAGCAAAACTCTGTTACATGAATTTGATCGATTGGATATGGTTGAACGTGCCATTGAAGATAATTTTCAATTTAAGAGTTGTGATATTGAATTTCAACTAAGCAAGCCTTCCTATACCATTGATACTTTAATTCATTTATCTGAGAAACATCTGGAACATGAATTTTCTTTAATCATTGGGGGAGATAACTTGAAGCAATTTAAAAGTTGGAAAAATTATGATAAGATTCTTGATTATTTTCAGTTGATTGTTTATCCAAGGGATGAGGATAAAAGTTCTGATTTATGGAATCATCCTAAAGTCTTGACTGTCTCTGCACCAATTTTACATATTTCGGCTACCTATATTCGGGAATGCATAAAAAATGGTAGTTCTATTAAATATCTACTTCCTGATAATGTAGAGCAGCTTATTTCTCAGAAAAAATTCTACCTTTAGGCAAAATCCGCCTAACCATTGTATTCATTATTTGTTCGTTTCCCTTTCCTGCGCATTGTCCTTTATTGGGTATTTGGAATAGTCATTGCTGATTCTTTTTATCATTATTCCTGGCCTATTTTTATCGCCTTTGTTGCTAGTGCTTTTGTTTGTTTTCTTTTTTTTCCTAAGCAGGTTTTACGGTTATCCTTTTTGTTATTTTGCGTGTTTTCAGGACTCTCTTTTTTCTATAATTCTTCGATTTTCTTAAAACAAAATCAACCATTTAATCTAAATAGCCAAGCATTTGTGTTTCGGGTTAGAGAAGTTCCCCAATTGAAGCAACAATCTTGGTCCTTGATTGGTGATATCACTGCTTGTAAGTATTCTGAACATTGGAAAAAGAGTTCTGGAAAATTAAAAATTTATATTCCTATCCAACATCATCAGCCACAAATAGGGGATGAGTATCTCTCCATCGCACGAATTAAACCTATTGCAAGTTCTATGTTTCCCAATGAGCAGAATTGGAAAGAGTATTATCAGCGAAAAGGTATTGTTGGAAATGTTTTTCTGAGGGGGCAGGATTTTATTCAACTAGGTCAAGCTAGTCCCAATTTCAACTTTGAGCAGTTTTTTTATCAGATTCAACAACGTTTGAAGTATCATTTAAATCAAACCTTGAAGTCGGAGAGGAATAGAGAAGTTGCTTCAGCCATGTTATTGGGAGCACGTTCATCCATCGATTTTGAAACCATGCAAAGTTATGCTTCTTTGGGTGCCATACATATTTTGTCGGTTTCTGGAATGCATGTGGGACTTTTGTATATGGGATTAAGCTTCATTTTTGGTTTTTTGCTTAAAAAAGGCAAATGGGGCACTTGGTTATTTTTTGCATTCATGATGATATTACTTTGGCTTTATGCGGGTATATCGGACTTTTCTGCACCGGTTTTACGGTCAGCTTGGATGTTTTCCTTGATGCTTTTTGCCAAATGCTTTCAATTTCAACAAAACACCATCAATATTCTGGCATTTTCTTGTTTTATTCTGCTTGTCCTTGATCCAAATAATTTGTACCAAAGTGGCTTTCAATTATCTTATTTAGCCGTCTTAGGTTTATTGATTTACCAATCAAAATTCGCAAAATTACTTCAGCTGAAAATGAAAAATCGACTTTTAAATTTTTCAATAACGCAGCTATGGAATTTGACCATGGTTGCCATTGCAGCTCAAATTTTCACTTTGCCTTTGGTGATTTATTATTTCCATCAAATCCCACATCCTTTTTACTTTTTTCTTCTAAACCCTTTTTTGATTTTACTATCTTCGATTTCCTTATGTGTTGGATTGTTGTTTGTATCGGTTTCGGAATTACTTTTTCAGTTTCACTGGGATTGGCTATATGATGGTTTAGGATTTTTATTGGACAAAAGTTTTGATGTACTACACGCGCTGATGTTTTATGTGGTAAAAGGAGTCAATCCAGTCATTCCATTTCTTCAAATGGAATATTGGGAAATGATTTTATGTGTATGCTTTTTAGTGATGTTAGAAATTTGGAGACATTACCGAATTAAGTATTTACTATATGGTAACGTGGTGATTTTATTAACCTTAATTTTTTACCATCAATATCTAATCCCAAGAAATATTTCACAGCAAAAATTGGCCTATTATGCTGTTTATAAAAAGGAACTTGTGATTATTCAAATAGATCGAGGTAAAGCCTTTGTGTTTGGATCTAAAAATATGATCAACGATGGAGCATGGCTGCAGGCTCATATTTCGCCATTATGTTCCTATCATCATATTCGGGATACATTGGTGAAACAGCTGAGGTCAAATGTGAATGTTGGGTGGAATTGGAAAGGCAAACGTTTTTATTACTTACAAAAACCTTCAGAAAAATGGAATATAGAAAAAGTAGATGCGGTGTTTTTGGGAGCTAATCTAAAATGGAAGAATGCCTATTGGCTTAGCACTTGGAAAGGATCTAATTGGTATTTTGTTAAAACACCGAGCCCATACTATTCTAGAAAATTGGCTGTAGAAATTAGTGAAAATGAAGGAGCAGCGATGGCTCTGGATACTTGTATAGTAAAGATGTAAGACATAAGTGAATTACCCTCTTACGTCTTACATCTTACATTAATTTATTTCTTCTCGTTTCTCTTACGTTCGTTGGCGTCTAAGAAAATTTTACGCATACGTAAAGATTTAGGAGTAATTTCTAGGTATTCATCTTTTTGGATAAATTCCATACATTCTTCTAATGAGAAATTCAATTTAGGTGCGATTTTAACATTTGAATCTGTACCTGAGGCACGCATATTTGTTAATTGCTTAGATGCTTGAAGATTTACTTCAATATCATTTTGGCGATTATGCTCACCTACAACCATTCCTGTGTATACTTCTTCACCTGGATCGATGAAAAACACCCCTCTATCTTGTAATTTATCAATCGCATATGGAATAGCAGGGCCTGTATTCATCGAAATCAATGACCCATTGATACGACCAGGAATTGGTCCTTTAAATGGTTCATATGAAACGAAACGGTGGGCCATGATTGCCTCACCAAATGTTGCAGTTAATACCTTTGAACGTAAACCGATCAAACCACGAGATGGAATTTTGAATTCTAAGTGTTGTAAATCTCCTTTAGGTTCCATGATTAACAATTCACCTTTACCTTGAGTCGCTAATTCAATCACTTTACCCGCAACCTCATCCGGTACGTCTACTACTAAAGCTTCTATTGGTTCTAATTTTTCACCATTTTCACCTTCTTTGTAGATAACTTGTGGTTGTCCAACTTGTAGTTCATATCCTTCACGACGCATCGTTTCAATCAAAACAGATAAGTGAAGAATACCACGACCAAACACTAAAAATTTATCCTCGCTCTCCGTTGTTAAAACCTTTAAAGCTAAGTTTTTTTCTGTTTCTTTGAATAGACGCTCACGAATGTGACGAGAAGTTACCAATTTACCTTCTTTTCCAAAGAAAGGAGAGTTGTTGATGGTAAACAACATATTCATCGTAGGTTCGTCAATGGCTATACGTGCTAAAGCCTCTGGGTTTTCTGCATCTGCAATTGTATCTCCAATTTCAAAATCTTCAATTCCAGTTACCGCACAAATTTCACCACATTCTACTGTGTCCACTTTTACTTTTCCTAATCCTTCAAAAACCTGAAGTTCTTTGATACGCATTTTCTTTGTTGAGCCATCAGCTTTACAAAGAGAAATTTGCATTCCCTCAGTTAAAGTTCCACGTTCTAAACGGCCAATTGCAATACGACCTACGAAAGATGAATAATCTAAGGAAGTAATTTGCATTTGTGGAGTTCCTTCTTGCACTTTTGAAGCGGGAATATGCTCAACAATGGCATCTAATAATGCGATGATATTGTCTGTTGGTTTTTGCCAATCATCCGACATCCATCCTTGTTTAGAAGAACCATATACACATGGGAAATCCAATTGGTCTTCTGTTGCATCTAGGTTAAACATTAAATCAAATACTTGCTCGTGAACTTCGTCCGGACGACAGTTTTCTTTATCTACTTTGTTAACAACAACAATAGGTTTTAAACCTAAAGCAATTGCTTTGGATAATACGAATCGAGTTTGAGGCATAGGGCCTTCAAATGCATCGACTAATAAAAGTACACCGTCAGCCATTCTCAATACACGCTCTACCTCACCGCCAAAGTCGGCGTGACCAGGAGTATCAATAATGTTGATTTTTACCCCATTGTAACGAACAGATACGTTTTTGGAAACGATAGTGATTCCTCTTTCTCTTTCTAGGTCGTTATTATCTAGGATCAAATCTCCAAATTCTTGATTTTCTCTAAAGATCTTGGATGCATGAATAATTTTGTCAACTAAGGTTGTTTTACCGTGGTCAACGTGGGCAATGATGGCAATGTTGCGAATGCTTTGCATAAAAAATTAGTCTCTTTAATGAAATAAATTCCTAGACTCCAGGAAATTAAGGTGCAAAGGTACGGATTATTTCTTTGAAAAGTACTATAATGATTAAATTTGAATGGTAGGCGATTAAGGAATTAATGCCTTGGTAATATTTGCGTAATTTTTGATGTCTGAGAGACTCATTATTTTTTCTAGAATACTATCTGAATCAATACCACAAACCCGATAAAGTTCAATTTGTTCTCCATGTTCAATAACCGTATCCGGAATACCTAAACGAATTACTTTATTGGAATAATGGTGGTCAATCATGAATTCAGCAATGGCAGATCCAAAGCCACCTTGAATCGCAGCATCTTCTACGGTTATGACAGATTCAAATTGTGAAAATATGTCGTGAAGTAAATTTTCATCCAAAGGCTTTACGAAACGCATATCAAAAAGTGCCGGTTCTAATCCATTTTTTCTGGCCATTTCACAAGCTATTTGTGCTTGATTGCCAATATGTCCAATACTTAGTACAGCTATTTTTTCACCATCTAATACTTTTTGACCTTTCCCAATTTCAATTGTTTCAAAATCAGTACGCCAAGCGGGCATAACGCCTTCACCTCTTGGATAACGAATGGTAATAGCTTGTTTACGTTCCTTAAATGAATCTTGAGAAGCGGTGTACATGATATTTCTCAATTCCTGTTCATTTCTTGGTGCCATTACGATCATGTTGGGGATACATCTCATATAGGCAAAATCATAATTTCCATGGTGGGTTGGTCCGTCTGCTCCAGCTAAACCTGCGCGATCTAAGCAAAATATCACTGGTAGGTTTTGAAGACAAACGTCATGTACGACTTGGTCATAACCCCTTTGCATAAACGAACTATAAATATTACAAAATACTGTTAGTCCTTGTGTAGCCAATCCAGCCGAAAATGTGACCGCATGTTGTTCCGCAATTCCCACATCAAATGCTCGGTCAGGCATAGCTCGCATCATGATATTCATGGAAGAACCGGAAGGCATAGCAGGTGTAATTCCCATGATTTTTGGATTTTTTTCTGCCAATTCTAATAATGTATACCCAAATACCTCTTGGTATTTAGGTGCCTGAGGATTATCGTACGTTTTTTTCTGTATTTCACCCGTGGTTTTGTCAAATTTACCAGGTGCATGCCACAATGTTTGGTCTTTTTCAGCTAAAGAATATCCTTTTCCTTTGGTTGTAATTACATGAAGGATTTTAGGACCAGGGATGTCTTTTAAATCTTTTAAAACGGTCGTTAGGTAATCCACATCATGACCATCAATGGGCCCAAAATAGCGTAAATTTAAAGATTCAAATAAATTACTTTGTTTCAAAATGGTGGCTTTTAAACCATTTTCGATTTTTGAAACAATTTCTTGTGCAGATTTGCCAAATTTTGACATTTTGCCCAATAAATTCCAAATATCATCCTTCACCTTGTTGTAGGTATGAGAAGTCGTGATATCCGTTAAATATTCTTTTAAAGCTCCCACATTGGGATCAATCGCCATGCAATTATCATTTAAGATAATGAGCATATTATTAGGGATATCCCCGGCATGATTCATTGCTTCAAAAGCCATACCGGCTGTCATTGAACCATCTCCAATGACCGCTATATGTTGTCTATCAAATTCTTTTTTATATCGAGAAGCCACTGCCATTCCTAAAGCAGCGGAGATGGAGGTGGAAGAATGACCCACACCAAATGCATCGTATTCACTTTCCGATCTTTTAGGAAATCCACTAATACCTCCAATTAAACGATTGGTATGAAAACTTTCTTGACGGCCGGTTAATATCTTGTGTCCATATGCTTGATGGCCCACATCCCATACCAACTGGTCATCAGGTGTATTAAAAACATAATGCAAGGCAACCGTTAATTCAGTAACTCCCAAAGAAGCTCCAAAATGGCCTCCATTCACAGACACATGATCAATAATGAATTGACGTAATTCATCACAGACCTGTGGTAACTGTGAAGCTTGTAGTCCGCGAAGATCCTTAGGACTTTGAATCTTACTTAAAAGAGGACCGGCCTGAAACTGCATACGTTAATTTTTAATATGTTGAATGAAAACCTTACAAAGGTAAAAATGTTTTGGAACCTTAATCATTTTTTTGACTCGCTTTAAATAATCGTCTTTTTTCGTATTTGGATAAACTATCATATCCAGATTTCGAAATCTTATCCAAAATTTGATTTAGTTCATCTTCTTGAATATCACGATTATCAGGTAAGTCCAATAATTCTGCTGTTTTTTTCTGGGCGTTTTGAACATAGGAAAAAACCACAGACTCTTTTTTATTAACTATTTTCTTGGGTCTTTGAAAGTTTAAGGCATATATTAATCCAATAGCCGCACCACCCAAGTGAGCAATATTTCCTCCAGCATTACTGCCTATCGTTTCAATAAATGACCAAATGACATAAAAAAATGCGATGTATTTAATTTTCACTTCACCAATGATAAAAAGGAATACCCCGTAATTCGGCCGAAGGGTAGCTGCTGCAATAACAACGGCATAAACGCCTGCTGATGCACCATTTAGGAAAGTCGGCCCTCGTGAAATGAAATAAGAAAAACTATTAAGTAGAAGTAAGTAAAAAATAGCACCCGCCAAGCCACCCAGAAAAAACACTTGTGTTATTTTTTTTTCGCCAATATAGTCTGATAATATTTGTCCAAACCAATAAAGGAACATCATATTGAAGATCAAATGGAATAATTCAATATGTACGAAAAAGTAAGAAATGAAAGTCCAAGGCTTAAATAAAGCTAACTTCGGTTGAGATGACAGTGTTATATTTTGCAAGATTTCATTGAAAATACCTCCCTGATCCGCTAAAAGTAAGCCAACCTTTGCGACGTTCAATACAATAAAAATGGCGATATTAACAATGATAATTTTCATCAAGCCATTATCAGACTGTTGAAAAATAAGTTTAATATCTTGCCAAATACTTTTCATATCAATAAAAATTATTTCGATTGGTCTTCCATGCAAAAATCAAAATTATAGCAAAAAACATACCTCCAAGGTGGGCGAAATGAGCCACATTATCCCCAGGATTTTGTTGCATACCTGCATATAATTCATACAATCCATAACCACTAACAAAATATTTTGCTTTAATAGGTATGGGTATAGGAAATAGAAACATTTCAGAGTTTGGAAATAAATAGCCAAATGCCATTAATATTCCAAAAACGGAACCTGATGCTCCTCCTAGAACACCAGTACTAACTATTTGTAAATAGTTTTGTTTTATTAAATCAATGTTAACTAATCCATTAGGTGCATTAATGGCCCCATAATGTTGCCAATAATCCAACAAGGTCGCTGAATTAGGATCTGAAAGAACCAAATCAGTTGCTCTTCTTATATCAGCATAATCAATGTAATATTGAATGCCCATGTATAATAAACCAGCCCCTATTCCACAGAAAAAATAAAAAAAGAGAAAGCGCTGAGCACCCCAAATTCGCTCCAATAGGGAACCAAACATAAATAAACCAAACATGTTACCCAGTAAATGCATGAAATTGGCATGTACGAATAAATAGGTAACTAACTGATAAAATTGAAAATCAGGGGATTCATAATAATGCAATGTCAAATATTCTTGTGGAATAATTAGGCCTGATAGGACAAAAATGGCCACATTGATTAGAATTAAATTTCTGACAGTAGGTGTTAAGTTTTGTAGCATAATTATTCTTCGTATCCCCAATCAATACTTGTTTTCATGTCTTTGATCAATAATCCCATCGACTTAAATGTAGCTCGAATTTCATCTACTTTATCGTATTGTTTGTTTTCTTTAAATTGTTTGTAAAGTTCTAATAATCCTTTACTTAAAACATCCCAATTTTCAGGTATTTCTTCGGTAATTCCTAATACATCTATGAGAATTCCGTTAAAACTAGATTTTAATCTTTCAAAACCTTTGCGACTAATTTGTTCAAAAGTTACTTGTCCTGTTTGTAATTGATTGATTTTTTTCAATAAATTAAATAAATTGGCAATCGTTACAGCGGTATTTAAATCATCATTCAATCCATCATAACATCCTTGAACGGCAAGATCAATTTCTTCATCATGCTTCCCGGCCTCTATACCCTGCAAGTCATTTGGATAGTTTAAATTTTTGATAATTTTCAATCCATTAGCAATTCGCTTGTAACCTTTTTGCGCTGCTTTCAATGCTTCATTGGAAAAATCTAAGGTGCTTCTGTATTGCGATTGCAACATGAAAAAACGAACAGTCATGGGACTGTACGCTTGATCAAGCAAAGGATGATTGCCGGTAAATAATTCGTTAGGTAAAAAAGAATTACCCAAAGATTTACTCATTTTTTGTCCATTGACGGTTAACATATTGGTATGCATCCAATATTTAGCTGGCGAATGACCATATGTCCCTTTGGCTTGTGCTATTTCACATTCATGGTGAGGGAATTTTAAATCCATTCCACCGCCATGTATATCAAATGTATCTCCGAGGTATTTGTGACTCATGCAAGTACACTCTAAATGCCAACCTGGAAATCCTTCCCCCCAGGGAGAATTCCATCTCATGATATGTTCAGGTGCAGCTTTTTTCCATAAGGCAAAATCCAAAGGATTTCGTTTTTCACCTATACCTTCTAAGTCTCTTGTTTCTGAAAGTAAATCATCTAAAATACGGCCCGATAATTTACCATATTCACCACCTTCTTGATTGTATTTTTCAATATCAAAATATACAGATCCATTGGATTCATAAGCTAAACCTTTTTGAATCAATGTTTGAGCAGCTTCTATCTGTTCAACAATATGGCCTGTGGCAGTTGGTTCAATGCTTGGTGGTAATAAATTAAATTCTTTTAATACATCATGGAAATCATTGGTGTATCGTTGGACAATCTCCATTGGCTCTAACTTTTCAAGCTTTGCCATTTTTGCAATTTTGTCTTCTCCTTCATCACCATCTCCAACTAAATGGCCAACATCTGTGATATTTCGTACATAACGAACCTTATATCCTACATGAATAAGGTATCTATGTAAAATATCAAAGGAAGTAAAGGTGCGTAGGTTTCCTAAATGCACATAATTGTAAACGGTAGGGCCGCAAACATATAAGCCCACATAAGGAGCATTAAGTGCTTCAAACAATTCCTTTTCTCTACTTAATGTATTATAAATTTTAAGGGGTTGCATAGAATAAATTCCTTCTGGATTTTCAGATTTCTTAGAAGAGAATAAAATTACTAATTAAAATTTAAATTGTGGAATCAAATATCTATTCCCTGAAAAATTGATTTGTTCGGTTTGGTCAATTCTATCCATTATCTTTGTTTTTTTATATTGAATTATATGTATTTAAAGGAAGTAGGATCAGATTCAGTTCTTCAGAAAGCATTTTTAGAGTTTCCCGTAAAGCTTTATTCCAACGATTCCAATTGGATTCGTCCTTTAGATAATGATATCAATTCCATCTTTGACCCCAAAAAAAATCCGCATTTTAAAAAAGGGGATGCCATCCGATGGATTTTGTTTTCAGACGAAGATCAGGTAATTGGAAGGGTGGCAGCTTTTTATGATAGCAAAGAACCTTCGAAAGAAGAAACCCTAACCGGCGGAATGGGTTTTTTTGAATGCATTGAAGATCAGAATGCAGCATTCATGTTATTCGAGGCCTGTCAAACTTGGTTGAAAAATCAGGGTTTTGATGCCATGGACGGTCCTATCAATTTTGGTGAACGAGATAGTTTTTGGGGATTGATGATTAAAGGATGGGAATTTGAGCCTACCTATAAAATGCCTTGGACGAAGGAATACTATATTGCATTTTTTGAAAATTATGGATTTAAGGATTATTTTCAACAATTAGTATTTGTTTCCTCCATTCGAGGTGCGAATGTGACGGAAGCTATCGAAGAAAAAGCGGAAAGAATTTATCAAAATCCCAATTACGAATTTCGTCATATCGAAAAGTCAAAATTGAATCAGTATGCAGAAGATTTCCGTGTTATTTTCAATGCGGCCTGGGCGAAATTTCCAGGAGTAAAGGAAATGAGCTCTGAACAAGCACAAAAATTGGTTAAGCAAATGAAACCCATTTTGGATGAGCAATTATTGTGGTTTGCATATACCTCCACTGGAGAACCTGTCGCATTTTTTATCGTTATTCCAGATTTGAATCAAATTGTCAAACATTTAAATGGGAAATTGAATCTTTGGGGTATGATTAAATTTTTGTTACTCAAATTAAAAGGAACATTGACTCGTACTTGCGGTTTAATTTTCGGTGTTGTTCCTGAGCACCAAGGGAAGGGAGTCGAATCTGCTATTGCCTTAAGATTTAGAAGTGCAGGAAGAGAAAATCCTTTTTACCCATACACCACCATGGATATGAATTGGGTCGGTGACTTTAATCCAAAAATGTTGCGTTTTGTTTCTCAATTAGGTGCTACAAACGACAAAACTTTTATTACCTATCGTTTATTATTTAATCCCAATCAGCCTTTTAGTCGTTGTCCTAAAGTTGGCTAAAATTTAACATATGAGCTTATTATCAATTGGAACCGTAGCGTTCGATGCATTAGAAACTCCTTACGGAAAAACAGATAAAATTATTGGAGGGTCTTGCACTTATATTGCTTTATCCGCCGCTTTTTTTGTTCCCAAAGTAAATGTGGTTGCCGTTGTTGGAGATGATTTTCCACAAGCATATATTCAAACGTTGGAGTCAAAAAACATCAACTTAGAAGGCTTACAAATCAAAAAAGGTGAAAAATCTTTTTTCTGGGCTGGAAAGTACCATAATAACATGAACTCGAGAGATACCTTAGTAACGGAGTTAAATGTGTTAGCAGATTTTCAGCCTGTAATTCCAACATCGTACCAAGATTGTCAATATTTGATGTTAGGTAATTTAACGCCACAAGTTCAAATTGATGCAATCAAAGGATTGAAAAATCGACCGAAATTAATCGTTATGGATACGATGAATTTTTGGATGGATGTTGCCATGGATGATTTAAAGAAAGTCTTAACCATGGTAGATGTGCTTTGTATCAATGATGAAGAGGCTCGTCAATTATCTGAACAATATTCTTTAAGAACAGCTGCGAAGTTAATCATGGCAATGGGACCTAAAACCTTAATTATCAAAAAAGGAGAAAATGGTGCCTTGTTATTCCAAGGAGACAAGATGTTTTATTGCCCTGCGATCCCCTTAGAGGATGTTTTTGATCCAACCGGTGCAGGTGATACGTTTGTAGGTGGATTTATCGGATATTTATCGAAAGTAGATGATATTTCCTTTGAAAGTATGAGAAAAGCAGTTGTTTATGGTTCAGCTATGGCATCTTTCTGTGTAGAGAAATTTGGAACAGAACGATTGTTGCAAATCACAGAGGCTGAATTAGAGGCTCGGGTCAATGAATTCAGAGAATTGGCTAGATTTTAATCTAGCCAATGATTACTTCTGTCATATCTTCAAGGTTTAGGTATTTATTGGCTAAATCTCTAAGCTCTGAAGATTTACATGTCATTATCTGATGTTGAAATTCATTATAAAAATCTTTATTAAGATTTTCTAATTGTATGATTTTAACTTTTTCAGCAATATCAAAGGCTTGAGTTAACTCCCCGATAAAGCTTCCCATCAAATAATTCTTCACCAATTCTAATTCAGTTTCAGGTACTAAATCTGTTTGCAAAAGGCCAATTTCCTTTCTGATTTCGGAGATGGTTTCTTCTGCCTTATCTTTATTGACATCCGTTCCTACCACCCAATATCCTGTCCGCTGTAAAGGAATCATCGAAGATGAAATTCCATAGGTAAATCCTTTTTCTTCTCGAATATTTTTTTGTAATCTAGACCCAAAATACCCTCCTAATATAGTATTTAGAACGTTAAATTTGAAGTAATCTGGATTTTGTCGTGTCATACCTATTTTACCAAACCGGATTGAACTCTGCAAAGCCGTAGCTTTTGGATGATGTATTCTTTTTTCAGATTTGATACTATTTTCAAATGGTATCCTTGAATTGCTCTTTTGCAGAGAAATTTGTCCAATCGTTTTGTTTAAAAGGTTAATTTCGTTTTCTCCTACCTTACCGGATAGTATAATGCTAGGAATACTTTTTGACCAGAAATTTTGATAGAATGATTTGATGGAATCTAATTGGATATTTTTTATGGTGTCTAGGGTAGCATATCTTCCATAGGGATCATTTCCGAAAACCGCGTTTCTGAAATATTGATTGGCCGCAAAAGATGTTTTTTCCCAATTTAAGTGGGTTCTTTGAATTTCAATTTCTAGCTCTTTTTTGTATTCACTTTCAATGAAATTGGAATTTTGTAAAATATCAACAAGTAGATGAATTAATGTTTCAAAATATTTTTTAAGACTGTAGATGGTAATCGTGCCTAAGTCAAAATTTGATTGAATATCCCAAAATGCTCCATAAAAGTCAAATGATTCATTGAGTTCTTTCGCTGATTTAGAAATAGTTCCACGTTTCATCAATTGACTAGTCATACCCGCCAATCCTGGTCTGTCTGAATTCAAGGCTCCAGCGTCTGTATTTAATTCAAATTTAAATACATCTTGTTCTCCTAACGCAATGACACAAACTTCAATTCCATTGTCTAAATGAAAAAGTTGATAGTCTGGAAATGCGATAGGCTCTAATGGGTATGAACTGGGAGCTAATTTACGGTTTAACATGTTGTAGGGTTAAAAAACAAATGACATTCTTGAAGGAATGTCATTTGTACGAACTATAAAATTCTTATTTGTTTACTTCGAATTAGCTGTGCTATTAATGGCAGCTAATAAAGAAACTCTTAATGTATTCGCTAAAGGACTATTAGATCCTGTTGGTACTAAGTAAGCAAAGTCAAAACCGTATTTTTGGTCTAATTTAAATCCTACTCCGAATGTAAAATATTTACGATTTCCTTTGGTAGCGCTTTCATTGAAGAAACCTGCTCTTAAAGCAAAAGCATTGTTCATTAAATATTCAGCTCCTATAGATGTTGAAATTTCTTGTAATTCTTCACCAAATCCATCTGGAGCATCAAATAACGAAGTAAAAATGCCTCCAATCGCTGTAACATCATTTGGATCTGTTCCTGATGTGTATTTTTTCGTTGTTGGATTATAAATACCAGGTGTAGGAACCATTAATTTATTCAAATCTAAAGTGAAGGTTAATCTATTTCCTTCCGAAATTTCCTTGGTAGTTGCTACTCCGAAACGTAAGTTAGTAGGAATGAAATTCTTTTCATTTCCCCCATAAGAAACCTTACCTGAGATATTAGATAAAACTAAGCCGTATGTATAATTCCAATTTTTTGCTGAGTTGGTATTCCAATACAAGGCAACATCTGCAGCAACAGTTTGCGCTGGTTTCATTGCTACAGTAGAGCTTTGAAAATTACCTAATAAGTTTGAATTGATGTATTTTAAATTAACTCCCAAAGAAAGTGTGTTGGATAATTTCTTCGCATATGTACCTGTAATGGCATATTCTTTAGAATTATAATTTCCATTACTTTGGCCTAGGTTATTGGTTGCTTGGAATGTTCCTTGGTCAAAATAGTTGATGGAGAATCCGAAAGCTTGATCTTTAGTTGATTTTTTATAACCTGATATGTTATACAATGCCATGTCATTCACTAAATTTCTCAACCAAGGAGTATACGAAATAGCAAAGCCTAAATCTTTATCAGATGTCGCTAATTTTGCAGGATTCCAATAGATTGCATTCACATCTGAAGAAATAGCAGCTCCCGCATCTCCCATTCCAGCTGATCTAGCATCAGGTGTAACGTTCATGAATAACATGGTCGGAGTAGGAATTCTTCCTTCATTTTGTTGACCAGATACCAACGTTTGAGAAAATGCAATGTTGCAAATTAAAACCGTAACCAAGGTTAAGACTGCTTTTGGGAAAAATGAATTATTTGTCATCATTGTTTATTTATAAAATTAGAGAGTCTTGTCTTTGTAAAAAGCTAAAGTCAAAATTAGGTATTTTTAGCTAAATATTTTTAATAAAATTAAAATGTTTTGAAAAAATTATCGAATGACACCTATTTTACCATTATACTGATATTTTGAACGATTTAATCGATTTATTATTGTTACACTATAAATTAAAACATGATCTGAAAACGTATTCTGAAGCTCATTGATCATCAATTGAAATGTTAAATGACCTGTATCATTTGAATTAGATGAGAGGTTATTTTCATAAATTTTTTGGCCAGATAAATTGAAAAGTATGATGGAATAATCATAATCTGTCCAATTATCTTCTGTCTCTAAATCAAAATTCAACATTTCACTTGTAGGATTTGGATATACGCTGATAGCTTTTAAAGGTGTTTTTTCCTCATTAACGATAAATTGGAAACTTTTTTCCGCCACATTAAAATTGATATCCCAGCATTTTAAGCTAATGGTATATTGACCATTGGGTAAATTTTTAAATGGATAAACAATAACACCTTTATCTGATCGATCTACTTCATTCATGAAATGTTCAATGGCAGCAATTTTTAAAGTATCATTGAGCAAGATTTCCGCTTGTTCTCCATTAGGTCCCCAAAATGATATACCTAAATTATCGCTTATATTGATTTTTAGGATAGGGTTTTTTCCACTATTTTTTAAGTTCGATTCATTAAGTAATTCATAGTTGATAACGGGTGGAGTATTATCATTGACTCTTTCTCTTTGAACGATTTGGATTCTTTTACTTCCCAAAACCTTTTTCCCATCATCTAATATTCCATTAAAACGGACCAGGGTATTTTGTTCATTTAGTATGGGAAGTGTTTTTTGATCCAATTGGAATGCCCCATTTTTAATACTGATTCTAGATTTATACAACAATTTCCCCTCTGTATCATATTGATAAACGGGAGTTTTCGTGCCTAATGTTTTTTGCGGTACAGGTAATTGATAAATCGAAATTTCACCGATTCCATTTATTGTGGTTTCGTAAGGGATTTTTCCTATGAATTTTTCCGCACTTTGGGGAGAAATTGAAGAACTTGTTATTTCAGCTGGTGTATAAGTCCAAGGTAATTCTAGGCTCGGATCTCCAAGTAGAACAATATTTCGGTTGATGACTCCTGCCTGACTTTCATTTTTGGTATCTTTAAATAGATCGCCTAATTTATAATTGGGGTCATGTAAATGTTCATTGATATTTTGATAGAATTTTTTACCAAACACATAATTGCTACTTTGGAAAACAGGCCTAGATGTGCTAATTAATGCAATGGCACCTCCTTGATTGGATAACAGAGCTACCTCTGCGCCTGACATTTGATTGGCATTATCGAATCGACCAAATTGACAAGTAGCAGTTAACAAGATAGGGAGGTGATCGCTATTTTTTAAATTAAGTAGTTCATTGATGGTAACTATTTTTTCATCTGTCCAACCTGTTTCAGCCCCATGTCCGATGAAATGAATAAAGTCAGCCTTTGAATTGAATAATTCTAAACTCTCTTTTTGTGCTGATTTTGAAGTATAAAAGCCATTATTGACTTGCTGTGGGTATTGGTCAAGAAATACTTTTTTAGTCGGAAAGTTCTCGTTTTTGGAATTCAATATTTGACTAAAATCTTCAGCATCTTGAACATGCAAATTATTATCGCCATCATCCGCAATCCATGAAAATGTATAGGGCTGCAATGCTGAATCTTTTTGAGGCCTTTGGTAGGAAATTAATTTGTTAATAAACATGTTTGCTTCCTCAACTGTTCTAGCGGGTATTCGACCTATTCCTATATTAATTGTTTCATTTTTGGTGTCCTCTCCCTCACTCATTTCTCCTCCTTCCTCTCCAAGTATACCAAAATAATCATCCGAGCAATAACTCAATAGTGGATGATAGGATTCAATGCTTTCATAAGTTGGCACCATCGCTAATTTTTCTTTTTCGCTAGAAACGGAATTACGCCCTTTGAAATCATGGGATGCATCACCCAAAATTAATAAGTATCTTAAATCTGAATTGGGTTGATTTTTTAGATGTTTAACAAAATCACGTATGGCTGTTATATCTTGTTTTCCACCTGAAAACTCCTGAAAAATTTGAGTGGTGCTTACAGCTGTACTGTAGTTGGCATGTTTCGTGTTTTTAAAGTCAGCATATTTTTTGGCTATAGGTAAAAGCGACTCACTTGAAATGATTAGTAGAGTGGGCGGAGATATATTTCGTATATTTTGATTTACCACCTTACTAATTGAGTTTGGCTTTTTTGCAATTGCCGGATCAAAGATGAAAAGTTGGCTATTTTTTTGACTCGTTATTTCGGGATTTTCGATGGGATTCTCGAAGCGAAACCAATCTTTGCCGTTCTCAAAATGCCATATTTGATGCTTATTATCAAGGTTATTAATTTTGATACTAAATGTCGAATCTGATTGATTGGGTAACCAATAATTAACCAAAGTACTTTTTGCATTATAAATTTTTGGATAAACAAGGTTTAAATGGTCCATGTACCCGGTGCCATTGATGGCGTTAAATTTCAAGGTCAACTCCCAATTATTGTTACTTAATTGAGGAAACACTTCTGCCTCAAAATCTTTTACATTTGCTTTTACATCATATTTTGAATTATTGATGGCATTAATTTGGATGGAGGGTATTGAATTGCCAACAATTTGAAAACTAAACTCACCTGGATTGATGGAACCATTCGCCAATTTACCATACAATTGGGCTGGAAACCCTGTTTTGTAATCGGGTAAGTTATAGCTGATTTTTTTTTCGGTATTTGCGGCAAAAGAATCACCTAGCCACTCTCTACCCGATTGAATTAGGTTGGTTAATTCTGGTTCATAGTGAAAATCATAATAACCAAAATCCCAAAAAGGAGATTTACCTTGTTTGAGTATTTTTGATTTTATTCGTTCTGCACTCGGGTCGTCAATTCGAAGAAAATAATAGGTAGTATCTGAATAGGGATGAATGCTAGTTTCTACCTGATTCTTTTCCTGATTCCAAGATTTAGCATGGGTATTTTCAGCATAAAAAAGTAGATAGTCTTCTTTATCCCATTTAGCATCATTTTCACCAATGAATTGTGCCGCATGGCTAGGTAAATCAATAGGTCTAGTTAGATTGTTTTTTTGTGGCAAAGATTTATTTCCTTGGGTGTAGAGACCTACTTGTTTCGGATTGATGGATGATGGATTTATTTTTTGACTCTGAAGCCATTCATAATCGATTTTGTAAAAACCCGATTCATAAATTGGAATTTTGAACCAATTTCCGGAAGCTAATTTTGAATTGGATTGAGCAAGAATAGGTGTTATCCATGAAAAGGATAAAAAAAGAATACTGATTAGATATTTAATCTGCTTTGCTTTCAAGATCAATTAGGCTTACTTGTGCATTTTTTGAAACCAAATATAGTTTTCCTGTACTCAATTCTTTACAAAGGTAGCGAGTTCGTCTAAGTTTCCCTTTGGTAAATTGTAAGTTTTTTATGGCAAAAATCTGATTTTCTTCCAAGGATTGAATGGGAACTAATTCAGAATTAACGGAATCATATGTTTTTAAAATATTCACTAAAGGCCAATGTCCGGTACTGGTTGCCGTTGGGTTTTTTAGGTAATTTTTTAATACTTGTATGAATTCATTGGGTAGTAAATCTTCTTCCAAAAGGGGTTCAAATATTTCTTTAAAGGCATTTTTCCATTCTTGTCCATGTGGTGCGACTTTATTTTTATAGGTTTGATAAGTAATTAGGTGTGCCACTTCATGTAGATAGGTGACCAAAAACGCATAAGGATTTAAGTTGTGATTAACGGTGATTTGATGACCTTTTGTGGGCGTAAATCGATAATCGCCTAATTTGGAATTTCTAGCACGACTGATGATGAAATCAAAAGGGTGGTCGTGCCAAAGTTGAAAGCAATATTCTGCAACTTTGGGAGGGAAATGTTCGAAGAAGGATTCTACTCTTTTATTTTTCGACATTTTTTGGGCATAAAAAAAGTCCTCCGCATGCGAAGGACCTTTTCTTTGTTGGGTACTAATTACTTAGCAGCAGCAGTATCAGCAGCAGCAGTATCAGCAGCAGCAGTATCAACAGCAGCAGCTGCAGTATCAACAGCTACAGTATCAGCAGCAGCTTCAGTTTTTTTCTCTCCACAAGAAGCCAAAGTAACCATTCCAGCAACGAATGCTAAAGCGAATAATTTTTTCATTTTTGTAATATTTTAAGGTTTGAGCTACAAAACTAATGGATAAAAACATATCTACCAATTATTTCCTTGAAAATTTTAAGTTTTTTTTAAGAAGTGATAATTTTTATTCCAAAAACATGATTTAAGCCAAGATTTAGCCTTATTGATAAAAGGATTTTCTAAGGAATATTTAAGATGAAGGTGAATCAATTGGATAAAAGTGACCGAATTACTCAATTAGGTTCTTGAATCTATCGTAAAATCCACTTTTTTTGAAGGTGAATGTTTTGTGTAAAACGAAGTTGGAGACAAAACTAAATCCCATTCCACAGATGGTCGTAGATAATTGAGTGAAATTGATTTTTTTTACTGAAAATGGTATTTGATAAAAATAATCATTGTAATTAGAATGAATAAATTTATATGGAATAACGCTAAAAAAATAAGTGACAAAACCAGAGAACAAAGCAACCATGAGAAATTTAATCATTTCTCTGTGTGTTTGATTAGACTGTCTGGCATTAAACGCAAATAATTTAGTTAGGATGAAACCCACCACTAGAGCGATCAAATAGGCAGGGAAAATCGTCGATTCATATGGTAATTTAAACCAATCCTTGATTAATCCACCTGAAATTAATTGTACACAGGCACCTGTTCCTGCTATTAAAAAGTAGGCGATTAAATCCTTTTTATTAAATAGTTTAGAGGTAGTCAAATTGTTTTGATTAAAAAATATTTTTGACGATGGTTGGATACAATCCCAGGACCAAAGTAGCTATAGTTGTTAACCATAACGCTATTCGATATACTGTTGGGATCGTAATTTTTTCAATATCACCTTGATTAAAATAGGCAGCGACAATTCCTTTAAAATAGTAATAAATTCCAACGGCTGACATCAAAATGGCAATTATGACAGGGTAAAGAATATTTCTGTTGAATACGTCGTTGAACACAAAAAATTTACCCCAAAATCCAGCTGTTAAAGGAATTCCAGCTAAGGAAAGGAGTGCTACTGTGAACGCAAAAGCTAATTCTGGATTATTTTTGGCTAAACCATTGAAAGAACTGAAATTTTCTGGTTTTTCATTTCTTCCCGTTTGATATTCAGAAACTATTTTAACCACTGCAAATGCTCCTAATGTAGCTAATGTGTAGGATAATGAATAATAAAGAATGTTGGATGTGGTGGATTTTTGATAGGCACAAACCGTCAACAACATATAGCCTGCATGAGAAATACTCGAGAAGGCTAACATGCGTTTAACGCTCTGTTGGTAAACTGCAGTGATGTTACCAATGATAAGTGTCAAAATGCTTACGAAATAGACGATTAATACCCATTTGGAATAAATACCTCCAAACATACCACCCATAATGTGGAATAAGGCTGCAAAACCGGCTGTTTTCACGACAGTTGACATAAACATGGTGAAGATAGTTGGTGCTCCATCGTAAACATCGGGCGTCCAAAAATGGAAAGGTGCAGCTGATACCTTAAACAACAAACCAACCAACATCAGTATTACCCCGATATATAAAAATATAGGCATTGAATCGGGTGCTGTTTGAGAGATTGTCAAAGCAATGTTCGCTAAGTAAAATGATTTGGTTGCCCCGTAAACCAAGGTAATACCAAAGAGCAATATTCCAGTGGCAAACGAACCCATTAAAAAGTACTTAATGGCCGCTTCATTGGATCGTAAATTTCTTTTATCAGAACCGGTTAAGACATACATTGCCACCGATAATATTTCTAAACCGACAAATAACATGATTAAATGCTCGAATGTAACCATTAAAATGGCTCCTACGACTGCAAATAGCATAATTGCATAATATTCGGCTGGGTGCGAATGTTCTTCATCATTGCCAAAATGATTGGAAAATGCGATGACCAAAAAGGCTGCTAATTGAATAATTAGACTAAAATTAATGGATGTATTCGTTGATCGAAACATATTTCCGAACCAAAAATATTCATGGTTCCAATCGAAGGCGGTAAGACCGATGCTGATGGCGAGAAATAATAATGAAATTGTTTGCAGGGTTTTTCTTGAAAACCAAAATCCTAAAAACAAATTACTAATACCAAAAAGTGATAGAGCAATGATAGCCGTCATATTCTTTTAATACAGTTTGAAAAACGTCGCGTTTATTTGAACCATTGAGTTAATAATGCAACACTTGGTTCGCTAAATGATAATATATAATTAGGTAAAATACCTCCTAAAATAACCAAAATACTTAATGGAATTAAAACACATTTCTCTGATAATGTCAAATCAGCAAATTCAGTTGTAATTCTTGATTGATTGCCAAATAGTGTTTTTTGGATTAATCGCAAGGTATAAACCGCACCTAGAATAATGGTAATCCCTGACACGATACCTAAAATCATGTGATAATCAAATACACTTTTTAATAATAAAAATTCACCAATGAAACCGTTAGTTAATGGTAAGGCCACCGAACCTAAACTCAAAATGATAAAAGTAACTGTTAAGAAATAGGAGTGAGAGGTAATTCCTCCCAATTGGGCAATTTCTCTCGATTTTGTTCTTCTTTCAATAACTTCTACCACAAAGAATAAACCAATGATGTTAATTCCATGAGAAAGCATTTGGTAAAGTGAACCTTGAATACCTTCTGTGCTTTTGGTTAAAATACCAGCTGCCATTAAACCAACGTGCGCGAATGAAGAATAAGCTAAAAGGCGCTTTGCATCTTTTTGTTGTATCGCAATGATGGATCCGTAAACAATTCCGATAATAGACAAAATACTTGCTGTAAAGCCCCATTCAGCGATTCCTAAAGGAAACATGGGAAGAATTAATCGAATTACGCCATAGGTACCCATTTTTAACATAATTCCAGAAAGTAACATAGTCCCTTGAACCGGTGAGGTTGTATAGGTATCTGGTTGCCATGTATGGAAGGGAAAAATGGGCATTTTGATCGCAAATGCAATAAAGAATGCTAAAAAAAGAAATCCTTGTTCACCCGCATTTAAAGCGTTGGCGGTAGCATATAAATCGATAATGTCTGCAGAATGCGTATTACCAGGAGTTCTAAGATAGACATAAATTAATCCGATCAATAAGAATAATGACCCAAATAATGTATAAACAAAGAATTTAAAGGTGATAGCGTTTTTATTTTCCCCGCCGTAAATAGCGGCTAAAAAGTAGATGGGTAATAAAGATGCTTCAAAAAAGAAATAGAATAAAAAGGCATCTTTAGCTAAAAAAGCACCCATCAGTGCCGACTGCATCAATAAAATTAATCCAAGAAACTGTGAATTATGGGCACGGTCAGTTTTTGCCGTTGAACCGATAATAAAAGGAAGCATTAAAGCACAAAGGCCAATTAATATTCCATTGATACCATCCACCCAAAGTGAAAAATTTAAACCAAAATCGGGTATCCATGAATGAATATAGGTGATTGGTTTGATGGAATGAGAAAAATCGTATAAGGCCTTAAAACTTACGATTGCTTCAATAATGGTACCGCTTAAAGCTATAGTGAAGGGATTTTTAGGCTTAGCAACTAAAATAATTGCACCTAACACCAACGGAAAAAAAAGTATAAATAGTAATAACATGCCTATTAATAAATTACAAGATCCAATTTTTTAAACTAAAAAATAATATCACCGAAATGGATATAACAATCATAAAAATATAATACCCTACATTTCCAGTTTGCGCTTTTCTAAACTCGGTGGACGAGTATTTAACAAAACGACCCACACCTTCTACAAGTAAATCAATGATTAAAAAATCAACTATTTGATGGAAAAAGACAGATAAAACATTGATGGGACGAACAAACAATGTATCGTATAATTCATCCACGTAAAATTTGTTATAAATGATTTTCTGAATCCCACTAATTTCATTGTCAGTCGAAGGTATACTTCTACGAACTCCAAAAATATAAATAGCCAAAAATGCAGGAATAAAAGCAGCTGACAATGCAGCACCCATTTCTATGCTAAAGATTGAAACACCTGCTAATTCCGGGGTATCCGGTAAAATAGGTGCTAAATACCTTGCTAAAAATTGATCACCTCCTGCAAAAGCTGGTAAATTAATTAAACCTCCTCCTGCAGAAAAGATGGCTAAAATAATTAATGGGAATGTCATGGTGATGGGTGATTCATGCAAGTGACTTGCTTGCTTATCTGTGCCTCTGAAATCACCATAAAAGGTTAAAATCAACACTCTAAACATGTAGAATGAGGTTAAGGCAGAACCGAATATAGCTAAACACCACATCGCAAAGTCGTGATGATATAAGTGCGCTAAGATTTCATCTTTAGAGAAAAATCCAGCAAATGGTGGAATTCCTGATATGGCAATTGTACCAATTAAAAATGTAATATACGTAATTGGCATTTTACTTTTTAATCCTCCCATTTTACGAATATCTTGTTCATCTGACATCGCATGAATAACAGAACCAGCACCTAAAAATAACAAGGCTTTGAAAAATGCATGCGCCACTACGTGAATAAATGATGCCGAGTAGGCTGAAGCACCTAAACCCATGAACATATAACCCAATTGAGAAACTGTTGAATAGGCTAACACTTTTTTGATGTCATTTTGGAATAAACCAATGGCTGCTCCTAATAGAGCCGTTGCTAATCCAATCCAACCAACGAAATGTAATACTTCTGGACTTAATTCAAAAAGGGCATTTGCACGAATAACCATGTAAATTCCGGCTGTTACCATGGTAGCTGCATGAATTAAAGCTGAAACAGGCGTAGGTCCTGCCATCGCATCTGGCAACCAAGTATAAAGAGGTAGCTGGGCCGATTTACCCATAGCGCCTATGAATAAACAAAAAGCAATTAATCCTAAATTATTTGAACCAGAACCTGCTTTTATGGCTGAAAATATATCTTGGTAATTCGTTGTACCGAATTCTTGAATTAATAAAAATATACCAATCAAAAACCCTAGATCACCTATTCTGTTCATGATAAATGCTTTTCTAGCCGCATCACCATAACTGTTCTTTTTATTCCAAAAGCCAATCAATAAATAAGAACACAATCCAACTCCTTCCCAACCTATGAATAATACAGTGAAGTTGGCACCTAAAACCAATATCAACATGAAGAAGATAAATAGGTTTAGAAAGGCAAAAAATTTACCAAAACCTTCATCGTGCGACATGTAACCTATGGAATAAACATGAATCAATGTTCCAACTCCCGTGATGACCAAAAGCATCAAGATAGAAAGCTGGTCGATTTGAAAGGCAAATGGAATGCTTAAATCGCCAATTTTAATCCATTCAGCTAATTGATAGATTTGAGCTTCACCTTCAAAATTGATAAATAATTGAAGGGATAAAACAAATGCAACCAAAGGTGGAATGGTTCCGACAATCCCAGCTACTTGCTTGGATAATTTGGGAAATGACAATCCGTTTATGGCGAAGCCTAAAAGCGGTAAAAGAGGAATTAATAATAATGAAGACATAGATTAATATGCGATATATTTCCGCTTAACTTAATTTTTTAACTTGTTTAAAACACCAATGTCAATGGTTTGTATATTTCGATATATCATGACAATAATTGCTAAACCAACTGCTACTTCAGCGGCTGCAACTGCCATAATGAAAAATACAAAAATTTGACCCGCAGGATCTGAATAATAAGAGGAAAATGCGGCTAACAATAAATTAACTGCATTTAACATTAATTCTATCGCCATAAATACGATAATGGCATTTCTACGAGTTAGTACCCCTAAAATTCCAATACAAAATAAAGCAGAGCTTAATATAATGTAATGCATTAAAGGAATTGTGCGAATAATTTCTGGTATTGACTGCATATTATTGTCGAAACATATTTTTTGCGCTATAAAACGCTTACTCAAACGGTGCTATTATGCCGTGCAAAATTACTAAATAAACTGAGATTTTCGATAAAAAAATCAATTAACGCTGAAAACCTTGCAATTTTATTTCTGTTAATTTCCTTTTGGTGTCCAAAGGAAAATCTCCTTTCATGATCCAATCGTAATAAGACGGGTCCGATTTAATTACTTCCAATACCGACTTTCCAATATGCTTACCAAAATTGAAAACAATCACTCGGTCTTTGTTGTAACTCATTCTGTTTGCGAAATCCACTGAATTAGAAGCAGTTAGTTCATGCAGTGATCCCATGTCATTTTTCACAGGGAAGAATTCTTGTCCTTTATCGTCCAACAATGGCACATTTTCATACTTCTTCACTTGAGCATTGAGAACCTCCAAAGTTGCCAAAACATCAGCCTCCGCCCCATGGGCGCCAACCAATATTTTATCGCAATAAAACTTATAAGCTGCAGTTAAATTTCTAGGCTCCATTAAATGATAAATTCGTTGAGCATCAATTAACTTTCTGTTTTTCAATTCAAAATCAACATCATTGCGCAAAAACTCCTCCACCAACATCGGTACATCAAATCGATTGGAATTAAAACCTGCCAAATCACATCCATCCAAAAATTGGGCAAGCGATTTTGCTACTTGTTTGAAATGAGGTTCATCTTTTACATCTTCATCATAAATTCCATGAACAAGTGAGGCTTCAAGTGGAATAGGCATCCCTGGATTGACTCTTCTTGTTTTCACTTCCACACTGCCGTCAATATTTGCTTTGGCAATTGAAATTTCAACAATACGATCTTTTTGAACCATAATACCAGTGGTTTCTAAATCGAAGAATGCTAATGGTTTTTTGAGTTTTAGTTGGTGCTCCATTTCTTGTTTTTAATCTGCCTTGCAAAGGTAAGTTATTATTACCTTTGTTGAATGAAATTTCAACCGAAAGCTATTTTTTTTGACTGGGATCATACCCTTTGGGACCATGATTTGAATGCACAAGAGGTTATTTTTGAATTATTTGAAGAACTCAATCTATATCCTAAACAAATAATTGATTTTCCTGTTGCTTGGGAAACGTTTCGGATAATCAATGATCAGCTATGGGACCAATACCAAGCTGGCCAGATTTCACAAACTTATTTGAGAGAAAATCGCTTCAAAGATTATTTTAAAGCCTTGAAATTAGAAACAGATACAGACGCTTTTTCGAAGGAATATTTGTATCGAACACCAAGAAAAAAGCATTTGATACCAGGAGCGGCTATGGTAGTTAGTCAATTAGCCCAAAAATATCCTTTGTATATTTTGACAAACGGATTCGATGATATTCAGTATGTTAAAGTAGATGGTTCCGGTATTGGACACTATTTCAAAAAAATGATTACCTCAGAACAAATTGGCGTGAAAAAACCGGATCCTCTGTTTTTTAGACATGCCTTGGATTTGGCAAATTGTCAAGCGAATGAGGTACTTATGATTGGAGATCATGCGATTGCTGATATACAAGGGGCGGAAGATGTCGGTATTACTTCCATTCATTTTCAGTCATCAAATTTAATCTCGAATTCCAAAAGAGTCATTTCGCAACTTTCAGATCTGCTATATTTAATCGATTTGGATTAATCAAAAATCGATAATTGATTATCATTTGATTTACGATCAAAGATTTTTTTATCCGTAATGAATCTTTTGTGATCGTTTAAGAACTTGGTAAAAGATTCTATTTGCTCATACAAGGGATTAAAATCATAGGTATTGAGTTGGTAGGTTTCCACATATACATCTTTGAAATCTGTAATCACATAATCCAATTGTTCTATGCCAATTTTTTGTAAACCGAGCAAATATAGATTTTGATGATTTTTTTGAAATCTCCCAGGTTCATAAAAAGATGTACTTTTTAAGTCAAAAGCCACATTTTCGCCCACACCATCTACATAGCCATAGATGATACTATTTTTGTATCTCGATTCTAAATAAAATTGTGTTTTGTATTTAGCAGGCAATAAATCTCTCGCTTTATCAATGATTCCCTCTGCAAATTCTTCTTCATCATGACCCAAAGTGACCGCTTTTTCAAAATCGATACCTTTTTGTTGAGATTGAGTGGTCGGCTTCCGAACTCGATTGATCCGTTCGATCAACTCAATTTCATCCACAATAATTTTACCGTTTGAATCTCTCGATTGACTCAAATACAGGGTATACGAATTTAATAAGGTAGGGTACAGACGATATAACATGTTGCAATTTATCCAATTTGTAAGCGACTTACAATTTCTCCATTGACTAAATGCGATTCAGTAATTTCTTTTACATCTTCTAAATGTACATTTCCGTAAAATACACCTTCAGGATAAACGACCATTGTGGGTCCTTTTCCACAAAAATCTAAACATCCTGCGCGTTGAATCCGGATTTTTTGATTGGAACCGCTGGCCTCCCATTGAGCTTTAAAAGCATTGACTAAGTCCATTCCATGTGCAGATCCGCAGCATTTTTTAGGAGCATCTTTGTCATTAGAACAAATAAAAACGTGTTTTTCGAAGTGCATATTAGTTTATTTCAAGTACGATTGGACAATGATCTGAATGATATATTTGGGGTAAAATTTCTGCATGTGCGATACGATTTTCGAGCGCTTTCGTCGCTAAATGATAATCAATTCGCCAACCTAGGTTTTTCCCCCTTGCGCCAGCCCGGTAACTCCACCAACTATAATGATGAGGATCTGGATTAATGTGCCTAAAGGTGTCAATAAAACCTGTTTGGATAAAATTCTCCAACCATTCTCGTTCTTCTGGTAAAAATCCCGAGCTATTTGCATTTGATTTAGGATTATGAATATCAATCTCTTTGTGACAAATATTATAATCTCCAGAAATGATTAAATGAGGAATTTTGCTAATTAAATCTTGTGCATAGGCATGGAAATCACTTAACCATTCCATTTTAAATGCTTGTCTATCATCTCCACTAGAGCCTGATGGCATATAGACGCTCATGATAGAAAAAGTTTCAAAATCCAACCGAATTACTCGGCCCTCTGAATCATATTTTTCTATTCCACAGCCAATTTCGACATGCTTGGGTTGTATTTTGGAAAAAATGGCCACTCCTGAGTAACCTTTTTTTTGAGCTGAATGCCAATAAATTTGGTAACCCAGAGCTTCAATGTCTGTCAAATTAACTTGGTCTATTTCAGCTTTTAATTCTTGTAGGCAAATAATATCTGGATTTTCCACCTTCAACCAATCGATAAAACCTTTTTGGATGGCTGCTCGAATTCCGTTGACGTTGTAAGAGATGAATTTCATAGTTGGTAAAGATGGGCTCTAAGGCTTAAAAAACTTCAGTTTTGAAATAGTGAATGACGTGAGCTTTTATTAATAATTCTTGCTCTTTTAAAGGCAAAGAAGGCAGGTTTTGAATTAGGTTCCAATGTGGCCAACCTTCTTGGTCCAAACCTTCTAGCTCATAAAATCCACTGTAGCTCAAAGCTTTACAAGTAGCAATGTGCATTAAATCTTGTTTTTGTTCTTTGGTGAAATGAACATGACCTTTACCCAATTCTTGAACTCCAATTAAAAAAAGGACTGATTCTAAATCTGTTGGTCGTTTGTTTAATTGTAATTCTAGAAAATCAAGAATTTGCTCCCACTCTGAGCTAATGATGGTAGGTTCAAATTCCATAAAGTTCGTTTGATTTAATTAAAATGCGATCTTAAATTTTGCCGTTTCTAGAACTGCTTGTTCTCCCTTGGGATTATTTCCAATGAGAATTAAATCACCCTCGATTTCATGATCAGAAAGCTTGGAAATATTGACTCTACCAACCCCATTTTGAACACCCTCTTTGTTGGGAAGTGTAGCTTCGTAAAAATTATTTTTGTCTTGGTATTGATCTAAGTTTTTGATCAAATTTCCGATATTCTCAATTTGACCGTCCCCTGGAATAAAATAGGTTCCTGGACCTTTTAAATTGAATATTTTGACATATACAGATTCCAAACTACCATCCGCAGTGGCAGTAAGACTTAATACTTTTTCTCCCATTTCATTTTTAAGTTGAGCAGAAATATTCTTGGTATCTAATCGATGTTTTTCGCCTTGGCCAAATTCTATTTTACCTGAGAATATCCCAGGCTCAATTGGTTTGAAAGAAAATGTATTTTGATAACTAAAAAGACAGAAAACTAAACCTAAACCTGCATATAACAAATTAATAGGGTTTCTAACAAATATCAAAAAGAATGAACTGAATGGATTCGATAATAATTTTCGCTGCAATATTTTTGACCCAGAAGTAGAATTTTCCATTGCTTATTGATTTATTATTTATGAGGTGATTAGGTTGTAATCGGAAAAGGTAATTACAAAAATATTATAAGATTCCTGATTAAACAAAATATTTGTCCACTTTTGGAATATAATTATTTAAAGGTGATTTAAATTTAACCGTTTCATAAAAGAATTGTAATTTTGAAAACTGTTAATTATTAAATTAGTTTATACTCTTGAAGAAATGGAAAAAGGGGAGCCAACGTTAGTGGGTAAAGTTTTAACCAATCATTTTAATACGAAATTTGAAAAACGTAAAATCAAAAAAATGAAATCATTTGTCATTCCGTCGCTTTTTAAAAGCAATTTGATCGGACGAATAAAAGAGTTTAGGCGAGTAAATGATAAATTGAAAAAAGATTTTACACCATCTGTTTTCGACTTTGGTCCAATTGAAATCTTATTGTCAAGGCATTTTGGTTTTTGTTATGGTGTGGAAAATGCCGTAGAAACAGCTTATCGAATCTTACATGAAAATCCAGACAAGAGAATTTTTTTATTGTCTGAAATGATCCATAATCCTGCCGTAAATGCAGATCTATTGGATCGCGGAATTAGATTTATTCAAGATACAAGCGCTAATCAGTTAGTTGATTGGGAGGAATTGTCTTCCAATGATATTGTCATTGTCCCTGCATTTGGAACTACACTCGAAATTCAACACAAACTTCAATCCATTGGTATCAACCCGTATGCCTATGATACCACTTGTCCTTTTGTAGAAAAAGTTTGGAACCGTGCAGCTACAATTGGTCAAAAAAATTATACGGTCATCGTTCATGGGAAACCTACACATGAAGAAACCAAGGCCACTTTTTCGCATTCTCAGTCGATTACACCCACTTTAGTGTTAAAGAATATCCATCAAGCTCAGGCTTTGGTGCCTTACATAAAAAAAGAAAAATCTACCGAAGATTTTTTTGTGGAATTTGAAGGACAATATTCCGTGGGTTTCGATCCAACAAAAGATTTGGAAAGAATCGGTGTGGTGAATCAAACCACCATGTTGGCTACCGAAACACAGGAAATTGCAGATTATTTAAAACAAGTTTTTGTGGATTTCTACCAATTACAAAAAGAGGATATCCAAAGTAGATTCGCTGATACACGAGATACCTTGTGTTATGCAACGAATGATAATCAGAGTGCAACGTATGCGTTATTAAAAGAATCCGCTGATTTTGCTATCGTAGCGGGTGGTTATAATTCCTCTAATACGGCCCATTTAGTCGATTTATGTGCCAAAAATTTACCTACCTATTTCATTAGTTCGCGAGAAAATTTACTCTCGGATGTTGAAATCTCTCATTTCGATAATCATTCCAAAGTTGAAACAATTAGCTTTGATTATATACCTAAAAAAGATAAAATACGAGTTTTATTGACTTGCGGAGCTTCTTGCCCGGATGCTGTCATTGAGGAAATTTTCAGAAAGCTCGTTTCTTTTTTTCCTCAAGCTAAAGAGGTGGATGCATTGGTTGACAGTGTGATTGCTGGATAGCTTTGAATCTTTTTGGATATTAATTCAAATAGGTATCTAAAATTTTCTTGACGGTTGCCAAATAACCTTCTCCAAACGAGTTGACATGTACCATCAGTGGATATAAATTATAGATGGGAATACGTTCGTGGAAACCCTTTTCAATAGGGAAATTGCTATGATAGGCTTCGTAAAAGGCTTTTTCAAAACCACCAAACATTGTCGTATTGGCTAATTCGGATTCTCTTAAACCATAATAACAAGATGGGTCTACCAAGGTGACCAATCCAATTTGATTCACCATGGCATTTCCCGACCATAAATCACCGTGGATTAAGGCCGAAGAATTATTCGGAATAATGTTGGGAATTTTTTGGATAATCTCCTCCATTCGATCCGCCAAGTTTTTGTCAATTTTTCGATCGTAAATGGCTTGATCTATTTGTACTTGAAGCCTATTTTGAAGGAAGAAATCGACGCCATTTTCTTTCCAATCGTTTTTTTGATTGGTTGCGCCAATGAAATTATCATAATCGAGTCCGTGACCTTTGGTATGATTTATTTGGTGCATAGCAGCAAGCTTTTCTCCAAAGTCGACCCAATAATTTTCTTTTTTCTCAATCGATGGAATGCATTCCATCATTAAATATTCTTTTTCGTCTAATTGTCCCACACCAATTACCTGCGGTACAGAAATCGTGTTGGTGGAATGGATTAGTTGTAGATTTTTTGCTTCAGCTTCAAAATGACCAGGATGGTCACCTTGGTTCCATTTAATGAAAAATTCTCCTTTGGTTAATTTGACACGAACAGCCAGATTGAAATTTCCGCCATAGAAAAATTCAAACTCATCAATTTTGTCAAATTCACCAACATGAATCTGAATTATTTTTTCAATAAATTGATATTGTTCCTGTGATTGTTGCGACATAAAAATGATAATTCCACGAAATTACCAAAATGCTGCTTTACCTACAATTTTATTTTCTCACGATTTCGTTCCTTACCTTGGAATTTTATGTGTATTTTCAAATTTTAAGAGAAAAAATTGGATAACCATTTCAACCAGATAGTCAGTCAACTGAAACGATATCACGTCACTTATTGGCGTAATCGACTATTGTTAGCGTTGATTAAATCCATTATATGGCTTTTTTCTTTTTCTCTTCTTTTCATTTTTCTCGAATATGTGGCTTGGTTTTCAATAGCTATTCGTGAATTTCTCTTTTATCTATTTTCACTATTATCTTTTTTTACTTTTCTCTTTTTCCTTTACAAGCCCATTTTTGAGCTTTTAAGAAAATTAAAACAACAGGATTTTCTGAATTTGGCTCTAGAAGTGGGGAGCTTCTTGCCGAAAGGTCATTCAGATGAATTAATCAATTATTTGCAATTAAATGAGCAACGTGCTACTCAAAAAAATGATTTGATTTTTGCCGCCATTGCTCAAAAGGAGGCTCAATTATTGCCGATTTCTTTGGCTGATTTTGCACCAAAAGAGTTTTTGAAGTTTCCATTTTATGTATTTTTAGGCTTAATGTTTTTTTTCAGTTTGGGGCAATTGCTGCTCCCAAGTTTATTTCAAAAACCAGCCATTCGTATTTGGAATTTCACCTCTCATTATTCAAAAGAGATTCCTTTCGATTTTATTGTCTTGAATAATCCATTGCAAGCCATTGCTGGAGAGGAAACAGAGGTTCGATTGACTTTAAAAGGCAAAAATGTGCCTAATCAAGTCTTTATTTTATTAAATGGAGAAAAAATTCCAATGAAATTGGGGAAAATACCCCATACCTTTTCTGTCCTGTTAGCACCTATCCAAAAAGCTATTCAAATACAATTTGAGGCAGACTCTTATTATTCTGAACCTATCAACTTGGACTTGATTCATCGTCCGGGTGTCCAACAAGTAAAAATGCTTTTGCAATTTCCTTCGTATTTGAAAAAAGAAAATGAAGAAGTTTTTCAAGTATCCGAATTGAAAGTACCTGAAGGTACACGGGTCACTTGGGATATGGTTTCTTCGCATGCAGATCGTTTGGGCATTTTATTTAGTCATGATCCAGCTATTCAATGGGCTAATCATTTTCCTTTTTCTTCCAGTTTTCATATTAGTAAGCAATTGGTTCATTCTGGTTTTTATCAAATTATTGCCTCGAATAGTAATTTGTCACTTCAAAAAAGTTTGGAACAAGCCATTGAAATAATTCCAGATAGGAAGCCACAAGTGAAGCTAGATGTAATTGAAGACACACTTTATTATCGTTTTAAAGTCTTGAAATTGCAAGTAGGGGATGATTATGGAATTAGTCGGATGAATTTACATTTGAACATTATTCGAAAAGGGGATCTTACATCCATAACAGTAAGCCGACCAATTTCTTATCCGCGAGGAATTCCAACATTCCATACCGATTTTATATGGCGTACGGATTCATTGAATCTGAAACCTGGTGATCAGGTAAGGTATTATGTAGATGTATATGATAATGACGGTTTCCACGGTCCTAAAATGGGCCGGACCGATTGGATAAATTGGGAATTTCCTTCGATGCAAAAATTGTCGATGATGACAAATGAAAAAGTGGATAAGATCGAAGATCAGGTGAAAAAATCGATTGAAAAAGCCCAAGAATTGAAACAGGAAATTGCTGAGATGAATCGGCGAGTATTGTTAGGAAAAGATATAAATGAACAAGCCATCAAGGAATTGTCGATGAAAGAACAAGCCCTCAAAAAGGCCTTGCAGGATTTAAAAAATTTGAATGATCAATGGATGGGCCAACAAATGAGTTTTCAAAAAATGGATCCTAATTGGCAACAAAAAATGGAAAACTTGCAAAAGTTGATTCAGAAACTTTGGAAACCGGACATGGATAAACAAAAGGATGATATGTTCAATGAATTTGAAAAGGAGAATCCGAGTCTATGGAAAAGTCATTTGGATCAAATGAAGAAACAAGGAAAATCGGTAGAGAATGAATTGAAGCGATTGGAAAAATTTTATCAAGAATTGAAGGTTCAAAAAATGGTACAAGACGCCGTGGACGATTTAAGGAATTTGGCAAAGGAGCAAGCGGAATTGGCCCCAAAAAATGAAGGTTCAAAGGAAATAGAAAAGCAAAATGAATTAAACGACAAGTTTGAGCAAGAGCGAAATGATATTTCTGAGGCGGAGAAGGAACAAAATGAAATGAAAGGGGAGAAGTCGATGGATACCGAAAAAGAGATCCAAGAAGAAATCAAGGAATTGATGGAGGAGGCGAAAGAGAATTTGAGCAAAAATTCAGCTAAGAAAGCGCAAGAAAAGCAGAAAAAAGCGAGCGAAAAGCTTCAAAAGTTGGCTGATCAATTGGAGAGTCAAATGGATTCTCAAGAGGCGATGGAGTTGGATGTGGATGTAGCCAAGCTACGCTTATTGATGGAGGATTTATTGCAAATTTCATTTGAGCAGGAGCGACTCTTAAAAGTATTTCGACGGAGTAGTTTGGAGGATCTTTCTTTGCGAAAATCGATTCAGGATCAGATAAAATTGGGGGAAACGGTGCATTTGATGGAGGATAGTTTACAAAGTTTGGCGAAGCGACTTTTGCCCGTTTCTCAGGTGATTATCAACGAAGGTGCGACATTAAGGCAAAAAATGGATGAAACGAGCAGGTTGTTGAAAGAGCGAAAATGGTCATTGGTGTTGTACAGGCAACAAGAGGGGATGGCGGCAAGTAACCAATTGGCGGTGCTATTGTCGAATTTATTGAAGCAAATGGAAAATCAACAAATGCAGTCTAAACCGGGGAAAAAGAAAGGCAAAAGTCAATCCGCCAAAGGTGATTGGGGCAAAAGGCAACAAAAGTTGAATGACAAAATGAAGTCCATGAAGAACGGAGGTTCAAACGTATCCAATGAAGAATTAATGAAGTTGGCTGAAGAGCAATATCGCATTAGGCAAGAAATTGAACAAAAAATACAGGATATAAAAGGTCTTCCTGGCTTAAAAGACTTGCAAAAAAATCTAGAAGATTTGGCCAAAGATTTGGATAAAAATGAGACGGAAATGGTCAATAAACGATTGAATAATTTGCTTCCAAACAAACAAGATCAATTATTGCCACGTTTGATGGAGGCTGAAAAATCCTTAAAAGAGCAAGGGGAGGATACGAAAAGAGCATCCAAATCTGCCATTCAACAATGGCGCGAAAATCCACCACCGAATCTTTTACCTTATTTAAAAAAGCAAGCCATCAATAAAGATTTATACCAACAAATACCAGTTGATTTACTTCCCAAGTACCAAGAAAAGGTGTTGAAGTTTTTGAAGAAATAGGTTGGTAGATTCAGTTCTGAATTTCCTTTGAATTATTGAAGTTTTTTGGCTGATTTTTGTTGTTTTTTTGATTTTTTGATGGGTTTTTGCTTATTCTTTTCTAAAAAAAAGAAATACCAAAGAAAAAAGAACCAACAAGTTGTATTGTTGTAATGAAATAGGGTAAGATGAGTGTGATTTCTATCTTATTCCAGTTTTTTTTAAGATTTCAACCCTTGATTCGCATATTTATCTCCTACCTCATTCATGAATTATTTCCTCTTAAAAATCGGAACTGTACTGCAAGGCTCACCGAAAAATAGGCTTTTCACTATGGGACGAAGTTTGTGGCTAAGTTGGACATAAGCGTCCGTTGGAATGGATTCTTTGGAACACCCTTTCACCACCACCCTAGCACCTTCCAAATTTTCAGTGGGCAAATGCGTAATCATGTTTTGATAAAGTACTTTTTCCAAGTCAGCTAAATTGCCAAAAACAAGTGTTTGGGCATATGGACTTAGGTGTACCGTGATTAACATATAGGCCCAGGTTGGGATGATCGCGTCAGCGGAACAAAAAATGGCCACATGTTTTTGGCTGTATTGAGCCCAATCATGCTCATTCACAAAGGCTCTAAAATCCTTTTCTTTTACGACCTGTCCCATAAAAAGGAAGGGGGTCACATCCAATAAAATGCGATCGCCCGTGGGACGTAACTCCTCTAAATCAATTTGCAATAGTCCACTTTGATTGACTTTATTGACAATGATGTCTTCCATGTTACAATAAATTTTTCTTAGGTGTAGTACCTACAAATTCTTTCAAATACTGAGGTTCCAAGGTAACAATGTTTTCAAATTCTTTGTTCAAAAATAATTCCAAAGCCAAATTTCCCATGAATTGTGCTTCAGGATAGGTGGGGCTAGCCAGAAATTCTATGCGTCTCGTTTGGCAAATCGATTGGAATTTCGCAGCTCCATTTCCAAAAGCAATGATCTTATCCGTTTGGCAGGATTGATAAGAGTTCTCATCCAAAATTACCGGTTTGACTGAATCCAATTCCTGTAGATTGTCAGATTGGTAGATGGCCGAATAGACTTCCATTCTTCTTGCATCCAACATGGGAAGTATTGCGATGTTAGGCGATTTAACTCCTTGATAGGAATTTGCTAGGATTTTTAAGGTAGGAATAGCGATTAAAGGTAAGTCCAATCCAAAGCACAATCCTTTGGCCGTGGCTAAACCAATTCGCAATCCCGTGTAGGAACCCGGACCAACCGAAACAGCAATAGCCGCTAATTCAGCCATTTGCCGCTCGCAATTTTCAAATAATTGATCAATTAATAGCGTTAATCTTTTTGAATGTGACCCTTCCTTGTTGATAAGTTGAGTTCCTAACAATTGCCCATTTTCATGCAATGCGACAGAACAGGCGCTTGTTGAGGTTTCAATGCTTAGAATTAATGTATTCATTATTTGTTTCCTGCTAAAATGGATTGATATTTTTCAGGTTGTTCAAAAAGTTTAATGCTTTCTAAAATGGATTCATCTTTGGTAAATGACCATTCTTTTACACCTTTTTGGAAGTAAAAATGTAAGATAATTTCGGATTCCAATAATTTGACAATTTCCTTTTTGTTCGACAAAAGTTCTTTGTCGATGGATGAAACCCAATCCGACTTGATCGAATTTAAATTTTGTTCCAAACTTACGTAGGCTGGGTCTTTTTTACTAAGTTCCAACACCTGTTTGATTTGTTTTTCGATGTTGCTTTCAAATTGGAATTTCTGACTTTTTAACCATTTACCGAAGGCATTGAATTCTTCCTCATGAAAGGTAAATGCCTTCGCTGATGCTATGCTAGGATGGGTGCTTTGATAATAGCAGGCATATAAAAAGATCCAATTTTTATACACTAAATTTTGCACAAATGCCGATTCTGTTCCTTTTTTAATGGATATATCTGGTGAAACTCCACCTCCATCGACTACTTTTCGCTTGTTTTGGGTGTAAAAAATCTTTTGACTCGAATCATTGATGGTCCTAGCACTTCCATCGCTATTTCGGTTTTGATAATCAATTGCTTGGATGCATCGGCCACTTGGAATGTAATATTTAGCTGTGGTGATTTTCATTTTTGTTCGATATGGCAAATCGCGAGTGACTTGTACCAAACCTTTTCCGTAGCTTTTTTGACCGATTAAGACTGCCCTGTCGTAATCCTGCATCACGCCAGCAACAATTTCTGCAGCGGATGCTGAATGGTGATTGATTAAAATGATAAGGGGCAAATTGGGTTCAACACTTGGATTTAATGCCAAATAGCTTTTGTTCCATTCTTCCACTTTCCCTCTTGTCTCAACGATTTTTGTTTCCTTGTTGAGAAATAAATTACATATATCAACGGCCTGGGTTAATAATCCACCTGGATTTTCTCTCAAATCCAAAATCAATTTTTTCATCCCTTCTTTTTTCAAATTTTGAAGGGCGGCCTTGAGTTCTTTTGCTGCCGAAGCGTTGAAATCTTCTAATAAAATATAACCTATTTCTGGACGAATTATGCCTGAATAAACGACATTATTGATTTGAACAGTTTCCCTTGTAACCTGAATTTCTTCTTCTTTGGATTGACCATTTTTGATAACTTTCAAGGTTAAATTAGTTCCCGCTTGTCCTTTTAATAATCGGGAGGGTTCCGCTTCAGGTTTTTCGGAAATGATAATATCATTCACAGCAACAATCTGGTCGCCAATTCCTAATTTAGCTTTGGCGGCTGGACTATTTTCATCGACATAGGCGATGATGTATTTCTCATTAATTTCATCTAGGATAATACCAATTCCTTGGTATTTGCCGGTTGTCATGGTTAAGTAATCCTCTAATTCATCCTCAGGATAATAAACGGTATAGGGATCAAAACTCTTTAAAAGGGCATCAATGGAGGTTTTAACGGCCGTGTTCGGATTTACATCGTCTACATAAAATTTATTCAATTCCTTGAATACGGAGGCATAAATGTCCAAATTTTTAGCGATATCGAACAAGCGCTCACCTGACGGACTAAAAGATAAGATGGAAAATAGACCAATAATTAATGAAAGGCTTATGATTCTTTTTTTATGCTTCATTCGATCCGTGTTCTTTTCTATTCGTTACAAAATTTTTCAAAATATGATGAACTCTTTTTTGAATTAAATCAAAGGGTTCAATTTTAGATCCAATATAAACAAAAGCAATGTATTCTGGTAATTGTTTAAACGATTCACCTAAGTAATGTGGTTTAGCTAGGCGGTAAGCTTCTCGAATTCTTCGTTTAATCAAATTGCGATCAACGGCTTTTTTGAATTTTCGTTTGGGAACGGAAATGAGGATTTTGGTGGATTCCTCTTGAGAGAGGGTGGAAGGGTACAAAACTCGAAAAGGATAGACAAATCGTTGTGCAACAATTTGACTATCCTTTTGGAATAGTGTATCAATTATTTTTGTCTGAGTTAATCGCTCGGATTTGGGAAATGTAAATTTCACGGCATCAATACTTCAATGTATTTAAATTAAACCAGAAATTTTAATCCTAAAGTCTCGGGCTTATTTTCCTCTCTTCTCGTCAGAAACGGATAATTTATGACGACCTTTTGCACGACGTGCTGTTAACACACGACGGCCATTGGCAGATGACATACGCTCACGGAATCCGTGCTTATTTTTTCTTTTACGTACAGAGGGTTGAAATGTTCTTTTCATTATCTTAAAAATTTAACCATTCGATGGTTGGACCGAATTGGGTTTGCAAAGGTAGGAAAAAAAATATTTTTATTCAATAGGAAGGGATAAAAAAAATTATGTTATGACAAATTTCTACTTAATTGCCTTCAATAAAGTTCTTATCTTTGTTTTTTATTTGATGCAAATGAAGGTTTCCATTATCACTGTTGTCTTTAATGGCAAAGATACGCTCCGATCCACGATCGAAAGTGTCTTGGCACAAGATTATTCTGATATCGATTATTGGGTAATCGATGGAGGTTCAACGGATGGTACTTTGGAGATTTTGAATGAATACGTAGGTAGAATTAATTTTATATCAGAAAAAGATCGTGGGATTTATGATGGAATGAATCGAGGACTTGCCAAAATTACCGGTGAAATTGTTGGGATGGTTCATTCTGGCGATTGTTATCCTAGTAATGATGTTATTCGGTCGGTGGTGGATTGTTTTCAAGTTAATCAAGTGGAAGCCGTTTATGGAGATAAACAATATGTAGATCCTTTGACAGGGAATGTGGTTCGATATTGGGTTGCAGGAAAGTATGATCGAAATAATTGGCTTTTTGGCTGGATGCCTCCACATTTGTCGTTTTATGTTAAAAAATCTGTTTATGACCGCCTTGGAGGTTTTCGATTGGATTTATCTACCTCAGCAGATTATGAATGGATGCTACGAGCCTTGTACAAGGAACAAATTTCGGTTGCTTATTTGCCAAAATTGTTAGTCAACATGTTAAACGGTGGGGTCAGTAATGCCAGTTGGAAGCATCGATTAAAAGCCAATAAGCAAGATAGGCAATCATGGGAAGTGAATGGCCTAAAGCCTTATTTTTTCACTTTGTTTTTAAAACCTTTGCGGAAAATCACCCAATTAATCAAACGTCAACAGTCATAAAAATCCTATGAGAATCGTAATTTTAACTCAAGATGATCCTTTTTTTCTTCCCAAAGCCTTAGGTAAGTTACAAAAGGAATTGCCATCAGGAGTCGAATTAATTGCCACGGTTTTGTTTGAAGTTTCCCCATTTGGCAAGAGAGAGTCATTTTTCGCTAAAATGAAAAAAACGTTGGATGTGTTTGGTCTTGAATTCTTTTTGTTTTTTTCCTTGAAATTTTTGTGGGCCAAATTAACACCAGGTTATTCGGTGAAGGCCGTTTTGAAAAAAGCAAATGTACCTTTATTGCAATTGGAGGGTTCCATTAATTCGGATCATAACTTAGCGATTTTGGCTAATTTAAAACCTGATTTGTTTGTTTCGATTGGAGGGAATCAGATATTTAAACGACCATTGTTGAATGTTGCGACCAAAGGTTGTATCAATTTACATACGGCCCTATTACCTAAATATAGAGGTTTGATGCCTTCTTTTTGGGTATTGAAAAATCAAGAAAAATACACTGGAATATCCGTCTTTATGGTTGATGAAGGTATTGATTCGGGGCCCTTGGTTGTACAAAAGAAGATTGAAATTGGGAATAGAACTCAAGAAGAGTTGATTGAATATACCAAAGATTTAGGAATGGATTGTATCTTGGAGGCCATAACTTTATTGAAAGATGGAAAAGAGGTTTTAATGCCTAATCCAGCTGAGGAAATGACTTATTTTTCCTTTCCGACCCGGGAGGATGTGATAGAATTTAAACGTAACGGAGCCTTGTTTTTCAAGTGGTTTTAAATGAATATTTTAACGTTTGATATTGAAGAGTGGTTTCATTTGCTAGATCATCCTGGTACTAGAACGGAAGCCGATTGGCATAAATTTCCAGTTCGTATTCATCAAAATATGGATCGAATTTTGGAAGTTTTGTCTGAAAATAATCAATCAGCCACCTTTTTTTGCTTAGGTTGGGTGGCAAGAAAATATCCAGAAATTATTCGTCAAATTGCAGATGCAGGCTATGAAATTGCGACACACAGTGATCTGCACCAATTGGCTTATCAACAAAATCGAAATCAATTTTCAGAAGATTTGACTCGTTCTATTCAATCGCTAGAAAGTTTAACGGGCAAAAAAATTAGGGCCTATCGGGCACCTGGATTCTCCTTGAAAGAAGAAAACAAGTGGGTTTTTGATGAATTGCTGAAAAATGGCATAGAAATAGATTGTTCCATATTTCCAGCCAAGCGCGCACACGGTGGATTTGAAAATTTCGGTCAGCAGCAACCTTGTTGGGTGGAGATGAATGGAGTTCGATTGAAGGAATTTCCCATCAATGTTTCTTCGATAGGTAATTTTCCTTTGATTTTTTCGGGGGGCGGTTATTTTCGATTATTACCAACATTTATGTTGGATCGATTGTGGAAAAAACATTCCTACATTATGACCTATTTTCATCCACGTGATTTTGATGCGGAGCAACCCATGATTGAAGATTTGAGTTATTTACGAAAGTTTAAATCGTATTATGGCTTATCGACGGCCATGGGGAAATTAGAATTTTTAATCAAAAAATTTCCTTTTGTGGATTTAGCGGAGGCAGAACAGTTGATCGATTGGGAAGATGCTCGAGTAGTGAAATTGTAGGGGAATTAGAAAAGAGGAGATAGAAAACGAGAAAAGAGAAAACGGGAAAAGTGAAAAGTGAAAAGAAGAAACATAACTAAACACTAATAACTAATACCTAAACACTAGACACTTTAGTCCGTGGTGAAAAAAAAGACATTCATAATGAAAAAGGATCATCGAGATTTAAAAAGACATTTGTCTTGATTAAACATAATAATGCGAATTAAGGGTTGAAATTTCCAATTATTAATCTCTTACCATACCGCTTTGGGCTTCGGATACTTCGGCAAGCTAAGTAACTATAATCGACAGGGTCAAAATAACAGAGCTCAGCTAACACTATTTATTCTTTTTTTTGACTTATAAATGAATTTGCGGTTAATCCGACGAAAGATTTGAGCGACGCGGTAGGCGGAGCTTTGACAATGCGCATGGGGTATGTGCGTTAGGGTCAAAGAAAATAGCCGAAAGCGTAGTGAAAATCGAGCCGCTTGCGGATTCGTCTTGGATTAACTAGAAGAAAATAAGTTTTTTTGTTTCTTTTTTTCTAAAAAAAAGAAATACCATGGAAAAAGAATTAACCAATAAAATGCAATGCTATACGTAATGTTGAGATATTAATGAATATTTTAACCCTTAATTCGCTTTAATAAGATTTGTTTGCATTAGTAAACAACAAAAAAGCCTCTTATTTCTAAGAGGCTTTTTTTCTGAGATTGGGGCACATTAAACTTTGATTTCAACATCAACGCCTGAAGGCAATTCCAATTTCATAAGCGCGTCAACCGTTTTAGCAGAAGAAGAGAAGATATCAATTAAGCGCTTGTAAGTGCATAATTGAAATTGCTCACGCGCTTTTTTGTTCACGTGGGGTGAACGCAAAACAGTGAATTTCTCAATCTTTGTTGGAAGAGGTACAGGTCCTGAAACAACAGCTCCTGTGGCTTTAACCGCCTTAACGATTTTCTCAGCTGATTTGTCAACCAATGTATGGTCAAACGATTTCAACTTAATACGAATTTTTTGATTCATAAGATTTGGTTCATTTAGTTGATGACTGTTGAAAGAACCATTTACTCCAGCAGCCATATAATTGCTTGCAAAGGTAATGCGTTTAAAACGTTTTTGCAAATGTCAGAATGTCAAAGGATTGTATACTAAAGTAATGCTTGAATAATTAAAATTTTTGTCTATCTAAAACATCATTCTTCTTTCTTTGGAACCTTTCAATTTCGTTTTCAAATAAATTAGGATCTAATTTTTTCAAGTTTTCCATTGATTCTTCAGCATATTGAATCTCAGAAATTTCCAATGCTTGAAGTGCGTAAATGGCATGATAGACTGCTGTTGCCTCATTGTATCGCAAAGCAGAAAGCGCGTAGTAATAGGCCAATTTTTCTTCTTTGTTTTGGTTCAAAATCGGGATGGCTTTTTCTAACACTTGAATATTGAAAGGGTAACTTTCTAAAGCTTTTTTGGCGAGCGCAAGATTTGTTATTTGAAAATTGGGCTTGCTTGATTTTTGGGCGTTTTTCCAAAACCCTAAAATATTTTGAAGTCCTATACTATTCGCCGAAGTATCTTGGGAAATAATCAGAGATAATTGATCCATTCCCACCAATGGTTTCTGATGATAATAATTTTGCCATGCTTCCAAGAAGTTTACTTCCGGGAAAAATCGCAAAAGTGCTTGATTTTTTTTCCATTTGGAATATTGATAGATAGGAGCTTTTCCTTTTAATAAGGTAGTTGTGTTGTACAATATTGCCCAATCTCGTACATCCATGTTGGGTTGGAAAGAGCTTGAAATAATATCTTTTGGCAAAGTTAATTGGTGCAGAGAAGAATAAAGAAATTGATTGTTTAGAAGTGCTAAATTGTCAGAATTTTCATAACTATTTATCTCTTTAATAGGTTGCTTTTGCGGGTATTTACTTTCGAAATATACGTAATTGGATGTGGCAATTTCGTTATGAGAGTTCAATTTAAATGCTTTTTGGAAAAAATATCGAGCAGAATCCAGTTGGTTTAATTTTTCATAATGAATGGCTATTTGGTTCATTAAAAAAGGATTATTGGGTAATGCGGTTAATCCTTGTTGTAAATTAAATAAGGATTCAAATAGATGATTATTTTTCGTATATAAATTACTCAATGCCACATAAGTTTCAGCTTGTGGATTTTTCACTAAGGTATTTGATAGGTAGTAGGCTTGTTCTTCTTCTTGGTTTTTTTGTTGTGCCAAATGGGCAAGGCTCATGTTGGATTTCGTATTCAATTTGCTATGGGTTAATGCATTTTTATAATGAATTTCTGCTAAACTATATTCCTTCAATACATATGCGTTGTCTCCATCTTGATTGCTTTTTCCAGCCATTATTTGATGAAAAACGGCTGTATTTAATGCAAAAACCCATGCGCAAGAGATTAAAAATATTCCTATATGAAGAAGGTAAATCGGTAATTTTTGCGCTTTGTGAAAAACCTTATAAATGGGTAAATGTTGAGTAATTAACTCTTTAAAATTGGTGTAAAGGAATGCCGGGAATAGAATCAACATTCCAATTTGGCACATGACATTCCATGTTTCTAATGCTTTAATCCCTGGATCATTTTGTTGTTCATACATCACCATGTAGGTGAAAATGACCAATAAAAACATTCCAAAATAGATAATCTGTTGGGTCCTTTCCTGAAATTTCATGGTTTGCAACAAAAACAAAATAGCAGAAGTAAGCCAAAAAAAGTAAGAGGGGAGATGAAAATTGGATTCCCAAAGATTCAACATATTCCCAAAACTCAAAATCAGATTCACTAGGTAAAATAGGCTAAATAAAATCCACCAATTAAGATTATTTTTTTTGTCGATTTGATAACTTATTTGAATAATGAATGCTGGAATGGCTTGGGAAGTGAGTATAGCCCAAACAAATGCCGTTAAGATTCCGACATATCCTATTTGTTGTTGGAACAATAAAATCCAGTCATTCAGTTCTTGGTCTAAATTTTTATATGCGACAATCCCAACCCATATAAGAATTCCAAAAATAAACTGTCGGGGATTTATTTTTGACCATTTTTGAAATCCAATTAAGAGGTAGGCTATTCCGATTAGACTCGCAATGGAGTAAAAAAGAAATATTGTTGGTTTTATTTCAACAAATTGGATGAAGTAGGATTGGCGGATTAAAAATAATTGATTTTCGAGTTGGAGTGAATTATTGGAATCGACTTTTGATAAAATTGGAATTAGTTCGGAGGATTCATTCCAAGCTAAAAGACTAGGTGAAACGGAAATTATGGTGATTAGAGAGATTAAACTTAAAATTGTCCCCAAAACAAAAAAGATGATGGGTGTATTTTGGAAGCGAATTTGAATAGGTTTGTTCATAAAAGTCGAAAAATTCGAAGTCCTAAATTTCAGCATAAACTTTAATTCATTCAAAGAAAAGGGCGGATTTTGTCAAAAAATAGCAAAAAAATACAAACTTCCATTTTGCTAATTAGAAATTCCCGACTAATTTTGCACTTCGAATGTATTTAGCATTCAACGAATTATTTAAATCATTAGTTTTTTAGCTAGCAAATTTAATTTTCAAATGGCAAACCCAATAAATAAAGGAAAAGTTGCACAAGTAATTGGGCCGGTAGTCGATGTAAGCTTCGAAGGAGAAGGTTCTCATTTACCTGCAATTTTAAATGCACTTTCTGTCACTAAAACAAACGGACAAGAACTTGTTTTAGAAGTTCAACAACACTTAGGAGAAGATCGTGTAAGAACGATTGCAATGGAAGGAACGGAAGGACTTCAAAGAGGTCAAGAAGTAATTGACAAAGGTACTCCAATGACCATGCCAACGGGTGATGGGATCAAAGGTCGTTTGTTTAATGTAGTGGGTCAAGCCATTGATGGTATCACTCAGCCAAAATCCGATAAAGGTTTGCCGATTCACCGTGCAGCTCCGAAGTTTGATGAATTAGCAACAACGACGGAAGTATTATTTACAGGTATCAAAGTAATCGACTTATTAGCACCTTACGTAAAAGGAGGTAAAATTGGTTTGTTTGGTGGTGCTGGAGTAGGTAAAACGGTATTGATCATGGAATTGATCAACAATATTGCAAAAGCATACGAAGGACTTTCGGTTTTCGCTGGTGTAGGAGAACGTACTCGTGAGGGTAACGACTTATTGCGCGAGATGATTGAATCTGGAGTAATTAAATATGGTGAGGCATTTAAACATGCCATGGAAGAGGGACAATGGGATTTGTCAAAAGTAGATGAAAGTGAATTGAGTAAATCTCAAGCAACTTTGGTGTTTGGCCAAATGAATGAGCCTCCTGGAGCTCGTGCTCGTGTGGCTTTATCTGGTTTGACAGTAGCGGAACATTTCCGTGATGGAGATGGAGAAGGTCAAGGACGTGATATTTTATTCTTTATTGATAATATCTTCCGTTTCACTCAAGCAGGTTCTGAGGTATCCGCTTTATTAGGTCGTATGCCATCAGCGGTAGGTTACCAACCGACCTTAGCAACGGAGATGGGAGCGATGCAAGAGCGTATTACCTCCACGAAAAGAGGTTCAATTACATCTGTTCAAGCGGTTTACGTTCCTGCCGATGACTTAACTGACCCTGCTCCTGCGACAACATTTGCTCACTTAGATGCAACAACTGTACTTTCTCGTAAAATTGCTGAATTAGGTATTTATCCTGCGGTGGATCCTTTGGATTCTACTTCTAGAATTTTATCTGCAGAAGTTTTAGGTGCTTCTCATTATGATACTGCTCAACGTGTTAAAGAAATTTTACAACGTTACAAAGAATTACAAGATATCATCGCGATCTTAGGTTTAGATGAATTATCGGAAGAAGATAAATTAGTGGTGTCTCGTGCACGTCGTGTTCAAAGGTTCTTATCACAACCTTTCTTTGTGGCAGAACAATTTACTGGACTAAAAGGCGTTTTAGTTGATATCAACGATACGATCAAAGGATTTAACGCAATTATTGATGGTGAATATGATCATTTACCTGAGGCTGCGTTCAACTTGGTTGGAACTATTGAAGATGCAATTACTAAAGGTGAGAAATTGATAGCTGAGGCTTCTAAATAATAAACTATGTTTGTAGAAATAATTACACCTGATCGTAAAGTGTTTTCTTCGGAAGCTTCTGTAGTTACCTTACCTGGCGTAAATGGTTCTTTTCAAATTATGAATGATCACGCTGCCTTAGTTAGTACCTTGCAAAAAGGTGAATTAAGTGCTGATAAAGAGGTTTTTCAAATTGAAGGAGGCGTTGTTGAAGTATTAAATAATCGTGTTCTTATTTTAGCCGAAGGCGTTAATTAATCATGAAAAAACTAATTTTATTTACTTTAGGAATTGCTTTGTTGAGTTCTTGTTCTCAAAAAGCGTATCTAACAGGTTCATTGATGACCTTAATTAAAGACAATCAATTGCCTTTGAATAAAATTCAGTTTTATAATGATAATGCCTTATTTCTAGAAAGAGAATTAAATGCCTCTGACGCAAATGTTAAGTCAGGAAAAGTTATTCTAGTGAATGGTAAAAATATCAACCGGGTTTCATTGGAACAACAAACTCCAGGTGTTTTGGTGAAGGAAGCTGATAAACAATTATTGATTTCCTTTGAAGCAGGTGCAGGTGAAGAGAAAAGTTTGCATTTTGCTCCGGTTATTGGTGAACGTGGTGAATCATTTTATCAGTTAGTAGATGATTCAGGTAGTCCAACCTTCTCGCGTTTGTCTTATGAAGGAAATAAATATTTGCTTTACAATACCAAGAAAGTTCGTTTGATGATTATGAAATCTTCCTTTTCTGGATTAAAGGTTAATAGTAAGCGAATGAGAGGTAATAAGGTTAAATAATTTTAAGGCCTTAAAAATATTGAAATAGGATGCTTGCATCCTATTTTTTTTTACACCAAATTTACGAATGGTATGCTTGCATACTATTTAATAGTAAATGAATATGAAAGCAGAAAATACGATAGATTTTCAGATAAAGACTAGTTGGTATGCCATTAGTCGCATGTATAACAATTATGCTGCCCAATTTGATATGACTATGGCCATAGGTTATGTCCTTCTAAATATTGATAAAGAAGGAACACCTGCAACCAAAATTGCTCCTGCTTTGGGTTTAGAAGTGAGAAGTCTAACTCGTATGTTAAAATCCTTGGAGGATAAAAAATGGATACGGAGAGAAGCGAATTATTCCGACAAACGGATTGTTAAAATCTTTCTAACCGATTTAGGAAAAAAGAAAAGAGATGAAGCCAAACGTGGAGTTATATTTTTCAATGAGCTTGTTCGAGAAAAGTTGGGCAATGAAAAATGGAAAAACTTCTTTGAAATTATGGAATCGATTAACCAGGTATTGGAAGATGATTCACTTGATATTTTGGAAACGCTAAATAAACAAATTAAAATACAATAAAGCCATGAGTAGCATTAACACAAGCATCAAAGGTGGTGAATTTTTAATTCGAGAATTATCTCCCTCTGAAGTATTTATACCCGAAGATTTTACGGAAGAACAACGTATGATTGAACAGACATGTTCAGACTTCATTAAAACGGAAATTACACCGATTTTAAATGAAATAGATGAAGCAAAAGATAATTCTTTGATGTCAACATTGATGGATAAAGCTGGCGCTTTGGGATTATTAGGGACCTCGGTACCCGAAGAGTATGGTGGATTTGGGATGGATTTTAATACGTCCATGTTGGTAGCGGAGGCGTGTGGATCTGGCCATTCCTTTGCAGTAGCGCTTTCAGGACATACAGGTATCGGTACACTTCCCATTTTGTATTACGGAACGGAAGAACAAAAACAACAATATTTGCCCAAATTGGCAAGTGGAGAATGGAAAGCAGCCTATTGTTTGACAGAGCCTGATTCTGGTTCTGATGCCAATGCTGCTAAATCAAAAGCTAAATTAAATGAAGCAGGAACGCATTATTTGATCAATGGTCAGAAAATGTGGATCACCAATGGTGGATTTGCTGATTTATTTATTGTGTTTGCTAAAATAGATGATGATAAAACGTTGACGGCCTTCCTTGTAGAAAAAAGTTTTCCTGGCATCACGATGAATGAGGAAGAGCATAAAATGGGAATTAAAGGAAGCTCCACTCGTCAGGTTTTTTTCAATGATTGCGAAGTGCCAATTGAAAATTTATTATTTAAAAGAGAAGGTGGATTTAAAATCGCGGTTAATATATTAAATATTGGTCGAATCAAGTTGGCTGCTGCTGTGATGGGAGGATCAAAACGAGTGATTGATGCAGCCACCAAATATTCAATTGATCGTAAACAATTTGGTGTTTCATTACATACATTTGGAGCTATTCAGCATAAATTGGCCGAAATGGTTATTAAGACCTATGCAACTGAATCAGCTTGCTACCGAGCAGGTCAAGATATTGATAATTCGATTCTAGGTTTGAAGTCGGCAGGTTTAACAGATGCGGAAGCTAAATTGAAAGGTGTCGAACAATTTGCGATAGAATGTGCGATTTTGAAAGTACATGCTTCCGAAGTTTTAGATTACGTGGTAGATGAAGGAGTACAGATTTTTGGTGGAATGGGATTTTCGGCAGACGCTCCGATGGAACGTTCTTATCGTGATTCAAGAATTAATCGAATTTTTGAAGGGACAAATGAAATTAATCGTTTGCTTGCAGTGGGTACGGTTTTGAAAAGAGCCATGAAGGGAGAATTGGATATCATGACTCCTGCCTTAAATGTTGGTAAAGAAATTTTAGGGGTTCCTGACTTCAATATGTCTTTGGGAGAAGGCACGTTTAGTAAGGAACGTGAGGTATTAAAGAACTTAAAGAAAGCCATTTTGTTGGCAGCTGGCGCAGCATTGCAAAAATTCACTGTTCAAATTGAAAAAGAGCAAGAAATTTTGATGGCGATTGCGGACATGATGATTGAGGTTTACGTCGCTGAGTCGGCCTTAGTAAGAGCTGAGAAATTGATACAGAAAAATGGGGAAGAAAAGTCGAATATTCAAAAGGAATGTGCGCTAGTATATTTACATCATGCCGTAGAAATAGTTGCTAAACAAGGCCGTGAGGTGATATTAGGATTTGCAACAGGGGATGAATTAAATATATTGTTAATGGGTTTAAAGCGATTTACAAAAATTGAACCCAAGAACTTAATTCAGGCTAGAAGAGTCATTGCAAATGCATTAATTGAAAAAAATGCGTATAATTTGTAATTTTTTTAGAAATAAGGATACGTTTTACGTTTAGATTTATACTTTTGCAATAAATTACAGTTAAACCAAGTCTTTGAACTCAACAATTAAATTATTATTATGAAAAAATTACTTTTGGTATTTGCATTGATGCCTTTCTTTTTTTCTTGTGCAAGTAAAAAGAAAATGGCTGATTTACAATCTCAATTAACAGATTTACAAGCAAGAAGTGATCAAGCATTGGGTAAGGCTAAGGCTGATTTGTCAGATTGCCAATCTTTAACAGCTAGTCTTCAAGGTGAAATCAAAAAAAGAGATTCTGATTTAGAAACAAAAAATGGTCAGTTGAAATCTCTTCAAGAGCAATTGGATTACATGAAGAAAACGAATACTAATTTATTAGATCGTTTATCTGATTTATCCGTAATTAACAAATCAGGTGCTGAAAGTATCCGTAAATCTCTTGATGCATTAAATGATCAAGGAAAATACATCAAAGATTTAAATTCTTCTATTCAACGTAAAGATTCAGTTAATTTATCATTGGTCATGAATTTGAAACGTTCATTGGCTGATATCAATGACGAAGATGTTTCTATTGAAGTGAAGAAAGGGGTCGTTTATATCTCTATTTCAGATAAATTAATGTTTGCATCAGGTAGTGCAAAAGTGAACGCTAGTGCTGAGACTGTTTTAGCTAAAGTTGCTAAGGTAATCAATGATCATAAAGATTTAGATATTCTTGTCGAAGGACATACCGATGCAGTACCTATTTCTACTGAGTGTATTACAGATAACTGGGATTTAAGTGCAAAGCGTGCAACATCTGTTGTTCGTATGTTACAAACCAAGTTTGCTGTAAATCCAGAAAGAATGACTGCTGGTGGTCGTGGCGAATATGAACCTCAATCTGCTAACAACAACAAATCAGGACGTAAGATGAATCGTCGTACTGAAATTATCGTTACTCCTAAATTGGATCAATTCTTTAATTTATTAGCTCCTCCTACTTCAGGTAACTAATAACTTAATCTTATAACAATGAAAGGGGCTCCTCAATTGGAGCCCCTTTTTTTATGGTTTAGAGGTAGGTATTAATTTAAATGTGGTTTTGAAGATAATTGTTCGAATTCTATTTTGATTTTTTCGCCCATTTTCTGAAAGGCCTTATTCAAGAGTTTAGGAATATCATTTTCTAGTTGATCATTTGAAATGGTTCCTGTGATTTTCAATCCACTAAATTGGAAATTACCATCTATGTTTATGAGCAAATTTCCTTCAGCGTTACTAATTTCTTCATGGAGCTCATTACGTAATTTTACCATGAGATTTTGTAAGGTAATTAAATTGTTACTTTGCATAGTTTGAAAAATTAAAGGTTAGAGATATTGAAAATGTATGATTGAAACGGTAATAGGGTTTTTCATTATTGATTCTTTTCTCATGATTGGAAAATATTCCTTTAGTTTCTCTGAATACCCAATCTTCCTTCAAGTCATTACCAGGGATAGTGTATTTAAATCCTAGAAGAAAATATTTTCGCTTGTTCAACTCTAAACCAATGTCTAGGCCTAAGGTTAAAGAGTTAATTTCTGTTTGCATTTGTACTTTTAACTTTTCATCATTTAATCCTAAAAATTCTCTTTGTTGTTGTGTACTGGTGAATTCTCCTAGATTTCTTTTAATTGAATGACTACCATAATTAATGTTTGGACTTATGGAAATGGGTCTATGTTTTTTATTGGCAAATAGACTATACTGTAACGTGTAGTACAAATTTGTAGGCTTTGAATTATTGTAATATCCAATTCCAGTGACCATATCGAAACCTATTTCTAAATTTTTCCAAACTCTAATAAGGAATCCATAATTAAAGCTCGGAAGGTCATTAGTTTGGGTAAATCTTTCAAGAGGTATTGAATAACCCACCGGCGAGTTAATCATACTCGTTTGATCAATGGATTGAAATTGTGATGTTAATAGTTTGCTTGTTAATCCGAGTTTTAAGAATAATTTAGGGAGTTTACTAAATGGAATAACGGATTTGTTTAAGGTTGTTGTTTCGGTATTTTTTCTTGAAATGATAGGATCAAAGTGAAGATAATCACTTTTATCCGTTGGTATTTTTGATTGAATATTCAACCATTGTTCGTTGGTCCCTGAATTATTTCTATTTGACAATAATTCTGCATTTTGGTATTTCTCTTGATAACTTAATGGATCTATATTGGTAGAATCGTATTCTGTAGCTAAAAAATTCACATTGATATAGGTTGGAATACCTTTATGTTCTCGCTCTAAACTTACTTTTATTTCAGATAGATACCATTTGGATTGGTAAAGTTTATACTGTGTAATATAGGATTCATTGATTGTTTTCGTAGCTAAATTTTTCTTATTTGTACTATCTTCTTCATTTTTGAAGAAGTCAAAGCTTTCAAACGCTAGGCTTTCTTGGTCTATGAATATGTTTCCTACCACTTGCTTTTTTTTGTTTACTTTACTAACAAGAATTTTATAAGTTGGTCTTCCCGCTTTTTGTATAATATCTTGGATAAAATACTTGTAGTTTTTAGTTTTATGTAAATCGATGCATGAAACTCTCTGTTTTACAAAATCAAAATATTCAATAATCTTACCTGTTCCACCCCATCTGACATATTCTATGGTGTCTAATTCGTAGGCACTTCTTTTCTCAAATGCTTCAATTTTGGTGTCAATTTCTTTTTCATTTGTTTGGTAGGCAGGTATTTTCCCAGAAATAATGGCTTTTAATTCATATAGATTTTCGTTTCGTATTTGTTTGTTTTTTTCTGATAAAATTCCGCGAATAAGAATAGCTTGGTTAGAATAATTGTCAGGAATTTTACGAATGGCTTCTTCTACGAGTTGCCTAGCACTACTTGAAACAATTACTTCATTCAAATCTTTTGATTTCTCGTCTAATGAGATGAGCATCTGTTTTGTGAAAAATTCAATGGGAAACTCTTTGCTTTCATAACCTACGTGTGAAATGATAATTTTGTTTTTGTTGATGATGTTAAATTCGGTGACCGATAGTTTAAAATTACCTTTGGTATCCGATGTCGTCCCTTTCGTACTGATACGAATGGAGGCATTTGGAAGGGGTTTTCCTTCCTTTGAATCAATAACTTGTCCGTAAATATATTTTGACTGCGCCAAGATTTCGTTGATTTGGCAGATAGTCAGGATTGAAAATAGGAGATAAATTTTGTACATAATAGCTTGGTGGTTTAGCAAAGGGAGTGAACATAGCACACTCCCTTTTTATTAGATGGTTAGGTAGTTAATTTTATAATAAAATTTGCTTAGCGGCTTCTTTTACATCTTGAATGGCTTTGATTGCCCATTTCCAGCCGGCATTAAAGCCATCTTTGAAATCGCTCCACCAGCCACCTCCAAAGGTGTTTAACATTTCATTATCATTCATGAAATTTACTCCCTCGATATTTTTAATTAAATTTTTCATTGGATTTTAAATTAATGGTTAGAAAATATTATACAGCTAAAACACCTATTAAAACAGGTGCATATACACAAAGTGCTGCGATGGCGGCTACCCCGCAAATGAATCCTAGAACTTTCCAGAATCCCCCTCCTTCGATGCTTATTGATTCAAAATATGAGAGTTCGGTTGCTCCCATCAAAGACAAATTTAAAAATTGCTTTTCCATAAGGTTAAGTATTTTAATGGTTAGAAAATAAATTTATGTATTCGCGAAATACTTTACAAATATGAAAAAAGAATAATTAAATAAAAAAGCATTAAGGTGGATATTTTATTGATTATCAAGCTATTGATAATTAGTAGATATTACAATAGGATGACAGAAGCAATGATTAATATGGTAATTAGTTTTTCCCAAAAGGACCGTTTTGTTATATCTTGCATCGAACCTCCATTCGTTTCTAAATAATCGATAGGATTTAATTCTGTAAGTGAACAGGTTTCAAGATTAAAAGGTAATTTTTTCATGTAATTTATTTGGTTAAGGTTGAATAATGTTACTTTGTATTCGCGAATTGTTGATAAATATCTGAAGTATTTTTTTTAATACGCAAAAAAAACTGATAATTTCGACAAATTATCAGTTTTTTGATAGTTGATTTTTCTTGTATAAATTAATTGCTACCTCCTAAAATCCGATAAAGATTCACAGAATTCATCCATTTTTTACGGCTAATTTCTAGCAAATCAAGTTCTGATTTCAAAGCATTTTGTTGTGTGGTAAGTACCTCCAAGTAATTGGCCTTCGCTGAAGCAAAGAGAGTTCTAACCGTTGTAATTGACTCTTTGGTTAAATGAACTTCTCTGTCTTTTAAAATGCTCATGGTTTTTAGGTAATTAAGCGATTTATAATTCGCGTCCCATTCTAGAAATCCTGTGATTAGCTTTTTCTGATAATTCATTTCTAGTGCTTGAACCTTGGTATTAGCCTTTCCTATTTCAGTTAAAATTAATGAGCGATTAAATATTGGTTTACTCAATCCTGAAAGAAATGAAAATGCAATAGAAGAGGGCACTTGGAATAAATATTCAGGTCTAAATCCTTGTAATCCAATCATACCTGTTAACACTAAACTTGGTTTTAAGGATTTTTCAACACTTTCTTTATCTGATATTTGTGCCAATAATTCTAATTTAGCCTGTTGAATGTCTAATCTATTTTCTAAATCATCGATTTTGATTTTTTGGAAGTCATATTGATTTATTCTTTCAAATTCGGGAAATGAACTTCGTTGAATATTCACCATAGGGTCGTTTGTCCAAGATTTTAAGGTATTTTCCAAGCTGATAATTTTTTGAAAAATTTCACCCTCCTGTGCTTGAGAATTTAACCATTGTGCTTCAAATTGTTGAACAACGCTCTCATTCACTATACCTGCCGATTTTTGGATTTTAACCAATTCTAATGCATTTTTTTGAATTTCAATGTTGAATTTCAGTATTTCCAATTCTTTATCTAAGGCAATTAATTGACCATACATGGATGCAACTTCAGCTACTACATTGGTTTCATACCACTTTTGCCCCACCTCGCTAGCCAAAAATCGATAAGCACTAGCTTTCTTCTTCTTGGCGAGTTTACCCCAAATGTCAACTTCCCATGAACTCTGAAAGCCTAGCATTATGTCGGGTAACAGATCTGGTATTATTTGATCTTTGGTAATGTTGGGAGAAAATTGGGTATCAAAATTTCCAATACCGTCCATCGTATATTTACCAAATTTTCTTAATCCTGGCTGCACAATAACCGAAGCATTGGGCGATAATAAACCTCTGTCTTGTATGAATTGCAATCGATTAAGAGAAATGGTCAATTGATTCATCTTTACATCCAAGTTGTTGTTTAGGACTTTTTGAACCAATTGGCTTAATAATGAATCAGACTTCCAAAAAGTTGACACATGAGATGGGCTATTTTTTACTTCCTTGGATGCCAATTGATTAAGTTCTTGATCTATTTTTGTATTTCTCCGAACCAAGTTTTGTTGACATGCAACAAATAAACTAGCCATCAGTAGGATGGAAAAGATTCTTTTCATCTTCATTTTATTTAACTGTTTTTTTTGATATCGTGGCGAAAATCACATACAAACTAGGTATAATGAGTAGCCCTCCCAATGTTCCTAAAATCATACCTCCTGCGGAGGCAGTCCCAATGGTTTTGTTTCCGATGGCACCTGCACCTGATGCCACCATCAATGGTATAAGTCCTGCTACAAAGGCAAATGAAGTCATTAAAATCGGTCTTAACCTAGAAAATGCTCCTAATTTGGCAGCTTCAATGATACTTAATCCTTCTTTTTGTTTGGCAATTGCAAACTCTACAATCAATATGGCATTTTTCCCTAATAATCCTACCAACATAACTAAGGCTACTTGGGCGTAAATATTATTTTGTAAACCAAAAAGGTACAAGAATAAATAAGTTCCAAATGCACCAATTGGTAAAAATAATAAAACAGGAAATGGTAGTAAGAATGATTCGTATTGAGCAGATAATAACAAATAGACGAATAAAAGACATATGGCAAATATGAAAATAGTTTGATTACCAGCTAAATTTTCTTCACGTGTCATCCCGGACCATTCGATTGTGTATCCACTCGGAAGACTTTTAAGAGCTGTCGCTTGAATTGTTTTTAATGCATCTCCCGAACTGTATCCTTCCTTTGGCTCACCGTTTACCATCGCAGAGGTAAACATATTGAACCGAGTATATTGCTCTGTTCCATACACTCGATTGATTTTAACAAAGGAAGAGTAGGGGACCATTTCATTGTTTTTGTTTTTAGCGTATAATTTTAGAATATCTTCCGGACTAATTCTATATTGAGGGTCAATCTGAACCATTACCTTATACATTTGTCCAAACCGAATGAAATTGGTAGCATAGAAGCTTCCCAAAAGGGTTTGTAAATTGTCCATAGCTGATAAAATACTTACCCCTTTTTGAGAAGCGGCCTCCTGATCTACTTCCAATAAATATTGCGGGAATGTTGGATCAAAACTTGAAAAAGTATTTTGAATTTCCTTTTGTTTATTTAACTCATTGGCAAAATTTTTAGAAACCTGGGCTAATTTTTGTAAGTCGCCGCTTCCTGTTCTATCCTGAATTCTAAATTCAAATCCTGATGCATTTCCAAATCCGGGTACTGCTGGAGGAGGGAAAAACTGAATACTTGCATCTTTGATAGAGGAGGTTTTTGTTTTAATTTCATTTAAAATATCATCAATAGTTTGGCTTCTATCTTCCCAAGGTTTTAGGGTGATAATTCCCATTCCATAGGATGCCCCTCCTCCATCTGTCAATAAACTAAATCCTGCTAGACTAGAAAAAGATTCAATGGAAGAAATGGATTTAATGTTCGTATTGACTTGATCCATAACCGCTTCGGTTCGTTCTAGTGTAGCACCTGCTGGAGTAGTTGCATTAACATATATCGTCCCTTGATCTTCTGAAGGTATAAAACCTGATGGAACTAGTTTGACCATGAGACCCGTTCCAATGGTAAATAGGACCAAGGTAATCCAGGTTATCGATTTTGTTGAAATGATTTTACTTATGATACTTAAATACCTGTTAGCAATTTTTCCATAAATAGTATTGAATTGAATGAAAAATTTCCCCAATAAATTTTGCTGATTAATGTGGGGTTTTTTAAGTAACAAAACACATAAAGCTGGAGTTAATGTTAGTGCAGTTAATCCAGATAATGCGATTGAAATGGCCATGGTTACAGAGAATTGTCTGAAAAATACGCCAATAGGTCCACTTAAAAATGCAACAGGGACAAAAACGGCGCCCATAACCAGGGTAATTGCCATGATAGCTCCAGAAATCTCGTGCATGGCCTCTTGCGTCGCGGCTAAAACGGGCATATCTTTTTCTTCCATTTTAGCATAAACTGCTTCTACAACTACGATAGCATTGTCAACGACGATACCAATGGCTAAAACCAATGAGAACAATGTTAATAGGTTGATGGAAAACCCAAATGCTAACATAAATGTAAATGTCCCAATTAAGGAGACAGGTACTGCAATGACGGGTACCAAAGTGGCGCGCCAATCTTGTAAAAATAAAAAAACGACTAAAGCGACTAAGATAAATGCCTCAATTAAGGTCTTTATTACCTCCTCAATCGAAGCATCTAAAAATCTTGATACATCATAGCTGATGGTATATTTCATGCCTGGAGGAAACGATGTAGTTTTTAATTCATCTAAGCGGTTTTTAATGTTGGTTATAACTTCAGCGGCATTGGAACCTGGCCTTTGCTTTAATAATATGGCTGCTGATGGTTGACCATTTTCTTTGGATAATACATCATAATCTAGTGATCCAAATTCGACATCTGCCACGTCTTTTAGGCGTAAAATTTTTCCATCTTCTGTGGATTTAATAATCAATTTTTCATATTGATCTACTTGGGTAAACTTTCCTGTATAGCGTAATACATACTGCATGGATTGTGGATTTTTGCCTGAACTCTCACCAATTTTACCTGGTGCTGCTTCCACATTTTGATTCTTTAAAGCATTAACGATATCTTCAGCTGATAATTTATAGGCGAAAAGTCTATCAGGGTGTAACCAAATCCGCATGGCATATTCCCTTTGTCCCATGATATCGGCGAAACCGACACCATCAATCCTTTTTAATTCAGGCAGTACATTAATGTCAGCAAAATTATAGATAAATTTCTCATCGATTTCTTTATCATCACTTAATAAGTTCACGTATAAAAGCATACTATTCACTTCTTTTTCGGTAATGACACCTGCTTTTATAACTTCCTCTGGTAATTCATCTAAAACGGTTTGAACACGCGTTTGTACATTAACCGCCGCTACATCAGGGTCTGTTCCCACTTGAAAATATACTTGTATGATACTTGTTCCATCGTTTCCTGAAACAGAGGTCATATAAGTCATTCCGGCCACACCATTAATCGCCCTTTCAAGTGGTGTGACCACAGCTTTGGCACATACTTCGGCATTTGCGCCCGTATATTTGGTGGTAACAGTTACAGCAGGAGGGACTATCTCGGGAAATTGAGTAATTGGAAGTTGATTACCAGCGATAATTCCAAGCAAAACAATAAATATGGAAATTACAATGGATAAAACCGGTCTTGAAACTAATTTCTGTATCATATTTATTCTCCTTTTAATTCTTGAATAATCGATTTCATGGGTACAAATTGACTTTTAATTTTGTCTCCTTGCTTCACAAGTTGTATGCCCTCAATTAGGATGGAATCTTTTAAGCCAAATCCTGATTTTATTAAATAAAAATGGGGGATTCGGATGGTCGGGATGATGCTTTTCATTTTTACTTGACCATTTTCATCTTTAACAAAAACGTAGTTTTTTTCTTGAATTTCAAAAACTGATTTTTGAGGAATTATCCAATGTTTTTGGATTTTTTTAGGCAATAAAATTTTCCCTGAGGATCCGTGTCTTAATAAAAACTCTGTATTGGAAAATCTTGCCCGAAAGGCAATGCTTCCTGTATTTTTATCAAATTCTCCTTCAATGGTCTCCACTAAACCTTTATGCAGATATTTTTCACCATTGGCCAACACCAATTCTACTCGTGATTTTTTATTTATATCTTCCGTGTCTTCGGAAAACGACAAATATTCTTTTTCGGAAACATTGAAATACGCATATACTTCCTTCGTATCGGAAAGAGTGGTTAATAATGTTCCTTCGTCGATTAAACTTCCTCTTTTAAACGGTAATCGATCCACCACACCATCAAAAGGGGCTCTAATATTTGAATATTCTACTTTTAATTCTGCACTTCTGACATGAGAGAATGCTTCTTCTTTTTTTGCTCTTAATCCATCCACTTTGGTTAAGGCAATGGCTAATTGATTAGGGGAGATGACATTTTTCTCTACCAAAAGTTTAGTATTAATCAAACTTAAATCTTCTGCTTTAAGCTCTGCAATGCTTTGATTATATACAGCCTTTGCTCTGGCTAATTCCGAGAGATAATCTTGATTATTGATGGAAAACATGATTTGCCCTTTTTTGACAAATTTCCCCTCATCCACATATATTTTATCCAAATACCCTTTTACTCGTGCTCTTATTTCAATGTTTTGAATGGCATGTATATCGGCTACATAATTTTGATCAATGACAGTATCGATTTGTATAGGAGTACTGGTTTTTAAGGTGTGAACCTCTGTATTGCTATTTGAACTCTCGGTTGAACAGGAAATTGCGAAGGATAGAATCACAATTCCTATTAGAAGTCTATTGAATTTCGTCATTTTACTTAGGTCTAGTTTGTTGTTTATAGGACTGATGTTTTATTTTAGAGCTATCCGTCCAAATTATTCGAGTTTTTCTTTTTCTGTATTTTGGACTTTGTAATTGATTTGTATCTTCTTTTTTGTCGTATTTAATTTCTTTTTTTAAATATATATCGCTGTGTAATTTTCTATTTAATTGTGCTTTATAATTTGCATGTTGCCCATAAGAGTTTTCAAACACCAATAGGAGCATGCAAATCAGGAATTTTCTGATTTTCATCTTCGTAAATGTTTATAGAAGAATAGTAACAACTAAGTCAATAGTTGTTGTATTCTTTTGGCGAGAAATGATTGATTTTGTTTCTTAAATTATCTTTTGAAAAATTAAGATAATTGGGGAGGGGGTGAAAGGAGCTCTAAATGAATATCCTTAATAAAAAATGCAAAATTGGAATGCTGTAAATTTTTTAAAAGTTTTTCGTTAGAAAAATGAAAGGAATTGTCGGAGTAAAATACGTCCTTGATATCCTCATTTACAGTATCATCTTTGTCGGTGGTTTCATCTTCCAAATCTATGATGGAAAGTGAAGTTGAATCATCCCATTTCATTACATTTTTTTTGACATTAAGCATTAATCCATCTTGGATAAGAAGGAAGCTGAATGTCAAAATATAAAATGCAATGAGTTTTTTCATGACTCTTAAACGCTTTTGTTAGTAAATTGTTTTACTTAATTTCTTCGTAAGGTACATAATCGCCATCATTTGATGGTTTACTTGAATTATTTGTTTTCTTTTTAGGTGGAACATAATCTACATCGATGGTTCCCTCCTTTTTGGCTCTTTCCTTTTCTCGGAACATATTTTCCGATTGGTATTTATGCACTTGAGTAACAATATAACCTTTAAATAAAAATTTAAGTAATGGCCTTATTACGTAAATGAACAAGAAAATTAAACCTAATATTTTTAGCATATCGTTGTTTTTAGAATTAACGACTCAAATACAAATTTCGTTCACCATATACTTTTCGGAAGAATTCATCTTTCAGATCATCAATGAAATAAATAGCTTCTCCTGTTGATTTCATTTCTGGCCCTAATTCCATATTTACGTTCGGGAATTTGTTGAAAGAGAAAACGGGAATTTTTATTGCATAACCTTTCTTTGTAGGGTTGAAATTAAAGTCCTTTACTTTCTTATCACCTAGCATTACTTTGGTCGCATAATTTACATATGGCTCTTGGTAGGCTTTGCAAATAAATGGAACCGTACGGGAGGCTCTTGGATTGGCTTCAATGATGTATACTACTTCATCTTTTACCGCAAATTGGATGTTCAATAATCCTTTGGTGCGTAAGGCAACTGCAATTTTTTTGGTATGGTCTTCAATTTGTTTGATGACATTTTCCGATAAGTCGAATGGTGGTAAAACCGAATGGGAGTCTCCAGAATGTATCCCAGCTGGTTCAATGTGTTCCATGACACCAATAATGTACACATCTTCTCCATCGCAGATTGCATCTGCCTCAGCTTCAATGGCATTTTCAAGGAAGTGATCCAGCAAAATTTTATTTCCAGGAATATCACGTAAAATATCCACCACATGTTGTTCCAATTCTTGTTCGTTAATAACGATTTTCATGGATTGCCCACCTAGAACATAACTTGGACGAACCAATAAAGGATACCCTAATTCGCGGCCTAATAATACGGCATTGTCAGCATCTTCACAAACTCCGAATTTAGGATACGGAATTCCCAAATCTTTTAATAAGCTTGAAAAAGCGCCTCTATCTTCTGCTAAATCCAATGCTTCGTAAGATGTACCAATAATTTTGATACCATATTTAGACAGTTTTTCAGCTAATTTTAAAGCTGTTTGTCCACCTAATTGAACGATAACACCTTCTGGTTTTTCATGTTGAATGATATCATAGACATGTTCCCAAAAAACGGGTTCAAAATACAATTTATCAGCTATATCAAAATCGGTAGAAACCGTTTCAGGGTTTGAGTTGATCATAATGGTTTCATAACCAGCTTCTTTAGCTGCTAGAACACCATGCACACATGAATAATCGAATTCAATACCTTGTCCAATTCGATTAGGACCAGAACCCAAGACAACTACCTTTTTCTTGGTAGTAACCACGGATTCATTATCAACTATCCCATCACTTTGCCCAAAAGTGGAGTAATAATAAGGAGTTTTCGCTTCAAATTCGGCGGCGCAGGTATCTACGCATTTGTAAACGCGTTGAATACCTAAGTTGTTTCGTTTGTCATAAACTTCAGATTCTAAACATCTCAAAGCATGAGCAATTTGCCGATCAGCAAATCCTTTATGTTTGGCTTCTTCTAATAATTCCTTTGAAATAGACGTCAAAGTGCATTTTTCAATTTCTTTTTCAACACGAACTAAATCTTCAATTTGATTTAAGAACCATTTGTCGATTTTGGTTAATTGTTGAATGGTTTTAAATGAAATACCCATTTTGAAGGCATCATACACATGGAAAAGTCGGTTCCAAGATGGATTGGCCAAAGAATGCATAATTGCATCTTGATCTCTCAATTCTTTGCCGTCTGCACCTAAACCATTTCTTTTAATTTCTAAGGATTGACAAGCTTTTTGCAAGGCTTCTTGGAAATTTCTACCAATACCCATTGTTTCTCCAACCGATTTCATTTGTAATCCCAAAGAACGATCTGCTCCTTTGAATTTATCAAAATTCCATCTTGGAACCTTAACAATGACGTAATCTAAGGCAGGCTCAAAATACGCCGAAGTAGTCCCTGTGATTGCATTGGTTAATTCATCTAAATTATAACCAATAGCCATTTTAGCAGCAATTTTTGCTATGGGGTATCCAGTTGCTTTAGATGCTAAAGCAGATGATCGTGAAACACGAGGATTGATTTCAATTGCAATGATTTCATCCGTTTCAGGTTGTAAAGCAAATTGAACATTACAACCTCCCGCAAATTTACCAATGGCATTCATCATATTGATGGCCATATCTCTCATTCGTTGGTAAACGGTATCCGGTAATGTCATGGCTGGAGCAACCGTTATGGAATCACCTGTATGAATACCCATTGGGTCAAAGTTCTCGATGGAACAGATGATAATAACGTTGCCTAGATTGTCTCTTAAAAGCTCTAATTCATATTCTTTCCATCCCATGATGGATTGTTCTACCAATACTTCATGGGTAGGAGAAGCGTGTAAACCTTTGTTTAAAGCTGCATCAAAATCTTTGGGATCATTCACAAATCCTCCTCCGGTTCCTCCCAAAGTGAAAGATGGACGAATGACTAAAGGAAAACCCGTTTCTTGTGCAATCTCTTTTCCTTCTAGGAAAGATCGTGCAGTTCTACCTTTACAAACACCTACACCAATTTCAATCATTTTCAAACGAAATTTCTCACGATCCTCCGTTGTTTCGATGGCTTTAATGTCCACACCAATGATTTTTACACCATATTTTTCCCATACACCAGCCGCATCACAATCGATGGCTAAATTCAATGCTGTTTGCCCACCCATGGTTGGTAATACTGCATCAATTTGATGTCTTTCAAGTATATGGATGATGGATGCACGTTCCAAAGGTTTCAAATAGACATGATCCGCATTCATGGGATCAGTCATAATGGTCGCAGGATTCGAGTTAATTAAAATTACTTCAATTCCTTCTTCTCGTAAGGAACGAGCAGCTTGAGAACCAGAATAATCAAACTCGCAAGCTTGACCAATAACAATAGGACCAGAACCGATAATGAGAACGGATTTTATGGAAGAATCTTTTGGCACAGTGTTGAATTAAATATGATAAAAAGTCTTGTGATTTTTGCAGCTAATTGGCTTAGGCTCAAAAATTGTACAAAGTTAGTTCATCAAGCTTGAATTGGGAAGGAATATTGAAAATAAAATTCTTCTTTTTTCACTTGACAAAAAACTTCTAAGAGCATTGCAAAAAATCCTTTATTTTTGACAATAAAAATAAATGCTGTGGTAAAAATTTTGGTTGCTTGTGATGAAAATAGGGTTATTGGAAAAGATAATGCCTTGATTTGGCATTTACCTGCTGATTTAAAAAGATTTAAAGCCTTAACAACGGACAATGTGATTATTATGGGTCGTAAGACCTTCGATTCCATCGGAAAAGCTTTGCCTAATCGAATTAATATTGTAATTACTCGGCAAAAGGATTATGCCGTAGAAGGGGTAGAAGTAGTTCATTCATTGGAGGAAGCTATTTTAAAAGCCAAGAGTTTGCGCAAGGACGATATTTTTGTGATTGGAGGTGCGGAAATTTATCATTTAGCAATGGATATGGCGGATCAAATTTTATTAACTCAATTGCATGATATTTTTGAGGGAGATGCATTTTTTCCCAAGATTGAGGATGAAAATTGGGAGATTATAGAAAAGGTCAAAGGGGAGACGGATGAGAAAAATCCATATCAATATAGTTTTATCACCTACCAACGGAAGCTCTCATGAACCAAATAGCTCTCTCTTCTGAACCCATAAGAATAGATGATTATTACCATTTATTGCAAAATGATGAAGCAGGTGGTATATGTCTATTTATTGGAACAATCCGAAATAAAAACCTGGATAAAGAAGTAAAAGCATTGGATTTTGAAGCATATTCTCCAATGGCAGTCAAGCAAATTGAGCGATTAATTGATGAAGCAAGAGAGCAATGGCCCTTGAAAAATGTGGTCGTAATTCATCGTACAGGTGCTTTGAATATCGGTGATGTTGCGGTGTTAATTGGTGTTTCCTCGGTTCATCGTCCGGAAGCATTTGCTTCTTGCCAATGGCTGATCGATCATTTGAAAAAAGAAGTGCCCATTTGGAAAAATGAATTTTACGAGGATGGTTCAAATTGGCTAGTACCGAATCCCTAGGAAGAGAGGAGAGTAAGGTAAATTATTTCTCTTAACTATCTTCTCACAAACAAAAAAGCCAACTCTCTCGAGCTGGCCTTTTTTATCAAATAAATTTCAAACCTATTTTTTCTTTTCTTTAACACGAGCAGCTTTACCTTGTTTGCCTCTCATGTAGAATAAACGAGCTCTACGTACTTTACCACGACGTAATACTTCGATTTTATCGATGTTTGGTGATAAGATTGGGAAGATACGCTCTACACCAATACCGTTAGAAATTTTACGAACAGTGAATGACTCACCTGCTCCAGAATTTTTACGTTGGATTACTAATCCTTGGAATACCTGGATACGCTCTTTATTACCTTCACGAATTTTTACGTGAACATTGATGGTGTCTCCAGCTGCGAATTCAGGATGCTCAGCTCTACGAGCGGCATTTTCTGCTTCTACTAATTTAATTAAATCACTCATTTTAATATATTTTGTAAAGTACAACTTTGGTGATTATCAGCACTTAGCGGTCCATTTTGTACATAAGTAAACTGATTTGGGTTGCAAAGATAAGAAAAATGTTTTTAAAAATGAAACAGTTAAAAAAAACTAAATTGATTTTTCCACTTTTCTGACATTTTTATTTATCGTATCCGATTCAATCAAGCCATCTCTCAGGCGTATTATTCGATGGGCGTATTGTGCAATATCGTCTTCGTGGGTTACCATGACAATTGTATTTCCTTTTTTGTGTAATTGATCAAATAAATCCATGATTTCATAGGAAGTTTTTGAGTCCAAATTACCTGTTGGTTCATCGGCAAGTAGAATGGATGGATCATTTACCAAAGCTCTAGCAACGGCCACCCTTTGTCTTTGTCCACCAGAAAGTTCATTGGGTTTATGTAAAGCTCTGTTTTCTAGTCCTACGCCTCTCAGAGCTTCCATGGCTTTTTCGATTCGATCTTTTTTGGAATAGCCTGCATAAATTAAAGGTAAGGCTACATTGTCCAAAGAAGATTGTCGAGGTAAAAGGTTAAATGTTTGAAAGACAAAACCAATTTCTTTGTTTCGAACGGCTGCAAGTTCATTTTCAGACATTTCACTTACATCCTGATTGTTAAGAATGTATTTGCCGGTGGTTGGCGTATCTAGGCATCCTACAATATTCATTAAGGTGGATTTTCCTGATCCAGAAGGCCCCATAAAAGCTACGTATTCACCTTTATTTACGGAAATATTAATGTCTTTCAATGCATCTATCACTTCTTCGCCCATCACGTAGCGTTTAGATATATTGATTGTTTCAATAATTTTCGTCATCGTCTAATTGGTATTAATTTTCAGAGAAATTCTGAAGTTCAAATTTAAATCCAATTATTGAGAAAATGATTATTTTTCTATCAAAGAGCTTTCTGGGGGATGAGTTGGTCTATGGACTGATGGGTGGATAGGTAAAATTTGCCAATAAAAAAGGCCTTCCATTTCTTGAAGGCCTTTTGTTATTTGAACGAATTAAGAATTATAATCCTTTCGCTTTTTTCACTACTTCGTCAGCAATATTTTGTGGAACGAATTCGTAATGAGAGAATGTCAATGAAGCAGTAGCACGACCAGAAGACATGGTACGTAAATCAGTTACATAACCAAATAATTCAGATAATGGTACATCAGCTTTCAAGATAACAGCTCCTTGACGTGAATCCATACCTTTCATGATACCACGACGGCGGTTTAAGTCGCCTGTAATTGGACCTGTATATTCATCTGGAGTAACTACATCAACGGCCATGATTGGTTCCATCAATTTAGCACCTGCACTTTTTGCTGCATCTTTATAACCCATACGAGCTGCTAATTCAAATGATAATGAATCTGAATCGACATCATGGTATGAACCGTGGAATAAACGTACTTTCATTGAATCCATTGGGTATCCAGCCAAAGCACCTGTTTTCATTGCTTCTTCGAAACCTTTTTGAACAGCAGGGATAAATTCACGAGGAATAACACCACCTACGATATTGTTAACAAACTCCAAACCTGGTTTGTCATCATCTCTTGGTCCGATTTCAAATACGATATCAGCAAATTTACCACGACCACCTGATTGTTTCTTGTAAACCTCGCGGTGTTCCGTTGTTTTGGTTAATGACTCTTTGTAAGCTACTTGAGGAGCTCCTTGATTCACTTCAACTTTAAACTCACGACGCATACGGTCAATGATGATTTCTAAGTGAAGCTCACCCATACCTTTGATAATCGTTTGACCAGTTTCTTCGTTTGATTCAACTTGTAAAGTTGGATCTTCTTCAATTAACTTGGTGATTGCTTTTGAGAAGTTATCAGCATCAGCTGTTTTCTTAGGCTCAATAGCGTATCCGATTACTGGTTCTGGGAAATCCATTGCCTCAAGGATAATAGGATTTTTCTCATCAGAAAGAGTATCTCCTGTTTTGATATCTTTGAAACCAACAACCGCACCAATATCACCAGCACCTAAACGCTCGATCGAGTTTTGTTTGTTAGCATGCATTTGGAAAATACGAGAGATACGTTCTTTGTTGCCTGAACGGTTGTTCAACACATAAGAACCTGCATCTAAACCTCCTGAATAAGCACGGATAAAGCAAAGACGACCTACATAAGGGTCAGTTGCAATTTTAAATGCTAAAGCAGAGAATGGCTCTGATTCGCTTGGTTTTCTCAAAACTTCGTTTCCTGTATTTGGATCAGTACCTCTAACACCTTCTTTATCCATTGGAGAAGGTAAAATAGCCATTACATAATCCAACATTGTTTGAACTCCTTTGTTTTTGAAAGAAGAACCACAAAGCATTGGAACAATTTTCATTGAAATGGTAGCAGCACGTAAAGCAGCCAAAATTTCATCTTCCGTGATTGAATTCGGATCTTCGAAGTATTTCTCCATCAAAGATTCGTCAAATTCTGCCACAGCTTCTAATAATTTTTCACGATATTCCGTAGCTTCTTCCATCATATCATCTGGAATAGGTACTTCAGTGAATGTCATACCCTTATCATGCTCATTCCATTTGATACCACGGAAGTTAACTAAGTCAACTACACCTTCAAATGTATCTTCAGCACCGATTGGCAATTGAAGAGGAACTGCATAGCTACCTAACATTTCTTTTACTTGCTTACACACGTTTAAGAAATCAGCACCTGAACGGTCCATTTTGTTAACAAAACCAATACGAGCAACATTGTAGTTGTCCGCTAAACGCCAGTTAGTTTCAGATTGAGGCTCTACACCATCAACTGCAGAAAATAAGAATACTAGACCATCTAATACACGTAGAGAACGGTTTACTTCAACAGTAAAGTCAACGTGACCTGGGGTATCAATGATGTTTACATGGTAATCATTATTACGGTACTTCCAGCCTACAGTTGTTGCAGCAGAAGTGATCGTGATACCACGCTCTTGTTCTTGCTCCATCCAGTCCATTGTAGCGGCTCCATCATGAACTTCACCGATTTTGTGGCTAACCCCAGCATAATATAGGATACGTTCCGTTGTGGTGGTTTTCCCCGCATCAATATGCGCAGCAATACCGATGTTTCTAGTAAATTTTAAATCGCGTGCCATTTTAAAAGGTTGATTATAAATATGTTTTTTTAAACTCAAGCTAAATAATCAAGAACTTGGACAACAAATTTTACTCTGTTCGTTTTAGGTTCTTATTTAGGGGTGCAAAATTACTGAATCTTAATTAAATACAAAAGTTTTTTATCAATGTTTACAAGCTTTTTACATTTGATTTATCCAAGATTGTGTTTAGCGTGCGCAGAGCCTTTACTTTTGGCTGAAAAAAAGATTTGCACATGCTGTATTTTAAAGCTTCCAAGGCCTGGATTGTTCCTTTTAAAACCTAATTGGCTATCGGATAAGTTTGGTGGAATGATTGATTATCAAGATGTTCACAGTTTTTTTATTTTTTCGGAAGGGGCTAAAGTACAAAACGTCATGCATCAAATTAAATACAAGGGTCGAAAAGATTTGGGTAATTTTTTGGGGGAATGGTGTGGAAGTGAATTAAATAAATATCAACATCTCTTTGATTACGATATAATTATTCCGATCCCTCTCCATGAAAAAAGATTGAAAATACGGGGTTATAACCAAGCAGCCTGTATTGCAGATGGAATTTCAAAGAGTACTGGTATTCCTGTGGAATCTAACGTCATAAAAAAAAATTCCTTTACAGAATCCTTGACTAGCCAATCAAGGCAAGATCGTTTTCAGACATTGAACTCGGTTTTTGAAGTTCAAAATAGTCATTTAATGAAGGAAAAACATATTTTACTAGTGGACGATACCTTAACTACGGGAGCCACTTTTATTGCTGCAGGAGAAAAATTGCTTGAAGCAGGAGCCGCCAAAATTTCATTTTTAGCTTTGGCTGCATTGAAATAAAAAATGGGTTATGAAAAATTTATTTCATAACCCATTATTCAAAAATCTAATTCCTATTTATTGGTACCTGCCGCAATCATGGCACAACGGAAACCGATGGTTGCTGTAGAAGAATCTTCGTTTAAGTAACGTCTAGTTCCTGGAGCTAACCAATAAGCCACATCGGCCCATGAACCTCCTTTGTATACACGAACTTTATTATCGATCAATGAATTGTTATTCTTTTTGTCGTAAAGTGATTGTCTATCCAACACATCGTTTCTACGAACAGGATTTAAATCATTGAAATCTTGGAAAGACAATGGACGATACAAATCTTGAACCCATTCGTTAACATTTCCAGCCATTTGATATAAACCAAAATCATTCGGAGCGTATTTGTAAACTTCCGTTGTGATGATTGCACCATCGTTCGATTTACCAGCTATACCCGCATAATCACCTCTTCCTCTTTTAAAATTGGCAAGCATGCTACCTTGACCTTTTCCATTTGGTTGACGTAAAGAAGGACCGTCCCAAGGGTAAATACGTTGATTGCCTTGATTTTCATCCTCTTGTTGGGTACCAATCATGGCCTTCGCCGCATATTCCCATTCCGCCTCCGTAGCTAAACGATAGGATGGTAAAATTCTGCCAGATTCAATGGTTATACGAGTTGGAGTATTTGTTCTGGTGCCAGTCGCTGCTGCTTTTTTAGCTGCCGCTTTACTTAATTTAACAGGTTTGTCTCCGCCAGCCATTTGTTTATTGACTACAGCAGTTCTCCATGTACAAAAGTCATTGGCTTGTTTCCAAGAAACCCCTACGACAGGGTACATACGAAATCCTGGGAATCTCAAATATTGCTCTACGTAAGGATCATTAAATGCCAAATCATTTCGCCAAACTGTGGTATCAGGAAGAGCTGATTCATAAAAATCTTGTGTAGAATCTTTTTGAACCGAATACAAATATTCCAAATAATGAACATTCGCAATTTCCGTTTCATCCATGTAAAAAGATTGAACAGAAACCGTTCTCTCAATATTATCATGCATGCCTAAAACATCTTCTTCCAATGAACCCATGGTAAATCTTCCACCTTCAATGAATACGAGATTCGGGCCAATTAACTGTCCACTGAATTTTTTATCTACTTGAAATCCGCCTTTTTGATTGTAGGCAATTCCGGTGGTTGTCGATTTTCCACCAATTTTAACGCTACTTGGCTTACTATTCTTTAATCCACTTGGGCAAGAAGTTAGTAGGAATAAACTTGCGATGATAACGCAACCCAATTTAATTTTAGCAATCATTTATATTTTCTTTACGATCTTATTCTAAAAACAAAGGTAGGCATTTGATATAATTGCTCAAAATTAGCCCAAAATATCCACTAAAATAGTATTTAATTCTTGAATACTATAAATTTTTTCAATTTGTAAAATCAATTTCCCTGATTTTTCCCTCAATTGACATTGATTTTTTCTTTTATTAACGAACCCAATCACCTTCGCAACGATGTTATTGGTTAGATTTTGATGAGCTTCTGATGAAACGAAATGCAATTTTAAATTATTGCCTTTCAAAAGAATTTTTTCAATTCCTAAGACCTGTGCCTTCCATCGAATTTTTACTAATTCAGTCAAATCTTTCACTTCTTCAGGCATAATTCCAAAACGATCTTGAATTTCTGTAACAAATTCATGTAAACTTTTTTCATCCTCAAGTTCATCTAATCGCGTATACAAAGCCAATCTTTCCGAAATACTTTGAATATACGTTTCTGGAATTAACACGCGTAAATCGGTTTCTATTTGGCAATCTACTTTCAACGTTTCCGCAACTTGATTTAAATCTGTTTCAAACAATGCCCTAAACTCATTTTCTTTTAATTCTTGAACGGCTTCATCCAAAATTTTATGGTACATATCATAGCCCAAATCATTGATGAATCCACTTTGCTCAGCACCCAATAAATTACCCGCTCCTCGAATATCCAAATCACGCATAGCAACCTTAATTCCATCTCCTAAATCAGAAAATTCCTCTAAAGCACTCAATCTTTTTCGTGCATCGCTTGACAAATTAGAAAGCGATGGCGTGACCAAATAACAATAAGCTTTTTTGTTGGATCGACCTACTCTACCACGCATTTGGTGTAAATCAGAAAGTCCAAAATGATTGGCATTGATGATAAAAATGGTATTAGCATTGGGTATATCCAAACCTGATTCAATGATATTGGTCGCTACTAAAACATCATAATGTCCTTCAATAAAGTTCATCATGACTTTCTCTAATTTATCTCCGTCCATTTGTCCATGAGCAACCCCAATTTTTGCATCTGGAACTAATCGTAGAATTCGGTTCGCCGTACTTTCTAATTCTCCAATTCGATTATGGACCACAAAAACTTGTCCTCCTCTTAATAATTCTTCCCTAACAGCATCACGCAAAATCTCATCACTTAAAACAACCAGTTTCGTTTCTACCGGTTGACGATTCGGTGGCGGAGTAGCAATGATGGATAAATCTCTGGCGCCCATGAGCGAAAAATGCAGGGTTCTTGGAATAGGCGTAGCTGTCAAGGTAAGTACATCCACATCGACCCTCATTTCTTTAAGTCGGTCTTTTACTTTTACACCAAACTTTTGCTCCTCATCGATGATCATCAATCCAAGGTTCTTAAAGCTGACATCTTTGTTGACCAATCGGTGCGTTCCAATCAGAATATCGGTTACACCACTCGCCACCCTAGCAAGGGTTTCTTTGATTTGTTTATCCGATTTAAACCGATTGATGTATTCTACTTTGCAAGGAAATGCAGCAAGTCGGTCATGAAAAGTTCTAAAATGTTGCATGGCCAAAACCGTCGTTGGGACCAATATGGCCACCTGTTTGGAATCTGCCACTGCTTTGAATGCGGCACGGATGGCAATTTCTGTCTTCCCAAAACCCACATCACCACAAACTAACCGGTCCATTGGATGCGGTTTTTCCATATCTGCTTTCACATCGACAGTTGCTTTGGCTTGATCAGGGGTATCTTCGTAAATGAAGGAAGATTCCAATTCTGCTTGCAAATAGGTATCTGGTGAAAAGGAAAAGCCAGGAGCAGATTTTCGTTTGGCATAAAGAGCAATTAGTTCCTTTGCAATATCTTTTACCTGCTTTTTTACCCTAGATTTTTTATTTTCCCACTCGGGCGATCCCAATTTGGACATGCTAGGAGGCGCACCTTCTTTTCCGGAATATTTGGAAATTTTATGCAATGAATGGATTGAAACGGATAAAACGTCATCATCACGGTAAATCAATCGGATGACTTCTTGTTCACCATTGGCTGTGTCAATTAAATTTAATCCAGCAAATCGGCCGATACCATAATCTATATGAGTAACAAAATCACCAACCTGTAGACTTCTCAGTTCTTTTAAGGTCAGTGCTTTATTTTTAGAAAATTTATTTTTCTCTTTGAAACGATGAAACCTTTCAAACAATTGATGATCTGGATAACAAGCTATTTTTTGATGTTCATCAATAAAACCTTCTCGGAGCGAAATTAAAAGAGGTTTAAATTGAATACTGGTATTTATTTCATTAAAAATAACTTCTAATCGTTCCAATTGTCTGGGCGATTCAGAGCAGATGATATTTTGGTATCCAATCGTTTGATTATCCAATAAGGTATGGGCTAATCGTTCAAAATCTTTTTGAAATGAACCTGGATTTTTGGAAGGATATTGAATCAATTCCACATTTTTTCCATGGGCTCTTTTTCCAAATTCAATGATTGTGAATTGTTTTAATGCCTGTTGGACATCTTTTTTGGTATCCCAACGCTCCTTAGGTTCATGAATCACTTGGATGTCGCCGCTGTTGGCTTTGATTTCCTCAAAATCGGCATGTGCTTTTTCGAAAATTTTATCGGCAATGTCTACTAAAGATTCTTGATCTTTTAACCAAATACACGTGTTTTTGGGTAAAAATGAAAAAAAACTTTCTCTGCTTTCTTGAATTAGTTTGGTCTGTACATCGGGGATTAAATGCATGGCAGAAACAGAAGTAATCGACAATTGAGTTTCGGGGTGAAACGTCCGAATGCTTTCTACTTCATTTCCAAAAAAATCTAAACGGTAGGGATATTCAGCAGCATATGAAAAAACATCTAAAATGCCCCCTCTGACGGAATATTGTCCTGCTTCGTAAACAAAATCGCTTCTTTCAAAATCGTATTCATTCAACGTTTCTGCGACAAAATTGATATCGATTTTATCTCCCACTCGAATGGATAGGGTATTTTTTACCAATGATTTCCGATTGATAACTTTTTCGGTCAATGCTTCTGGATAGCTAACTAGCCAAAGTGCTTGTTGGTGATAATTGCTCAATACATTCAATACTTCGGCTCTCATCAAAACATTGGCATTATCTACCTCTTCCCATTCGTATGGTTTTTTATGCGACATGGGAAAAAGCAAAACCGAAGAATCTCCAACTAATGCTTGTAAATCATTCACTAAATAATGTGCTTCCTCTTTGTCTTGGCAAATGATGAAATAGGGATTTTTATTTTCCAGGCTTGCCATTAATACGGCATCGAGGGAACCACAAATTCCTTTTATATGGAATCTTGAACCTACATTTGCTGAATGCAATTGCTCGGAAATCGTTTGAATAATTCCGTCTGATTTGTACTGTGAAATAAAATCTTTTACTATCATATTTTCCTCTACTAGGCAAGATTTTTTCGTTCGGGCTTGCAAAGGTAGGAAATTTTGTATCTTTGTGCATCCACAAAAAGGGGTGCCCGATAAAAAGGGCTGAGATTATACCCATTGAACCTGATACGGGTAATGCCGTCGAAGGGATTTTGTCGAGTTTTTAGCGCTGAAAACTCAAAAAAATCATCGATGTTAAGGGTGTTGTGTTAAATCAGACAGGATTTGACTCCTTTACCTGTTGTTAAACTTTTCAAAAATGAAAAAGGTAACGACAATCGTTTATTTATTTATCAGCATGTTGATTTTTTCAGCCTCCTTATATGGGCAGAAAATTCGAATGGAAGGATTGGTCATTGATCAAGAAACTTCTACGCCTTTATGGGGAGCTTCTGTTTTATTGAAGTCGACTCAAAAAGGTGTTTCAACGGATTCAAAAGGACACTTTGTTATTTCTGGCTTATACAAAGACCAAGAATTGGTATTCCGATTTGTTGGTTATGAAGAACAGAGCGTCAAGGTTACGGATCAGTTTTTACGCGTAAATTTAAAGAAATCCTCTTTTTTGAACGATGAGGTTTTTGTTAAAGCTACTCGAGCGGATGAAAATTCAGGAATGGCATTTTCCAATTTAGGTTCAAAAGAATTAGCCAAAAGTAATTTGGGCCAAGACATGCCAGTTTTGTTGCAATTTACTCCTTCCGTTGTGATGACATCTGATGCCGGTGCTGGAATAGGGTATACGGGTATTCGTATTCGAGGCTCTGATGCTACAAGAGTGAATGTGACCATTAATGGTATACCTGTCAATGATTCTGAATCACAAGGTAGCTATTGGGTAAACATGCCTGATTTTGCAAGTTCTGTTAGTTCGGTTCAAATCCAAAGAGGTGTAGGAACGAGTACCAATGGGTCAGGCGCATTCGGAGGCTCGGTCAATATGCAAACCAACCAATTTGAAAAAGATTCCTATTCCGAAGTAAATGCGTCAGGGGGTTCATTTAGTACCTTGAAAACGACCTTGAAGTTCGGGACAGGATTAATGAAAGGAAAATTCACTTTAGACGGTCGTCTTTCAAAAATTGTATCTAATGGATACATTGACCGTGCCAGCTCTGATTTGAAATCGGCCTATTTCTCGGGAGCTTATTTCGGCAAAAAATCATTTATACGATTCAATTATTTTACGGGGAAAGAAAAAACTTTTCAATCATGGTATGGAACTCCTGAAAGTCGAGTGAATAATGATGTAGCAGGCATGCAAGCTTATATTGAACGTAATTGGCTAAGTGAAGCTGAGGCTACTAATTTATTGAATAGCGGTAGGACTTACAATTATTATACCTACGCAAATCAAACAGATAATTATGCCCAGGATCATTATCAGTTTCTGACGCACCATACTTTATCAAAGCAATGGGACGCGGATGTTAATCTGCATTATACTTATGGACGAGGTTATTATGAAGAATTTAAGCCCAGTGCAGATTTGGCCAAATATGACCTTCAGTCCTATGAATTAAATGGCGATTTCATTGAAACGGTAGATTTGGTTAGACGAAAATGGTTGGATAATGACTTTTATGGGACCACTTTTGCTTTGAATTATGTAGGTGAAAAGGCAATAAAATGGACTTTTGGAGGCGCTTGGAATAATTATGTAGGTCGGCATTTTGGGGAGGTAGTAGGAGGAGATCAATTACCTATTAATTATTTGGGTCATCGTTGGTATGAAAGCAAGTCGCATAAATCGGATTTTAATGTTTATAGTAAACTTAACATCAGTTTAAACGATCGATGGTTGGCTTATGCTGATTTGCAGCTTCGATTGGTTGACTATGATATGAAAGGGATTGCAGATAAGCGTCAGGATATTAGTCAAGATTGGAATTATCAATTTTTTAATCCAAAGTTTGGGCTAACTTATATCATTGATGAAAAAAGTAAAATTTTTGCTTCTTGGAGCGTTGGAAGTAAAGAACCTAGTCGACAAGATTTTATTGACAATTTAGGCAAAACGCCAAAACCAGAATATTTATCCGATTTTGAATTTGGATATACGAGACAAAGTTCTCAGTATGGTTTTCAATTGAATGCTTATTCAATGAATTATAAGGATCAATTGGTTTTAACAGGAGCAGTTAATAATGTTGGCGAAGCGATTCGAAAGAATGTTGGTTCCAGTGTTCGAATGGGAGTGGAGGCTAGTTTTAATTATGCCATTTCATCTAAGTTCAATTGGCAAGTTAACGGAACATTGAGTCGGAATAAAATAGCAGAATTTGATGAAAGTATTCCGGATTATGATACATCTGGAGAAGTGGTGGTTAAACATGTTGATACGGATATTGCTTATTCGCCCAATGTAATTTTGGGTAATCAATTTACCTATACACTAGGTGGCTTGCAAGCATCTTTATTGACCAAATATGTTGGAAAGCAATATTTAGATAATACTTCGAATGAATCGAAAAAAATAGCTGCATATTTCACACAAGATATTCGATTCAATTATACCTTTTCATCGAAATGGGCAAAAAATGTGCAAGCAAATGTTTTGTTGAATAACGTATTTCATTCTTTTTACTCCTCCAATGGATATACATACAGCTATGCTTATGATCAGAAAATTACATCTGAAAACTTTTATTATCCACAAGCAGGATTTAATTTTTTACTTGGTTTAGTGATCAGGATATAATCCTCTTTCAACATGCTGGGCTGTGCCGAGTGTGGACTTTTTGTCAAACATGTTATTTTAACGAACTACATGTTCAAAACATAGTCCGCACTCAGCGAAGCCTGAGTAATTATTTCATTAAATCCCAGCTTAAACCCCATTTGGCCAATCGGTATCTGATTGACCACCAAATAACCCCGAGCCCGTAAATTGAACTTCTTTTAAAGTTGATGGAGGAGGCTTCTTCAAAGTACTTTGTTGGACAAGTTACCTCACCAATTTCAAATCCTTTCCAAAAGATTTGTAGGACCATTTGATTATCAAAAATGAAATCGTCATCACATTTGGTGAAATTGACTGCTTGTAAAACTTCTTTGGAGAAAGCGCGGTAACCGGTATGGTATTCAGATAATTTTTGATCGATTAAGATATTTTGGAACAAGGTTAACAATCGATTAGCGATGTATTTGTAAATAGGCATGCCACCTTTTAAAGCCCCTTTTCCCAAAATACGAGATGCAAAAACCACAGGATATAGGCCATTTCCGATGATGGAAATCATGGATTTTAATAATAAAGGTGTGTATTGATAATCAGGATGAAGCATAATGACAATATCACCATCTAATTCCAAGGCTTTGGAATAACAAGATTTTTGATTTCCTCCATAACCTTTGTTTTTATCATGACGAATGATGTGTTGAATTCCGATGTTTTTAGCCACTTCAACGGTATTATCCGGACTGTAATCATCCACTAAAATAACTTCATCCACCCAATCGTGCGGAATTTCATTATATGTTTTTTCCAACGTTAAAGCTGCTTTATAGGCAGGCATTACAACAATCACCTTTTTTCCTTCGTACATAAGATATAAGCCAAAGATTTACGAACTTTGTCTGATTAAACAGCAAAATTAATTATTTATGAGTGAATCTCTATTTTTTCTTGTCTTTTCAGTAGCAGTAATTCTAATTATGTTAATTGACTTGGGAATATTTAAGTCGGGTCCCGACAAAGATGTCACCTTTAAAGAGGCTGGATTTTGGAGCGCCATTTGGGTTTTATTAGCTGTTTTGTTTTATGTATTTTTGAAATTCAATGGTGCTTTGGTTCACGGGATATCAGATATAAGCTCACTAACTGCTGTTCAACAAGAGTTTGCTAAACAGATAAATTTAGGAACTGGATCATTTGCGGACCAATTGGCAGTTTTTCAAAATAATATGTCCTTGGAGTTTATTACAGGCTATTTGGTTGAATATTCTTTATCGGCGGATAATGTTTTTGTTTTTATCTTGATTTTCAATTCTTTCGGCGTTCAAGCGAGATATTATAAAAAAATTCTTGTTTGGGGTGTTTTAGGGGCAATTGTTTTGAGGTTGATCTTTATCTTTTTGGGAGCGGCTTTGTTGAAACAATTTGATTGGATTATCTATGTTTTTGGAGCCTTTTTGGTTTATACGGGTGTTAAAATTTTATTTAGTCAAGAAAGCGAAGAACACATCGAACCCGGAAATCATCCCGTGGTAAAATTATTGTCCCGTTTTTTCAATGTGTATAAACGTAATGTCACTGGTCGTTTTTTTGTGCGTTTCAAAAAAACGGGTAAAATCTTTGTGACACCCATATTTGTCGTGGTGGTGGTTATTGCTTTTACAGATATTTTATTCGCCGTGGATTCAATTCCAGCTATTTTTTCTATCTCTAAAGATCCATATATCGTATTCTTTTCGAATGTTTTTGCCGTTATGGGTTTAAGATCGCTGTTTTTCTTTCTATCTAATTTGATGGGATTGTTTAGATTTTTACCGATTGGATTAGGTGTTTTACTTAGTTTCGTAGGAGTAAAAATGTTGGCACATTCATTTTTAGAAAAAATCGGTTTTGGCACATTGTCTTCCCTCGGAGTAATTATTGGAATACTTTCCATAAGCATCATTCTAAGTATGCTTTTCCCTGAAAAGGACAAGATGAAGCAAGCATAGACAAGTTAAATTTTCAGGTCTTGCCACTCTTTGGTTAGTTTTCGATATTGTAGTGGTGGGACTTTCATCCAGTCTTTGAATTGTTTGTTAAAATGAGAAAGGTTCCCAAAACCGCTTTCAAAACAAATTTCAACCATTGATTTAGGGCTTGTTCTCAATAATTGGCAAGCATGTTTGATTCTAAATTCTGTGACTAGTTCCACAAAGGTTTTCTGTGTCACTTTTTTAAAATATCGACAAAAAGCAGTTTCGGTCATGTTCGCTAAATGTGCAACTTCATCCAAATGGACCTCTTGTGTGTAATTCGCAATAACATAGGCATAAACCCGATTAATTCTTTCCAAATCAATCTTTGAGATGGCATAAATACTTTCTTGTGTTTCGATGGTTTGTAAATCTGCTGTGGCAATGCTTAAATGATAAAGCATTTGTAAGAAGGAAACTAAACGTGGGAATGGTGCCAAATTGTTTAATTGTAACATATCTCTGGCAATTTTATCTTGGGTAGGTCCCTGAATATTAAAACCTTTTTTCGCCCTCTCAAGCAAATTTTTTATACTTTGGCATTCTTCTTGGTTCATAAAAGTTTCTCCCAAAAAGTTTTTATCAAAATGGATAACCAAAGCTTGAGATCTCAAGAAATTTTCTTCATTGTTTAACCAATCTGATCGATGATTCTGCCAACAATGGGGCAAATTTGAACCTATTAATACCAAATCACCAGGACCAAAATCAGCGATCTGATTTCCGACAAATCGTTTTCCTTCTCCAGAAATAATTAATGTTAGTTCTAATTCATCATGAAAATGATAAGGTGCATCAAAGCGATCTTGTCGAATCTCTTTAAAGGTAAATAATTGAATTTTATTTTGATCCAAACTTTCCAAAGATGGTTTCATAAAACTATTTAAAAATAACTTATCCACTGCATTTGAATAATGCTAATGGTAAAATTGCATTATTTTTGTGTTTAAATAGCTGATTTCGTCTGGTTTTTTGTTCTAAAGATTTTTTAGAAGGGGCAATTTGAGTTCTCAGGCATGAATTTCAGGATAGTTTTACACCAAAATTCTTTCTCTTTGATTGGTATCTCAATGGGTCCATAATAGGTTTTGATTTTTAAAATCGCATTGTCGACCATTTTATTTCTCAAATCCTTCATTACTTCGATGTAAATAAATCTTGTAGCAATTTGCTTTTCAGGTACACCTATTTTGGAAAGTGCATCTTTCATTTTTTGGAATCTTTCAACCGAATACGTGCTAGCATTTTTGTTGTATAAACTAGTCATTATGGTATTTTCAACAGCTTGTTTGACCAAAAGTGTATCATGTTTCTTCGAATAGTTTTCGAGGTTATTGATCATGTGGTCAAATAAGGGGTTTTCCTCATCCATCATTACCTTTTGAATAATCAGAAAACTCATATTATTTCCATATGAACTTGGATTCATGGATTTTACCAATGCGTTTACAACTTCAATATTTTTTGTGGTATCTAATTTTAAACGAGTGTAAGAGGCCACCGAAATCATATCTTCATAGGTTCGAATTCCTTGGTTGAATTTGTCTAATAAGGCTTCTTGTCTTTGAAGAGGGTCTTTGGAAAGGTTTAATATTTTAATGATGTCTTTCACATTATTGGTTTCTTCTCCAGCCGCTTGTATATTCCAAAGTTTCCCTTCAGGAGAAAAAACCAAAAATGTAGGGGTGGTGGCTACGTAGATTTTATTTTTGCGTAGAAACATATTGGCCTCTTTTTGACTTAGATCCAATTGATAAGCATGGAAATTCTTACTTAAATAATTCTTAATTTCTGGTTGTTTAAGGGTGGCTTCATAGGCCATGCAATGGTGGCAAGTTGGCAAATAAGCTTCTAAAAAGACAGGTTTGTTTTCTTTTTTTGCGAGGGTAAATACGTCATCTAGATTAGTTAATTTTCGAAATGAAGGATTAGATGATTTTTGAGCATTAAGATTGATTAAGCAACAAAGTAAAATAACTGTTAGAAAAACGATTCTCTTCATAAAATTCTTTTTTTCAAATTTACATTATCCTGCCCAATTTTCCCTATCTAAATTTCGATAGGTAATCGCTTCTGCAATATGATGTGTTTCGATATTTTCTGCCCACTCTAAATCCGCGATGGTTCTTGAAACTTTCAGAATCCGATCGTAGGCTCTTGCTGAAAGTTGAAGTTTTTCCATGGCATTTTTGAGAATCTGTTGGCCTGACTCATTTAATTGACAAACTTTTTTCACCAATTCCGAACTCATCATAGCATTGCAATGTATCTGTGAATTGCCTTGAAAACGTTGTATTTGGACATTTCTAGCTTCCATCACTCGTTTTCTGATATTTTCACTTGATTCTGCTATGCGTTGAGATGTCATTTCTTCAAAATTAACGGGTGTTATTTCAATGTGCATGTCAATTCTGTCTAACAATGGTCCAGAAATTTTATTTAAATATCGTTGGACAATACCAGGTCCGCATACGCAATCTTTTATGGGATGATTGTAGTAACCACATGGACAAGGGTTCATGCTGGCAATTAACATGAAATTCGAAGGAAACTCAACCGCCCATTTTGCCCTTGAAATAAGTACTTTTCGATCCTCTAATGGTTGGCGCATCACTTCCAGTGAATTCCGATTGAATTCAGGTAATTCATCCAAGAACAATACCCCATTATGGGCCAATGAGATTTCTCCCGGTTGTGGACTAGATCCTCCACCGACCAATGCCGCGGTTGAAATGGTATGATGAGGGTTTCGATAAGGTCTTGTCGAAACCAAAGAAGACTTTCCAATAAGTTTTCCTGCTACAGAATGTATTTTGGTCGTTTCCAAAGCCTCCTTTAAGGTCAATGGAGGTAAAATGCTAGGAATTCTTTTTGCCAACATCGTTTTTCCTGCCCCTGGAGGCCCGACCATGATTAAATTGTGTCCACCAGCTGCGGCAATTTCAAATGCCCTTTTGGCATTTTCTTGTCCCTGAACATTTGAAAAATCTACATCAAATGTTTGCATGCGATCAAAAAACAGATGTTGTGAATCGATCTCTATTCTAGGATGATATTGTTTGCCCTTTAAAAATTGTATGGTATCATAAAGGGTTTCCATGCCAAAAACCTCGACCTCCTTTACCACAGCAGCTTCTATGGCATTTTCTTTTGGCAAAATGATTCGTTTGATTCCTCTTTTTTGTGCCTCCATTGCGATGGGCAGGGCACCTTTTATGGGTCTTAAAATTCCATCCAAAGATAATTCGCCCATAATGACATAATCCTCCAATTGATTCAGGTGAACTTGTTCCGAAGCATGTAATATGGATAATGCAATAGGCAGATCATAAGCTGATCCTTCTTTTCGAACATCAGCAGGAGCTAAATTTACGACGACCTTCCTTCGCGGAAAAAAGAATCCAATATGTTTGATGGCTGATTCTACTCGTTGAACAGATTCCTTGATGGTGGAGTCGGGTAAACCAACTAAATAACACTTCGTGCCTTGGTCTACACTTGTTTCGATGGTGATTAGGTAGGCGGAAACACCAAAAACAGCGCTTCCATAGGTTTTTGCTAACATATATCTGATTTATGCAAGCAAGATAATTGCAATTTCTTTATGGTTTAATCAGTTAATTGGACTTTATCAGAATTTACCAATAAGTTGATTTTTTTTCCAAAAACCAGGGGATAATTATCAGGAATATGCCCACTTGGAAAATCAAAGGCAATTGGGTAATTGTATTCTTTCGTGTGTTCTAAAACTAATTCTTCGATCGTTTTTCCCATTTTTAAAGATGCTTCTTCACAGTTTGTAAATCCACCAATCAATAATCCTGCTAATTGCGAAAAAACACCTGCTCTTTTTAGTTGGACCAACATTCGATCCACATGATAAAGTCTCTCGCCAATTTCTTCAATGACCAAAATTTTGCCTTCAAAATCACCAAAGCTTTTACTCCCAATTAAATGAACCAATAATGATAAGTTTCCACCAATGATTTCTCCAAATGCATTTCCTGTTTTATTCGATGAATTCGAATCTAATTCAATCCCTGTTTTGCCTTCAAAAAGTAGTTCATTTAACTTTAATAGGGCAATTTCTCCGTTTTTTTGTAGATAATTATGAGGCATCGGGCCATGAATACTAGCTATACCCATTGAATCAAGATGCAATAAAATCGCCGTAATATCGGAGAAGCCAACCATCCATTTGGGCTGTTGGATTAATGGAGAGAAATCCAATTGATCAATTAATCTACTACAACCATATCCGCCTCTTAATGGTAAAATTGCCTTGATAGAAGGATGATTAATGGCTAACTGTAAATCAGCTAATCTTTCTTCATCTGTTCCAGCAAATCCATAATTGCTCGCCAAAAAGTTGGGTGAAAAGAGCACTTTTAATCCCCATTTTTCCAATATTTTAACGCCTTCTTTCCAATTTTCATTGCTTGGGGGAGAAGCAGGAGAGATGATCATCACTTCATCACCTTCATTTAATAGCGCCGGGATTATCATAATTTGGATTTTTTGTGCAAATTAATTTGAAATTGTGGTTAAACAATTCTGATGTGAAGCTCAATTATGGTAAATTTTGTAATTTTGTAAAAAATCACCCTTTTGAAAGTCACTAACTCCCTTGATATGGTTCATCCAGTTTACAACCCACATGCTGGATGGGCGAAGGATTTGTTACATTATTTCAACTTATTTTCTAGTGATATTCCTTCCGAGATAGACATTTCTGTTTATGTGGTGAATGATGGTAGCAAGCAAGGTATTTTACCAGAGGATATTCAATTGCTACAAAACTCCATTCCTAACTTTTATTTTATCTCTTTAGCACAAAATCAAGGAAAGGGTGGTGCACTGAGAGAAGCGGTAAGACAAACAAAAGGCGATATTGTTATTTATACAGATGCTGATTATCCATATTTAATTGAAAATGCAACAGAGATGTTGAATCGATTATTAGCCAACAAGGCCGATATTGTTGTCGGGGTTCGAGACGAGCAATACTATGATCAACTTCCATTGATGCGAAAGATTTTTTCATTGTCATTGAAAGTAATGAATTATGTATTTTTCCCAAAATTGAAAGTCAAAGATACCCAATCCGGTTTAAAAGGATTTAATCAATTAGGGAAAGAAATTTTCTTGAAAACGAAAATACCCGCTTTCTTATTTGATATGGAATTTTTAGTCTTAGCGTCCAAAACAAAAAATATTCGAGTGGATTGGATTTATGTTCAAGTGAGAGAGGGCGTGATTTTTTCTACCATGAAGGCAAAAACAATTCTTACGGAGTTACTTAATTTTTCTTCGATTTTAATTCGTGGAATGTTTAAATAAGATGCACAAGATATTAATCACCATCGATGTTGAAGAGTGTGATGTTCCTACTGAATATGGTTGTGACATTCCATTAAGCGAACAATTAGATATTTCTAGAAAAGGGATCGCCCATTTCATGAAGTTGATGGATACAGAAAATATTCCCACAACAATTTTTTGTACCGGCGTTTATGCTGAAAATAATCCTGATTGGATTAGGTCTTTGCATGATAGGCATGAATTGGCATCGCATGGGTATTTTCATGGGAATTTTGATGCAAAAACAGACTTATTGTCTTCCAAAATAGTCTTAGAAACACTAAGTGGAAAAGAGGTTATAGGCTTTCGAATGGCTAGGATGCAATATGTGGATGAATTTGAAATTAAAAAAGCAGGATATTTCTACCATTCTTCCTTAAACCCAACATGGATTCCTGGTAGATACAATCATTTAAAAGCGTCAAAATTGCCTTTTTTTGAACATGAACTTTGGAATATACCTGCCTCGGTAAGTCCAAATTTACGCATTCCTTTATTTTGGCTGGCGTTTAAAAATTTTCCACTGACTTTTTATAAAAAGCTCGTTAGAGATACAATTAGACAGCATGGCTTTTTAAACATCTATTTTCATCCTTGGGAGTTTACAGATTTGACAAAGTATCCTTTACCTAAACATGTAAGTAAAGGTTCACAAGGTGAATTGTTGAACAAATTGACGGAATTGATCCATTGGTTAAAAAAAGAGCAACTAGGCGAGTTTTCGACAATTTCAAATTTTGTAAAATCATTGAGCAATGAATCAAAGTAAAAAATGGTATTCGAATTTTAAGATTTTATTGATTCTATGGACTTTGGCTGGAATTGTATCGGCAATTAAGCAATATTCGTTAGGGGAAATCAATTCCCATATTAATAATTTTATCATTTTTATTTCTAGTTTTGGTCACTTTGTACAAAAAGTAAATTTGTACGAGTTGTATCCGAAGGAATATTTCGATTTATATCTATATGGTCCAATTTTCCCGACTTTAATTGCACCTTTTTCTTTTCTACCTACCAGCATCTCATTGATTCTTTGGAATACCTTGAATAGTCTAGCTTTATTTTGGGCGATTTGGAATTTACCTTTAGGCTTGGATAAGCGAGCTGGAATTTTGTGGATTATTTTTAATTCTTTGATAACCGCTTTACTGAATACTCAATTTCACGCACTATGTGTATCCATGATTATTTGGAGTTATATTTTTGTCAAATGGGATAAAACCTTTTGGGCGACATTATTCATCGTTCTTGGCATATTTATCAAATTATACGGAATTATTGGTCTAGCTTTCTTCTTTTTTACTCCCAATAAAGGCCAATTTGTTAAATATTTATTGTTTTGGATACTTGTGATTGTCGGACTACCCATTCTGATTGGAGGTTGGGATTATGGAATTCAATGCTATGTAGATTGGAAAAATGTATTGACACACAAGAATGAAATCAATATTGATTTAACCAATACAAGGACTGATGTATGTGTGATGGGCATGTTGAGAAGATTAACTAGAAACGGAGATTTATCGAATTTGTGGTTTTTAATTCCTTCGATGGTAATCAATTTATGGGTGTATTTTCAGCCGAAGAAATGGGGAAATCCAACTTTTCAATTACGGATTTTGGCATTTATGTTGATTTACTTAATGCTATCTAGTACTGGTACAGAATCCCCAACCTTAATCATGGCTTTTCCTGGTGTCGGACTATGGTTTGTTTTGAGTGAGAAAAATAAATGGCATTGGATTTTATTGGTCTTCACTTTATTGGTATCCAGCTTTTCTCCTACTGATTTGTTTCCTAGATTTCTTCGAGATCAGTATATAAATGCTTATGGATTAATGATTTTGCCTTTATTGCTTGTTTGGATTCACTTGGGCTATCAATTACGATTTGAAGCGAGTAAGTAATTATAGAAAAATCACTTCTTTAATAATTTCATTTTGGGCCGATTTATTGATTAATTCAATCATTTTGTTTTTGGCCATCATTAATTCTTTTTTGAGGGGGGCAGAATCCAGTTTAAGGTATAATTTTTCGTTTTTTACATTTACGGAAATGGTACGAGCTGCGATGGGTTTTCCCATAATTTGTTCCCAATTTGCCTCAACATAAGTTTCATCAAATTTATTTTGAAGTTGATAGATTTTGAGCAAAGATTCGATGGCTTCTTTCAAGGTATGACTTTCATTTTTTCGATTTGAAGCTCTTGGTATTTTCGGAATGAAAGGAGAGTCCATGGGAGATTTTGTATGATATATTCAAAGTTAATTCAAAAAACAGCTGAAAATTTCAACTTTGCGACGAAATTTAATTTTTTTTTAATTTTTTTTCAATTTCTTAATTCTCAAAAAAGTACTCTATAAAGCTAGTATTTTTGGTCAAAATATAAAGATAGTACAACGGCTAAAAAAAAATGGCAATTAATTTCCGTTATGAGGGCTTTGTAGGTTATTAAAATTAAATTAGAATTGCATTACTTTTGCCTTTAGAGGAAAACATCGGAAGCGAAAACTATGAAAACTACGTGGTAGTTGTTTTTCCAAAAGTGTTGTTTAACAAATAATTCTTTAACCCCCAAATTACAAACTAATGAGTACACAACAACCAAAGCCAGCTGCTAAGCCAGCTGCAGCACCAAAAAAATCAGGCGGTATTTCTGCAGGATTAATTCTTATCATTTTATTTGTCATTGCCCTTGGTATTTACAATTTTGTAATGGGTGATGGTTCTCACTTTGAAGGTGGTACAAGTGAAGGACACCCACTTCCAGGCGATTACTTTGGTATCGTTTATAAAGGTGGTGTTATCGTACCAGTTTTAATGACTTGTTTTTTAACTGCATTAACATTCTCAATTGAGCGTTTAATTACAATTGGAAAAGCAAAAGGTACAGGTGATGTAAATGCATTTGTTCGTTCAATTCAAGCATCTTTAGATAAAGATGATGTTGAGTCTGCAATCAAAGCTTGCGACAAGCAAAAAGGATCAGTAGGAAATGTTACCCTTTCTGCAATCAAAAAATACAAACAACTTACGACTGATGGTTCTTTAGATAAAGAGCAAAAATTAGCTGCATTGAGCAAAGAAGTAGAAGAAGCAACTTCTTTAGAATTGCCAATGTTGGAGAAAAACTTGACTATCATTGCAACTTTAGCGTCAGTATCTACTTTGATCGGTTTGTTAGGAACTGTAATCGGTATGATCAAAGCGTTCTCTGCATTAGGTAACTCAGGAGGATCTACTGATTCAACTGCTTTAGCAAATGGTATTTCTGAGGCACTTGTAAATACAGCATTAGGTATTGGTACTTCAGCTATCTGTATCATTGCTTATAACTTATTTACATCTAGAATTGATGAATTAACTTATAGCATTGATGAGATTGGTTTGAGCGTAAACCAAAACTATGCTACGCATCATAATTAATATTTGAACCCTAGCAGATTGTATCTGCGTGTATATTATTTTTTCACAGTTCAAATTTAAATTGTTATGCCAAAAGTTAAAGCCAAACGACAAAGTGTTTCACTCGATATGACAGCGATGTGTGACGTGGCTTTCCTTTTATTGACGTTCTTCATGTTAACAGCGAAGTTTCGTCCTGAAGAGGCAGTTACGATAGTACCACCGTCATCTATTTCGGAGAAACCTTTGAATGTAAAGGATGGTTTGTTGACCATCAGCGTTTCGAATGAAGGAGGAGTATATTTGGCAACTGACGATCGTGCAGCAAGAGAATTTATGTTAGAGCGTATGGCTAATCGCTATGGAGTTGCTTTAACAGCTACAATGAAGAAGAATTATTTAGCTTCTGAAATTGTGGGTTATCCAGCTGGTGCAATGCGTCAAGTGTTAGGTATGAAACCTTCTGAAGCAAAGGATAAAGGTTTTCTGAAAGGAGTCCCAATTGACTCAACCAATAATGAATTATCATATTGGGTAGGATATGCCAAATTATCAAATCCTGAGTTGAAGATAGCGATCAAGGGAGATCAAAACAGTAACTACAAAGTATTTGCTGATGTAATTGGTACATTGCAAGCGCAAAATATCAATATCTTCCAATTGGTTACTTCACCAGAGAATAGACCAAAATAAAAGTTTACATTTTTAATTAGAATAAGAAATGGCAGAAATAGATAGCTCCGGTGGAGGCAAGAAAGGCGGAGGTAAAAAGCGAAGTAAAAAAATGTCAACCAAAATTGACATGACACCTATGGTGGACTTAGGCTTTTTATTGATTACTTTCTTCATGTTGACGACTACGTTGGCAAAGCCTGTAACCATGCAATTAAACATGCCTGACAAAACGGATACGAAGGAAACATCACCAGTTAAATTATCGGAAACCTTAACGGTTATTCCAGATGAGAACAAGGTGTATTACTACCAAGGTATTCCAACTGAGTCAGCTACAGTATTGGAGGTTACCGATTATTCAGCCACAGGAATTCGTAAAGTAATTGCGGATTTGAAAGCGAAAATCGGTGGTAACTTTACCTTAGTAATTAAGCCGACGAAGAAAGCGAAGTACCGTAACATGGTAGATATGCTTGATGAATGTGCGATCACGAATAATAAGCGTTATGCTTTATTAGAAATTGATCCAGCTTCTGAGGATTTAATAAAACGTTCAGGTAAATAATGGGTTTATCCCTTTTAATTAATTTTTAAATAGAATCAAATATGTCACAAGTAATAAGCAATGATGCTACGTTGGATGACATTATCTTTAAAGATAAGAACCGCGAGTTTGGGGCTTTTGTTTTAAGGACAACTTATCCAAAAGTAATCAAGCGGTCGGTATTACTAGGTTCGGCACTTTTTGTTGGAGCTTTATTATTGGCGGCATTCTGGAAACAGTTGACAGCTAATATTCAAGAGAAACAAGAGGTGACTGCCGAAGTAATGAAGTTGGACACTCCACCACCTGCAAAGAAAGTGGAATTGCCTCCTCCGCCACCACCGCCACCACCAAAAGAAATCCCTAAGGTAACGACTACCAAGTTCTTACCTCCTGAGATTAAGCATGATGAAGAAGTAACTAAGCCAGAACCTCCACCAGAGGAAGTAAAAGGCAATACAGCTTCTGAAACAGTAAAAGGAGAAACGGAAAATTATGAACCACCGGTTGATCCAGATGCTAGAGGTAAAGAGGAACCAGTTGAGCCACCTAAGCCAGCTGAGGATGAAATCTTTACTGCTGTTGAGCAAAATGCAGAATTCCCAGGTGGACCTGCTGCTTTTGGTAGATATTTACAAAGAAGTTTGAAATATCCATCAGCTGCTCAAAGAGCAAACGTTGGAGGTAAAGTATATGTTCAGTTCGTTGTTAATACGGATGGTTCTATTCAAGATGTTCAGGTTATTAAATCTGTCGGTTTTGGATGCGATGAAGAAGCCATTCGTGTAATTAAATCAGGTCCTAAATGGAATCCTGGTAAGCAAGCTGGACGTGCTGTACGTTCAAGATTTACACAGCCAATTACTTTCCAATTGTCTGAGTAAAATTTAAACTAGATTTATTTCAGACCTGCTAAAGTGTTTTTTGGCAGGTCTGTTTATTTAAAAGAGTTGTATGAAAAAACCAATTGCTATCTGGATTAATATTTTTTTTAGAGTTCTTGTATCATTTGCCTATGCTGGATTAGGATACTATGTGGCTTTTTTTTCAGAGTACCAACTTGGGTTCATGATGGGCATTCCAACAGTTTATCTGTTAGGCGTGCTTTTTATGATTTATGGAGCATTTCGTTTAGTTAGAGCTTTTATTTATTTTAAAGAAAACGATCATATAAATGAAGAAGATGCAAATGATGAATATGGTAAATATGAATCGTAAAATTAAATTCTTTTGCGTTATTGTATTTTCTCTTTCTTTGAGTTTTTGTTCTAAGAAAGTTGATGAAAAAGTAAAAGATGGGCCTGCTACTGGTAATATTACTATAGCTGTTGATGAATCGTTCCAACATGTGTTGGAAGCTGAAAAAACAGCCTTTGAGGATAATTATCATTTTGCCAAAATTAATTTACAATTTAGTGTTGAAAATCAAGCTATTGCTGATTTATTGAATGATAAGGTTCGTGCTGCTGTGGTTTCACGTGATTTGACCGAGTCAGAAAAAGAAGTTTTTACACGAGAAAAAATTACTTATCGTAGTTTCCGATTTGGTGCCGATGGAATTGCGTTATTGGTTTCCAAGGAAAATACAGATACTTTGTTGAGTCTGCCACAGTTAAAGAATATTTTAGCAGGTAAAAATAGTACTTGGGAATCCATTGGTTCTAAAAAGTCGAAAGGGGAGATTACTTTAGTTGTCGATAAGGCTAATTCCAGTAATATCAAGTTTTTAATGGATAAGTTTGGGCTTCGTTCTTCCGATCCATTGCATGTTTTCGCTGCTGGATCAAACAAGGAGGTAATTGAATATGTCAAGAATCATCGAAATTCCATTGGAATTGTTGGTTCTAATTGGATAAGTGATGGAGATAATCCAACTTCTTTGGGATTTATTCGTTCTGTTAATGTTGTTTCTATTTCAGAAAATGAAGGGGCAGCATACTATCAACCTTTTGGCTATAATTTAGCCTTAAAAAAATATCCCTTACGGAGGGAGATTAAAATAGTACTGAAGGAGTCGTATTTAGGATTAGGTACAGGCTTTGTTAATTATGTTTGCGGAGATATGGGACAATTAATTGTTTTGAAGGAAGGCTTAATTCCTCTGACCCGACCTATCACGATTAGACAGTATCAAATTAGCCAATAAAAAAACTTTTATAGACCATTTTTGAAATTATTCAAAGATTTATAATTATTTTTGTAACCTATTGTTAATTTAACTTTTTCGGTATTTAGTTGAATTTTTTCAATGCAAGCCTAAGAATATAACATTAAAGCTTTTAATTTTTATTTACAATGAAGAAAATGAAATCGTGGATTTTGGGATTGGGTCTAATCGTATCCAATATCGCTTTTGGTCAAACTGTACAAGATGGTGTCAATTTCATAGACCGTCATCAACCCAATAGAGCCAAACAAGTGTTTGAATCGTTAGTGGCTTCGGCTCCAACAGGTGAAAATTATTTTTATCTAGGGTATTATTTTTTACACAGACGTGATTGGAATGCTGCCAAGGATGCTTTTGAAAAAGGAAAGGCGGCTGATCCTAAAAATTATTTAAATCAGGTAGGTTTAGCTTCCATTTTAGTGGGCCAAAATAATGTAAATGCAGCAAAGGTTGAGTTTGATCGTATTTTAGCTGAAACTAAATCGAAAAATCCTGAAATTTTATATCGTATCGCTGAGGCATATGAAATGTATTACATTTTAGGTAAAGAAGATAGTTTCAATGCATCTAATAATGATCCAGCTGAAGCGATTCGCTTGATTGATTTGATTCAAGAAAAAACTAAGAAATTGCCGACTCCGGAGCAGTATATTGTTAAAGGTGACGCATATTTAATCAAGAATGACGGAGGTAATGCGGTAACTGCTTATGAGCAGGCTATTTTACAAGACCCTAAAAATGTCAAGGCCAAAATTAAAATTGGTGTAGTTTATTTACGTGGTAAAAATTACAAGGAAACGCAATCAAGATACAAGGAGGCTTTAGATTTGGATTCGAACTATGCCCCGGGTATTAAGCGTTATGGTGAGTATTTAATCGTAGGTAATCAATATAAAAATGCTTCCCGTTATTTTAGAAAATATTTAGAGAAAGCTGAAGCTACTCCAGAAGTTACATTAGAAACCGCTAAATTATTGTTCTTGTCAAAGGATTATGAAGGAGCAATGAAATACACTGGTGAGGCTGAATCAAAGGGTGTGAAGGATAATGATATCTTTAGAATGCGTGGATATTCAAATGTTGAGATGGGTAACTTTCAACAAGGAATTGATAACTTAGATGGAATGGTGAAACGTGGCGTTAAGCCTTTTTACCAAGATGACATTTATTTTGGAAAAGGTTATCAAGGTTTAGGCAAGGATTCATTGGCAATTGCTTATTTCGAAAAAGCTGCACCTTTAGATACCAATAACAATGTTTATTCCATGATTCATGATATACGTTATAAACAAAAGAGATATTTAGACGCTTCTGCAGCAGGTTTGAATAGTATCAATTGGAAAAAGAAGAAAAATCAAACTGTAGGTTCAGGTGATTACTTCAAAGTCGCAATGGATTTGTATTTGACAGCTGCTTATATTAATAAAGCTGATACCATTGCACGACCTGCCATGGCGATGAGAGCTGATTCAATGTTTGCCAAAGCGATTGAAATTAATGACAAGTGGCCTCCATTTTATATAAACAAGGCTCGTGCAAATAACTTTGTTGATTTTAATGGAACAAGATGGTTGGGCCGTGAAAATTACGAGAAGTTTTTGACTGCTGTGGATACACAAAAAGCTGATAAAGCATCTCAATATAAGGAAGATAAAAATCAACTTTTCGAAGCTTATAAATATTTAGGGGGATATCATTTATCTGTAACTAAAGATGAAGCTAAAGCAAAGGAACTATTTACTAAGGCACAAGAGATTAAAGCTGATGATCCAGATATCAAGGCATATTTTAATCCAGAACCTGCAGTAGCACCCAAAAAATAATTGAAATAAAAAGGCTATCAGAAATGGTAGCCTTTTTTTATGTGCTAACTTTGTTTAAAATTTAATGTATGTCATACGCTGTAATAACCGGAGGAAGTAAAGGAATAGGAAAAGAAATTGCTTTGGAATTAGCTTCAAGAGGATATAATTTATTGATTGTTGCTCGTAATTCTTATGAATTGCAAATGGTCAAAGATGAAATCAAAAAGAAATTTAATTTAGAAGTTGAATTTCTAGTTGCGGATTTATCTCAAATGGATGCCATTGATAGACTGTATGAATGGGTGATTGAAAAGAATGTTGACGTTAGGATATTAGTTAATAATGCTGGCTATGGTTTAGTTGGAGCATTTGAAAAATACAGTTTGTCTGATCATCAAAAAATGATGCAGGTAAATATGAATGCTGTGGTAGAATTATGTTATCGATTCTATCCAATCTTAGAGGGTAAAGGTCAGACTTACATTTTGAATATAGCTAGTTCGACTGCCTACCAAGCAATTCCTTTAATGAGTTTATATGCAGCTACCAAAGTGTTTGTATTGAATTTTTCGCGTGGCTTGCATCATGAATGGAAGTCTAGAGGAATTTCAGTTACAGCAGTTAGTCCAGGTGCAACAAGCACTTCTTTTAATGATCGCGCGAATTTGCAGGAAAAAGCACGTAAGGCTGCTGAAAAAGTTACTATGACACCAGAGGCTGTAGCAAAATTGGCAATTGAGGGAATGTTTGCTAAAAAACCAGAAGTTATTACTGGTTTTATTAATAAATTAGGGGCATTTCTAGCATGGATTGCACCTAAGTCAATTAGTGAGAAAGTGGCTAAGGGTATTTATGAATAATGAGAAAAATAGAAAGGGTTTAGCAATTGCTAAACCCTTTCTATTTTTTACTTTATGATAACGATTCTTTTGACATTATTTTGATTATTTGTTTTTATTTGAATAACATAAATTCCATTCTTAAATTCTAGGTTTTCTAATTTTATTTTGGTGTAATTTTCTAAATATTTTTTCGCAAATATTAATTCTCCGCTAAGATTATACACGTTTATTTCTGGATTAATTAACATTTCTTCTGAGTTTATATTTACTATTTCTCCGTTGTTTGGATTTGGGTAAATTGAAATATTGTCAATTTTCACCGTCAAATATTGTTCATTATTTTTTTCATCTTGCGTATTTAGAGTAACCGGTTTTTTGATGGATGGATTCGGTCGTATTTTTATTGGTTCGCTAAATTCCGACCAACAACCATTCATATTTTGAAGTCTATATTGGAGATTTTCTTCTTTTGAAGAATAAATGGTCGGACTTGTTTTTCCATTTGTCCACTCATATTTTAGTCCAACTTCATTGACACTAATTTTTGCTGAATCATTAGGTATGAATTCAATGATTTGTGAATTGACTACTGGTTTTGCGGGAGCATTGATAACATTAATATACCTTGTTTCTGACCAATCAGACCAGCAAATTCCATTGTTACTAATTCTAAGTTGAACCGGGTATCTCCCATTTTTTAATTGTTGAAATTTTAGATTATCAGTATTGCTCGAGTCGCTCCATTGGTAAAACGAATACCGTTCTTTGCTAGTCAAAGCAATCATTTCTTTCAAACACACATCGGATTTAGGGATTTGAATGATCGGTTTCTGAATGGTTGGGAATCTTTCAATAATTACTAGTTCAGAGCGGTAAATGCAACTATTTTTTTTATAAACGGCCTGATACATACCATTTTCAATCGTTGAATTTAAACTTTCTGTTACTGCATATGTATGCCCGTCTTTTTCCCAATAGAGAAAGTTGGCATGTTCAGAGCCATAACTTTTTAATGTTATCGGGGAATTTGAACATATGAAATCACCGAAATTTTTAGATATGGTAATGATAGGCTTTTTGATTTCAGGAAGATAAAATGAATCAAATTTTTTGTTGAAATCCAAGCAAGATAATTGCACCACTCTATTTGAATCGCCCTGCAATATTAATTCGAATTCATCTATATCTTTACGAATTAAGCTAGAAAAATAGTTTTCATTTTGAATATTTTCGCATCCTTTAAGTTTTATTAGATAGAAAGAGCTATCGCAATTCGTTTCTATTTCAAACGTTAATTTCTTCATAATCCCTTCAGATATTGGATTTATTGGTTCAATAATTTCCTCTGGAACAGGTTTAATTATTACCACTGGTTCAGAAATCGGGGCTACTGGAGTACTTGGAGTAGCTTCGTTAATAGGTGGATTAATAACCACTACGACCTCGGGTTCTACGGTTGGTTGTTTCACTACCAGGACTGAGTCGATGACCGGTGCAGGTGTAGTTGCAATGACCACTGGTTCCGAAATTGGGGCAAGGGGTGAACTCGGTGTTGTCTCTATAACGGCTGGATTAACAACCACTAAGACCTCAGGTTCTATGGTAGGCTGTTTCACTACCACGACTGAATCGATGACCGGTGCAGGTGTAGTTGCAATGACCACTGGTTCAGAAATTGGAGTAACCGGTGTGCTTGGAGTAGCTTCGCTAATAGGTGGATTAACAATAACAGCGACCTCAGGCTCTATGGTTGGTTGTTTCACTACCACGACTGAATCGATGACCGGAGCAGTTGGAGCAGCAATGACTACTGGTTCAGAAATCGGGGCTACCGGAGTACTTGGAGTAGCTTCGCTAATAGGTGGATTAACAACTACGACCTCGGGTTCTACGGTTGGTTGTTTCACTACCAGGACTGAGTCGATGACCGGTGCAGGTGTAGTTGCAATGACCACTGGTTCCGAAATTGGGGCAAGGGGTGAACTCGGTGTTGTCTCTATAACGGCTGGATTAACAACCACTAAGACCTCAGGTTCTATGGTAGGCTGTTTCACTACCACGACTGAATCGATGACCGGTGCAGGTGTAGTTGCAATGACCACTGGTTCAGAAATTGGAGTAACCGGTGTGCTTGGAGTAGCTTCGCTAATAGGTGGATTAACAATAACAGCGACCTCAGGCTCTATGGTTGGTTGTTTCACTACCACGACTGAATCGATGACCGGAGCAGTTGGAGCAGCAATGACTACTGGTTCAGAAATCGGGGCTACCGGAGTACTTGGAGTAGCTTCGCTAATAGGTGGATTAACAACTACGACCTCAGGTTCCACGATAGGCTGTTTCACTACCACGACTGAATCGATGGCCGGTGTAGGTGTAGTTGCAATGACCACTGGTTCCGAAATTGGGGCAAGGGGTGAACTCGGTGTTGTCTCTATAACGGCTGGATTAACAACCACTAAGACCTCAGGTTCCACGATCGGCTGTTTCACTACCACGACTGAATCGATGACCGGTGCAGGTGTAGTTGCAATGACCACTGGTTCAGAAATTGGGGCAAGGGGTGCACTCGGTGTTGTCTCTATAACGGCTGGATTAACAACCACTAAGACCTCAGGTTCCACGATAGGTTGCTTCACAACCACTACAGAATCGATGACCGGAGCAGTTGGAGTAGTAATAGCCACTGGTTCCGAAATTGGGGCAAGGGGTGAACTCGGTGTTGTCTCTATAACGGCTGGATTAACAACCACTAAGACCTCAGGTTCCACGATCGGCTGTTTCACTACCACGACTGAATCGATGGCTGGAGCAGGTGGAGTTGCAATGACCACTGGTTCAGAAATTGGGGCAAGGGGTGCACTCGGTGTTGTCTCTTTAACGGCTGGATTAACAACCACTACGACCTCAGGTTCCACGATAGGTTGCTTCACAACCACGACAGAATCGATGACCGGTGCAGTTGGAATAGTAATAGCCACTGGTTCAGAAATTGGGGCTACCGGAGTACTTGGACTAGGTTCGTTAATAGGTGGATTAACCACTTCAACTTCGGGTTCTACGGTAGGCTGTTTCACTAATGCGACTGAATCGATGGCTAGAGCAGGCGGAGTTGCAATGACCACTGGTTCAGAAATTGGAGTAACCGGTGTGCTTTGAGTAGCTTCGTTAATAGGCGGATTAACTACTACGACTTCGGGTTCTACGGTAGGCTGTTTCACTAATGCGACTGAATCGATGGCCGGAGCAGTTGGAGTGGCAATGACCACTGGCTCTGAAATTGGGGCAAGGGGTGCACTCGGTGTTGTCTCTATAACGGCTGGATTAACAACCACTACGACCTCAGGTTCTATGGTAGGCTGTTTCACAACCACGACTGAATCGATGGCTGGAGCATGCGGAGTTGTAATGACTACCGGCTCTGAAATTGGGGCAACCGGTGTGCTTGGGGTAGCTTCGCTAATAGGTGGATTAACAACTACGACCTTAGGTTCTACGGTTGGTTGTTTCACTACTACGACTGAATCGATGACCGGAGCAGGTGTAGTTGCAATGGCTACTGGCTCCGAAATTGACGCAACCGGTGTGCTTGGGGTAGCTTCGCTAATAGGTGGATTAACAACTACGACCTCGGGTTCCACGATAGGTTGTTTAACTACTACGACAGAATCTATGACTGGAGCAGTTGGAGCAGCAATGACTACTGATTCAGAAATTGGAGCAAGGGGTGTGCTTGGGGTAGCTTCGTTATTAGGTGGATTAACAACTACGACCTCGGGTTCCACGATAGGTTGCTTCACAACTACGACTGAATCGATGACTGGTGCAGGTGTAGTTGCAATGACCACTGGCTCTGAAATTGGGGCAACCGGTGTGCTTGGAGTAGCTTCGTTAATAGGTGGATTAACAACCACTACGACCTCAGGTTCTACGGTTGGTTGTTTCACAACCACGACAGAATCGATGACCGGTGCAGTTGGAGTAGTAATAGCCACTGGTTCCGAAATTGGGGCAAGGGGTGAACTCGGTGTTGTCTCTATTACGGGTGGATTAACAACCACTTCAACTTCAGGTTCCACGATCGGCTGTTTCACTACTGCGACAGAATCGATGGTTGGCGCAGTTGGAGCAGCAATTGCCACTGGTACGGAAATTGGCGCAACCGGTGTACTTGGGGTAGCTTCGCTAATAGGCGGATTAACTACTATGACCTCGGGTTCCTCGATAGGTTGCTTCACAACCACGACTGAATCGATGACTGGTGCAGTTGGAGTTGCAATGACTACTGGTTCAGAAATTAGAGCAACCGGTATGCTTGAGGTAGCTTCGTTAATAGGAGGATTAACAACTACGACCTCAGGTTCTGTAATCGGAGTCGAAGGAGTTGGTTTTGATTCTGCGATCGGCTGATTGTTTGCAACTGTAGGTTGTTTTTCAATTTCTGTAACGTTGTTATTTATGGTTGTTTCGGTTGTATTGGCGGCTGAAACTGTCGCTGGATTAGATATTTCAGGTTTACTTTCAGCAACTATAGGTGGTATTTGTACCTTTATAGTTGTATCTATTGCTATTGGAGTTTGTGTTACTAATGGGGTTTCTATCGGTTTTACCTGCTCTTCTTTTTCCCATTGAATTTCGATGGTATGTTCTTCACTCGAATTTTGACTATCTATAACAATTACTTTAACGAAACCAGTTGAATTAAATGGGCCTATGATTGGATTCGACGAATTTGGATTCTCGATCGGTGCTGATGCTGACCAAAAATATTGGTAAGGGGCTAGTCCTTTTTGAGCCGTAACTATGTTAGCGGTATTATATCTTTCATTTCCTTTGAGTTTTGTATTTTGTCCTGCGTTCGCAATTAATTTAGCAGGAACTAAAACATCCAATTTTGATCTTGGGCCTTCACATTCATTTACTTTTTGGGAAACCCATCTACTTAAAATAAGATCATTTGATTCCGTATTCACTATATTTTTTACCGTAATTGTGCTTGCAGTACTTAGGTAATCCATATCTCCTTCGTTTAAATACCAAATATTATTCGTTCCTCCACTTGCTTTGAAAGTAATATTTGAACCGCTTTTTATAATCAACGGAGTTCCTGCATTTTGAGGAGCAGCGGGTGGCATGTATGATTGTGCAGTGGTACCTTTACTAGGTAGACTCTCGCAACCATTTTTAAAACATGTTGCTTTGAATGTGGCTGGATTTAAATCACTTGATACAAATGAAAATTTTGCTCCTTCGGAAAATTTTTCATTATTCGAATTGTACCAAAAAGTTGTATGGGGTGAACAACCATTGGAAGTCACAGATATTGGACTATTTATGCAACCTTTAAACAAAGAGCTACTATGTGTTGGTATAGGAGATGTTTTAATTTGGATACTGACTTCATTGCTTGTTCTAGGGCATGTTTCTGTTTGATTCAAATTGATTAATGAACCTTCATTATCATTGTTATTACTTACCTGGAATTCAACACGAATTTTTATTTTATGTGCATCAATTTGGCTAGAGGCTTGATTAATAATTAATTCCGAATTTTTTGTTCCTGAAAATATCCCATCATCAACCATATCTTGGAAAGGGCCTCCATTGATGGATCTAGTCCATTGGTAATTTTTTACATTTGCTTGAATTTGACTTGGAATATTAACTTTCAAAACGCCATTCGAGCGCTCACAAATTAATGGATTTAGGATGGATTCAATGGTATTCAAGGTAATTTGGGCATCATTAGAGATAATTTCACAATTATTTAACGAGACTTTAACTCGATACTGTGTTCCAGTCGGATGTTCAATTCCGCCAGTTGGATAAATTTGATAATTGGAGCTAGTAGCACCAGCAATAGATTTAAAATCAGTATCGTTGGGTCTTTTCTTTTCCCATTGAAATTTGGCTCCATTGCTTTCTACTAGCATTCGGATACTATTGCCTTCGCAGTCTGTTTGACTAATTGGCTGTTTGGTGATTTCTGGGCATTGTGCATTTGAGGTATAAATGGACAAGCAAAAACATAAAATGGTCAGGTATAGGATTGTATAAGATTTCATAATGGGCAGGTATGTTTAATATTTGCCCGAAATAATACATTGTTTTTAAATCAAAAAAGCCATTAAAATGGCTTTTTGATTTAATATAAGTAAAGTGATAATTTAAAGAGGTAACTGATTGATAATCATTTGATTGTAAAATTATCAATTTCTCTATTTAGATGTCACATATTTTAACAGCTTGTTCGAGAGAGGCCATTTTATCGGCTTTTGCAGGAATAAATTCTTGTCCTATAAATCCTTTATAACCTGTATCATAAATTGCTTTGATGATAGCTGAATAATTTAACTCTTGCGTTTCATCGATTTCATTTCTACCTGGAACACCGCCTGTATGATAATGAGAAATATATTGATAATTCTTTTTAATGGTAGCGATTACGTCCCCTTCCATGATTTGCATATGGTAAATATCATATAAAAGTTTGAATTTATCAGATCCAACCATTTCACACAAAACAGCACCCCATTCCGTATGATCTGCTTGATAGTCTTTGTGATTAACTTTTGAATTCAATAATTCCATAGAAATGGTTACATCATATTTTTCAGCTGTTTTCATGATTCTTTGTAAACCCATTTTACAGTTGATTAATCCTTGCTCATCACTCAAACCATTTCGATTTCCTGAAAATGTGATCAAATTTTTCACGCCTGCCTTTGCCGCTTTTGGGATTAAATCTTCATAAAATTGAACCAATAAATCATGGTTTTTAACTTTATTAAAGAAATTGGGTAAGCCCATCCCTTCAGGATATTTCCCCCATCCAATGGCTGCTGTCATGTCATATTTTTTTAAAATATCCCATTCATCAGGTCCTGTTAACTCAATCGATTGTAAGCCTATTTTCTTGGCATTGACTACTAGTTCCTCAAATGGTATTTTATCATAACACCATCTGCATGCTGAGTGGTTTACTTTTCCTTTCAAATCTGCACCAACTTGACGGTCAGATTCTTGAAACCTTTTTTCCATATTGGTATTTAACATGCCAACGGATGCTAATCCCAACGAATTTTTTAAAATATCTCTTCTTGAGAAATTACTTTTCATGTTGCCTAGGTTTTAAATGTTTTATTGAAATAGGTTTATAAAATTATTAGTAAAAATTTGACTTGTTTTAAAAATCAAGTTTGGAAAAATTCCAAACAAGATACTTAAAATTCCTAACGAATATAAACTAAAGGTTTCTAAATATGTTAAATCTGGCATTACCCAATTTTCATTTTTTAAATAGACCTTACCCAAGTAGATTTTTTGGAATGTCCATAATAAATACCCTGCTCCTAATAAAATTCCTATTGAACCTAAAATTGCCCAAATGGCATGTGAATGAATACTGGTAAATCCGCCCATTAAACTGAAAAATTCACCTATAAATCCTGAAAATCCTGGCAAGCCTAGTGATGCAAAAATCGCTATTCCTGAAATGGCAGTAAATTTGGGCATCAGATTAGCTAGTCCGGCATAGCTATCGATGTTTCGATTTCCAGTTCGATCGTATATGACGCCCACCATCAAAAATAGCATGGAAGATAAAATGCCATGCGATATAGATTGAAAAATGGCGCCTTGAACTCCTTCGGCATTCAATGAGGCAATTCCGATTAATACAAATCCCATGTGAGAAATGGAGGAGTATGCAACTAATTTTTTCAAATCGCTCATAGCTAAGGCATTATATGCACCGTAAATGATTGAAATGGCTCCTAATGCCGATAAAATATTGGCATTTTGAACGGCTTCTACACTGAAAAATGGAAAGCATATTCTTAACCAACCATAGGCTCCAATTTTCAATAAAACACCTGCTAAAATAACCGAAATTGGAGTCGGAGCTTCTACGTGTGCATCGGGTAACCAAGTATGTAAAGGAACTAAAGGTAATTTGATCGCAAATCCGATAAATAGTAACCAAAATGCCCAAAATCTAGCCGAATAGCCGGATAATAACCAGCCAGAATTACTATGAAGAATACTTCCAATTTGGCAATTCCTTGGGTCCGTTAACGCCTGGATATCAAAACTGTGTATTATTTGATTGGTAGGAATTTCTTGATTAGCTATTGCATTTTGAATGGCTTGTAGTCCTTCCATTCCAAAATTTTGGCCTTCTGTAATTAGTCCAATATTAATAGCCGTTTCATAAGGGTCTACATATGCAATTCCCATTCCCAACATAACAATTAGAATAAATAAAGAGCCCACTAAGGTATAAATGAAGAATTTTAAGGATGCATAGTTTTTTCTTGGTCCCCCCCAAATGCCAATGAGGAAATACATAGGCAAAAGCATGAATTCAAAAAAGATGTAAAACAAAAAAAGGTCTTTGGCCAAAAAACAGCCAATGATGGATGCATTTAAAAGCAATATCAATGAAAAATACCCATTTAATTTTTCTTTAATGACTGAAGAATTTAAGATGGCGATAAAACTGATCAAACCAGTTAAAATGACCAAACCTAAACTTAATCCATCAATACCTAAGTTATAATTCACATGAAATTCTCCCAAGCTTCCTAAATTCAGATTAATCCATTGGAATGATTCTTCCAGTTGAAAATTGGGAGTGTTGAAATCAAACAGAAAATAGATATAAGCAATTAACACTAATTGAATACCAGAAAATAGGCTGGCAATCTTTGGAACGATTGATCCTAATTTTCCGCTAGCAATCAGGAACGAACCTATGAGCGGTATGATGATTAAGAGGGATAAAATAGAGAATGCTTGCATATTTGTATTCCGATTAATTCGGTAAAAATTACATCAAAAAATAAAGTAAAAATAGTCCAAACGTAATAAAAATAAGGATCCAATATGATCGAACCTTTCCAGATTGCCATCGACTAAAATACATCCCCATTGATTGGCTAAGCTGAGCTGTCAATTTAACCAATATTCCATCAATAACTTTCGAGTCGAACCAAGCAGAAAGATGTGCGATGACCACTTGCGATTGATAAATACCATTGATTGATTTGTCGAATAATTTAATTTCAACCAAATTGGCGATCCTACTTTTGTAAAATACAATGGTAAACAGGTTTGGCCAAAATTTGGGCATAAATTGGTAATTATTGCTTGGAATCCAATTTCTTGTCAAATAAGTAAAGGCTATGCCTCCAATCCATGTGAACGCTGAAATGTACAGCCAATAATCGGGAGCATGGTAAATATTTAGTTGAAAATGCCGCAATAAACTTGAATTTGATGCATCGAGTGGATTCCAATGTATCCAAATAGATAAACTTAAGCAAGCCAAAACTATAATAGGAATTATTTGAAGGCAATTCGTTGGGGTATTTTGGAAGCTCAAACCTTTCCTGTTTTCCCCTAAAAATATGAGATAAAATTGCCTTGAAATATAAAAGGAACTTAAAAGCATGCCCAATCCAAGAGAAATCAACAAAGCTATATAAATGCCTGAATAAACACTTTGAGTACTGTATTCAATCAAATATCCAGCTAAATTTTCCTTGGAAATAAATCCGGAAGTAAATGGAATACCAATCAATCCAAGTCCAAAAATGAAATAAGCGACCGTATTGATTGGCATGAATTTCTTTAATCCACCCATTTGATCTAAACTTTGCGCATCAAGATTTTTACTAGATTCTTGGTGATGGATATAGTGAATGACATACCCAGCGGATAAAAATAACCCTGCTTTAAATATCCCGTGAACCACCAAATGCAATAGGGAAACTCCACTTCCCATTCCCATCCACATCAAACCAATTTGTGAAATAGTTGAATAGGCAAGTGTTTTTTTGATATCATTTTGAAAAAGAGCAAAAATAGCACCTGCTAGCAATGAAATGGCTCCAATGACGGCCATCATTAAGTGTGTTTCTTCTCCAACAATTGGAAATATTCGAATTCCTAAAAATACGCCTGCGGTAACCATGGTCGCGGCATGAATTAAAGCGGAAGCCGGTGTTGGTCCTTCCATGGCATCTGGCAACCAGGACATTAAGGGGAATTGGGCCGATTTTCCAATACCACCAGCTAATAGGGCCAATCCAATGTAGAAGGGGGCAGTTCCAAAAAGACTCACGTCCATGTCGGAAAAACGGTCACTTTTGAAATGCATAAATAGGGCAAAAAAGCCAATGAGTAAACCTATGTCGCCTAATCTATTTAACAAAAAGGCTTTTTTGGCAGCCTTATTAGCTCGTTCTTTTTGGTGCCAAAATCCAATAAGTAGAAATGAACATGCGCCAACTAATTCCCATGAACCATAAAAAATCCAAATTTGATCGGTTAAAACCAAGGCTAACATGGCACCTACAAATAAGTGTAAATAGGTATAGTATCGTCCTATTTTAAGCTCACTTTTTAAGTAGGATTTTGAAAAGATTTGTACAAAAAATGCCACCAAGGTCACGAGAACGACCATTATTTGAGCGGGAGAATCGATGAAAAAGCTAGCTTTATACAAGTGTTTTCCCACTGTGAACCAAGGGAAACTCGCCCTGGCTATTTGTCCTTTTAACAAAAGCACTAAACTTATGCCTAAAATGAAACTAATGCCGGAAAGAAAAATGGAAAATACGGAAGTGTATCGTTGAAGTTTTTTGGGAAAAAATCCTATGATCAGTGCTGAAATCCAGGGACTTAGGATAAGCATAGAAAATAAGAAAGGTAATCCCATAGGGTTGCTCGATTTAATTGACAAATATAAGGGATATATCGTAGAAAATCGAATAGATGGCTTGTTTTAGCCACCGCTAACAGGAGGAATCAAGGCAATTTCCATTCTTTCTTCCACGACGAAATCATTTTCAGGAAAATGTTGTTCCACCGCAATTCTTAAGGATGGAAGTTCCCTCAATTCGGGGAAATCGGTTTTTAAGGCTTGCAGCAATTCGCCTGCCTTCATTTTTTGTTCACAGGAATACTCAATTTCCTTTTGCTTGAGTAAATCACGTGTAATACCGAAAAGGAGAATTTTATAAGTAGGCATTTGATTGAAGGCAATTTTGTACCTTTGTTTTCTTGTTTCGCAAATATATTGGATATTATTCAAAACGCTAACCTACAGCCTTCTCAACTTTTCGACAATCACGGTCGAATGATTAATTATTTGCGATTGGCTGTAACGGATCGTTGTAATTTGCGATGTTTCTATTGTATGCCTGAGGAAGGAGTTAAATATATGCCTGAAAAGCATTTACTCTCCTGGGAAGAAATGATCCGAGTGGTTCACCTTTTACATCAATTAGGCATACGTAAAATTCGAATAACTGGTGGAGAACCATTTGTACGGAATGGTTTGATGGAGTTTTTGGAAGAAATTGCTAAAATTCAAAATTTAGAAATTTGCTTGACATCCAACGGTGTATTATTGGAAAAGCATATTCCTGAATTATTGCGATTGGGCGTTCAATCCATCAATTTAAGTATGGATTCTTTGGACAAAGTACGATTCAAGCAAATTACTCGTAGGGATGATTTTGATGCGGTTTTCCGTAGCTTACAGACGCTCATAGAAGCCAAGATGAAAGTGAAAATCAATGCTGTTGTCATGGATGGAAAAAATGATAAAGACATACATTCTTTGGCTACATTTACTGAAAATAATCCTGTCTCGGTTCGTTTTATTGAAGAAATGCCTTTCAATGGTTTAGGCCAATCCGCCACAACCTTGAAATGGGATTTTATCCAAATTATTGAACATATAAAAGAGAAATTTCCAAATTTGGCACGCTTGGATAATAAATATGGTGATACTGCCATGAATTATCAGATACCCGGTTTTGCTGGAAATATTGGAGTCATTGCTGCTTTTAGCCGTACCTTTTGTGGAACTTGTAATCGATTAAGAATTACTGCCAAAGGGGAGGTGAAGACTTGTTTGTATGATGATGGCGTCTATGATTTGAAGAATTTACTTCGGCAAAATGCCTCAGATGAGGAAATTAAAAATACAATTATTGCATTGAATACCAAAAGGCCATTGGATGGTTTTGAGGCTGAAAAAAATAGAAAGAATGTCATTCAAGAATCAATGACAACTATTGGAGGTTAATATGAATAGAATTACGAACTTTTTTGAGAAAATTGATGATTTAAAAGTCTTAGTGATCGGTGACTTGATGATTGACGCCTACACATGGGGAAAAGTTAGTCGAATTTCACCTGAAGCACCTGTTCCAGTTGTAAATGCCATTAAACGAGAATCTCGATTGGGTGGTGCTGGAAATGTGGTCATGAATATCGCTAGTTTAGGTGCCAAACCTTATATGATTTCTGTGTTAGGTGATGATGATGCAGGGAAGGAATTAGTACAACTTTTCGAAAAGGAAGGGCTTTCTGTGAATGGTTTACAGGTAGAAAGTGGACGTTCTACGACGGTGAAAGAAAGAATAATTGCTGGTTCACAGCAATTGTTGAGAATAGACACCGAAACAGATAAGGCCATCAGTAGTCAAACTTCGGAGGTTTTGTTGAATAAAGTCAAAGAGGTTTTACCATCAATTGACGTCATTATTTTTGAAGATTATGATAAAGGCGTATTGAGTGGTCAATTAATACAATCCATCATTGTACTGGCGAATGAACTAAATATTCCGACGGTTGTCGATCCTAAAAAGAAAAATTTCTTTTCATACCAAGGCGCCACTTTATTTAAACCTAATTTACATGAATTGAGGGATGGGCTAGGTCTATCCTCTGAGGATTTTGAAGGGGATAATTTGGCAAAAACGGTGCGTGATTTTAAAAATAGTCAGAAATTCAAAGGATTATTTGTTACGCTCTCCGAGAGAGGAGTTTTTATGGATTTTGCAGAAGAGCAAGTTCAAATACCTGCCCATATCCGTCAAATTGCAGATGTATCGGGAGCAGGAGATACCGTTATATCGATAGCAGCTTGTGCCTTAGCTTTGGGTTTAAGTCCAACAGAAATAGCTGGAATAGCGAATTTAGGAGGCGGATTAGTTTGCGAATCGTTGGGTGTTGTACCTATTCAAAAATCCTTGCTGAAGAAAGAGGCTGAAAAATTGTAAAAGGGGAAATTCAATTCCCCTTTTAATGGGTTACTATTATTTTACCCAAGCAGTAAATTCAATTTCCACCTTGTATTGAGGAGCAATCAAGGCAGATATTTCATAAATACCTGTTGTTGGTTTTACTTGTCCAAAAAAGTGGGCATGCGCTTTTGCGATGTCCAAATTTTTCGAAATATCTGTTGTGAAAATGCGTGTTCTTACTACGTCATGAATGGATGATCCTGCTTCTTCCAACACCACCGCAATTCGTTCAATGATGTTATATGTTTGTGCATAAAAATCATCAGCACCTACTTTTTCACCATCTATTAGGGCTACTGTTCCCGAAATTTCCAATAAATTTCCTGTTTTTACAGCTCGGCAATATCCGAAGGTATCTTCAAATGGCGAACCACTTGAAATGTTTAATCTATCTGTCATTATTTTTTTGATAATTATTTATTTTTTCCCACAATTCAGGTTTCGCTTTTTTAACGACTTCCCCGATTACAATCACTGCAGGATTGCTAAGTTCGTTTTTTTGAGCGATTTTATCAAGTTCAGAAGCAAAACCAATTCCGATTTTTTGGTTCGACATGGTTCCATTTTGTACAATGGCTGCTGAAATATCACCTTTGCCAATATCCTTGCAAATTTGTGCAATTTCCGATAAACGATGCATACCCATTAAAATGACAATGGTTGCACTCGATTGTAGTGCTAAAGACAAATCATTGCTTAAACTTCCATCTGATTTGGTGCCTGTCATGACCCAAAAACTTTCGTTAATTCCACGCATGGTCAATGGGATTTCTGCGCTTCCTGCAGCCGCATAAGAGGAACTAATTCCTGGAATGTAACCTGTTATGATGCCGAATTGTTGAGCAAATTCAATTTCTTCTTGTCCTCTACCAAACACAAATGGGTCTCCTCCTTTGAGCCTCACTACATGACCTAAGGAATAGGCTTTTTCAACAATCAATTGATTAATCTTATCTTGAGAATGACTTTCTCCCGGACGTTTTCCTACATATATTTTTTCAGCAGTAGGTTTGCAGTGGTCTAATAAAGAAATGTCAACCAATGCATCGTACAAAATGACATGAGCAGTTTGAAGTGCTTTTACTGCTTTCAAGGTTATCAATTCAGGGTCGCCAGGCCCTGCACCCACAACAGTTAATCGTGGCTGAGGTTCTAATCCCTTAAATCTACTTAAATTATCAATCATCTTAATTCGCAGCTATTTGTTGTCTAAATAGAATTGCATTTTGTAAAAAATCAAACGCTTCTTTTGAGTATGCAACAGCAAACTCTTCACTTGGCTCAAATTGATTAATTTGTAAAACTAATTCAGAAAACGTGTTTTTGGATATAGCAAATTCTCCAGTTTGTACAAAGTTTTCATCAAATCGGTTGATTACCGCCATTTGATTGGAAACGCTCACGCTTTTATCCAACAATAGTGCTTTGGCAGATGAAACAAAAACACTGTATGCATGGTAAATAGCATCTGCCCAACGTTTATCATCCAACGCACCTTGACACCAAGTATATTTTTCTTCCGATTCAAATAACAAAGTTGCCACTAAGTCAATCATTACTCCAGCACATTCCCCTACACCAATTTCTGTATAAAATGCATCTGCAGCACCCCAGTCGATAAATTCTTCCTCTTTTAGGTTTTGTAAATCAGCGATGGGTTTCAATAAATTATAAAAATATTTTTCACCTTGACGGTCATAATACTCATGGAAATATTCTCCTTCGGTTGAATTTTCTTCAAAATTATTCAGTATTACCCGTAAAACCTCTGGACCTCTTTTGGAAGGAACTTTAATCACTTTATCGGCAATTTTACCTTCGCCGTTACCTAAAGTTGCACCGCCCAATAGTACTTGCAAGGCAGGTAAAACCCTTTTATCTGGTGCTTTTAGGGATGAACCGTGAAAACCGATGGATGCCATTCCATGTTGCCCACAAGAATTCATGCAGCCTGAAATTTTGATTTTGATTTCATTATCGAAAATCAAATCCGGAAAATCTTGTGAAATAACTTCTTCCAATTTGGAAGTAATATTGGTGGAATCAGAAATCGCTAAGTTACAGGTATCTGTTCCTGGGCATGCTGTAATATTTGCTACAGAATTAGCTCCCGGAGAGGCTAAATTATGAGATTTCAATACCTCATATACATAGGGTAAATTCTGCATTGGAATATGTTTTAGCATCATACCTTGATTGATGGTGATGCGAATATCATTTCCAATATATCCTTGTAATTTTTCGATTAAACTTCTAGACGTATTGCTTGAAATATTGCCATTCAAAATTCGAACATAGACAGCATGTAAACCTGCTTGTTTTTGTTCAAATGTATTGGTTGATAGCCAAGTTTGATATTCTTTCGAATCATCCGCTGGTACATTGGAAAGATGGTTAGGAATTTCCACCTCCCATTTAGCTGCATCGTCAATTTCAAAAGTATGTACCTTCAATGCTTTAACCTCAGCTTCTACCAAATTGACAAACTCTTCAAAGCCGATTTTTTGAATCAAAAATTTCATTCTTGCCTTGTGGCGAGAATTTCTTTCTCCATGTCGATCAAAGACTCTTAAAATTGATTCAATGTATGGAATGATCTTATTTTCTTCAAGAAACTCAAAAGCAACTTTCGCTAACATTGGCTGTGCACCTAATCCGCCACCTACTACAACTCTAAAGCCTTTTTTGCCGTCTTGGATTTTTGGAATAAATCCAACGTCATGTAGGTAAGCTAAAGAAGTATCTTCTTCGGTATTTGAAAAAGACATTTTAATTTTTCTGCCCATTTCTTGGCAAATCGGATTACGCAAGAAATACCTAAATGCCGCATCTGCGTGAGGACTCACGTCAAAAACTTCCTTGGGATCTATACCTGAAGTAGGAGAGGCGGTAATGTTTCTTACTGTATTTCCGCAGGCTTCGCGTAAAGTAATGTCATCTTTTTCTAGTTCTGCCCACAGTTCAGGGGTGCGATCCAAAGAAACGAAGTGTATTTGGACATCTTGGCGAGTTGTCAAGTGTAAATTTCCAATAGAATATTCATCTGAAATATCGGCAATTCTCTTCCATTGATTAAAGGTTATTTTACCATAAGGAAGCTTGATACGCACCATTTGAACTCCCTGTTGACGTTGTCCATAAACACCACGAGCAAGACGTAAACTTCTGAATTTTTCTTCATGAATTTCCCCTGCTCGGAATTGCGCTATTTTATTCGCTAAATCAATGATGTCTTTTTCAACAATGGGATTTTCTATCTCTGAACGAAAACTTTGCATATTACAATATTTAGTACTATTAGTCTATATAATATATAGATTTTATCCAAAATTACTAAAATACATTTTATTGACAAAGAATATTTATATTCGTTTTTAAAATAATTTTCAGGATGAATAAATTCTATACTGTCTTCTTTTTTTTACTAGTGGGTCAATTTGCTTTCGGACAAAAAACTATTTCGGAATTAAAAATCGAAGATTTTGATTTGTTGAATCAGCAAGTAGTGAAAACCAAGCATAGTATTAGTATTGCGGGTAAAAACATTGTTTATAACGCATTTACGGGTTATTTATCCATTAAATCAGATACGGGAAAGGTTGTAAGTAAAATTTTCTTCACTTATTATCAAAAGGAAAATGATCCTTCGATTTCTAGGCCCATTACATTTACCTTCAATGGAGGTCCAGGCTCTGCTTCCTTGTGGTTACACATGGGTGGCGTCGGTCCTAAACGAGTCTTTTTGAAAGATGATGGAACTGCAATTCCTGCTCCTTATCAATATATATCGAATGAATATTCTTGGTTGGATAAAACGGACTTGGTCTTTATCGATCCGGTTTCAACAGGTTTTTCCAGACCTGGGAAAGGGGAAAATCCTAGTAAGTTTCATGGATTTGTGGAAGATGTCGAATCCATCGGAAATTTTGTTGAGCAATTTTTAAGTAAATATGAACGTTGGGCATCACCCAAATTTTTGGCGGGAGAAAGTTATGGAACCACACGTGCAGCAGGTTTAGCTAAGCAATTGCAGGATCGTCATCGTATTTATATCAATGGAGTTATTTTAATTTCTGCAGTTCTTAATTTTGGAACAAATGATTATGCTGTTGGAAATGATTTGCCTAGAGCTTTATACATACCTTCCTATACGGCAGCAGCTTGGTATCATAAAAAATTGAGTCAGGACTTGTTGTCCAAACCACTTCCAGAAGTGTTAAAGGAATCAGAAAAATTTGCCATAGGTGAATATGCGACAGCCTTGATAAAAGGTGGGTGGATGTCTGATGAGGAAAAAAGTAGAATAGCAGAAAAAATGTCATATTGGACAGGCTTAAGTAAGGAATTATGCTTGCAAGCAAATTTACGTGTGGATGAAAATCGATTTTATAAATCATTAAGGAGAGCTGATGGCTTATCTATTGGTCGATTAGACGCACGTTTTACGGGTCGTAATTTAGATGATGCTGGCGAATATGTGGATTTTGATCCTTCTTTTACGAATATTGATGGACCATTCACTGCAACGATTAATGATTATTTGCAAAAGGATTTAAAGTGGAAAGAAGATAAGACCTATCAAGTTTTTGGTGATGTTTATCCTTGGAATTATAACAATGTTCAAAATAAATATTTAAATGTCGCAGAAAGTTTACGCGATGCAATGGCTAAAAATCCACATTTGAAAGTCTATTTAGGCTGTGGTTACTATGATTTCGCTACGCCCTATTTTACAGCTTTGTATGATATTGAACACATGTTTTTACGTCCTGAACAACGTAATCGAATTTCAATTAGCATGTATGAATCTGGGCACATGTATTACATTCATCAACCATCTTTAGTGAAATTCAAAAAAGATATAGATGGATTTTTTGATTCATTTAAATAGTAAGATTAGTTATTAGAAGATAGAAGATAGGAGAGAGAAGATAGGAGAGATAAATTGAGAATTACCTCTATTACCTATTACCTTTTACCTATTACCTTTTACTTCATACATCTTTTTCACTCTTCTCTTTTCTCATCTCAAAAATATCATTAGCTTTGCAAACTCAATTTAGAGGGGTGTCCGAGTGGTTTAAGGAGCACGCTTGGAAAGCGTGTGTAGGTCTCAAGCTTACCGAGGGTTCGAATCCCTTCCCCTCTACCATTTTTCAAAAAACGAAGATAGGGACAAGATAAAAGAGTATCTCTTACTCACTAGTGCCCATCAAGAGTTGAAATATCCAATTTACACTTCGCTTCTTGTCGCTTTTGGCTACCTCAGCCATCACTATTTATTTTATAGCATATAAATGAACTTGCGGATAAACCGACGTAAGATTTGAAAGCAGCGATAGTCGTAGTTTTAACAATGCGCTTGGGCATGTGCGTCAGTGTCAAAGAAAATAGCTGCATGCGGAGTGAAAATCGCTCAGTCAGCTGACTGATTCGCCTAATTAATTATCAGATATACTTAGATTGTATTTTCAATGATTACATCAAATCAAGGTGATTATTTTACTGAATTTATCGTTGTCAAAAACATCAAAATTAGTGTAAATCCGTTTCGTGTTTTTTGAAAGGGTAAAATGTTTTATATACTGTTTTATAGGTGATTAAGTTTCTCCTGAAATGATTCAAATTAAGATCCAATTGGAATTGTCTATTCAAATCTTTTAGTTCTTCAAAAGGGTGGACAGAGAATCTAGAATAATTTTTTCCAATAGGTCTAGTATGAAAAATGACAACTGAATCTATTATGCCGATTTTATCTTTGGGATTTCCTAACATTTTAACCCACAAAAATTCATATCCCCAACTAGACTCATTTAAACAGAAAGTACTCGAAAGATTTTCGAAAACTGAAATTTCCATTAAAGGGGCAAGTACCTCAACAAAGTTTGTGTATCGCAAGTAAGATAAAAATTTAGGCTTTGTAATTCTGTGAGAAAAATAACCTTTCATGGCTGGCTGAGAAAGAATCAATCCTTCCTTTTCCGTAATTTTAAATAGCCGATCGATTTCACTACCTGAAATAATTATATCATCATCTGGCATCCAAATAAACCGATAATTCTCTGAAATGATTTTTTCAAAATCCTTATAAAATTGATAAATTAGTTTAAATTTATTTCCCTTAGCTTTTATAAAAAATTCGGCATCCTGGCTATACTCCAAAGCTTTCTGCTTATCATTCCCAAAATAAATCAATGCTAAATCAAAATTAGATTTTTTATTTAGCCAATAGGTATGACATGAGTCATCTCCAACGGCCGCAATGACTAAATTTTTCATCTGCTATTTTTTAAAAATTGTCATAATTCAAACCTCATTTGGATGGAAGAATTTTTATCTAAAGTGAATGATTAATTGGCAAATTATTAGTTCATATGCATTTCTTTTGTCCTGATCTAAAAGGTAACCAAAAAATTCTTTAAAGGCAAAAGAAATGGTTTAGGTAAATTAGGTTTGTTTTCTTTAAAATTTCAGCCAAATTCTAATCTCTATATCGAAATTTTTAAAATTCACTTCCCTTGAAAGTGTATTTTACACCATAAGCTGACAAATAATGGTTCACCTTACTTGCTATTATTCATTTTTTGAAGAAGAAAGGGTACATCATATGCTAATCTCGTACTTCTTGCCTATTATATTTTACCTCAAATTTTCCATCAAAAGGGTATAATTATTCCCAGAAATATTTACATTTACAATTCTTAAACCTATTAAAAAATGAAAACAAAAGCTTCTGAGCAAGCTAGCAGAAGGGCATTTTTGTCCAAAGCTGGTTTAGCACTCGGTTCTATTATTATTTTGCCTCGACACGTGTTGGGTGGCAAAAGCGCAAGTGGAGTTAGTTATTTAGCTCCCAGTGATAAAATCAATTTAGGTTTTATTGGTACAGGTAAGCAAGGAAGAGGATTGGTGAATTCTTTTTTATCTACTGAGCGAATCCATTTGGCTGGTATCAGCGAAGTTTATCAAGCTAAAGCTGAATTATTTACTAATCGAGTAAAAGAATTGTATTCCAAAAATGAAAAATGGGGTGCAGTTCCAGAATTAAAAAATCACCTTGATTTTCGGGAATTATTATCAAACAAAAGTATCGATGCAGTTGTGATTGCAAGTCCAGATCATTGGCATGCAGCTATGGCGGTGCGTGCAGCAGAAGCTGGTAAAGATATTTATTGTGAAAAGCCGCTTTCCCTGACGGTCAAAGAAGGTCGATCCATGGTAAATGCCACGAGAAAACACAATCGTGTTTTTCAAACGGGAAGTATGCAACGTTCATGGCCAGAATTTAGACAGGCGGTTGAATTAATTCGAAATGGATATATTGGAGAAGTGAAAAGTATTAAAGTGAATGTGGGTCCTGCACCTGAGAAATACAATTTACCTACCGAAGAAATTCCTGCCGGATTGGATTTTGCTAAATGGCTTGGACCCAATGAGGCCGTTGGCTTTAATTCCGAATTAGCGCCACCCATCAGTAAAGATGTTTTTCCGAATTGGAGAAAATACAAAGAATTTGGCGGAGGGGGTATGACCGATTGGGGTGCACATATGTTTGACATTGTTCAATGGGCCTTGGATATGGATCATTCTGGACCTGTAAAAATCGATGTTCCCAATGGTAAGGATGTTCCTTATTTAACCTATACCTATGAAAATGGGATTACCATGACGCATCAAAATTGGGAATGGAACAATGGTGTTGAGTTTGTGGGAACCGAAGGCACCTTGCGCATTGCACGTAAGAAATTAGAAACCTCCAATGCAAGCTTGAAAGATAAATTAATTGGAACGAATGAAAAGCATGTTTATAAAAGCGAAAATCATTACCATGACTTTTTAGATGCTATCAAAAATAGAAATAAACCGATTTGTGATGTTGAGATTGGGCATCGAACGGCAAGTGTGTGTAATTTAGGGAATATCGCCTATGCCTTGAATCGCAATTTACGTTGGGATCCGAAGAAAGAGGTTTTCGATAAAGATTCGGAAGCAAATGCGCTATTGGGCAGAAAAATGAATAAAGAATGGAAAGTTTAATCAATTTAAAACCTATAATTATGAACAAAAAAGTTGTGCTTATCGCCTTATTAGCGATCATGAGTCAAGTAGCATTTGCCCAAAAGGGGAAATGGGTTGAGTTATTTAATGGTAAAAATTTGGATGGGTGGAAAGTTAGCGAAAGTCCGCAGTCGTTCCGCGTAGAAGACGGAAAATTAATTGTAGAAGGACCTAGAGCTCATTTGTTTTATGATGGTGATTTTAACCAACATGATTTTAAGGATTTCGAAGTGAAAGCTCAAATTATGACTTTTCCAGGTGCCAATTCGGGAGTTTATGTACATACGGAATTTTTGCCAAACGAATGGCCAAAGCAAGGTTATGAAATTCAGGTAAATAACTCACACACTGATTGGCGGAGATCAGCTAGTTTATACAACATTGTTGACTGTGCTGAGGTATATGTGAAGGACAATGAGTGGTATGAAATGATTATCACCGTTAAGGGGAATCATATTGTTACTAAATTAAATGGAGTTACGGTAGTGGATTACACTCAGCCAGAAAAACCTTTGAGAAATAAAGGTCAAGAAATGAGATTAATAAAAAATGGGACCATCGCTATACAAGCACATGATCCCAAGAGTAAAATTATGTACAAAAGTGTACAAGTAAGAGTTTTATAAGTCGACTGCTTCACCATATGCCGCTTCGGTAGCCCCTTTAAAGGCTTCCGAAATGGTTGGGTGAGGATGAACAGATTTCATGATTTCGTAAGCAGTACTTTCAAGTTTACGAACCACAACAGCCTCAGCAATCAATTCAGTAACATTGTAACCAATCATGTGAGCTCCTAAAAGTTCACCATATTTGGCATCATAAATTACTTTTACAAATCCATCACGAGCACCTGCCGCTGTCGCTTTTCCAGAAGCTACGAATGGGAATTTGCCAACTTTAATATCATATCCAGCTTCAATTGCTTTTTTCTCAGTCATACCGACAGAAGCAATTTCAGGTGTGCAATACGTACATCCTGGAATGTTCGAATAATCTAAGGCTTCTGTTTTATGTCCAGCGATTTTTTCTACGCAAATAATTCCTTCGGCACTTGCCACGTGGGCTAAAGCTGGTCCTGGAGTTACATCACCTATGGCGAAGTAACCTGGAATATTGGTTTCATACCAAGCGTTTACAGGAATTTTACCTTTATCCACGATGATACCCACCTCTTCTAAGCCGATATTTTCTAAATTAGAAATAACACCAGCGGCAGAAAGAACAATATCGCAATTGATTTCTTGGTTTCCATTTGGAGTTTTAATACTCACTTTGCAACCTTTACCTTTGGTATCAACGGATTCAACACTTGAGTTAGTCAAGATGTCAATTCCCATTTTCTTATATTGTTTCGCCAATTCCTTTGATACATCTTCGTCCTCAACTGGTACGATGTTTGGCAAAAATTCAACGATGGTCACTTTCGTTCCCATGGCTGCATAAACATAAGCAAATTCTACACCAATGGCACCAGAACCAATAATTACCATCGAATCTGGTCTTTTAGCAAGGCTCATTGCTTTGCGGTATTCGATAACTTTTTCTCCGTCAATTGGAATGTTTGGTAATGCACGAGCTCTTGCTCCTGTTGCAATCATGATGTTTTTTCCATCATATACGGATACTTTTCCTTCAGCATCCGTTACTTGGACTTTTTTTCCAGGCAAAATCTTACCTGTACCCATGATAACATCAATTTTATTTTTTTTCATCAAGAATTGCACACCTTTGCTCATGCTATCGGCTACACCACGAGAGCGAGAAATAACAGCTGAGAAATCTGCTTCGGCTCCTGAAACCTTGATTCCGTAATCAGAAGCATGTTTGATGTATTCAAAAACTTGTGCAGATTTTAATAATGCTTTCGTTGGAATACAACCCCAGTTAAGGCATATACCCCCTAAAGATTCTTTTTCCACTACTGCACATTTTAATCCTAATTGAGAAGCTCGTATTGCGGCTACATAACCACCTGGTCCTGAGCCAACGACGATTAAATCGTATTGTTGCGCCATTTTTTTTGCTTGCTATTTAATTTTAGCTCGCAATTTACGATAAAACAGTGGAATTATGAATTATGAATTATGGGTTATGGATTATTTTGTGTCGATTTTAAATTTTTTAAAATACTTGTTAATATTTTTTTTATGTCAGTGGCTTTTTCTTCATACTCATTAAGTATAATTGGAACATCAATCAAAAGCCTTTTAAGTAATTCAATCCAATACAAGGTTTCATTAGCCTCTTTTGGGGAAATACTTAATTTATGGATAAAATCGGCCTTTGATTCAGCATTTTCTGACTCAAATATTTGAGCACCAATACTTGTGCCGGATCTTTTTAGCTGTTTTGATATTTCATATAATTTTCTTTTTTCTATAAATTCGCATAATTCATATGTTTTAATTGCAAATTCTATCGATTTTTCTCTGATTAGGTTAGGTTTCATTTTTTATCTTTTTCTTAATTTAAGGTTTATCTTTGTTACCGAATATATGAATGACTGATATTGAAAGTCAAAATCATTTAATTATCAACTTTCTAATAATGTATAACTCATAATTCATAATTCATAACTCATAATTTATATAATGACAAAAGACAGGTTTAATGACCTGAAAGCCAGAATAGAGGCTTTGAGGAGGTATCTTTGACTACGATCAGAAAAAATATTTAATTTCCGAATTGGAAACGGTGACATCCGATCCAGAATTTTGGAATAGACCAGAAAAGGCAGAATCGACCTTAAAAGAATTACGAAGTTTACGTTTTTGGACCGAAGGATTTGATCAATTATCAACTAATTTAGGTGATTTAGAGACGATTTGGGAGTTCTATGAAATGGGCGAAGCGACGGAAGCCGAAGTGGATTCGGAAGGAGAAAAGCTCGAACATTTTTTGGAATCATTGGAATTCAGGAAAATGATGTCGGATGAGGGTGATAGCATGAGTGCTGTATTGGAAATCAATGCCGGCGCAGGTGGAACGGAATCTCAAGATTGGGCCAACATGCTCTTAAGGATGTACAAAATGTGGGCTGATAAAAATAATTTCAAAATCAAATTGGTCGATTCAAATGATGGTGATGTGGCCGGAATTAAGTCGGTGACCATAGAAGTAGATGGAGAATTTGCCTATGGTAATTTGAAATCTGAAAATGGGGTACATCGTTTGGTTCGAATTTCTCCTTTTGATTCCAATGCCAGAAGACATACATCCTTTGCATCCGTATATGTTTGTCCCTTAGCGGATGATTCCATTCAAATCGATGTGAATCCAGCGGACATCGACTGGGATACTTTTCGTTCGGGCGGTGCAGGTGGACAAAATGTCAATAAGGTGGAAACAGCAGTTAGATTAACCCATAGGCCTTCAGGGATCATTATTGCATGTCAGCAGGAACGTTCCCAACTAATGAACAAGGAAGTAGCCTTGCGATTATTGAAATCGAAATTATACCAAATTGAGATTGATAAGCGAAATGCGGCCAGGGCAGAAGTGGAGGCGGGCAAAAAGAAAATCGAGTGGGGTTCCCAAATCAGAAGTTACGTTTTAGACGACAGAAGGGTCAAGGATCACCGAACCAACCATCAAACCTCCAATACCGATGCTGTGTTAGATGGTGAGATTAACGAATTTATTAAAGCCTATTTGATGGAGAATTAGCAAATGAGTCTGATAAATTATGATAATGATCATTTAAAATAATAAATTCAGAAAATTTAGTAACAATTTTTATCTTTGTATTTACCTGCCACGAAAACTTAATAAATTATTGATAATCAGATAATTAATTGCATTAATTAGACATATTAAATTTAATTGTTTTAGACATGGCAAACGAAGAAAAAGTTAGATACTCTGCCGAAGAATTAAAGGAGTTTGAAGAAATTATTCTAAAGAAATTAGAAGAAACGAAATCTGAATTAAGTTATTTGATGGAAACATTGAGTAAAAAAAATGATTCAGGAACCGATTCGACAGCAAGTAATTCCAAAGTAATGGAGGATGGTGCTGACACAGCTGAAAAAGAAAATTTAAATCAATTAGCGGGTCGTCAACAAAAATTCGCTAATAATTTAGAGAAGGCACTCGTTCGAATCAAAAATGGAACGTATGGTGTTTGTGTAGATACGGGTAAATTGATTTCAAAAGAACGTTTGCGTTTGGTACCACATACACAACATTCTATTGAAGCTAAATTAAAACAACGATAAATGGGAATTTTCGACAACAGTGGAATTTTGAATCTTTTGACTAACTATCTTAAAACTCAATTTGAGATAATTAAGATAGATATTCAAGATAAAATCGAAGAGTTGTTGATTCGGATTTTCAATTATTTTTTAGCTGCTTTATCCATAGGAATAACTTTCTTGTTTGTTTTGATGGGCTTAGCGGCTTGGTTAAATGATTATTTACAAAGTACCTTTTTAGGTTTTTTTATCGTAGCAGGAATCGCATTTGTTGCTTCGGTCCTTTTACTGCTGACCATAAAAAAATCTACTAAACACATAGAGGAAACTTCTGAAAATGAAGAGTTAAATACTAAGGAAGATTTTTCTGAACACCTAAAAGATGAGTAATACAAAAGAGAAAAGGGATCAATTGGAAGCCCAGGCGCATGCATATCAGCAAGAGCTATCTGATAAAGTAGAGGAATTGAAAGAAACAGCAAAAGTAAGAGGAGGACAAATCTTGATGGTGGGTGGAATTCTCGCAGGTTCGTATTTACTGTATTCACTTTTTTCTGGTAAAGAATCAAAACCTAAAAAAGATTCCACTGAAAAGGAATCTTCATTTATCGGTTCCGCAATTACCTCTTATGCCATCGCATTCGCTTTGTCTTTGGCAAAAGATAAATTAATGGAATATCTCAATAGTCTAGAAAAACAGGAAGAAACGAAGGAGGAGGTTGAAGTTTTAGGTAATAGGTAATGGGTAAAAGGTAATAGGTAATAGGTAAAAGGTAATAGGTAAAAGGTAATAGGTAATAGGGTAAGGTAATAGGAAATAATGCGAATTAGTGAATTCTTAGTTCTCATAACTCTTAATTCATAACTCATAATTCATAACTCATAATTCATAACTCATAATTCATAATTCCTTTCCCATCTTTTTTCTCCAACTAATCAGTCCTTGAATAGCTAAAATCACAAATAGCACATATAAAATACCTGTCAAATAAAGGTCTTTTTGGAAATACATCGCCGTATATAAGACATCTGCCAAAATCCAAACATACCAATTTTCTATTTTTTTGTTGGCTGCCAGCCATGTTCCCCAAATACTTAATGCGGTAAGCATTGAATCGAAATAGGGGAATGAAGCATTTTGTGTGAAGGAATCGTGAAGGAAACCAGAGATAATTCCAAATACTCCAACAAAGCAAACTCCAATGATTATTCCTTTCCAATTAGATTTTTCAGGAATCCATTTTTTTTCATTTTTTTGCCAATTATATAAACCAAATATGGCCATCAAAACGAAAAAACCTTGAAGTTCCATATCGGAATATAAGCGACTTTGATAAAATAATATGGCGTATAAAATGGAAGCCAATATATTCCAAAGCCATGCAATAGCTTTTTGTTGAATAGAAAAATAGACACCCAATAGGGAAGAACCAATTCCACTTAATTCAATCCAATTGCTTGAAAAATAGGAAATCAAGTTCATTTAGATGAAAGTTTTTTATGATAAAACTGACAAAATTGGGTGATATTACATTGGTCGCATTGAGGATTTCTCGCTACACAAACATATCTTCCATGCAATATGAGCCAATGATGAGCCTTTGCAATTACTTCAGTTGGTAAATTTTTGACTAAATGTTTTTCGACGGCAAAAGGAGTTTTTGCTGTTGAGGGCACCAAACCTAGTCGATGCGACACCCGGAAAACGTGAGTATCTACTGCCATTGCAGGCTGATTGTAGATAACAGAAACAATGACATTTGCTGTTTTTCTACCTACTCCGGGTAATGATTGAAGATCTTCTAAAGTAGTTGGAATTTCTCCTTCAAATTGATCTACTATTTTTTGACCCAATCCCAATAAATGTTTGGCTTTATTGTTGGGATAGGAAACGGATCGAATGTAGGAAAATATTTCCTCGACGGATGAATTAGCTAATTCGAGTGCATTTGGATATCTGGAAAATAATTTAGGGGTAACTTGGTTGATCCGTTTATCTGTACATTGGGCGGATAATACCACGGCAACCAATAATTCATAAGGATTGGAATAATGTAGTTCTGTTTCCGCTTCCGGAAAATTGAGTGTAAAATGATTTACAAAGGCATCGTATCGTTCTTTTCTTGTCATTTTAATTCAATTGAACTTGCAAGCCAATGGAGAAATTTCTTAAAGGAGATGCATTGTAATACCTTAAACCTATTGCATTTAGGTCAGGACCCGCTGAATAATTTTCATTGAGAAGATTATCAACACTCATCCATAAACGATAGGGTAATTTTCCTGTTTGATGCGAATAGGTGATTTTTGAATTCCAAATTCGGCTAGCAGGCAATATATCCGTATTTGCATCATTTAAATATAGATAATCTGTAAATAAATATTGATTGCTCCAATTTATATTCGGTAATGGTGACCAAAGGACAAGAAATGATTGACTAAAAGGACTTGTACCTGTTAAAAAGTTGCCTGTGTAAGATTTTGTTAAACTCGTATAATCTTTGAATCGATAATTTTGAAAACTGCTGGCTGTGAAAAACTGTAAATGAGAGGAGGCAAGGTAGTTTAGGCTTAGTTCGAGTCCTTTTTGACTGGTTTGTCCAACATTTACATAATAATCAGCTCCATCTGCGGTTCTCCTTAAGGCAATTGTTTCATTTAATTCAAATTGGTAAGCATTTAATTCCCAATGAAATCGTTTATCATTTGTTTGCCCCCGATAGGAAAGCTCATAATTCCAACCTTTTTCAGCCTTTAACTTATAATTGATGGTGCCTGTGGATGGTCTTAACTCTGCAATACTTGGTGGAGAGAATCCATTAGCAATTTTAAAGGATATATTTTGATTTTTGTTTAAATATCTAATTATAGATAATCTTGGTGAAAAAATGGCCTCATTATTTTGATATTCGGTCCAATAATGATTCAAACTTCCTGATAATAGGAAATTCCAATTTTCCAGTCCAGCATATTCTGATTGAAAGAAACTACTTAATTGTTGAATGCTGGTGTTTTGAGTAAATTGTAAGGTATCTTTTCTCCCTTTTATGTTCCCAAAGGTTTGACTGTCGAATTTCCCCATTTGATATTCATATCCAGCGTCCAGACTAAAACCCTCTTTTTTGAAATGGATCACAGTTCTTGAACTAAAATTAGGTTCACTTCTAATTTCGTAATTCCGAATGGTTGGGTTAATAACTTGATTATTCTGAAAAGCGTTAATGAAATTCCAACTCCAATTTCCATTCCATTGATTACCTATATTTGTCCCTATTCCAAACGTTTTGATATGAAAAGTGGCCATTTGGTCAGCGGCGCTTTTGAACGCACCAGCAGCAGGTCTAGCCTGTTTGGGATTTTCAGTAAATTGTTTCAAGGTCAGACCTCCAGGCGTTTGATAAGCCAAATCTGCATAGTAGGCGATTACATTAACTTGGCCACTCGTGCCAAATTGATAATTGAATTGATAATTAACTAATTGTTTTTTTAAGGCTGATTGATCTCTATAACCTTCTTGTTGCCAAAAAGATGTATATAATTTTTGTTGTACGGATTTACTAGCGAGGTTAATGTCCCATGTTTGTTTGAATCCACCTAAAGAATGGTACATGGATTGATGTTGAATGGAATTTTTGTCGGAATTTTGGCTATTTAACAAGATTACACCACCTGTTCCTGCTCCATATAATCCACCGGAAGGTCCTTTTGATACAACAATGTTTTGAAATAAATCGGGATCGAGAATCGAAAAGTAGCTGTTGTTACCTGCATCTGTAAATGGAATTTGGTTCCAATATACTTTGACGTTTCGTACTCCAAAAGGGGCACGTAACGAGCTGCCTCTCACAGCAATTCTAAAACTGCCCGGTGACCTTTCTTCCATTCGGATGCCAGCTTGTGAATTTAATGCTGGCAAAAAGCTATTGGTATTGCCGATTTTGATGATATTGGAGTCTATAATCGCAATGGCATCTGGTGAGTTCAACCAAGTTCGATTTTTTTCGAAAGCTTTGACAACGACCGTTTTAAGTTCTCTGGAATAAAGACTGTCAAGGTTTTGACCTTTTGCGAAAAATCCAATACTCAATAATATAACTAGAACACTGAATTTTATCGTTTTCATGTTAAAAATAATAACTTAAATAGGTTGACAAAAAACCGGCTTGAGATGCGTTGATACTTTTGGATTTATTGTTAACGGCAGCACCTAGGTTTAATAGTTCATAAACAAGACTAAATCCAAATTTGTTATGCTTGGCATTGAATTTTGCACGGTAGCTCAGGTCATTTTTTTGATGGGTTGTTTCGTAAGGTATGCCAACAAATCGGCCATATAATATAATATTTCCAATCAAAGGTTGAAATAATTGACCTTCGAAGGTAATGCCTATTTTTCCAGGAATTTGCAAGCCCAATCCTGCTGTTATACCATGTAAGGATGTTTTTTCTTCTTCTACGTATTCAGTTTTATTAGCTGAAATTTTACGTGCAATCGATTTGCTGTAAAGACTAAGTAATGGGTATAAATAGGGGCGTTTTTGGCCTAATTTTTGATTGAATTGTATCCCAAATTCCGCCATTCCTCCTCGGTAAGATGAAAATAAATCCCCTTCTAAGGTATTTGTGTAATTATCAGGAACTATAAAGGTATAGGTTGTTTTATCCACCAAGGAATGATCAATGTTGCCTAAAGTGTTTAATTCTAGAAAAAATAATTTACTGGATCCTGGCTTTTGAAAGTTGATCTTGGTTTTGAAATTCAAGGTAAATTGTTTTTCGTACCAAGAAATTTGACTTCCGCCGATCCCAGTTTCTAATTTGAATTTTTGTCCGAATGATATCAATGGAACAAAAAAGATAAGAAATAAAAAACAGTTGTATTTTTTTTTCATGAGGCTGTTCGGTCTATTATTTACCAATATTTTCCTTTTCGCTTGATTCCAAAGATAATTCCTCTGATGATGATAATCAAATGATAAAATAAGGTTGGAATAGTTCCAAAATGATTGGCGGAAATGGTAAATCTTTCCATCCAAGATTTTTTTAAATTTTGGACCGATGCCCCACCAATTAAATATAGACTTATCGGGGAGTTTATATTTATACTGCTGCGACTCCTTTTTAAACACTTAATGACCCAATCGAAGTCCGAACTTAATCTGTATTCCATTGAATAGAGCGGCGCAATTTCTTTTTTAACAATGAACGATTGGTGGCAAACAGGCATGCCGAATTTAAAATCTTGCCATTTCATCTGTTTTGGTAAAAGGTGAGGAGTTACTTCACTTCGTAAACCTATCTTTTCACCTTCCAAATTGACAAAAATGCTTTCTCCGTACAATACGTCTGGATTTTTTCTTAGATTATTTTGTATATTCTCTAAGTTGGATTTATCTGCAAATGTATCACCAGCATTCATAAAAAGCAGGTATTTTCCACTAGAAGCTTGAATCCCCTTGTTCATGGCATCGTAGATTCCATGATCTTTTTCAGAAATAAGTTGGTCAACTTTGATGGGATGATTTTCAATGATTTTCAAAGTATCATCTTTGGATGCACCATCTACAATGATATATTCTATTTCATCCAGAAAATGTTGTTCATGGATGCTATCCAAGGTTTGTTGAATGAACTTTTCTGCCTGATAAGTAATCGTTATGATGCTCAGTAATTTAGACATTATTCAAACTGTTTAAATAATATTGAGTATGAAGTTCGGCAATGTATTTTTCTGAATAATGATTTTCAGCTTTCTCGCGAGCTTTCTCGCCAAATTTCACCGAATTTTCTAAACAAACATGTATTCCATGGGCTAAATCTTCTTTGTTTTTGAATTCAGCAATGTAGCCGTTGACTTGGTGGTTGATCATTTCAGGAATCCCTCCGACGTTAAATCCCACACAACTTGTTCCGCAGGAAAGTGCTTCCATGATGGTATTGGGCAGATTTTCTTCCAATGAAGGTGTTATGAAAACATCGGCTGCGTTATAGATATCAACCATTTGGGAATCATTTGATATTCTACCAAGCACGTGTACTTTCAAAGGAATATCGTCCATCAAATTTGAATGGGTAAGTTCACCAATGACCAAAACTTCGGTATTTTCTGACTTATTGGGATAATTTTTCTTCCAAATTTCAATCGCATCTTTTAGGTATTCAAATCCTTTGTTGGGAGCTGAAACACGCATGGCAACAAAAAGTAAATAGGATTTATCTACGGCTAATCCCAACTTCTCGCGGGACATTCTTTTATCGGAATTTTTGAAAATCGATAAATTGATCGCATTTGGAATGGCATGAACTTCATGTTGCATCAAAAGGCTGCTTTCTTTGGCTTTATTGGCTAACCATTGACTACAGGTAATAAATCGTAACTGCTCCGATTCAAATGCGAACACTTTTTCTCTCCATAATCGATGAGATAAATCATGGAAACTAGGTTGTTTGACAAATTTACATTGACCACAAAACTCTTTGTAATGATCACATTCTCCACTATGGTGGCAACCTCCGGTAAATGCCCACATATCATGCAGCGTCCAAAAAACGGGCTTGCCAAGTTCTGTTAATTGTCGAATATTTTGAATGGATAAAAATCCAAAATTTACCCAATGCAAATGAATAATATCGGCTTGTTGAATCAATGGATGTTGTGAAATATCCGATCCAAAAATGCCTGGATTGAATAGAAATCGAATGGATTTATCCTTTTCAAAAAATCGAAAATAAAGTCGTTCGCCGACAAATCGTATAAAAGCTAACAATTTGCTCCAAACCGAATGACTCAAGGCAATGGATTCATCTTCTCCTGTTTTCTCTTGAACCAAATAATGCACCTCATGACCGGCATGTTTAAGTGCTTTATAAAGTCGACCACAGGCAATACCCGCACCCCCATTTTGATTGTGGTAAGAAAGTAAAACGATTTTTAGACTTTCTTGGATCATTTTTTCTGTGCAGTAATTAAAATGAACGGTGAAAATAATTGGGATTCAATGGGGATGATTTTGAAGAATATTTTCAGTGGTAACCAACATGCTTTTTTGAATAATTTAACCCAAAGAGGTTGTTTGTTTTCATTTTCAAGCCAAAGCATAAAACCGCCGGTATATTCTACGTTTATATGAACTAAATCTAATTCGCGGCAAATATTTTCTAAAAAACCTATTTCCATGCAAGGAATGTAATGTTTGTTGTAATTGTCAAGGTCAAATGTTTTTTGAAACCAACCATTTAAGCCTTTGAAATTGGGTAAACTAATAAATAAAGTTCCGTTTGGTTTTAAAAAATCGATGTGTCTTTTGATGATATCTTTCGTGTCTTCAAAATGCTCAATCAAGCCATTTGAGATGGCTATATCAAATGAGTTATGTAAGTTATTTTCATTGGAGAAAAGGTCTTTTTCGAGAATAGAGACATTGCCTGTGCAATTATTGGCCACTTTTAATTGATCTACCAATTCTGGAAGGATGACAAAGTCCAAGAGTGTAGCACTAAGATTCAATTCCTTGCTTGCCCAAACTGAATAGTATCCAGGAAAACCACCAATTTCAATTAAATTTTGACTCTTATTTTCTCGAATAATTGATCTTAATTCTTTGGTAAAAGGATAATTGTTGGGGATTTTGAAAATCAAATGATCCTTACTTAGCCAATAGTTTTTCCAAAATTGATAATCAGTTAGAGACTTTTCGGCCATTAGAATGGGAATTTGAAAGAGTTAATTTATTTGAAAAGGCAATTTACACATTTGAATTTGTTTTAGAAAGTAGATTTAAGTGGATAGATTGTAATTTATGAATGGTAAATTGTAACTTTATAGTTTAGTTTTCATTTATTTAGCTCATTCATTTTTGTATGATCATCAAGGATAAAAAAGTATTAGTCACGGGTGCGGATGGATTTATTGGTAGTCATTTAGTGGAACGATTATTAGAAGAAGGTGCTAAAGTGAAAGCATTTGTGTATTACAATTCTTTTAATTCTTGGGGATGGTTAGATACTTTTCCCAAGGAGAAATTAAATCAAATAGAAATTTTTGCTGGGGATGTCCGTGACCCTTATGGGGTAAAAGAAGCCATGAAGGGCTGCGATGTCGTTTTTCATTTAGCGGCATTAATTGCGATTCCCTATAGTTACCATTCACCCGATTCCTATGTGGATACCAATATTAAAGGCACTTTACACATCATTCAAGCGGCCAAAGAATTAGGCATTGAAAAAGTATTGGTTACCTCTACTTCGGAAGTTTACGGAACAGCACTTTATGTTCCTATCGATGAAAAACATCCAAAACAAGGTCAATCACCCTATTCAGCTACCAAAATTGGGGCTGATCATATCGCTGATTCATTTTATCGATCTTTCAATTTGCCATTAACGATTGTTCGGCCATTTAATACATTTGGTCCTAGGCAATCTGCTAGGGCTGTCATTCCCACCATCATTACTCAATTATTGGCAGGAAAAACGGAAATTAAATTAGGCTCTTTGCACCCTACCAGAGATTTGGTTTTTGTGAAAGATACGGTGAACGGTTTTGTTGAAATTGCCAAATCTGATAGCCTAATTGGACATGAAGTGAATATTGCCACTCAATCCGAAATAACCGTTGGCGATTTAGCTTTGAAACTCATTGATTTGATTAATCCAAAGGCGGAAATCATTAGTGATGATATTCGATTACGACCAGAAAAAAGCGAAGTTGAACGGCTTTTTGGATCCAATGAGAAAATTAAGTCGCATACGAACTGGAAACAGCTTTATTCGTTTGAAGATTCTTTGAAAGAAACCATTCAATGGTTTAGTCAAGAGGAGAATTTGAAACAGTATAAAACAGATATTTATAATGTTTAATCAAGAGATAAAATTTATCAAAGAGCAATTTTCTCAGGTGGATTTCATCCCTTTGCATGAACCCATTTTTTTGGGAAATGAAAAAAAATATCTGTTAGAGACGATTGATTCAACGTTTGTTTCGTCTGTAGGACCATTTGTTGATCAATTTGAACAGAATTTACAAGAGTTTACTCAAACCCAAAAAGCGATTGCGGTGGTAAACGGTACTTCTGCATTGCAAGTTGCTTTGCGTTTAGTGGGTGTTCAATCAGGTGATGAGGTGATAACGCAGTCCTTGACCTTTGTCGCCACAGCCAATGCCATCGCTTACAATGGTGCGGAACCCATATTTTTAGATGTTGATTTAGATACGATGGGCTTATCGCCCAAGGCAGTGAAGGAATTTCTAGAAGGTCATGCAGAAATCAGATATGAACATTGCTTCAATAAAAAAACGGGAAAGAAAATAGCGGCCTGTTTGCCTATGCATACATTTGGTTTTCCTGTTCATTTGAACGAACTCATTCAAATTTGTCATGAATGGAAAATCCCTATCGTTGAAGATGCAGCTGAATCCATTGGTTCGGAGTATCATGGTAAAATGACTGGGTCTTTTGGTCAGATGGGTACTTTTTCATTTAATGGAAATAAAACCATTACCAGTGGTGGGGGAGGTGCCATTGTGACAAATGATATCACTTTGGGAATTTGTGCCAAACATTTGACTACCACAGCTAAAAAAGCACATCCTTTTGAGTTTTTTCATGATGAATTGGGTTATAATTTTAGAATGCCTAATTTAAACGCGGCATTAGCTTGCGCTCAATTGGAATTGCTACCTCAAATTTTGGCTAATAAAAGAGTATTAGCCAATCAATACAAAAGCTTTTTTGATGAGCAGGGGATTTGTTTTAGAACCGAATTGCCGAATACCAAAGCGAATTATTGGTTGATGTGTCTTGAATTAGAAAATAAAGCAGAAAGGGATGTGTTTTTAAATGAAACAAATTCCAATGGCGTAATGACACGACCTATTTGGCAGTTGATGCACCGATTGCCGATGTACCAAGATTGCCAAAGAGATGAACAAATCAATGCCCATTTTTTAGAAGAACGTATTATCAATATTCCAAGTAGTTATCGACCTTAATTTTTGAATATGGAGAATCTCATACTTATTGGAGGTGGTGGTCATGCAAAATCTTGCATCGATATTATTCGTTCTACCGCGCAATACAATATCTTGGGATATATCGATCTTACACCTTGTTTAGATGATAAATTCGGTATTCCATATTTGGGTAACGATGAAGTGATCCCCGATTATATACAAGGGAATCAATTTTTGATTTGTATTGGGCATACCCAATCGTCTGAAATCCGCCAAAAAATGTATCAGCACTTGAAGAATTTAGGTGCAAAATTGGCAACCATTGTTTCTCCCCATGCCCACATTTCTTCATACGCTTCTATTGGTGAAGGAAGTATAATCTTTCATGGAGTAAGCATTCAAGCAGATGCCCATATCGGCGTAAATTGCATCATTAATAATCACGCTTTAATCGAACATGAGAGTCGAATAGGTGACCATTCCCACATTTCTACGGGTAGCATTGTTAATGGAAATGTGCAGATTGGTCAAGGTGTTTTTGTTGGAAGTGGGGCGGTATTAAAACAGGGTATAGAGGTAGGTTCTTCCGCATTGATTGGAATGGGATCGATTGTGCTGAACCATGTGGCGGCCAATCAGGTAGTTTTTGGTAATCCGGCTAAATCAAGATAAATGAATCACACAATCATTATAGCAGAAGCAGGGGTTAATCACAATGGAAGTCTAGTTTTGGCAAAAAAACTGATCGATGCTGCTGTGGAGGCTGGGGTCGATTATGTAAAATTTCAAACCTTTAATGCCCATTTGTTGGTTAGTAAATCGGCACAAAAAGCCGACTATCAAAAAGTCAATGCTCAAAAAGAGGAATCTCAATTTGAGATGTTGAAGAAGTTGGAATTAAGTTGGGAAGATCATTTGGAACTGATTAACTATTGCCAAGCAAAGAATATTCAATTTTTTTCCACAGCTTTTGATTTAGCAAGTTTAGATTTATTAAGTGAATTAGGTTTTCAATTATATAAAATACCTTCCGGTGAAATCACGAATTTACCGTATTTGAGAAAAGTGGCAGAATTGGCAAAAGAAGTCATTTTTTCCACAGGTATGTGTACTTTAGAGGAAATTGAAGAGGCCATTCAGGTTTTGACAGCGGGTGGAATTTTACAAGAAAACATCACTGTTTTACATTGTAATACCGAATATCCTACCCCTATGAAGGATGTTCATTTATTGGCCATGAATGAAATTGGTAATAAATTTCAAGTGAAGGTTGGCTATTCGGATCATACATTAGGGATTGAAATTCCCATTGCGGCAGTCGCTTTAGGTGCCAAAGTTATCGAAAAGCATTTTACCTTGGATAGAAATATGGAGGGGCCAGACCACCAAGCGTCTTTAGAGCCTACCGAATTAAAAGCCATGGTTTCAGCCATTCGAAATATTGAATTAGCTTTAGGTTCTGGCATTAAAAAACCTTCGGATTCCGAGCTGAAAAACATATATATCGCTAGAAAAAGTATTCATTTAAAAAGAGATAAGAATAAGGGGGAAGTTCTAACAGAACATGATTTAGATATGTTAAGGCCGGGTAATGGAATTTCACCGATGCGGATGGATGAACTTATTGGGAAATTTTTTGCCAAAGATTTACTTGCAGGTCATCAATTAACTTTAGATGATCTTTTATGATGAAAATTCTTATACTAACTAGTTCTCGGGCCGATTTTGGTATTTATTTACCTCTGTTGCGAAAATTGGAAAAAGATTCATTTTTTCAATTTGAAATCGTTGCATTTGGAACGCATTTGTCGGAGGATCATGGATATACCCTTGATGATATCAAACGACATGGGTTTAAAGTGAATTATAAAATCGAAACGGCTCCAGATGGTGATTCTATTTTTGAGGTAACCCATTCAATGGGTTTAACAACCTTGTTGTTTACTGAATTTTGGGAAAAGAACCATAATAAATTCGATTTGGTTTTTTGTTTGGGAGACCGTTATGAAATGTATGCAGCCGTTTTGGCTGGAATTCCCTACCAGATTCCATTTGCGCATTTGCATGGAGGTGAAACTACTTTAGGAGCTATTGATAATATTTTTCGGCACTCGATTAGCCTAGCATCCAAATACCATTTTGCTGCCACATCATCTAACGTCAAACGTCTGAGTGGAATTTTGGGAACTGAAGAAGGCATTCATTGCGTGGGCGCCTTGAGCTTAGATAATATCAGGGATTTTGAAGTTTTTTCGATCCAAGAATTTAAAGACGAATTTGACATCGATTTGTCTAAAAAAACCATATTGTGCACAGTCCATCCAGAGACGGCTGGGACTAGTAATAATTACGAAAATTGTATTCAGTTGATTTTAGCCATTGAGCAATTAACGGATTACCAATTTTTAATTACCTTGCCTAATGCAGATATGCATAGCATGGAGATACGAAGGACTTTGCTTAGCCACTTTTCGTCTTTGCAACGAGTTAATATAGTTGAAAATTTAGGTTCCAGAGGTTATTTTTCAGCCATGCAACATTGTGTGATGTTACTGGGAAATACATCAAGCGGGATTATCGAAGCGGCTACTTTTGATAAATATGTGATTGATTTAGGGGATCGACAAAAAGGGCGAGAAGCGGGCGAAAATGTTTTTCATGTTCCTTTTAACTATGACCAAATTATCGCAAAAGTTCGTGAAATAAAAGCTATGCCTGTTTGGACAAATGGTAATATTTATGATCAAGGCGGTGCTGCTGATCGAATTATAGAAGTTTTGAAAGAGATTTAGGATGGAAACAAAGGAAGAATATAAGCGTTATTTGATTCAACATGAAGCATCTGTTCATACGGCACTTCAAATGTTGGATAAATTAGCCTCAGATGCTGTTTTGTTTGTGGTTGATAAAGAATGTACTTTGTTGGGTTCCATAACAGATGGTGATTTACGTAGAGGTTTCATCAAAGGATTGAGCTTAGAAAATCCTTTGAATGACTTTATTTTTACGAGTCCAAAATTCATCCGTGAAGGTGAAAATGCCATTGCACAAATTGTTGAATTTCGAAAGAAGGACATCATGATTGTGCCGGTTTTGGACGAAAAGCATCACGTTGTTCAGGTACTCAATTTGAAACATCATAAATCATTCTTGCCGATTGATGCCGTTATCATGGCTGGTGGAAGGGGAGAAAGATTGAAACCTTTAACAGATTCTACGCCCAAACCATTATTGCCCATTGCAAATAAACCAATCATAGAATATAATCTAGATCGTTTAAAGGATTTTGGTATTACCGATGTTTGGATAAGTGTTAACTATTTAGGGGATCAAATTAAAGACCGTTTTAAAGATGGTAGAGATAAATCCTTGAACCTGCAATATGTGGACGAATCGAAATTTTTGGGTACTGCAGGAGCATTATCGTTGATTCAAGGATTTTCGCATGACACCATTTTATTGATGAATTCTGATTTGTTAACGAATATAAATTTTGAGGAATTTTATTTGTTTTTTCAAGAGCAAGAGGCAGATTTAGCGGTCGCATGTATTTCTTACCAAGTAAATGTTCCTTATGCGGTGGTAGAAACAGAAAATTTTCAAATCAAAGGTTTTAAAGAAAAGCCCTCTTACACACATTTTACGAATGCCGGTATTTATTTGATGAAAAAAGAATGGGCTCAATCCATTCCTCAAGATCAATTCTTTAATGCGACCGATTTAATGCAACAGCTAATCGATGCAGGCAAAAAGGTGGTCTCCTTTCCTATGATGGGGTATTGGTTGGATATTGGAAAGCATGATGATTATTTAAAGGCGCAGGAGGATATTAAACATATTAAATTATGAAACCTTTAGTAGTTATACCCGCAAGGTCAGGAAGTAAAGGTGTTCCTTTGAAAAATATTAAATTATTGGGTTCTAAGCCATTGATTCATTATACCATAGAAGCTGCGAGAACCTTATTTTCGGATGATCAAATTCTTGTTTCGACGGACGGTGAAGAAATTAAACAAGTAGTTGAACAAACCGGATTGAAGATTCCTTTTTTACGTCCGGATCATTTGTCGCAAGATAATTCTGGAACCTATGAAGTATTGTTACATGCCATTGAATGGGTTGAATCTACGGGTTATTTTCCTGATTGTCTGATTTTATTACAAGCAACTTCTCCTTTTAGAAGTGGAAATCAGATACAAGAGGCCATGGACTTGTACGATGACTCCTTGGACATGGTTATATCTGTGAAAGAAACCAAATCGAATCCTTATTTTGTATTGATGGAGGAAAATGAGGAAGGTTTTTTGGAGAAGTCGAAAATAGGAAAATTTACTAGAAGACAAGATGCACCGGCCGTATTTGAATTAAATGGTGCTATTTATGTCATGAATGTACAATCTCTGAAAAATGGCCCCATTTCGTCATTTCAACGAATCAAAAAATATGTAATGGACGAACTAAGTTCACATGACATTGATACGGAATTGGATTGGTTAGTTGCCGAAACTATTTTACAAAAAAGATCATAGGTCAATATTATGACAAGCATTAAAAAGCAATCCTTGTTGAGTACGCTTTATTCCTATTTAGGAGTAGGCTTAGGATTGCTTACCCAAGGTTTTATATTACCCAATTATTTTGAAACCAATCAAATTGGTTTAATGGCGATTTTATTAAGTTGGATGTACCTGATTGCTCAATTTGCTAGTTTGGGTTTTAATCATGCAGGGACGAAATATTTTTCCTTTTTTAGAAACTCGAAGCCGAAAAACTTGGGCTATTTAAATTTGGGTATCAAAACTCAGACCCTAGGATTTTTGATTAGTCTATTATTGTTATGGGTATTTAAGGATCAAATTATTTCTAATCAAAGTATCCAAGATAAAGCCTTATTGGATCGATTTTTCCTGCTTATTTTTCCGATAACCTTGTCAACAATGTTGTTCAATTTATTTGATAATTATGCCAAAGGTTTGTCGAATACGGTAGCTGGAAATTTATATAGTCAGTTTTTTCAGCGACTATTTACCCTCCTTTCAGCCGCACTTTATGCCTTCAATTGGGTAGATTTTGATATGTTTATGTACATCTGGGTTTTGGGCTTAGCTTTACCCACGATCATGATGATTTATACGTCGTATCAATTGGGGAATATGACTTTTCAAGCCAATCCTGCCTTTTTTCAATCCACGATTAAGAAAGATTTTACCGTTTTTGCCGGTTTCAGCGTCCTTACAGGTTTATCTTCTATGATTATTTTACAGTTGGATAAAATAATGGTCAATTCCTATTTGGGTTTAAGCAGTACTGGAATTTACAGTACTTGTTTATTATTTGCCAGTGTGATGGGAATGGGTTATTTATCTGTTATTAAAGCTTCCTCAGCCGTTGTGATCAATGCCATGGATGAGAATGAATTGGGTATTGTATCGGTGATTTATAAGAAAAGTAGTGTGAATCTGTATGCTTTTGGATTGTTGACTTTGCTCTGTACTTGGATCAATATTGATCAATTATTTGGTTTAGTTAAGCCTGAATACGTGGTTGGAAAGACCGCTCTGATAATTATTGGATTTAGTAAACTTTTTGATTTATTGAACGGTATCAATGGATTAATTCTGTCTAATTCGAAATATTATAAACTAGATTCCTTATTAATTATCAGTTTTGTTTTAGTCCTTTTTCTTCTGAATAAATGGTTAATTCCTTTGTATGGCATCAATGGTGCAGCCTTTTCAGCATTGATTTCCGTGGTTTACTATAATCTTGCAAGGACCATTTTAATTTGGAAATATTTTCAATTGCATCCATTTGGTTGGGAGCAATTGATTTCAACCCTTATTTTTATGGGTATTTTATGGATAGGTTTCCAATTGCCCGATTTGGAATTGAAATTCTTGAGCATATGCTACAAATCTATCTTGGTAACTATGCTGTTTTCTTTGTTAATTTACCTATCAAAATCGGTACCTGATTTCAATTCATTTATTAATTTGGGAATTCAAAAACTGTCTAAATGGCTTTAATAATCATTACGTTTCTTGCTAAATCCTACGCTTCTTTTTTATCGATTTTGAAAGTATTGTTTCAAACGGATTTTTCATTGGAGAAATTACATTTGAACGAAGAAACTTGTTTGATTTTAGGGAATGGACCTTCTGTCAATGAAACCATTGAAAAACACTTAGAAAAGGCAAAAAACATGTTTACCATTTGTGTGAACCATTTTGGATCAACCGATAAATATGAGATTTTACAACCCAAGATGTATATGTTGTTGGATCCACTTTTTAAGGATCCCCATTATGAATTGGGACAAAAATTGATTCAACAAATTATACAAAAAACATCTTGGCCTTTAATAATCTATATGCCCCAAGATTTTAAAAAATCAACCCAGCTAATTCAACATTTAAGTAGTAATCCACATATTCAGGTTTATTTTTTCAATTATACCATTGTCAATGGCTTTGAGTCGCTAAACCAATTTTTATTTCACAAAGGATGGGGAATGATTCAATCGCAAAATATTTTGGTTTGCGCTATTTTTCAGGCTTTGCACATAGGTTTTAAAAATATAATGATCACCGGTGCGGATCATACTTGGCATGAAAATATGAAAGTATCGGATATTGATAATGCATTGATTCTAAATGATACGCATTTTTATGGGGCCAAAGACATAAACTTGAGTACTCGGTTTGCAAAGAAATCATTTGTCGAGTCACAATTAGCCCTTCAGTTTTTATCCTTGCACAAGGTATTTTTGGGTCATCAAAAAAATGCAGCTATCGCCAAAGAACGAGGTGTCAGGATAGTCAATATAAGCAATCATAGCAACATTGATGTGTACGAAAGAGGGAAGATTGATGGTTGATAAGGTAATAGGTAATAGATAAAAGGTAATAGGTAAAAGGTAAAAGGTAATAGGAAACTTTCACTAAACGACACTATCCCATAATCCATGGAAGTCGGGTTGAATAATCTTTGAGTCTTTTGTGTTAAAAACAAATCCCTTATTTCGCATTATTACCTTTTACCTTTTACCTATTACCTTAAAACTCCCATCGAGAACTTATAATAGGTATCAAAGGTAAAGCATACCGATAAGCATAATTTTTTATACCGGAATCGAATCGCTCTTCAATGACATTGTTCGTATTCAATATATTTTGAATATCAGCCCTTATGGACCATGCCAGTCCTTTTCGATTGATTTTATAGGCAATGGATAAATCAAACCGTTGAAAATTCGGGTATTGGGCTTCCATATTTTTACCCGATTGTAAAATTGTCGTATTTCTTTTAATGGATTCTGATAAATTAATCGGTGTATATCGATTACCTCCTCTCAATAAATATCGAATATTAATGGAAAATGTTTTTTGGTTTTTCAATTGAAAATCTTTTCCCACCAATATATTTCCGGCAAATACATTATTGAATTGGGTATTCCTCCAAATCCTGTCCTTGTTTTGATATTTTGAATCGAAAAGAGAGGCGGTTAATAAATAATAAACATCCTTGGCAAAAAATCGCTCTAGTGTTAATTCAACACCTTTATTGATACCATTGCCTACATTTTCCAATACTTGAGTAGGAATTCCTGAACTATAATTAAGCATTGAAAAAGTGCCATTCCGACTAGAATCCACGGGAACTTGTTGGATATCTTGCCAATAAGCTTCCAATTTTATCCGAGTATGATCCCCCAAAAGTTGGTCAAATGATAGTACTTGATGAAAAGCACGAGAAGGTAAAATGGATTTATTGGGCTGAAAATATATTCCTGTAGACGTATATTTTTTGTATAAATATACGGAAATAGGCTCTAACCGCGAATGCCAGCCTAGACCCAAAGCAAAACGGCCACCGCTATTATTTTGAACGGAAATGGCCATTCTAGGCTCCCAAGATTGCGCATTATTCAAACTAAATTGATAGGTGTGAATGCCCAATGTACTTTGAAGATGTGGTGTCCATTTTTGTATCAATTGAGCAAATTGTTGGGTATAATATGCACCATCTGAGTTTTGTAAATAATTCACTAACTTTTTTCCATCCCATCGATTTTCTCTAACATCAAATCCTAATCGACTTATTACAAGACCCATTTTCAAAGAGGTGATACTGGAAAATTTATGTAGATAATTGGAATTTAAGCGCCAATTCGGATATTGATAGGATTGATCCCGTGTGTTTTGCCATGCATTCGTGATGATTTCATATTTAGTCTGTTCAGCGGATTCTATGGTAAAAGCCAAATTGCTAGAAAAATGTCCATGTTTCATTGGTTTTTTATAGCCCAAACCAAACGCACCCATCAATCCCTTGCTGTAATCTTTGGAAGTCAGTTTTTCATCTTCTGTATCATTGGCACCCATGATACCCCATAAGCTTAGGGTACCTCCATTTTTCAAAGGTACTTCAAGGGTATAATTAAAATCTCGATAAGCAGGTTTGAAATTCCCGGAATTAATATTGATTAAGCCTGATTTTAACAATAATTCCAAAGTGGAATACCTGGCACCTGCCCGATAGGACCCACCTTTTTTGCCCAATGGACCCTCGGCAGCAAGGTCTAAACCCACCACGGACAATTGAGCCATCCATTCTCTTTTTTCATTATTTCCTCTCCGAAAACGCAAATCGAATACACCAGAGGAGGCATTTCCATATTCGGCTGGAAAGGCGCTGGTCATGAAGTCTGAATTTGCCAAGCTAGTCGAATTGATCATCGATATAATTCCACTCGTAGAACCTTGTCCATCTCCAAAATGGTTGGGATTAGGAATTTCAATTCCTTCCATTCGCCATAATAAACCTTTGGGTGAATTCCCTCGAATGATAATTTCATTATTTTGATCAGAACCCGCATTAGTGACACCCGCAAAATTAAGTGTCATTCGTGCTGGATCTTGAAATCCTCCCGCATAACGATTTGCTTCATTCAGTGAAAATTGACGAGTACTTACCAAAGCTGATTCGTTGAAAGATTGATCTTTTGATTTTTCTGCAATTATCTTCACTTCATTGAGAAAGACCGCTTTTTCTTCCAATTGAATATCTAAAATGGCCTCTTTCCCGCTGTTGATTTCCAATAATGGAATTTCAAAAGGCAGATAACCTAAACGGGTAAATTGCAATTGATAACGAGCGATGGGTGATTTTGGAAAGGAAAAACGACCTAATGAATCTGAATAAACTACTTTATTCCCCGGCACTAAGCGAACACTAACGTTAGATAATACTTGAAGCGTTTCTTTATCTGTAATCCGGCCACGAATGGTTTGGTAAAATTGCTGTGCATGCACCTCTTGTGAAATACCTAAGAATGCGATAACCCAACAAAAAAAAATTACCTTGGAAAGAAATGGAAATTTTCGTGACATACAAGAATTACGCTGAACGCAGCAATGCCAATATTAATAAAAAATAGATGCCAAATGAAATCTGTCTGTAGGAATAATGAAAGGTGTTGAATTTTAATTAGTCTAGCAAGGAGAAAAATGGCCGAATTTTATTTTTGTCAATTTTTTTCCCGTTCTTGCTCATCTAAAAAACAAAAATATGGCCAAAGGCATGAATTCCAAGAAGGCGGAAAAGAAAGAACCGACCAAAACTCCCAAAGAGAAAAAAGAAGAAAAGAGAGAAAAAAAGAAAGCAGGCTATCAATAGATGGCCTTTTCTTTTTAGCGATTTTCAAGTACTTTTGAGCGACATGAGCGCAATGAAACCGAAGGTGTTTTTTATCACCCCGCCTTTTACCCAATTAAATACGCCCTATCCAGCGACGGCCTATTTAAAGGGATTTTTGAATACCCAAGGTCTGGAATCTTATCAAGCAGACTTGGGATTGGAAGTTATCCTTCAGCTATTTTCAAAAGTAGGTCTTAAGCAATTATTTGAGCACATTGAAGCATCTGGGCAAAAATTGACTGACAATGGAGCACGAATGCTTCGACTAAAACAGTCCTATCTACGCACAATCGAACCCGTTATTTCCTTTCTGCATGATAAAAATCCAACACTTGCGCACATCATAGCCGAACAAAATTACCTACCAGAGGCATCCCGTTTTCAACAAGTAAGTGATTTGGAATGGGCCTTTGGTAGCATGGGTGTACGAGATAAAGCCAGGCATTTAGCTACATTGTACTTGGAAGACATTTCTGATTTAATCATAGAAGCAGTTGACCCTCATTTTGGTTTTAGTCGGTATGCGGAAAGGCTAGGTAGATCGGCCTCCAGTTTCCAAGATCTCAATCAGGCCTTGCATGCACCTTCCACTTATGTAGATGATATTTTAGTAGCATTATTAAAGACCAAAATTGAAAAAGAAATGCCGGATTTGGTTGCTATCACAGCACCCTTTCCAGGCAATTTATACAGTGCCTTGCGTTGTGGACAGTGGATCAAAAAACACCATCCTGGTATTAAAGTAGCATTTGGTGGAGGATATGCCAATACCGAATTACGCTCCCTGCAAGAATCCCGAGTATTTGAATTTGTGGATTTTATCACATTGGATGATGGGGAAACGCCCTTATTAAATTTGTTGGAATATTTAAGTGGAGACAGGGAATTAAAGGATCTTAAACGGACTTTTTGTTGCATCCATGGAACAGTCACCTATTTAAACGGATCTAAAGACCCTGATGTGAAGCAAAAGGATGTCGGGATTCCAGATTACTCCGATTTACCATTGGATAGCTACTTATCAGTCATTGAGATTGCAAATCCGATGCATCGATTGTGGAGTGATGGGCGCTGGAACAAATTGACGCTCGCACATGGTTGTTATTGGGGTAAATGTACGTTCTGCGATATTTCGTTGGACTACATCAAAAACTACGAATTCACCACAGCACCTATGCTAGTGGATCGCATAGAAGCGATGATTGAACAAACGGGCAATAATGGATTTCATTTTGTGGATGAGGCAGCGCCACCAGCTTTGATGCGTGATGTAGCATTGGAGATTATCCGAAGAGATTTGACGGTGGTTTGGTGGACGAATATTCGTTTTGAAAAAAGTTTTACCAAAGATTTATGCCAACTGTTGGTTCGCTCAGGCTGCATAGCGGTTTCGGGCGGATTGGAAGTTGCTTCGGATCGATTGTTGGAATTAATTGATAAGGGAGTCACGGTGGCCCAAGTGGCACAAGTGGCTGATCATTTTACGCAAGTAGGCATCTTGGTTCATGCTTATTTGATGTATGGATTTCCAACGCAGACCGCTCAGGAGACGGTGGATTCGCTTGAAGTAGTACGACAGCTGGTGGAGAATGGAGTCATGCATTCAGGTTTTTGGCATCAATTTGCTTTGACTGCGCATAGTCCGGTAGGCCTTAATCCAGATGCTTACCACATCCAAATTTTAAATCCTGAACCAGGAACATTTGCGAACAACGATTTAGAGCATGAGGATCCAAGAGGAACGGATCATGTTGCATTTAGTGAGGGGCTCAAGAAATCTTTATTCAATTACATGCATGGTATAGGATTGGACATGCCCTTGCAAGAATGGTTTGATTTCAAAATTCCGCGTACCCAAATTCCCAAAAACTACATTGCTCGTATATTAGCTGGCAAAGAAGAACAAATGCCTAAACCGAATGCGAAAATTTGTTGGATTGGACCGATTCCTAGCTTAGCCAAGGCTTCGCGCGGGAAAATGGTTTTACAAATGAGTACGAGTAGGGAAGATGAAAATTTACCGGTTCCTGAGAAATTAGGTGCTTGGATGGTGAAAATTCTGGAACAAATATCCGTAGGGCCACATAAAACATGGACCTTTGATGAATTCCAAAAAGCGTATACACAGTCCGGATTAGGCGATTTTAAGCTATTTTGGCAAGGGGAAATGGTACAGGAATTGAGGGAGATGGGATTGTTGGTGGTGTAGGAGGTAAGTAGAGTTTACCCTTGCGGTTGACTTAGGTAAGAGGTAAGTAGAGTTTACCCTTGCGGTTGACTTAGGTAAGAGGTATGTCCATGCCTGAAATAACATCTCATCTCATCATTCATTTAAGTTTCTTTTTTTATAAAAAAAGAAATACCCCAGAAATCAAATTACCCTATCAATTGCAATACGAAACCGAATGTTGAGAAAACTAATATCTTAATTTCGTCCACATTTTTAAGGGCTTATTCATGAATTTATTAATTAACCTACTAATTATATTGAATTTGAAATAATAAGGCAGAAGCATCCTAACATTAAATCTAAAATATTGATACTTATGGCGAAATAATTCTTCATTATTTAATGCAATATTTATGGCAAAATCCCCATTTGTATTAGTTTTCTCTTTGACATTCTCATCCCATGAAGACCACATCTTCAAAACATAAGGTGGTTGTGTTTTTATTTTTTTAACGAATGCTTTGGATTTTCCCAACATGCCACCATTATAACAAAGACCATGACTTTGTCCAAAAGCATCAGCATATAAAAATTGTGTATTATTCCAAAGATTGCTGAATTTCTTATCTGTCTTATAAATTTTTTTAAAGCATTCGTCCATCCAAAAATATGAATAATTCGTATCATTCTCTTCAATAAACCTATTGCATTCATCAGTCCATCTTTCTATGATATATGACTTTTCCACTGATATGATGAACCAACTTGCTGGTCCATATAACCCACACATTTTTGCTCCATGACCATGATACATCCAAGTCCCCGACCTTAATATCTCATCTGTAATCCATGAATCTAAAGGTTGAAAACATAGAAGTGTTGCATCTACCCAAACACCTCCAAAATTATTTAATATATTCAATCGAATAATATCACTTTTTGCTTGAACCTTAATATTCTTGTTAAGAATTAAACTTTTTTGTTCAGGCAAATAATTTCCTATGTTGTCTAATGTCAATACTGTTATATCCCAGGTGGGATTGTGCTTTGTCCAAGTTTCAAATACGATAGAAGTCAAATTGGGAAAATAAGTTTGTCCCTTATCCCAAAACATCCAGATTCTCTTATTTAATGACTTCATTTTTTTAAAGTAAAATTACTGTAATCGTTAAACTGAATAGGACTTTTCCTAAATGAGTGTTTGATCTTTGTTTTAATTTACCTATTCTTTTGTTTCTGTGCAATCTTTGGCTGTTTTGATAATCACTTAGATCAATCTCCTTTGTATTAAAATTTCCCTTAAAATTCGGTTTCTTTCTCGAAAATCATCTCTTTAAACCCAATTTAGGCGCCAGAAGTTGTTGGATTTTGAAGGAATCCATGAGTAAAACGGTAGCAAAATTAGGCGATAAAGTATATTTCTGATGGAGTGCCTCCAACACCAATGTCGAAGGTAAGTTAGCTTTTCACCCGTAATTTTATTCGTTAATTTAACAATATAAATAATCCATTGAACGCAGCATCGATAATAACCGATTTGTTTTGGGATTGATGATTAGGTGGTTTTGTATTTATAGAAATACCAAGGAAATCCAATTTATTACACTCCATTTTCCGCCGGGCATAAAAAAAGTCCCTGAAAATCAGAGACTTAATTTATATTTGGCGGTCCGGACGGTGGGAATGAAACAAATCTGACTGAACTCAAATCGGACAAAAACGTCAAAATATAATAGTATTGGTATTATATTGGTTAGTCTAATTGTATCGAAATTGTATCAAATCAGGTCGTTCTGCTTCGGTTTTAGCACCACGCTAACCTACTTTTTAGAATCTCCAGATTTATGAATACGAGGTTTCAATGTTGGGTGCTTGGGTTTGCTTTTTGGTTTTATACCACGTCTTTCATTTGGGGTACCACCAATTTTATTTAGCTTAGGACCAAGTTTAATTGCAGCAAATGTTTCCATAATTAAATGCCTTAAAGTAATAAAAATGATCTCAAAAATTTGACAACCCTTTTAAAATAAATGATAGTTCCAGTAGCCTCATAAGGCGGGATCAACCATTTATATAAAAAATAAAAAGGAACCGTATTTACCATTTCAAAACAACCTACAGATTTTTTTAAGGTACGAACTGGGAATAATTCTTTCCTGAATATTCTTTTTTATTACTTTTTAATCGAAAATTAATAATTCGAATATTTGGGAACAATTAATGAATAATTAAACCAAATGGAATAAATTAAACTTGGTGCCTTGTTAATCTTTTAACAAAGAAAGGATTATTTTCCCTCCATTTTTTTGGGGGAAAACCAAATCAGTCAATACGGCTTCACCTTCATTGGCGAATACTTCAACAATTGAATTATCTACAAAAATATCCAGTTTCAGGACGCCATTTTGGGGAACCACCTGCATAGTTTCGATACTTGTGAAATTTTTGTTAAAGTCAATTTTTCCAGACTTGGTTCTGTCAAAAAACAATTTTTGAGTCATTGCATTATAAGTTAGCACACATTTCTCTTCCTCATTTTTTAGCAATTCCATTGCAAAACCATTGGAATTTCCTAAGTCAATAACTAAGCCTAGTTTGTAGGAATTATTTTTCATTTCCCAAGTTTTCGGTTTTGTCAATTCACTCGCTTTCAGTATTAACTCTTTGGAGTGGATACGATTGGAATAGATTGGCTTTTGAACTAAACGAAATTGCCCATTTTCTTTGACCAAAGATAATTTTCGTGGCATAGAAAACATCCCTCTCCTACCTTCTGAAGGAATATCTCCTGCATAGCTCCAGTTGCTACCCCAACCCATAATGATTGGATTTTTGTCTTTTGAAGGGAGGTTTTGAAAGGGGATTGCAGCATAAAAATCTTTCCCTCGATCCAATCTTAAAACCCCTTCTTGTTTGTCTGACACGAATGATTTTCCATCAAATTCCCCTACGAAATATTGCATCCCAGTAAATTCTGTGGCCTCCGCTGCGCTCGAAACCAGCATTACCCATTTGGAATTATCTGAATTTTCGACAGGAACCTTAAATAGAGATGGACATTCCCAAATCTTTGCTACATCACCCATTTTGCCAAACTCACTCAATAATGTCCACTCTTTCAGATTTGTAGATTCATAGATCTGCACCATAAATTCCAGTGGTTTTGCAACAATCATTTTCCACTTTCCTTCCTGCATGAACACATTGGGGTCTCTGAAATCCTTCAAACCGATAGCTAAGACAGGGTTCTTATCATAGAATTTCCATGTTCTTCCTTTGTCAGAACTATAAGCCAAACTTTGACTCTGTGCCATACCTTCTCCATTTTTATTTAAGTGAGAAGTATATATGGCCACCATACCTTTGGTAAAACCTTTCTCAAAAAAGCCCGACGTATTTAGACTATCCACAACGGCCGCTCCTGAAAATACCATGTTAGTTGAACCATCCGCGTTCATCGTTTCAGGAATGGCAAGCGGTAGTTCTTCCCAAGTTTTAAGGTTTTTGCTCACTGCATGCCCCCAACTCATGTGCCCCCATTTATCTCCCGCTGGATTATACTGATAAAAAAGATGGTACTCGCCATCCAAATAGACTAATCCATTGGGGTCGTTCACCCAATTTTTCTCCGGAGTGTAATGGTAAGCGGGACGGTAAGTTGCAGATGGGATGCAAGCATTTAACAGGCATACAACAGCCAAAAAAGTGACTAATTTTTGCATTGATTTTGAGTTTATAATTGATGAATTAGAAAAAAATGGTAGTAGTAAAAAACTACTACCATTTGAATCATTCTTAACCTCTACTAAAATTGTTAGATGTTTTAGAAGCCTGGATTTTGCTTGTATAAACCATTCGTAAAAGTGATTTCCGCTTGTGGAATTGGTAGATATTCATCCCTTCCAGCTGTAAATTTCGCTGTAGCTAAATACGGTCTTCTAACTTTCTCTTTTGAAATGTATCCATTAAGAGTTTGTTCAGCAATACCCCAACGAACTAAGTCAAAAAAACGTGAGCCTTCTGTAGCAAATTCAATTCTACGCTCCCACATTAATGCTTTCCAAGCAAAATTCTGTGTCCAGGTTGTAGATGAATAAGGCTTTACATTATACTTGGAAGCAAATGTTCCGTCTGCTTTTTTTAGTCTTCCCGTACTTGCCGCTGCTCTATTTCTGATTTGATTAATGATGTCTAAGGCTTTCTCTTGTTGTCCTAATTGAATGTAAGCTTCGGCTTGCATTAACAAGACATCATCGAAGCGTAGAATATCATAATTTTTTGCAGTTCCCATAAATGGTCCAAGTTTGAAATATGAACCACTAGAGGCCAATTGTTGAAAACGCATGGTATGAAAATTGCCATATACACCTGCATCACGTACCCAACTATTGTTGAAAGGTTTTGAATTATCATATTTATATGGGTGTCCATCGATTCCAACGGTGTGGTCAAGGCGTGGATCAACGGTTTGAGTATTTAGATTTGCATTGCTTTCATTGAATGTTTCAAAATTTGGCAAACCGTCAATATCCGTTGTATGTGCATTCACTAAGTTTTGACTAGCTGCATGAAATCCACAACATCCATATTGTGGAGCACCATGCGGATAATTCAATCCATCTTCGTAGCTCATACGTCCTGCGGTCGTTCCATCATTTACAGTAAATTGGATAGCAAAGATGGATTCTGGACCATTCTCCGTTTCCTGCAAGAAATTATCTGCAATGTCCGAGCTTAATCTATATTTCCCGGAAGAAATAACTGCTTGTGTAAGGGAAACAACCTCTTGCAATCTTGTTTTATTGATATTTACAACTTTATGAGTTGCATCTTGCTCATAAGCCTGGTACAACCGCACCTTGGCTAAATAAGCTTGAGCTGCTAACTTATTTGCACGAGCTACCTCTTGTTGTGTAGTTGGTAAATTATCAATAGCAAATTGAAAATCAGCCGCAATTTTATTCCAAGATTCATCATTAGTTATCGTATTAGAAACTTTTAGAATCTCTTCATCAGAAATAGTTTCATCGAAAATAGGAATGTTTTTGTACAATCTTTTCATAACAAAGTAGCTATGCCCTCTTAAAAAACGCAATTCAGCTAAACGTATTTTTTTAGATGGATATTTGGCTTCATCTAGAGTATTTACGGCACGAAGGGCGACATTACATCTAGAAATTGACTTGAAAAGGTTTTGCCAAGAACGAGTTACAAAGGCACCAAGCGTGGGAGTAGTCAGATTATAGTGTTCTAGGGCATCTATTTCTCCAACGTCACCCGTACCACCCCCACCTTTGTAGGCATCGTCAGAACGAACACTTCCGTATACCCAGTCACTATAGATGGGTCCAATCATATCACCATTTCCAATGGCCGCATAAGCAGATGTCACCAAACCATCAATGGCCGCTGGAGAGGTCAAATCAGATGAAGACAATACACCTGTGGGTGTATAATTTAGTTCATCCTGGCAGGAGCCGAATAAAAATAGGCTCGAAACGATTATAGTTGAAACTATTATGTTTTTCATTTTTTTTAAAAATTTAAGTTTTATTACCCCCTTGGAGGTCATTCATTAATTCGATTTAGGTTTAAAAAGATGCGTTAATTCCGAAAGTGAAGGTTTTTGGAATCGGCACAGGGTCAAGGTCAATACGCTCTGGATCTGGGCTCAAGTAATTCTTGCTTTTTAACCAAAATAGGTTTTCAGCCATTCCATAAAAACGAATTCTTGAAAATACAGATTTAGGAGTGAGGGTATAACCTACTTGTATGTTTCGCATTTTGAAATACGAAGTATTGACGATGAAATAGTCAGATGTACGACCTTCCCCATTGTTATCCTTCAATGTTAGAGCAGGCACATTGGTATTTGTGTTTTGGGGTGTCCATGCGTTAAATACACCGGGACCAACATTTTCTCTACTTCTCATTAAATTATTGAAAACGGTATACACATCAAAACCTTCTCTACCCGCTACACCTGAACCGAAAATAGAGGCATCGAATTTTTTATAGGTCAAATCCAATCGTAATCCATATTCAAGTGCTGGTAAAGTGGTACCAATCCAAGTTCTGTCCAAATCATCAATTCTATTATCTCCGTTAATATCCACATATCGAATTCTTCCTGGGCCAGCACCTATTTGTTTAGGAGCCGCATCTACTTCAGCTTGCGATTGGAAAAGTCCATTGGTCTTGTAACCGAAAATATCAAATTGTGAATGTCCAATAATGGTATTTACCAAGTTCCCTGCATAAGCTGGACGAACATTTTCTGGCAATTCGGTAATTTCATCTCTGAAATGTGCAAAGTTTGAAACAAGATTGAATTTCAAATCATTTCCTACTGATCCACGGTATCCTAATACAAATTCCCAGCCTTTATTTGATTTTGATGCACCATTAACTGCTTTTGATTGTCCCTCACCAAGCGTTGCCGCTACTGGTGGCGTAATCAAAATGCCGGAAGTATTACGCGTGAAATAATCAAATGATCCGAAAATTTTATTGTTCAAAATAGCATAATCTAGACCTACGTTAATTTCATCTGTAGTTTCCCACTTTAATCCCGAATTGGCCGCTTGTGTTTGAACGAATCCTGAAGGCAATGTCCCGGTATTAGCTCCTGACAAAGAATAAGCTGTACCGATGTTCATATATTGTTCCCAAAAACCACCCACTAATTGAGCCTGAGTTGTTCCGTATCTTGTATCAAATAAACCAAAACGAGCTAAATCACCAATTTGTTGATTACCTACACGACCTACGCCGACTCTTGCCTTGAGTTCAGAGAAAATTTTATTACTCTTCATGAAATTCTCTTGGTCAATTCTCCAACCTAAAGAGGCTGCAGGGAAAATTCCATATTGATTATCTGAACCAAAACGAGATGAACCATCACGACGAATTGTAACCGCAGCTAAATATTTATCTGAAAAATTATAATCAACACGAGCAAATTGAGAGAATAAACGACTTCCTGTAGAACCTCCTGAAACAGTGGTGTTTCCTGTTCCAGCATTTAGCGTAAAATAATCTTCTGATTGAAGAGCAAATCCTTCTTTCTTCGTGAATTGAAAATCCAAATCTGTTTTGATATATTCAGTACCAACTAAAAATTTGAACTGATTCTTCGCATTCAAATCCCAATTATAACGCAATGTATTTGACCAAGTAGTACTGATGTAATGATTTTGGTCAAAAGCTAAGCTATTTGTCGTACGGTTAAAAGCACCTTCCGAAAATGTAGGCGTTATCACCTTATTTAAGTATGTCGCGTTATCAACGCCCAAATTCGATTTAAAAAAGAGATTTTTGATCGGCTGAATTTCTACGAAAATATTTCCAAATGAACTCAAACGATTTGCATTGTTCCATTTCGCAAGTTCTTGCATGTGCAATGGGTTATTTCTATCCGAATAGCCTCCACCTGATGCACCCGCATAGGTTTTGCCGTCTTTCTGAAAAACAGGAATGGTAGGGACTAGCGTAGTAGCTAAAAAAGTAGTTGAAGCACCTCCTAAATCTCTTGCAGTAAGTGTTTCATTCGAATTTGCAATGCGTAAATTAACACCAAACTTCAATTTGTCATTGTATGCACGCGTCATAGCGTTGATGCTTCCGCTCAAACGGTCGTAGTTCGTAAATCGCAACATCCCCGTATTTTTCAATTGCCCAATATTGATTTCTAACGAAGAATTTTTATTTCCATAAGATGCAGTGAAATCATTTTTTGTCACGATACCTGTTTTGTACATGACATCTTGCCAATTGGTATCACCTACTGGTGTATTGGCGTCTCCACCTACGTAAGGTTTAAGGGTAACGCCATTTAATTTTGGACTTTGTAAATTATTATTCCAGTCAAAAGAATATATATCACCATAACCAGCAGCAGGGTCTTGTCCATCATTGACGGAGGCTTGCCACAAGGCTTTTCCTCTATCCAAAGAGTTCAACATATTAAAACGCATGGATTTTTCTGATTGCGCAGAAATACTGCTATTGAATTGAAATTCAATCTTTCCATCTGAATTAGCCCCATTTCTTGTGGTGACAATAATAACCCCATTCGAGGCTCTTGCTCCGTAGATAGATGCAGCAGAGGCATCTTTTAAGACCTGAACTGATTCAATATTTGACGGATTCATGTTTTGGAAAACTTCAGGACGAGTCGTTGGAATTCCATCAATGATATACAATGGGTCATTATTCCCCAACGTATTGGCTCCACGAATCAAAATTCGAGAGTTACTACCATTTGGGGAACCATCTTTTTCAATGTACAAACCAGGTACACGCCCCTGCAAAGATTGCATCGGGTTACCTGAGCTGATATTTTTGATGGGTTTCAAATCAACCACCACCACTGATCCAGTCAAGTCTTGTTTTCTTTGAGACGTGTAACCTACTACTACTACTTCGCTCAATTCTTTTCCAGAAGCTAAGGTAATTTGTACATCGCTGACTCCCTTAATGGATACGTCCTGTTTTTCATACCCAATAAAACTTACTTGAATAGTAGAAGCAGTTTCAGAAACTGAAACTGAAAACTTGCCATTTACATCGGTGATTGCACCAATTTTTGTACCAGTCACTAGTACACTTGCACCGATGAGAGGCACATTGTTGTCGCCTTCTCGGACCGTGCCAGTCACCTGGCGTTGGGCATAAGCCGCTTGTAATGTTAAAAACATCACAATAAAAGATAATAGGGTTTTTTTCATAATTTGAATTGTTTTAATTGTATGTATTAAACTTTACTAAAAGGAACTCGTACTGAATGATTATTTATTAAAAGCTGAATTTGTTCTTTGGAAATAAGAGGAGAAGCTCCATGGTGGGTGGCCACACAAGCTCCCACTGCACATGCTTCGATCAGGGCATTTTCTAGGGTGACGTTTTTTAAGAAATTCGAGATAAAGGAGGCTAAAAAAGAATCACCGCTGCCAATTGTATCCACTACATCAACCGCAAATCCCGAACTGTGGAAAAACTCCTTTTGATGTAAAAGCATTGCTCCATCTTCACCCTGTGTTACACAAATCGTATCGATGTTAAATAATTCGGACAAATGGTTTAGGTTTTCTTGAATTGTCCCTCTGGTAAAAAACCAGCCTGATATTTCATCTAATTCAATGTGATTAAGTTTGAGGAAATCTGTTTTTTTCAGTAAAAACGTGATAGTTTCTTTGTTATAATAAGGTGGGCGTAAATTAATGTCCAACACTTTAAACTTTGCTACCTCCAAGAGTTTTTTAAGTGTATTAAAGGTTTCCTTTGACCTGGCTGATAGACTTCCAAAGACGAAACAATCAGAATGTTTAACTGCTTCCAATGCATCATTTTCTACTCCGATATAATCCCAAGCTACGGGTTTGACAATTTTATAGCTAACATTATTTTTATCTTCAATATTCACTTTCACAACACCGGTTAGGTGCGTTTTCCCGTGTTGGATAAATTGAGTTGATAGCCCATTATCTTTTATAAATCTGAGCAATTCATTCCCTAAATCATCTGTTCCAACTCTACTAATGATTACAGCATTATTACCCATATTTTTCAATTGAATAGCAACATTCATGGGGGCTCCACCAGGCATTTTTCCTGTAGGAAGCATATCCCAAAGCATTTCGCCAAAGCAAATGATCTTGTTTTTATGACTCTGCATATTTCTAGTGCGTAATTATTATGTTATCCATGTTTTCAAGTGACTTTCCTTTAGTTTCAGGCATGAGTTTCCATACAAAAAGCAATTGTAAAACCATCATAGAAGCAAAAAAGGCGAAGACCATCCCACCCCCAAAGGTTTCAGCAAAATAAGGGAAGGTAAAAGTGATGAAACTCGCCATTAGCCAATGTGTAAAACTGCCTAAGGCTTGTCCATTAGCTCGGACTTCATTAGGATAGATTTCCGAGATAAACACCCAAATAACTGCTCCTTGAGAGAAACCAAAGAAAGAGATATACGCGAAAAGATAAAAAGGAACATTTAAACTCAGTTGTTGGCTAAATAATGCCTGAGAAACCAAAATAAGTGTAAGAATAAGTCCGACGGAGCCCACCTTCATTAAGGTTCGACGTCCAAAATGATCAATCATCGAAATACCTAACAATGTAGAAATGAGGTTCATTAGCCCAATTCCCGCTGAAGACAATAAAGCCGAATCTTTACCAATACCTCCCATTTCAAAAATGCGAGGAGCGAAATATATAATGGCATTGATACCAGAAACTTGGTTAAATACCGCAAATAATACTGCTAACAAGATTGGACGATTATAGGCTTTTTGGAACAAAACTACTTTCACTTTAGTGGTATTTTTCTGAATTGAGACGATGATCTGCTCAGCAGCATCTTTGTCAATGGAATGAAGAATAGTTCGTGCGGCGGAAACATCTCCTCTTTGAAGAATCAACCAGCGTGGGCTTTCAGGAATTAACATAACCGTAATGGTAAAAATAAGTGAAGGGAAGGCTTGTACTCCTAACATCCAACGCCACTCATTTTCACCTATACCAGATAAAAAGTAATTTGACAGGTAGGCCATTAAAATCCCTAAAACGATATTGAACTGAAACATCGCTACCAAACGTCCGCGCTTGTGAGCTGGAGCGATTTCGGATATATACAAGGGAGCAACGACCGAAGAAACACCAACGCCTAGACCACCCATAAATCTGAATATTAAAAATACCGACCAATCGAAAGCATAAGCGGTACCTAAAGAAGAAAGCAAATAAAGAATGCCTATAATGAAAAGCGATTTTTTTCTGCCAAATTTATCGGCAAGAATACCACCAATTAGAGAGCCTACAACAGTACCTATTAAAGCAATGGAAACGGTCACTCCGTGTTCTAAGGAATTGAGTTCCCAAAGTTTTTGAAGTGTTTGTTCAACACCAGAAATTACGGCCGTATCGAAGCCAAAAAGAAAACCGCCCAAAGAAGCTGAGAGCGACCAGAAAAATATTTTAATATTTTGATTCATTACAAACTTGTTACGTTTTTAATGAATCAAAATTAGAGCAATACTTTAGGGTAGGATATTAGAATTCTTTCAAATACTTACAGTTCTGTAACAATTTTTAAGTACTTTATTGTCAGCACTTTATATAATATTTAAACAGAGATCAATCTCATAATACAAGGATTGTAACACGAAATACCAAAATTGATACATTTAACTATTCCGCCAATCACTTGGCGTCTTATCTGTCTTTTGTTTGAAGAAGGTCGTAAAATAACTTGGGGTACTGAAGCCTAACTCGTAAGCAATCTCAGAAATGTTTTTTTCATGATCATTTAAGAGAATCTTTGCTTTTCGCAATTTATAATCAGCAATGTAATCCGCCACATTTCGGTTTGTCAAGGCTGATATTTTTCTAAATAACTGAACTCTGGACATTCCTAACTCTTGACTTAATTTCTCGACTGATAGTGAACTGTCTTGAATATTCTTTTCGATTAATGCTTCAAATTCAATTAAAAATCTTCTTTCTCCTTTCTGAACTTGATTGGGATGAATAACTTCAGTTGAGAATCTGCGTCTCATACGTTCTCGATTTTCAACCAAACCTTTCAATTTTTCCTCTAATAATTGCTGGTTGAACGGTTTTAAAATATAATCATCAGCCCCAGCTTTTGTCCCTTCAATTTGACTTTCAATTTGACTTTTAGCAGTCAATAAAATTACCGGAATGTGAGAGGTTCTGAAATCAGATTTTACCCTCTGTGTCAAAGCGAAGCCATCCATACCGGGCAACATCACATCACAAATAATCATGTCAGGAATACAGGTTAAAATTTCTTGCCAACCATCTTCTGCGTTATCCGTAGCAACTACTGTATAGTTTTTTCCTAATTTTCGGGTTAGAAATTGGTTCAAATCATGATTGTCTTCAATCAAGATTATCGTATTCTCAAACGTGAGTTGCGTATTATTTTCTATCATCAGAGCACTATCCTCCTCAAATTCAGTGATATTCTTAGAAGAAACTATTACTGGATTTTCTAACAAAAGGGACTTTATCTCCATGATAGGAAGTACAATTCTGAAGGTGGTCCCTTTGCCTTTTTCTGAATTTATCGTGATTTCTCCCTTATGCAAGGCAACAAACTCTTGTGAAAGAGCCAAGCCTAAACCCGTTCCTAAAGAAATGTTTTTGTTTCCTCTGTAAAACAAATCAAAAGCATTAGCTTTTTCTTCGGGGGTCATACCGACCCCATTATCGGCAATGTTTATTTCAATTTTATCTATATTTCTTAAAATTGACACGTGAATCAAACCCCCATCTGGTGTGTATTTGAAAGCATTAGAAATGAGATTGAATAAGACCTTATCTAATTTTTCAGGATCAAATCCAAATTGAATCTCTTTAAAAGGACTAATAAATTGAAGATCAATCTGTTTTTGTTTTGCCTTTAAATTAAAATCTTGTACTATATCTTTGATGAAAGCAACTAAATCATTTTGCCCAATTTCCAATTCCATTTTCCCGGCATCCAACTTTCTCATCTCTAAAAATTGATCAACGAGGCGTAGTAGGCGATAGGCATTTTTATTGATCAATTTTAGAGTTGATTGTATTTCCTTTAAGTCGGTACTTTTTCTTTGCAACAAATCCTCGGTCGGAGTAAGGATCAGGCTCAAAGGTGTTTTGAATTCATGTGAAATATAGGAGTAAAACCTCATTTTGTCTTCTGTTGCTTTTTTTGCTAAAAGAGACACTTTTTCTATTTCATTTTTTTGTTCGAGAATTGCCAAATTCTGCTCTTCTAAAATTCGATTAGACTGCTGTTTTTCATTTAAAAGAAAATATAGAAAAACCCCTAAAACAACCATAACCGTAAGCAAAGCAGTTATAAAATATAAAAGGTTTCCTTGGGTTGAGTAGGTTTTATTCAAATCATTAATTTTTAATGTTTCCCGCTCAATTTCAACTTGTTGTTCTTTTATTTTCTGGATTTGGGATAACATAATATTGACATTATCCGATGTTATCACATTTGTCAAAAGCTTCGTTTCTTTATTATAGGCCTGTTTATTTAGAATTTTAACAGCGGTTTGGATTACCTCAGCGCCACCCGTAGGATACAATAAAGTGGCATTTAATGTACCATTTTTAACCAATTGCATACCATTTATTACTGGAATTGCATCAATTCCAACAAAGAATAAGTCTTTTGCTTTCCCTAATTTTTGGGCCGTCCGATAGGCAGATAATGCTAAAAAATCAGTGTGCGCGAAAATAATATTCGTTTCAGGGTGATTTTTTAATATACCTGCTAATTTCTTATTTATGTCTAATTCGATATTTTTGACTTCGAGAGTCGCCACTTTATTCATTTCAGGATAAAGGTTAAAAGCCTCATTAAATCCACGATTTCTTTCGATGGCAGGTGAAGAGGTCATTTCCAATTCTAATTCAATGACATTCCCTCGACCTTTAAACTGACTAGCGATAAACTTGCCTGCCGTTTTTCCTATTTCATAGTTATCTGCTCCAATGAAAGCAGAATATTGTTCGGAATCAGTTTTTCGATCAACATAAATTACAGGAATCCCCGACTTATATATTTCATCGATAACGGTGGAAAAGGACTTGGATTCGTTGGGAGAAATAATTAATAAGTCAATTTTTTGCTTATCAATTTCCTTAATCTGTTCTAATTGCTTTTTAGTATCACTATACGATTCAATGATTTCAAACTTAATATCTGGATGAAATGCCAACTCCCTTCTCATTTCACTATTCATCACATTTCGCCAATCATCGTGGCAGCATTGTAAAAAAACAATACGGTATTTGTATTCTTTTTTGAAGGAACATGAATTAGCAAGCAGTATAATAAAAGCTAAAAGAAGCGAATTAATAAAAGTCTTCATTCAATAAAATTGGGGAATCCTTCCTAAATATACTTACGAAAAATAGACAAATACTATGAATAATGTTACAAAGTATATTTAATCAGGAGTCTTAAATTATAGTTGGAGGTGGAGACGATGGGAATGAAACAAATCTGACTTAACTCAAGCTGAGCAAAAACCAATTACTCAGGGAATAATCAGTATTATAATAAGAGGATAACAATCTTTGTACTAATACATAGCTCAATAGAAGAACTATGTGACACAATCATTCATGAATACGTTCATCATCTTTAGATTAGAAATCCAAACGATGATATTAGGTATAATAGACTTACTCGACTAAAGTCCTATTGGGAAAATGATTATGAGGTCGAAGCGAGATACATTGCCTCAAAGTATTCGAAGAAATATCAAATGATTGTCATTCATACCGCAAGAAGAACTTTGGCAACGCTACTTGCTGATAGGGGTATGGAGTACCACAAGATTATGAAAATTACCGGACACAAGAAGTTGTCGACGCTCCAAAAATACATCAAAAGTGATTTTGATATTGACGATATGTTAGAAATTGGAAACAGTATTTTGGGATGAGAATCCTTGAAATCCCTTTTGCAGCACCCCATTTAGCACCAGGCATAAAAAAGTCCCTGAAAATCAGAGACTTAATTTAAAGTTGGCGGTCCGGACGGTGGGAATGAAACAACTCTGACTGAACTCAAATCGGACAAAAACGTCAAAATATAATAGTGTAGGTATTATATTAGTTAATCTAATTGTATCGAAATTGTATCAAATTAGGTCGTTCTGCTTCGGTTGTAGCACCGCCCCTATCCTGTTTTATTTTAGTCTTTGATTTAATAGAACCATCATATCAGGTACCGGAAACCTACATTATCACAAATCAGGTCTTTATTTGATTTAAAGACCATATTTGAGTCTTTTTGTAAAGCAAAATAGTGGTTTTTGGGTGTTTTGCTATACAAATGCTGCACAAATTCTAAAATCTAAACTTCGTTTAAATTGTAGGAAGTAAATTACCACCTCTTTTTGATTTGTGCACCCATAATAGTTGGAATTTGGCATCCAATATTGCGGCTGAACCAATACCTAATTTTACTTCAACGTAATGAACGCAATACTATGGCTCGCTAATTTCAAAACTCCTTTATTTAGTTTCTCACCACGAATTTCAGGAACCGTATCATCGGCATTTAGCTTCAGTTCGACCCCGTTACATTTCATGTTTTTTGAAGTCAATTGATCTGAAGAAAGCACATAAATTTTTCCTGATTGTGGGATTTCAATTTCTGTTTCAGCTGAGGTAGTATTTAGCACTAGGACTGTTTTTCCTTTATTAGAACCCTTTAAATCGTGTACAAATACATCTACTCCTGGACTTAATTTTGGCGATTCAAACACTTGCGTTCCCATCAATTTATTCCATAATAGTGCAGCCCAATAATTGGGTCTTGGAGTATAGGTATCTTGTTCCAAAATGGCATATTCGCTTCTCGCAAGCGTATTGTGCATGACAACCTGAACACCTTTTTTGGCTAATCTACCTAATTGCTCTAAGTATCTAAACGTATCTACATAGGTAGTAGCGAGCGGATTTCCACCACAGGCAGACTCCGCCGTTTCTGTGTTCCAAATAGGAACATTCGGCATATACTTATCTCTAGCTTGTTTGTAAAAATCCAATCCCTTTTCCGTTTTGCTTAACCATTCTGCACTTAAGGCTTTTTCAACAGTCTGATTTCCTCCACACCTCTTGGATACCGTTCCATAAAAGTGATAAGTAAAAACATCAAATACCGGTTTAGGCGGAGCGGATAAAAGATTATCCACGAAAATATCTTGTGAAGGGATGATTCCACCTTCACCTGTAGAACCTGGTCCTAAAATGGTAAGTTGGGGATATTCTTTTTTCACTACCTCCTTAAATAGGGAAAAGTCGGCTGCAAAATTAGCTGCGTTATATCCTTTAGGCGCATCTCCATGTGATGAATGCGAAGGTTCATTAAACATCTCGGCAGCCACAATCTCTCCACCTAAGGAATGGGTATAATCCATTATTGGTTTCAGTGCTTTGCTTGTCCATTGGCCTTTTTCATCTCGGATACCTTCGCTAATTGGAAAGGAGCTAACAACTTTGCCATTAACAGATTTACTGAAGTCCACCACTCCCTTCCATTGGTTTCTTGTCAAAATGTTTTTATACCCAGCTGGTGGCGCTGTCATTTTAGCCTCGTCATTATCTTGAAAATAAACCGCATTAGCCCAAGTTCCACTCACGCGAAGATAGTATGGGCCCAACGCTGCGGCTAAATTTCTAAGTTTCTTATTGTACAAATTAATCGGCTCAATCGTCCATTTAAGTGCCGCAAATCCTGTTTTTTTAGAGGTTTTTCTGACGGAATCAATTAAATGATAAGGGATCCAAAAGTCGCCACCAATCACTTCACACATTTCAATATTAAAAGATTGATAGCGCTCATCTACTTGGCCTAATTTTTTCAATTGAGTTAGGTTCAAAGAATTAATGGGCTTCCCCACAGGTAATTCTTGGGAGAATACCTGAAGGCTAATCGCTAAAAAGAAGAAAGAAAAAACCGTGCATTTTAAGTTGTTCATTTCTATAGTTAATTGATCTTTTTATTTTACAATTACTCGTACGCGATCTAAATTTTGAATACGCGCAAACGGAGTGTTTGCGTCACCATTGCGTTCAGAAGCGATACGAACAGTAGGGAAATATACACCTGGTTTTGAGTAGGAATGGCTTATTTGAAATACTCCATTTTTGTTCAATGCAACTTTATTTTCTTTCGTAGCAAATTTCCCTGAGCCATCTAAATCCCACTCGACAGAAACAATTTTCCCGGCATTTGGTGGCAATTGAGTAGCTACTTTCATAACAAAAATTTGACCTCTTTTAGTCTCTATTTTCTTCTTTCCTGTTATCGTTAATTGAACACTTGCCTGAATTCCTTTTCGAATTGTTGCATCTGAAGGTACTACTACTTGACCATCTGCTATGGTGTATGAAGTACTCGTAGGAGGAGCCACCCCTTTTTCTGCCCATTGACTTACATCACGCAATGCTTGTTGCAAAACCCCTAGGTAACTAACCGATCTAGTAGGGAATTCTTGTTCTGAAACATCCCCGTGCAAGGCCTTATCTGTGTACCAAACTCTAAAGTTCTTATCAAGGCTATCTCCTAAAAATTCTTTTGCACGAGAAACATACCAATCCGCTTGCCAAGGATAGGCCTCCCGATCGTAAAGCGATTCTAGCAAAATCATCTTTCCTTTAAATTTCCCTGTAGGCAAAATACCCGAAGCGCCACGAGTGAACAAGGGTCCTAATTGCATCGGTCTTTGAGGATATATAGGCTTGCCCTCTTTATCTAGAAACTGATTCCAAACCGTATAACCTTTGCCTGGAACTTGATGCCTGTGGTAGGTTTGGGCAGCTAAAAAATTGGAATTATCTACCTGAACATCATCTCCTATTTGAATACTTCTAATTAAGTTAGCATCGCCTCCAGCGAATATGACAATGTCCCCTTTGATTTGAGATACAAATAAGTTTTTTCCTTTCCCATTTCCAGATTTAATGAATAAGTCTCCCCCTAGGAAATCAATAGCGGGTAAGGTTTGGTCTAATTCAAAAGCAACAGGTAAATTATCCTCTTTTTCCAAAAGTCTTTGCCAAGCTGCGTCTGCCGTACCTCTGTTTTGGTCCGTTTGAGCCCACACACTTAAACCTAATGAAATGGCTTCTTTGACAGAAATTGCTCGTTTTATTTTTGCCGGATGCTGAATTCTTGCACGTAATAATGATGGCGTAGGGTTGCTTCCTAAGTAACCAGGCTTAACCCAAAAGTCCGTAAAGTAATTTCTATCTGCCATCATCATTCCTTGATAAAGTGCAGCGAATCCATGAATTCCCATGGATTTATAGCCAAACCAAGACTGTGGAGGGAATCCCATTTTCGTTACCTCCAATAAGGCCTCTTTTTCTTCCAAATTCAACCCAGCATAGGGATCACCACTTCCACCCGTATCCATCGCATCAATGATGCTTGGAAATTTATCCTTTAAAATACGCATGGCATGCATTCTTATTGAGAACACATTAGGTATGGCTACTGGAGAGCCCACTACATAAGGTACAGCTCCATCCCAAACATCTGAATTTTCAAAACCACCAATAGTCCGATAAGCACCACCACTTCCTCCAAAACAATATCCATAGGTCCGATGAGCCCCAAAAATTTGTTGGGCGACAACTTTTGAAAACGCAGCCGCAGCCGCATTAGCACGAAACGCATTTACATTGACATTCTTACCATATACGCCATTTCCTCCTCCATTCGTTTCAACAAAATAGGCTCCACTGGCAATCGAAAAACCTATCTTATCTTCTTCGCCTTTTGCCCCTTGTGATAAATTTTCATTATCAGGAACTGGCGTTATATACTGAAAAAAGCGCCCTTGATACTGCTCCTTTTGAGGAAAATAAAATGAAAATCGAGCAGTGGTTCCTTCAAATCCTCCGTGAACATATCGGTGTCTCACCGGTTTGTCTCTCCACTCGTCTATATCAATAAATGGAACTTTAAACAACGTGTCTTTAATAACATAATGAGATGCGGATTGTTGACTTAGAGCCGGATAGGTTTGTGCTTTTGCAACAGAGAAAAAAAGTATTAGAAATAGAAGGGTATTTAATCTTGTTTTCATGAGGGTTTTAAATATACTCGTTTCAAAAAATAACTAATTAGCTACTAGTAAAGCATAAAACTACCGATTCTCATTTGACCTTAGATAAACAATTGAGCATTAGATAATGGTAAACCTAGAGCTTTTGACTAAAATGTAATCAACCCAAGCTTGATAGACGCAATTACTCCTCCATCCATAAGCATATCACTGCCAGTCGTAAAACCGGATTCTTGATTGAGTAAATAATGAGCCAAATTAGCGACCTCATCCACCGTTCCTACTCTTTTGGCAGCGGAAAGTTCAATCATTTTTCGATAGGTATCGCCTACAGGGGAATCAAATTCATGTTGGGCTAAAGCCGTTAAAATAATACCTGGGCTGATTGAGTTTACCCTTGCGCCCCTTTTAGCCCAAGATAAACTTTCGGCTTGAACTCTGAGCTGATTCGCTCTTTTAGATAGGCAATATGCATAAGAAGTAGAAGGGATGTTTTCTGGTTGCAACATAGGCAAACCACTCAATTCTTCAACTGGCAAAGTAGCTAAGGCTTTATTTGCCTCCAAACCTAAATCAGGAATCATGTGACCGGCCATACTTGAAATGTGTATGCCGGATCCATTTCTAGAAATTACTTTGCCAAAGGCTTCCAATACATAAGCAGTACCCAACAAATCAACTTTAATTAATTTATCAACAGGTGCCATATTAGGGGACAAGCCAGCTGTATTAACTAATTGCAATACATTACCCAACGAAACCGCTTTCTCTACTAATTTATTTACTGAATCAATGGATGAAACATCAGTTTGAATAGTCTCCACTTCATAACCCATCGCTCGTAATCCAAGAGCCTCTTCTTCTAATTTTTTCTTATCAATATCTGCTAACAATACTATTTTACCAGCGGCCTCACGTCTTGCGATCGCCATCCCAATTCCCCCTACACCAATAACAACTAAAACATCCGATTTCATCATTTTTTTACCCTTTTAATTGAGGTTGAAAAGGTTGTTGGTAAAAACGCTTCCCCGTCGCCTGATACAATGCATTCGCAACCGCCCCAAAAACTGGAGGGAACGGCGGCTCGCCTAATCCCGTAGGATCAATCTCATTCTTCACAAAATGTACGTCGATTTTCTTCGGTGCCTCATTATGGCGAATCATGCGGTAGGTATCGAAATTCTTTTGATCTGTTTTACCATCTGTTAACGTTAATTGACCAAACAAGGCATTTCCGATTCCGTCAATTGCCGCACCTTCCGCCATGTTTTTAGCTCCTTCTGGATTCACAACTACGCCGCAATCTAGGGCAGTAGTTACTTGGTCGACCGTTACTTGATCGCCTTTCACGCGTAAATCAATGACCTGCGCTGCATACGAATTGTGGCAGAAATACGCTGAAACTCCGCGCTTTTTTCCCGCATTTTCCGGTTTCCCCCAGCCCGATTTCTCTCGAACTAGTTCCAACACGCCCATGTAACGGCTCGCGTCGTAATCGTTTGTTTTTCCTACCGGATTGTCTTTTGCCCGTTGTAATAATTCCAAACGGAAGGCAATCGGATCCTTACCCATGTATTCTGAAATCTCATCCAAGAACGATTGTTCCGCAGCTGCATTAAAATTAGACCGCGGTGCGCGGAAAGCTGCAATGGTAATGTTAGATGGGATCACCCAGCTTTCGGCTAAGTAATTATCAATCGCTCCCGCTGGAAAACGATTCGCATGCAGAGGAGATTCAGGAACTCCTCCACCTTTGGCATGAAAAGCAATCAGCTTCTTATTCTCATCAAATGCCGCGCGATACGTCAATTGATACAATGGGCGATAAGTACCACCGCTCACATCGTCCTCACGCGTATAAATTAGTTTAATTGGGGCGTTAGCTTGCTTCGAAATCAAGGCCGCCTCAATCATATAATGACCGTAAGCACGACGACCGAAACCGCCACCCATACGAGCTAATTCAATCGAAATATTTTCCTTCGGAATGCCTAAACGTGCCACCATCGATGGAACCATAAAATCTGGGATCTGAATAGGTGCCACGAATCGCACTTTGTTCCCTACAAAATGGGCAAAGGTATTCGTAGGTTCCATAATATTATGAGCCAAAAAGGGTGCCGTATAGGTTCTTTCAATGACGTGTTTCGCCTCTGTAAAAGCCTTTTCTGGATCCCCGTCTCTACGCTCAATTTTGCCTGGTTTTTTATCCATTTCGAGCATTTGAGCATAATGCTTTTTCGTGCTTTCTAAACCCGCTGGAATTGTTCTTTCTTGGCCATTTTGACCCAACTCCTTTTTCTCTGGCGCTACTTCCCAAACCGCTTTCAACTTCTTGCGCGCATTCATCACATCCCAGGTAGATTTGCCAACAATAGCAATTACTTCGTTAAAAGCACGTGTATCAAATCCCGCAAATTTGTGGTCATCATTATATACTTTAATCGGGAAAATATCCACGATACCTGGCATCTTTTTCGCCGCAGTCGCATCAAAGGATTTTAATTGCATCCCAAAAGCCGGTGGACGTTCCGTCATCGCATACAACATGCCTGCTTCGCGGTAGTCCATCCCAAATAAGGGTTTTCCTTGTACGATTTTAGGGGCTACCACATTCTTCTGTGGAGTACCAATTAAGCGGAACGATTGGTTTCCTTTTAAAACGATATCCTTAGGCACCGGTAGTTTCGCAGCCGCAGCTGCAAAAGCTCCATAGGTTTCTGACTTGCCACTGAATGCATGTGTGACCATTCCGTTAGCGGTGGTCAATTCTGTTACTGGCAAATTCCAGGCCTGGCTTGCCGCCGTCAAAATCATTTGACGCGCTGCCGAACCCACCGTCCGTAATTGCTTCCAAGCCATGCGAATGCCTTGGCTACCGCCGGTAAATTGGCGTGGAAAAGCTTTGGGATCGTAATTCCCTTGTTCCACCTCGACTTGCTTCCAATCCACATCTAATTCCTCTGCGATTAACATCGGCAAGGAGGTCATCACGTTTTGGCCAAATTCTGGGTTAGGAGAGAATATTTTAATCGAATTATCCGAAGCAATTTTGATGAAACTAGTCACCTCTTGCCATACGGGTTCGATGTTCAATTCGCCTAGCGATTCCACGGGTTTTGCACTCGCGAACCAAGAAATACCGAGCATCATGCCTCCTCCGGATAGCGATGATACTTTCAAAAACGAACGTCTGCTGAGATTTGAGTCTGTCTTTTTCATCTTATTTCGTAGCGACTAATTGGATGGCTTTTTTGATACGCGTATAGGTTCCACAACGGCAAATGTTGCCAGCCATGAAATTCTCAATATCTTCCTCCGTAGGGTTTGGTGTACTTTTCAAAAGTGCAGCTGCGCTCATGATTTGGCCAGATTGACAATACCCGCATTGTGCAACGTCCTCTGCAATCCACGCTTTCTGTACCGGGTGATCCCCCTTCGCGGATAAGCCTTCGATAGTCGTGACTTCCATCCCCGCTAATGCCGAAATCGGCAATTGACAAGATCGAACCGCACTTCCATTTAAATGCACCGTACAAGCCCCGCAGGAGCCCACGCCACAACCGTATTTAGTACCTTCCATGCCGAGAATATCTCGTAGCACCCATAATAGGGGCATGTTTTCGTCCGCCTCTACTTGGTGGACTTTTTTATTAATGCGCAAAGAATACTTTTTAATCATAGCATTAGTTTTTTAAGATTTTATCCATAAATTCTTGTCGATAGGTCCTCCCAATCGGAATGTGCAAACCCTGGATTGTCACATAATTTGTCCCACGATGCGTAATGTGATGTTTAGACACAATATAGGATTTGTGTATCCTGCAGAAATGGTCTGAAGGTAACATCATTTCCATGGCTCCCATGCGCTCATATATCACAAAAACACCTTCCTTACTGTATACCTTGATATAGTCTTTAAGACCTTCGAAATAATAGATGCTTTCTAGCTTAAATTTCCTTGTCTCTTTTCCTATTTTCAACAATACTGGTTCTAGCACTCCATTATATCCCTCTTTTTGTTGGAGAAATCGGTCGACCGACTTCAGAAATCGTTCTTGACTTATTGGCTTCACTAAATAATCAAAAACCCCTAAATCGAATCCATCCACAGCATATTCTCGAAAAGCCGTTGTCAAAATAATATGCGGCTTTTTACTTAAAGATTTCACTAGTTCGAGCCCTGTCATTTGCGGCATTTGAACATCTAAGAATAGCAAATCGACGTTGTTTTGTTGCAAATAAACAAATCCATCCAAGGCATTATCCTTGGAGGCAACGACCTCAAAATCAGGTAATTGTTGCACAAAATTGGCAAGCAAAGACCGAGCCGGCAATTCATCATCAATAATAACGCACTTAACCATAAATCAAATTAAGGTGTACTTCGTAAATTCCTGGATTTTCCACAATGTTTAACAAGTGTTTGTCCGGATATAGGAATTTTAATCTTTGTCTGATATTTGAGAGTCCTACTCCTCCATTTTCAGATGAAACCGCCTGTTCAAAACTATTGGAAATAATAATTAAACAGGAATTCGTTATTGCATCGACATTTACTTGAACCTTAAGCCAAGCTACTCGAATTGAGTTATTCGCCCCATGTTTGATCGCGTTTTCAATTAATGGCAAAAGCAAAAGAGGCGGAATTTGTACTTGATTAACATGGTCAGAAATGGTTTTCTCAACCTGTAGTTTTTCTCCTAAACGAATCTGGTGGAGTGCGATATAATTACCTAGATATTCCAATTCTTCATTAAGTGGAACCCATTCCTTTTGCGAATGATATAGATTGTATTCTATGAAATTGGATAACTGCAAAATCTGCTGTGCTGTCTCAGGGCTTTTGCTTAAGGCCCCAGAATAAATATTGTTCAACATGTTGAACAGAAAATGAGGATGAACTTGAGATTTTAATAATTCGAGTTCAGATTTGACTTTTTCTTGTTTTAATGACTCGAGTACTTGTTTTTGTTCATACCAGCGACGAATAAAATAAAACATCCCGTACATACCTACCATCAGGTAAAGACTAACTAGCTCGTACAAGACTTTGGGTAATGTAAATAGGCTTCCATGATGTAAATCTTTGAGATAATGAGGTTCTAAATAATAGTGGCTGAAAAGTCGTTTAATTAAGATTCCAATCACCCCAATACCTACTAAATATGCATAAGAAGGCCATTTTACGCTGGCTTGGTTCATGCGATCAAAGACCACATGCATACTGACATAAGCAGTCAAGAAAGCAACAGGAATGTTGACAATGGAGTAAGCAAATTGTTTAGTGTATTCTTCAGTAAGTGCGCCAAAACCTATCCACTTATAAAAAAAGAGGGCGCTCCAAAAAATAATATTAAAACTTACAACGCTAGTTCTTTGATTCATAAAGAAAAAAGTAACTCTCAAATATACATAAATTATAGACTGACTTCAGGTAAAGTAATTATCCTTCGACCAAGAGCACATTTTTTCGACGAACTACAGCACAAGCGTTGTTCATCTAAAAAAGAGTGAATTCGGCGAAAAAAGAAAATGTCAAAGGGATAGGCTCTTACTTTTGTGAATTCCAACTGCCTAATTAATGTATAAATACTTCGTTTTTCTAGTTCTTTTCTTCGTTCAATTTACAATCATTTCAGCACCTAGAGATACAAATCCTCGCACTATTTTCGTGAAGTACACAACAGAGAGAATCGATTTAGACGGGGTTTTGTCTGAGGGAATTTGGGGACATGCTAACAAGGCTGAATCCTTTTGGCAATTTTTCCCAACAGATTCTATCAAATCCAAAAATCCAACTGAAGTTAAGTTGCTCTATAACGATTCACACTTATATATCGGAATTAGAGCACAAAGTAAACAAGGAAATTTTATCATTAACTCTCTTCGTAGGGATTTTAGTGGTTCAACAAATGATAATGTGTCATTGATTTTTGATACGTTCAAGGATGGGACGACTGCTTACCTTTTTAGTGTGAATCCATTTGGCGTTCAAAGAGAAGCTTTGATTTCAGGCGGAGGAAGTAACCCAGCAGACGCATTAAATCCAACTTGGGACGTTAAATGGCAGTCTGAGGGTAAAGTAATTGGTAATGAATATATATTAGAAATAGCTATACCTTTTAGTTCATTGAAATTTAGGGAAGGAGATCAAAGTTGGCGGTTTCAAACCTACCGGTGGGATTTACAAACTAATGAACAAAGCGCATGGTCAAATGTGCCACAAAATCAACTACTAATCAATCTTGCATTTCTAGGTGAAATGGTTTTTGAAAAACCTTTGCGAAAAAATCGTGCCCCGATTTATTTGATCCCTTATTTAAACGCATTGTCGGGAAGAAATTTTTCTAATCAATCAGAAGCATCAAGTTTGGGGTTGGGTGTAGATGCAAAAATTGCGATAGGCAATGGTATGAACCTGGACGTGACCATTAATCCAGATTTCTCTAATGTAGAAGTGGATAACATGGTGACCAATATCACGAGATTTGAGGTATCCTTACCAGAAAAACGTCAGTTTTTCATCGACAATAATGACTTATTTGGAAGTTTTGGAAGTACGTATAATGATGCAAAACCATTCTTCTCGCGTCGCATTGGAATTGTACGTGACACCTTGGGACGTAACATCGAAAATCGAATACTGGGAGGCGTTCGTTTAAGTGGAAAACTTGATCAGAATTGGCGTATTGGATTATTGAATTTACAAACGGCAGAGGATATAGTGAATCGAGTAGTATCCAATAATAATGCTATGTTTGTATTGCAAAGAAAGGTATTTAGCCGTTCAAATATTGGTGTTTTTCTTTTGAATCGCGAAACATTGGGTAAATATGAATTCCAAAATCCCAATAGTCTATATAACCGAGTGATAGGTTTTGATTATAATTTAGCTTCCGCGAATAATACTTGGACAGGGAAGTTTTACCTACATAAATCCTTTCAACCAGGCGATTTTAGCAGGAATTTGTCATCACAAGGAGTTCTCAATTATAATACTCGATTTTTCAATATTGTAACTGACTGGGTATATGTGGATAAGGATTTTCGATCGGATTTGGGTTTTATTCCGAGAACAGACATTTTTAAATCCGGAAATGGCATTTCTCGTACCTTTTATTCTCAGGGTAGTGTGATTAATAAAGTAACCCCAAGAGTGATTAATTTAATGTTCTTTAAACCTTCTGCTGACTACAAGAAAACGGATCAATTAATTTGGCTGAATACTGATATTGAATTTAAAAACCAGTCCCTACTATCATTTCGTTATATTTGGAATTATACATATTTAACCACAAATTTTGACCCAACGCGTTCAGGAGCTAAACCTTTGCCAGGGAATCAGGACTATACTTACCAACAAGGATATGTGGCTTATACTTCCAAAAATTCAAGCTTAGTGACCTTTACAGGCACTTTGACAGCGGGACAGTTTTTCAATGGCCACAATGTCTCTTTAAGCGGAATAACCAATGTTCGAATTATGCCGAAAGCGCTCATTTCATTGATTACGAATTATGATTATATTGAATTACCGCATCCCTATCCGACGACACATATTGTTTTAGTAAGCCCCAAAGTAGATTTAACCTTTTCTAAATCACTATTTTGGTCGACATTAATTCAGTTTAACAATCAGACAAATAACTTAGGTATTAATTCACGCTTACAATACCGCTTTGCTCCCTTATCAGATTTGTACATAGTATATAATGACAATTATTATACGAAAGAATTTGGGCCAACATATCGGTCGATAAATTTGAAATTAACATATTGGTTAAATTTATAAAATACTGAAAAATGAAAAAGCGACAGCTAGGAAACCTAGGTTTAGAAGTATCCGAAATGGGATTAGGTTGTATGGGATTAACCTTCGGGTATGGACCAGCGACAGAGGAGCGTGAGGCAATTCGTTTAATTCGTCACGCATTTGAACTAGGTGTAACATTTTTCGATTCTGCAGAGGCCTACAGCCAAGGAATTAATGAGGAGCTAGTAGGTAAAGCTGTTCGGGATTTCCGATCTGAGGTTCAGATTGCAACGAAATTTGGGTTCAAAGAGGGAGACGCCACCAAGGGCCTAGATAGTCGTCCAGAGCGTATACGTCAAGTAGTAGATCAGTCTTTACGCCTTATTAAAACGGAATACATTGATGTATTATATCAACACCGAGTAGATCCACAAGTCCCTATCGAAGAGGTAGCAGGTACGGTAAAAGAACTTATTCAAGCTGGCAAAGTAAAGTATTTTGGAATGAGCGAGGCAGGAGCAGAGAGCATTCGAAAGGCTCATGCAGTTCAACCTTTATCGGTTTTGCAGAGCGAATATTCCTTGTGGTGGCGAGAACCTGAGCTTGTAATTTTCCCATTGCTAGAGGAGTTAGGCATAGGATTTGTCCCTTTCAGTCCATTAGGAAAAGGATATTTAACTGGTGCAATCGACACAAATACCACTTTTGATCCAAGCGATTTCCGAAATGTAGTTCCTCGATTTAGTACAGAAAACCGGGAAGCAAATCAGACATTAATTCAGCTTATTCACACACTTGCCATAGAAAGAGGAGTAAGCAACGCCCAAATTGCCTTGGCTTGGGTGCTCGCTCAAAAGCCTTGGATTGTTCCGATTCCGGGTACAACTAAATTACACAGACTAGAGGAAAATATAACCGCGTCAACGATTGATTTATCTGTGAATGATTTGTCAAAAATAGAGAAAATATTAGCACAAGTGACAGTTCAAGGTGCACGTTATCCACAACAATTGCAAGATAGAGTAGGGAAATAGGTTAGGTCTTTGGGTGATCTTTCAATAATTCTATTTTCATTGGGGTCAAGATGAAATTGTTCTTGCAGCCTAAACATCATACCATTGACGTAAATTAGAGTTATGATTTACATCGTTTTATTTTAAATGAAGTTCGATCTTTGGCAGTTCCAAACAAGGGTATCAAATTAGCTCTATGTTAATCAAATGATGTTTGTTTGTGTTAGTGGTGATAGGTTCGATAGAGTTATCAAATCTATTAACTTCTACATTATTTTATACTTCTAGTGATTTTGTTGAAATCCCTTTTGTAGCACCCCATTTAGCACCGGGCATAAAAAAAGTCCCTGAAAATCAGAGACTTAATTTGTAGTTGGCGGTCCGGACGGGACTCGAAAATTATCTGATAATCAATTAGTTACATAAATTTGTAATAACAAATGGTAGAACAAAAATATTATATTTTCCCCCATTTTATTGATCAAATTTTTGACAAATTATGTTGTACTTACGTACAAGTCTTTCAAATCATCAAATTGCTTTATTCGTTTTAATCCTGACTTTTCGAGAATTCGAATAGACCCAAAATTTAATTTATCAACAACAGCTCCAATCTTATTTATTCCTTGCTTTTGCATATCTCTAGCTACAGCAGGTATAATTCCTGACATAATTCCTTTGTTCCAAAATTTTTTATTCAAATAGAATTCAATTATCCACGTATTTTTGAGCGTACTATCGAATTGTATATATTCTTCTACAAGAGGCCAAATAATAATTTTACCTATAATTTTTTTTGATTTAATATTTGATATAAAATGATTGAATTGTATTTTCAAATCATAATTTAGAACGTCTAAATATGTAAAAATTTTCTTTTTATCATCCACAAATTTTTCTTTGTTAAATGGAATTTGTTAAATATCTCCAAATATTTCATAAAGGTAATTAACTACGTCATCATCTCTATGAAGTTCTGATTCTCTGTAAGGATGAATTTCAAGGATTCCATTATTTAAATTTATTGGATTAAGGCTTGTAATATTTTCTCTGTTTAGGTCAAAAAATCCCATAGTAAAATTGCTTTTAAGTTTATTCTAAAAATAGATTCAACAAATGTGTGAAAAGTAAAAAAAACATCTCCAAAGTAACAAAAATATGAATGGCATAATTAATCGAACGACCAACTTTACTCGTTTAGAGCTGATAAAACAGGTGAAATTTGTGAAATACCTGCATTTGATACACTAAGAAGATTGTGAGAAAAGTACAACTATATATTCCCTGAACCATATAGTGAAACAATAATTTTAGAGGAAATTAAAAATATCTGTCAATTAATACCCTCTATGAATATTACGGTAGAAAAGAAGTCAACCAAAGGGTGTAAAAAATCAGAGAATATAAAAAGAAATACCAAATGATTGTAATTCAAACTGCAAGAAGAACTTTGGAAACATTACTTTTTGATGCTGGTCTTCCCTATCATCAAGTCATTAAAATCACTTGTCATAAGAAATTGACGACTCTTTAAAAATATATTAAATGTGAAGCTGATGTAGATGGGATGTTAGCTGTAGGAAATGGATTGTTGAAATGAAAAATTATGAATAATAAAAACAATTTCTGACATTTGTGTCAAACGTAGTTGTCAGCATGGAAAGCCCAGAAGAAGAAATCTTAGTATCAGCCTTTCAAGTCTTTGTCGAAAAAGGCTTTGAAAACGCTACGATGCAAGAAATTGCCGAGCGGGCAGGTATTAAGCGTACGGTTTTAAACTACTATTTCAGATCCAAAAAACTGCTTTACCATCAAATTGCTAAAACATTGATGCGTCAAGCTCTTCCGCAGATGTTAAAAATCTTGAATAGCGATCTGGCTTTTGAGGACAAAATAGCATCATTTGTTAAAAATTACATTGAACTAGGATTGAAAAATCCATTTATGCCCCTGTTCATCATTAATGAGTTAAACAGCCTTGGGATAAAATTTGTCGAAAATTTACTCGATGGAGATAAGCCAACTATTGAACCATTTCTCACACAAGTAAATACCGAAATCAAGGCTGGCCGGATTACCCCCATTGAGCCCATCCAATTATTTATGCACATCATTTCACTTTGTGCATTCCCTGTTTTGGCTAAACCAATGATCATGTTAGTAACTCAGACGAATGAAAAAGAATTTAAAGACCTTTTAGAAACGCGTAAGACAGAAGTCACTCGCTTAATTTTAAGAAGCATCAAACCTTAAAAAAATTTACCTAAAAACTGACAATATTGTCAGACACAAAAGTCAAAACGATGAAAATAAAAATTTACACACTTTGGGCGATTCTACTCATTGGAAAACCCTTGCTAGGTCAAAATGTGACGCTTGCTATGTGCTTAGAAGCGACTCAAAAAACAGCGACCAGTACCAAACAAAAAGAAATTGAGCAAGAACTAGGTAAGCTAAACGCGCGTGTCATTCAAGCAGGATGGTTACCGCAAATGTCACTCAACGGGCAAACAACTTATCAATCAGATGTTACAGGGTTAGCCATTGAAATACCTAACCTTCGTATGACCCCGATCAATAAAGATCAATACAAAACTTTTATTGATATCAATCAATTAATCTACGATGGAGGTGCAAGCAAGACAAGAACAATGCTTCAAGACCTTAGCTCAAAAAACTCACTCACTCGGATTCAGTTAGCGAATCGAAATCTCCTTCAAGAAACACAAAAAATATATTTTAGTGCTTTATTGGCTCAAGAAAATCGGCAGATTTGGGAAACCGCCAAAGAAGAAATTTTAGCAAGAAAAAGCGTATTAGAGACGGGTATTCGCTTTGGTGCGCGCACGAAAAATCAACTTGATATTTTATCTGTTGAATTGCTTAAAATTGAACAGCAAATCACAGATATCAGTGCTGCAAAAACGATTGCCGTTGAATTGTTAAACCTATTAACCGGCATGAAACTAAACAACCTAGCCTCATTCCTAATCCCGGCTAACATTCAAAAGATCACACCGCTTTCCTATGAAACCTATGAAATGAAACTGCTTCAAAATCAGCAATCTTTAATTGCGACAACCGAAGAGCTGAATCAATCGAAGCTACGCCCTAAAGCCTTCCTATTCGGACAAGGTGGCTATGGAAATCCGGCTTTAAATATGTTGAAAAATGAATTTCAGTCCTATTATTTGATGGGTGTACGACTAAATTGGGACCTTTCCTCTTTCTACACGAAACGCCTGAACCAAAAAAGCTCCCAATTACAAAAAGAACTAATTCTTCAACACCAAAGCGATTTAGAACGTCAACTTTCAATGCAATACACGAAAATGTCAGAGGAAGTGAAACGCTATGAAAAGTTGATTGAAATGGACCAAGCCATGATAAGCATTCGGGAACGCATCAGCGTTACAGCTGCCTCAGAATTAGATCTGGGTACAATCACAGCAACACAATTCGTAACAGAAAAAAATGCAGAAAAATTAGCTAAACAATCCTATCTATTACACCAAATTCAGAAACTAGCTTTCCTTCAAGACGCTACGTTATTATTTGACTCAAATTCTTCATTATAAATCAATCATATGAAATCATCTATTTACTTATCCCTTCTAATTTGCGCTTCATTAGTAAGCTGCAATCAAACAAAAGAAGCCGACGCTTATGGCAATTTTGAAGCTACAGAAACGATCGTTTCTGCCGAGGCAAATGGCAAAATTAAATCCATCTTACTTTCGGAGGGAGATGTCATTTCAGCGGGCACACTCGTTGCAGAAATTGACCCCTCTATTTTAGCTCAACAAAAAAATATTGTTGAGGCAAATATCCGAACAGTCAAAAGCAAATCCCCTGCCATTGAAGCTCAATTAAACGTATTGCAAAATCAAATCGCTAGCTCTGAAAGTCAACGAAAAACCTTTGCTTATGAACTAAACAGAGTTTCAAATTTACTGGCAAATGGAGCTGCAACACCTAAGCAGGTGGATGATATCCAAGCGCAAATCACGCAATTAGATAAGCAAATTATCACGCAAAAAAGCCAACTGAAAGCCCAAGAAATTGCCTTAAAAAGTCAAGCAAAAACCATTAACAATGAAGCAGCTGGTCTGAAGGAACAAATCAACCAAATTCAGCTTCAATTAGATCAATCCAAGGTGTTAAATCCAATCAATGGTACCGTTACAGCCAAATTTGTAGAGGCAAACGAAATCGTATCCTATGGTAAACCATTGTACAAAATCGCAGATTTATCCAACCTAATTTTACGTGCCTATTTCTCCGGAGATCAATTAAGCCAAGTTAAACTTAATCAGAGCGTTAAGGTCCGTATTGATGAGGCAGCAGGAGCATACAAAACGTACACGGGAAAGGTCATGTGGGTAAGTCCAAAATCAGAATTCACCCCAAAAATTATTCAAACAAAACAAGACCGCGTCAATTTTGTCTATGCCGTTAAGATCAAAGTAGTGAATGACGGTGGGTTAAAAATGGGGATGCCTGCAGAAGTTATTTTAAACTAAGCATCAGATTGAAAAAGAGCGCAATACATATAGAATCGATATCCAAAAGATATGCTGAAGTCCAAGCTTTAGATCAAATAAGTTTAGACGTAGAAGAGGGGGAATTATTTGGATTGATAGGGCCAGATGGTGCTGGAAAAACGACGTTGATTAAGATCTTGGTCACCCTTTTTAGTGCTGAAGACGGGAAAGCCAGTATACTGGGAATGGATACGAATGATTCAAAAGCATCTATTCGAAAAATTATAGGTTATATGCCTGGGCGTTTTTCCCTGTATCCTGACTTAAGTGTAGAAGAAAACTTGTCCTTTTTTGCCAGGGCTTTTGACACCACAATTGAGGAAAATTACTCCTTAATACAATCGATCTATGACCAACTAAAGCCGTTTAAAGATCGAAAATCAGGAGCACTTTCTGGAGGAATGAAACAGAAATTAGCCTTGTGTTGTGCGCTGATCCATCGACCAAAAGTCTTAATTCTTGACGAACCTACCACCGGCGTGGATGCTGTTTCTCGGAAAGAATTTTGGCAAATGCTTCACGAAATAAAATCACAGGGAATCACCATTTTAGTATCTACCCCTTATATGGATGAGGCAAATTTATGCGACCGAATTGCGTTTTTACAAGGAGGAAAAATACTATCCATTGATACGCCAAGTAAAATAACAGGCCAATTTCCATGGCAACTATTTGCGATTAAAAGTCAGAAGAAATATGCATTAACCGAATGGCTAAGATCCTGGGAAAAGGTAAGCTATTGTTATGCTTTTGGAGAATACCTCCATATAGCCTTTTCAGAAAATGCTATTCAAATGAACGAGATAAAAAAATATTTGTTGGCAGGTTCCATTTCAGATGCAGAAATAATGAACATTCCTCCGACAATAGAAGACACATTTATATACCTCATGGAGAATGGAAACAGTCGTTAAAGTAGATCAACTTACGAAGAAATTTGGTTCCTTTATTGCCACAAATGCCATCAGCTTTGAGGTAAAAAAGGGTGAAATTTTTGGGTTTCTAGGGGCGAACGGTGCTGGAAAAACCACCGCAATGCGTATGCTTAGTGGCCTCTTAACCCCAACGTCAGGAGAGGCGAGTGTCGCCGGTTTTGATGTAGCCACACAAGCAGAACTTGTCAAACAAAACATAGGCTATATGAGTCAAAAATTCTCCCTTTACGAGGATTTGACCATTCAAGAAAATATTGATTTTTATGGTGGGATTTATGGGTTAAGCCGACAAGAAATAAAGGATCGATCCAAAGGCATCGTTTCCAAGTTTCAGTTAGAGTCTGTCATTCACAAATTAGTGAAAACAATTCCGTTGGGATGGAAACAGAAATTAGCGTTCGCCTTAGCCCTTATACACAAGCCCAAAGTGGTTTTCTTAGATGAACCCACTGGAGGAGTCGACCCTATCACACGTCGCCAGTTTTGGGACTTAATTTATGAAGCGGCTAACGATGGGGTGACCATTTTTATTACGACGCACTACATGGATGAAGCGGAATATTGCGACCGAGTGTCCATCATGGTAGATGGCCTCATAAAAGCATTAGGAACTCCTAGCGAATTGAAAACCTCTTTTCAAGTGGATAGTATGGATGCAGTGTTTCAACTTCTCGCCCGCGGAACGGCAAACAAAATATAATTTGATGAAAAAATTCTATGCCTTCGTTCAAAAAGAGTTCTATCATATTTTCCGCGATACACGGACTATGATGATTCTCTTTGCCTTACCTATCGCACTTGTCATCATCTTTGGATATGCGCTAAATAACGATTTTAAAAATATTCCTATCGGAATCTTAAATCAATCGAAAGATCAAACTTCTGAAAAGCTGATTCATCGGATTATTGGTTCCGGCTATTTTGTGGTAGAACAAACCTTAGAAAAACCTCAAGACATCCCCAAAGCATTTAAATCAGGTATAGTCAAACTTGTATTATTTTTCCCAACGAGCTTTCAGCAGGATTTATATCATGCAAAAAAAGCTCAAGTGCAATTAATTGCAGATGCGAGCGATATTAATACTGCGATCAATACCACTAGTTATTTATCTGGTATCATTGGAGAATTTAATAACGAAAATGGGCGCGAAAACAGTGGCGGAATCCAATTAAGCACACGGATGATATTCAATCAACGATTACTCTCCGTCTACTTATTTATTCCTGGGGTAATCGCTTTAATTCTTTTGATTATTTCAGCCCTATTAACCTCGGTAACCTTAGCGCGAGAAAAAGAAACAGGAACCTTAGAGTTGCTATCCATTTCTCCAATTAGTCCCTACATGATAATCATTGGAAAAGTAATTCCTTATTTGATACTTTCCCTACTAAACAGTTTTCTAATCATTCTATTGGGAATATTTGTTTTCGGACTACCCATGGTAGGATCAGTAGCTTTATTAGTTTTAGCTTGCTTTGTTTATACAATAGCCTCGTTGTCACTTGGAATTCTCATTTCTACGCGCGTAGAAACGCAACAAGCTGCCATGTTTGCAAGTTTAGTGTCACTTATGATGCCCACAATGCTCCTTTCTGGGTTCATTTTTCCCATCGAAAGTTTACCATTACCACTACAACTAATTTCTAACATTATACCAGCCACTCACTTTATTGTTTTGATTAAAAGCATCATGATTAAAGGGGCAGGCATAACACTTATTTGGAAACCATTTTTCATATTAATTGCAATGACCGCTGTTTTTATTTTAGTGAGTATCCAAAGCTTGAAACGAAACAAATAATATGCGCAATATTCTAGTTTTAGTCCGAAAGGAGTTTTTACAAATCTTTAGAAATAGGCAATTACTGCCATTCATGACCGTTTTGCCTGTAATTCAGGTGATCTTGCTCACGTTTGCAGCAAATTATGAAATCAAAAATTTGCGATTGGGAATTTGGGATTTAGACCAGAGTACAAGCTCTTCCCAACTCGTTCATAAATTCACAGGCGCTAATTTCTTTCAAGCAACCGACTTAATTGACAATCAAAAAAAGGCTGACGATCTACTCATGCGAGATGCCATTGATCTTGTATTAGTGATTCCAAAAGACTTTGAAAAAAACAGTAAAATACAAAACTCCCCACCCGCAGTTCAATTTCAAATTAACGCATTAAATAATTCGAAAGCGGGAATCATGCAAAATTACGCTAATGCAATAACTCAAGATTTCATGAGTGAATTACGTGCTAATACAAATGTCCCTGGAAGCGCTAAAATTATCCCAGTGACGAATTTTTGGTACAACCCTACCTTAAATTATAAAACCATTATGCTTCCGGGTATCGTTGCCGAAGTAATGACCTTAATTATTATCTTAATTTGTGCGTTGAATGTGGTGCGAGAAAGGGAAATTGGAACTATTGAACAACTCAATGTAACCCCCTTGAAGAAACACGAATTTATCCTTGGTAAATTAATTCCCTTTTGGTTTATCGGACATTTTATTTTTTGGGCTGGAATTGCCCTCGGTCGACTGATTTTTCAAATCCCAATGGTGGGAAGCCTGGGATTACTCGAGTTATTCTTAGCTATATTCCTTTTTGTCCCGCTTGGAATGGGATTGTTTATTTCAACTGCGGTTGAAACTCAGCAACAGGCCTTATTTACCTCCTTCTTTTTTATCATCCTGTTCATTCTGATGTGTGGATTATTTACTCCCGTTGAAACGATGCCAGATTGGGCTCAATGGGTAAACCAATTGAATCCTCTGAAATATTTTGTTGAAGTAAATCGACTAATACTTCTAAAAGGAAGTGGATTCGCGGAAATTTATCCGTTTATCCTCAAAATGTTCATTTATGGGATAGGAATAAACGCTCTAGCGATATGGCGATTTAAGAAGACTAACTAACAACAATTTACCTATTTCCAATCTCTAATTCTTTAATTCACCAGTACACAAGTTGTTGATCTAAAAAGATATTTTTTATTAAAATTCATTGGATCTTTTTGACGATTTAAAATAGGAAACAAGAAGTTGTCGACGCTCCAAAAATACATAAAAAGTGATTTTGATATTGACGAAATGTTAGAAATTGGAAATAGTATTTTGGGATGAGAATCCTTGAAATCCAATTTATTACACTCCATTTTCCGCCGGGCATAAAAAAAGTCCCTGAAAATCAGAGACTTAATTTGTAGTTGGCGGTCCGGACGGGACTCGAACCCGCGACCCCATGCGTGACAGGCATGTATTCTAACCAACTGAACTACCGGACCGTGCCTTATTGTGGCACAAAATTAGGCATTTTATCCATCTTTGCAATACCTTTGTTAAAAAAAATAATAAAATAATGAGACCTCCCTTACCACATGAATATCCCAAATCACGCTATTTCGCTGAATATCTGAATTTTATGCCGACAGATAAGCTCCTCGATGTCCTAAAAAAAAATACAGAGGAATTACTAGCACTTTATGAATCATTGACTTCAGATCAATGGGATTATGCTTATCAAGTAGGAAAATGGACCCGTAAAGAATTACTTGGACACATGATCGATACAGAGCGGATTTTCTCATATCGTGCACTCGCCATTAGTAGGGGTGAAAAACAATCACTCCTTGGATTTGACGAAAATGAATACCTATCAGAAGCCCAATTTGATGGCCAACAACCAGAACAACTTTTGCAACAATATGCTGCTACTCGCCAAGCTAGTATTTGCCTTTTTCAATCATTTACACAAGAACAATGGGATAAAATGGGACTGTCAAACAACCATCCAGTAAGTACTCGTGCTCTGGCTTGGATGATTGCTGGCCACGAAAGACATCATTTAAACATCCTAAAAGAAAGATATCAATAATCGATAGCGATTAAATGAAATTCCACCAATTCCACAAAATTTCCCTAATTTTAAGCTTTACATCCCATTCACATGAATTTCTACAAATACCAAGGCACAGGAAATGATTTTATTATTTTTGACGACAGACAAAATACGTTTCACTTAGGACAAAAAGAAATTGCTCACCTTTGCCACAGACGATTTGGAATAGGCGCTGATGGACTCATGCTTTTGCAAAATGCCGAAGGTTATGATTTCCGAATGGTCTATTATAATTCGGATGGAACCGAGGGTACCATGTGTGGAAACGGTGGTAGATGCTTGGTTCGTTTTGCGGCAGACTTAGAATTGGTAAAAGAAAAAGCTTTTTTCATCGCTGTCGATGGCCCCCATTTAGCCTTTATTGATGAAACAAAAATCTCCTTACAAATGCAAGATGTGAAGGAAATTCAACAACTTTCTAACGATTATTACACCCATACAGGTTCTCCGCATTATGTTCAATTTTGCCAACATATTGCAGAAGTGAATGTGCGAGAAATGGGTTCAAAAATACGCTATTCAGCTGATTTCGTACATCAAAATGGCACGAATGTGAATTTTGTGGAACCCATGGAAGAACATAAAATTTTTGTCCGTACCTATGAAAGGGGTGTCGAAGATGAAACCTATTCTTGTGGAACAGGCGTTACTGCTGCGGCATTGGTCAGCCATGTAAAACATGGAAACACCAGTCCTGTTTATATCGAAACCTTGGGCGGACAGCTTTCTGTACAATTTGAAGGATCCTTAGAAAAGGGCTTTCATGACATATTCTTGATAGGTCCGGCAAAAAGAGTTTTCGAAGGGAAAATCCTTATATCCCTTTAACTAGCAAATTATTCTGCTCACCAATTAATTGAATTTTTTTACCTTGTATTTGAATGATTTTCAACAAATACTTGCCATCGGGTAAATATTTGAATGGAATCATTCCATCCAAATTTCTCACATAAATCGCATCCCAATTTGTCAGCTGTTTTCTTCGATTTAACTCCTTCCAGAACAAATTAAATACCCATTTTCGGTTGCTTGTATCTACCAAAACAGCATAAACACCATCTTCTCCATTACTTATTCGGGCCGAAATGTTATTGCCAGAATATCGAAAACCATTCTTCTCCGACCAGATTTTTAATACGTTCACCTTTTCTTCGGTATTCCTCTTTACCATTTTAGTTGAATCCAGAGCCGAATAGATGGTCAATAATCGTTGGTTAAAAGGCTGAAAACCTTCATATGTATTGGACAAATAAATGACGTCATTGAAATATTTGACCGAAGCAGGTAATAGTGCCGTAATATTGACAATAGGAGTGGGTAAATCGGATAGTTTTTTGACAGTTGGTTTTGTTAAATCTACTTTCTTGCCTGCTGAATCTAAGTAAAAATAATATCCTCTTTTTAAATTTTTATTCGTCAAAACACCGGAAGTTAGCTCATTGGAAAAATTGGCCACTGCCACCAATTTTGTCAAATACGAACTGATGAAAAACAATGTACAAGAAATGAGAATGAATGATTTTTTCAGTCCTTTGAGGGAAGAATGATGCAGAATTAATAGTATGAAAGTAATTAGGTATAGAGTTGAATTGATGCCATATCGACTCTCAAACACACTCTCAATCGCTTCATTTGCCCTAGCCAATGAATACAAACCCATCGTGGCGAAGAGGAATAAAAAGATGGCTGAAAAGGTTAAATAATGATTTTCTTGTTTTAATAATTGGGTTCTATTTTTCCAATAAATAAACAAAATACCTGAAAAGGATATAATCCCTAACATGAAACTGAAATAAATTCTGAATGGCGTAATGTTGAAGAAAAATACGGAAGAAAATGATCCTAAATACACAAAAAATGTAAATAAAATCTCTTTAATTTTGAATATATTATCGAATAAGCTACCTCTTTGAAATGGATGCTCGTAATTGGTCATGTAAAGAAGAAAACAAGCTAAACCTGTAAAAAGCCAGAAAAACAGATATTTTCGATCGTATTTCAATAATAATGGAACGACAGCCACAAAGACTAAAAATCCATTCCCAGAGGTGAATACGGCTAAAAGTGCAATGAGTAGTGCTATGACATACCTAGTAAAATGGGCAGGTAAACTTAACACCCAAATCAGCAATAATACAAAAAATGGTAATGAGTTGTGTTGTAAAGCACAAACTGTCCAAAAAATATTTTGGAAATACGACAAATTAAATAGCAACAAGGAAACCGGTATTATCAACCACTTGGGGAATTGATAACTGACCATAATTCGGTAAAAAATAAACAGAATTCCCAGAGTAGCCAATCCCCCGACAAAATCCAACAGTATAAAATTGATTTCACCCGTCAAATAAAATTGAAGAATCGTAATTACTCCTAAATAAAATAATCGATGCTCATTACATTGAGTAAACAATACAAAAAACTTGTTCCAAATCGTATCTTCACTATAAATAATTCTAATGACCAATGCATTTACCGCGCTAATATCATCTGCATAGGGGGCATTAACTCCAAAATTCAAAAAAAATAGGTAAAAAATCAGCGCCGGGATTAGAGCTAAAAGTAAGAATTTGTTTTTCTGATAGGACAAAAACATATGAGCATTATTTTTCTATGTACAAGTAAAAAGTAAATATAACTTTATTTCTTAATCCATACCCCTAGAGCAGAAACCCCAAATGGCAAGCGGATTTTTAAAGAGGTAAATACAATTTCAGAGGCAAAAATGTAATAACACAAGTCATTCATCCATTGGAATTTAAACAAATCAAAATCTGAACCTGAATTTTTCCGACTTACTTTAAAAGGTAAATTTCTAACGAACCAAATTGGAAGAAATAACCAAAAATTAAAGTAGGAATTATACAGTAATTGGGTGTTTTTCTTGAATAAAGTAAGCAATTCTGATGAACGATATCGCCTAAAATGGTGGTTGATCACATCGTGTTCTCCCCACAAACTTTTGAAAGTAGGAACAGTAATAACCATGGCTCCCCCAATTCTACAAACCCTTGTTAATTCATCTGCTGCTAATTGATCATTTTCTACATGCTCTATAACATCCAAGGCACAAACCAAGTCGAAACTATTATCAGGGAAATCTAAAGCACAAATATCGCCCTGTACAATAGGTAAATTAATTTTTGATGAAACAAAATCAATGCAATCCTGATCATATTCTATGGAGGTCACTTGACCGAAATTATTCAACAATTGGCTAGTCGCCCCAGTGGCTACCCCAACATTTAATATTTTTAGTGGCCTTTTTTCAATTTGATAAATTTCATTAATTTGAGAATGAATAATCTTATTACGAGCCTGAAACCACCAATGATTACGCTCCAATTCAAAATAATATTTATAATAAACTTTATCCATTGAGATTATAAATTTATTGTGGCAGAAAAAAAATTCTCTAAAATTAGTTAATAATAGACAATAATTTACAATTTAATTTACAAACCTTTTTATTCTGATTTAATTTAAAAACAACACATTTTAAATTAAATAATTTGAGTATTTTACTAACTTTAGGGGTATTTAAACAGAAGAAAGATGATCGGAATTTCGGACCCTATTGCACTAAGTAATATTACAAAGTGGTTAAATGGTGAGTATGATACTGCTACAAAAAAAAGTATTCAAGATTTAATAGATAAAGGTGAAAATACCTTATTGACGGACTCATTCTATAAGTCATTGGAATTTGGAACAGGAGGGATGCGAGGCGAGATGGGAGTTGGTTCCAATCGAATGAACCAATACACCGTTGGAGCAGCTACACAAGGTTTTGCTAACTATTTAAACAAATGCCTTCCCAATCAAACCATAAAGGTTGCCATTGCCCACGATTCTAGGAATAATTCCCCTGAATTTTGCCGTATTGCAGCGGATATTTTTACGGCCAATGGTATCGAGGTGTATCTTTTCCCAGCACTAAGACCAACCCCTCAATTATCTTTTACTGTTAGACATTTAGGATGTCAAGCCGGACTTGTCATTACAGCTTCTCATAATCCAAAGGAATATAACGGATACAAAGCCTACTGGTCGGATGGATCTCAAGTGGTAGCGCCTCATGATAAAAATATCGTCAATGAAGTTAATGCCATTCAATCTGTAGCAGATATTAAATTCAAAGGAAATGATTCGCTTTTGCATTTGTTAGATGAATCCATTGATCAAGCTTATTTAGAGACCATTACTGATAATTGTCGTCAACCTGAAGTAATTGCCCGTCAAAAAGATTTAAAAATTGTTTTCTCTCCTATTCATGGAACAGGAATTACTTTAGTTCCCCAAGCGCTTGCTAAATTGGGATTTGAAGCTGTCCATATTGTCGAAGAACAAGCTGAACCCAACGGTAATTTTCCAACGGTGGTTTATCCAAATCCGGAAGAAAAAGAAGCCATGACTTTAGCTCTTAATAAAGCTAAGGCCATCGATGCTGATTTAGTTATTGCGACTGATCCAGATGCAGACCGTGTGGGTGCGGCGGTAAAAAGTCCGAATGGCGAATGGGAATTATTGAATGGTAATCAAATGGCAAGTTTGATTTTGTATTATTTATTAAACATTGATAAAAAATTAGGACGATTAAGCGGTAAAGAATTTGTAGCAAAAACCATTGTCACAACAGATTTAATTGACAAAATGTGCGCCAAACAAGGTGTTCCTTGCTACAACACTTTAACAGGTTTCAAATACATTGCACAGGTAATCCGCGAGTTGGAAGGCAAAGAAAAGTTTATAGGAGGAGGGGAAGAATCTTACGGGTATTTGATTGGAGATGCGGTGAGAGATAAAGATGCTGTTGCTTCTTGTGCCATGATTGCGGAATTAACAGCTTATGCCAAAGACCAAGGCAAATCATTGTTTGATTTCCTAGCAGAAATGTATGTGGAAAACAATTTCTATTACGAAGGTCTGATTTCCTTAACAAAAAAGGGAAAAGCTGGCGCAGAAGAAATTCAACAAATGATGGTAAATCTTCGATCTAATGTACCATCTACGGTAGCTGGAAGTAAACCTTTGAAGGTATTGGATTATGAAGGATTGGTGGAAACTGATTTACTTACTGGTAAATCAACACCGATAGCTGTTGGAAGGGGAATTGAAGCATCCAATGTGATTCAATTAATCTTGGCGGATGGTTCTAAGGTATCTGCAAGACCTTCAGGTACAGAACCTAAAATTAAATTTTATGTGTCAGTCAACACTCCTTTGAAATCAGCTGAAGATTTCGATACAACGTTTGAATCTTTGAAAGCTAAAGTCAAAGAAATCCAAAACGATTTGGGACTGAAATAGATATTAGGTATAAGTTATTAGTTATTAGGTTTTACTGGACAAGTCTAATAACTAATAACTAAAAAATTACTCTCTCTCGCCAGTCAATACAACCGCACCACCACCAACGGATACTTTGATGGTAGCAACTTTTCCTGAATTGCGTGAAAAAATAATATCCGCTGAATAACCTTGGATATTAGCGCTAAAAGTATCTGATTCATTAGAAGTTGATAATTCAGAACCTTCGGCTGGATTGGCATCAGAGGTTAAGACTAATTTGCCCTCTTTTACGGAAACCATTAATTTCTTCACATATTCATTTTCTGCCATTTTAAAGCTTCCAACATATTGATCTAAACCTGCTTTAGAAGCAACTAAATCACCTTTTAATTCTTGACCTTGCGCTTCAATTTTAATGGATTTTACTTTACCGGCTTCTCTTGAAAAGGAAACCACTGCGTTCATGCTTTCTAATACAAATTCATCAACTTGCTTACCTGCAGCTAATTCTGCATCCGGAAAACCTTCTGCCGCCATCACTAATTTGCCAGCATTGACTGTTAATTTAACTGATTTAACATAAGGATTTTCTTGTAATTGATAAGTTCCAGCATAATCTGAAACGGAAGAACTTTGAGCAAAAACTCCAAATGCACCCGCCACCATCATCATGATCGACACACCTGCAATACGTAATTTTTTCATTTTGGACATAGTTTAATTGAAAGAATGAGACAAATCTAATTTATTTTTCAGTGAATAAACAGAAGATTGTCATTAAAAGTTTAAAATATTTATCAATTTTTTTATAAAAATTAGAGGAGAATTTTGATTCTAAAAAGTTTTTTATACTTTTGAAGCGAAATCAATTCGCCAACCTAAATCTTTATAGGAGAAATTATATGAGATAAACCTCTACGTTAACCATTTTGTATTTTTATGATAATTAAAAATCCAGTTAACGATGCAACGTTAATCTCAGCGTACATCCAAGGCGACGACAAGGCGTTTGAAATGCTTGTCAAAAAATCAAAGTCGAAAGTTTACACCACTATTTATTTAATAGTCAAGGATCGTTATATAGCGGAAGATCTTTTACAAGAAACATATATCAAAGCGATTGATGTATTAAAAGGTGGGAGATACAATGAGGAAGGTAAATTTATGCCATGGATTATTCGTATTGCGCATAATTTAGCGATCGATTATTTCAGAAAAGACAAACGATACCCAACGATTGTTCTTGAAGATGGGTCTAAGGTTTTCAATAGTTTCGACTTTTCAGAAGAATCTATGGAGGACATACAATTAAAACAAGATCAGATCGTTAATATACGTGAATTAATAAAAAAGCTGCCTGATGAGCAACGAGAAGTGTTGGTGATGAGGCATTATGAGGAATTAAGTTTCCAAGAAATTTCAGAATTAACAAATGTAAGTATAAACACGGCCTTAGGAAGAATGCGATATGCATTAATCAATCTAAGGAAAATGATGCAAAAACAAGAATTAGCCTATGACGCAAAACTCTACCCCAAATGACCTTGTTAAAAATTTGTATGAACCTAAAATTAGCTTTAACAAAAGTCTAAATACCGAAGAACAATCAGAATTTGTTTCCTTCGAAGAATTAAAACAACAACTCGATCAAGCCTATTTGGAGCCTTCTGAAAATTCCATTCAAAAAGTTTTGAATTACGCACGGAGGTGAGAGAAAAGAGAAAAGAGAAAAGAGAGAAGAGAGAAAAGAGAAGACCTATTACCTATTACCTTTTACCTATTACCTTTTACCTAATTCCCCTCTTACTAAACAAGTGCCTTTAAATGATTCCAAAAAGCTAATTTCAAATGCTTTTCGGAATCATTTAAACTGGAAATAAGTCGAGGGAAAATAAGTACCTTAGAATCTGCGACTACCAAAATTTCAACTTTGGGTAGTTTACTGTTTACTTGATCATTAAATTTTCCCAAAAAAACGTATTTTTTGGCTTCCGTTTTTTCTATAAAGTCCGTTAAGGTTTCAGGAATTTCTTGTATATCAACAACCGACCAATCCGTATCTGTTAATCCAAGTGGAGAAGCAGAAAATGCTAGTTTCAATATCTGCTTTTCCTGATCAGTTATATGCCCTAACACTACCCAAGGAGTAGCAATAGCCGGGTAATTAATTTCGACAGCAGCAGCCATTGGGGCGGTAACTTCAATGTCGTTTTTAGGTAATACCTCTTTGATTTCCAAATGATTAGCCATTGATTCAGCTTTATCACTTGGAATCCAGTACAGTTCATCGAACTTATATAACTCCGATAAATTTATTTGTCCTAAAGACATTTTATTCAGCTAAATAACCTCTTAATACACAAGCCTCGCGATCAGGGCCTGTTGAAATAAAATTGATAGGTAATTCCAAATGTTTTTCCAAAAACGCTATGTACGCCGTTAATTCAGCAGGTAATTGTTCAAACTTTCTCATACCTTCCAATGAACAATGCCAACCTTTTAATGTTTCATAAATTGGTGTGACTTTAATATCTGTAATCTCAAATGGAATTTGATCCGTAATGGATCCATCCGGCATTTGATAGGCAGTGCATACTTGAATTTCATCGAAAATATTCAATACATCTGCTTTCATCATAATCAATTGAGTTACCCCATTGATCATCATAGCATATTTCAATGCTGGAAGGTCAATCCAACCACAACGGCGTGGACGACCAGTCGTAGAACCAAATTCACGGCCCTCTTGACGCATCGCTTCTCCAACCTCATCTTCTAATTCAGTCGGAAAGGGTCCAGAACCTACACGAGTAGCATAAGCCTTGAAAATTCCAAAAACCTCGCCAATATTTTTTGGAGCTACACCTAATCCAGTACAAGCACCGGCGGTAATGGTATTGGAGGAAGTTACAAAAGGATAAGAGCCAAAATCAACGTCCAATAAAGACCCTTGAGCGCCTTCCGCTAAAATGGTTTTTCCTAACGTAATGGCTTTGTTAACCGAATATTCTGAATCCACCAAAGCGAATTCTTTCATGAATTCAACAGCAGCAAAAAATTCTTTTTCTGCCTCCGCTAAATCATATTCAAATTGATAGACATCTAAAATTGCTTTATGGCGTGCAACCAATGCATCATATTTCGATTTGAAATCTGGAGAAATCATATCCCCAACACGCAAACCTTGGCGGGATATTTTATCCGTATAGGTCGGTCCAATACCTTTTAAAGTTGAACCAATTTTAGCATCGCCTTTCGACTTTTCATAACAAGCATCCAATAATCGGTGAGATGGTAAAATAATGGAAGCTTTTTTAGAAATTTCTAAATTTTTTCGCAAATCCAAATTGAATTTCGCTAATCCATCAATTTCTTTTTTGAAAATGATGGGATCCAAAACCACTCCGTTTCCAATGATATTTTGAACATCTTGTCTAAATATTCCTGATGGAATCTGATGTAAAACGTGCTTAAATCCATCAAATTCAAGCGTATGGCCAGCATTTGGGCCACCTTGAAAACGAGCAACTACTTGATAGCGAGGAGCTAAAACATCCACAATTTTTCCTTTTCCCTCATCTCCCCATTGTAAGCCTAATAATACATCAACAGCCATAAAATATATTGTTTGAAATTTTACTCTTGATCACGCGATTGAAACTGAGCACGATGCTCGCAATTCTTTCTCGTACAAGAGCCATAAAATATTAAAGAGTGGTGCATTACATTAAACTGTAACATTTCACCGACTAAACTTTGTATTGTTTGAACACGTGGGTCACAAAATTCGGTTACTTTGTGACAATCTGTACAAATTAAATGATCATGTTGTCTTCGCCCATACGATTTTTCGAACTGCGCTTGATTTCTACCAAACTGATGCTTAGCGACCAAATCACATTCGACCAATACATCCAAAGTATTGTACACTGTAGCACGAGAAACTTGATATTTTTTGTTTTTCATGGAGATGTATAACTCCTCCACATCAAAATGATCATCGCGTAGATAGATCTCTTCCAGGATGGCGAACCTCTCTGGAGTTTTCCTCAGTCCTTTGTTTTCCAAATAGGCTGTGAAAATCTTTTTAACCGAATCGAACTTATCTAAATTTGCGGACATTTAACTGAAAAATCGACGTAAAATAAGGCAAAATATCTGAAAAAAGCTACTATTCTTCTCTCGCAACTTCAATTACTCCAGGTACTAGCTCTAGTTCTGTAACCAAAGCATCTAAATGATTCGTATCCTGAATCATCAAAGATAATTGACCTTCAAATAATCCTTCTTTTACCCCAATGGATAAACCTGTAATATTTACTTTTAATTCTCCCGATACAACACGTGTCACATCATTGATCAAACCAACTCGATCTATACCTCTAATAACTAAATGAACCACAAATGACATGGCTATTTGACTCGTCCACTGTGCCTTAATCACCCGGTCTCCATGCCGTGATAATAATTCAGGAGAGTTGGGACAAGCGCTTCGATGAATTTTTATTCCTTCATTAATCGTAACAAAACCAAATACCTCATCTCCAGAAATTGGATTACAACATTTAGCTAATGTATAATCCACTTTGTCCATGTCTTCTCCAATTAACAATGTATCGGAATTTTTTCGATCATTCTGAATACTTTGCATTTCCTTTCGGAAGGTTTTGCTATCAACAATAGGAGCTTTAATGGCTTTTTCTGCCTGCTTCCTTTCATGCATTTCCTTATCTGATTTCCAATGCTTCAATTGCTCAATCGCAATATATCCTTTCCCAAATCGGTAAAATAAATCGTTTGCATCTTTGGCATTGTAATAAGCCCGCAATTGATTTGTGATTTCTAAGGTTAGAACTGGATATCCCAAAATCTTGAGGCGATGCTCAATCATGTCGCGCCCTTTGATTAAGTGAGATTTGTTTTCTTCTTTGATGCAATCTTTGATTCTAGCCTTTGCCTTGGTGGTAATAACAATTCGAAGCCAATCTTCCGATGGTTTTTGTTTGTTCGATGTTAGAATTTCAATCTGATCTCCATTGACTAATTTATGCGACAATGGAACCAGTTTTCCACCTACTTTGGCACCAATGCATTTGGCACCCACTTCCGTATGAATCTCAAATGCAAAATCCAAGGCAGTTGCCCCATATTGCATCACTACCAATTTTCCTTTGGGAGTAAACACAAAAACCTCCTCACTGTACAAGGAATTTTTGATATCATCCACTAACTCAACAGCTGACTGACTTTTATCATTCGACTCTAAAGCCTCGCGAACTTGACTTAACCAAGATTCAAATGCCTGACTTGTTCTTGTATCCGTTCCTTTGTACTTGAAATGCGCTGCAACTCCTTTTTCAGCGATTTCATCCATTCGCTTGGTACGAATTTGTACCTCCACCCAACGACCTTCTTTATCCATACCAAAAGGCATGCTCATTACGGTGGTATGCAAGGACTCATATCCGTTGGATTTAGGCGTAGAAACCCAGTCTTTTAATCGACTAGGATTGGGTCGATAATGATCAGTGACAATACTATAAACCTCCCAACAATCTGCTTTTTCTCTTTCCAAAGGAACATCCAAAACCACTCGAACGGCAAATAAATCGTATATTTTCTCAAAAGCAGTATTCCCTTTTTTGATTTTATTATAAATAGAGTAAATCGATTTGGGTCGACCTTTTATGGTGTAATTAAAAGTCAAATCATCCAACGACTTTTTAATTGGTTTGATAAAATGTTCCACGAAACTTTCTCTGTTTCGTTTGTTTTCCATCAACTTATTGGAGATTTCTTTATACGCTTCGGGTTCTGTAAACTTGAGACCTAAATCTTCTAATTCGGTTTTAATGGCATTTAAACCCAATCGATGCGCCAAAGGTGCATACAAATATATCGTTTCAGAAGCGATCTTCAACTGCTTCTCCTTGGCCATGCTGGTCAAAGTGCGCATGTTGTGCAAACGGTCAGCCAACTTAATCAAAATCACTCGAATATCGTCTGATAAGGTCAACAGCATTTTACGGAAATTTTCTGCTTGCTGAGAAGTACCATATTCAAAGGTTCCGGCAATTTTCGTTAATCCATCGATGATAGAAGCGATTTTTTTACCGAATCTTTTCTCGATATCTATCAATGTAAAATTGGTATCCTCCACTACATCATGTAACAAGGCAGAAATGATGGAAGTTGTTCCCAAACCGATTTCTTCCACGCAAATCTGAGCAACTGCCAATGGATGATAAATATAGGGCTCCCCAGATTTACGACGCATATCTTTGTGCGCTTCGGCAGACAATAAAAATGCCATTTTGATTTGTTTGGCATCATCATCTTTTAAAAAAGGTTTGGCTGTCCGCAATAATTTACGGTATCTTTTTAAAATCTCTAAACGCTCTTTCTCCAAATCTACTTGCATCTCCTAATCTTTTTGTATTAAAGCGACAGCTATCGCAGCAATTCCTTCTCCTCTTCCAACAAAGCCCATTCCTTCTGAAGTGGTTGCTTTGATGGAAATTTGATCTACATCCACCTTCATTACTTGACTTAAATTTTCTTTCATAGAAGGTATAAATGCATTCAATTTTGGTTGATCCAAAATAATGGTAACATCCACATTACCTAATTCCCATCCTGCTTCACGAATCATTTCCATGACTTTATTCAATAACAAAGTAGAGGCAACACCTTTCCACTGAGGATCTTTGTCGGAAAAGTGAAACCCGATATTTCGCATATTGGCTGCTCCTAAAAGGGCATCACACAAAACATGGCAAACAACATCAGCATCTGAATGTCCCCAAGGTCCTTTTTCCGATGGAATTAGAATTCCTCCCAACAAACATGGACGGCCTTCTTTCCATTGGTGTACATCATAGCCTTGTCCTACCCTTATTTTCATAGAATGATATAAATTAACGTAGTTCTATTCATTTGAACTTTTCTTGTACCACAAGGTGCAAGAAGAATCCTGTAAAAACAATTTTTTAGCCCAAAATTCTAAATCTGATTGTTGAACAGCAAAAATTTTATCTGTTTCTTGATTGACCCAATCCACATTGCCTGCATTTGCGGCCATGGCCAAATTCATCGCTCTATTCAACACTTCTACTTCTGAGAAAACTAAACTTGATTCAGCCTGGTTTTTCACTTTTTGCAAAGCCATTTCAGTAATGCCATTTTCAGCGAATTGTTTGATGACTCTTTCTATTGCTGCATCAGCCTGTTCCACAGGAACTCCTTCGCAAACTTGACCTTGAATGACCAATAAACCAGGATCGGTGGAACCCATTAAATAGGATTGTATTTGATCAAAAATGCGTTCATTATGGACTAAATATTCATACAAAAAGGAAGAATCGCCTCTGCCAAGTAAATCCGACAATAAATCAATGGCATGATAGCCATCATCATAACGGCCAACTACTTGGTAAACCTTATAAATTCGATTCGAAGGCACATTTCCTTCTATTTCCATTTTTTTATTAGAAGGGAAGGGTGGTTCCTGAGGTAAACTTCTAAGGGGTTTTTCGCCACTTGGAATGGGCTCAAACCATTTTTGAGCCAATGTTTTTACTTGTTCCAAGGTTACTCTTCCTGCCACCACCAAAACAGCATTTTTCGGCACATAATATTTTTCAAAAAATGCTTTTACATCTTCCAAAGTAGCTTCCTCAATGTGTTTGATATCAGCACCGATGGTTGCCCAACGGTAAGGGTGATGTTCGTAAATGAAAGGACGAAATTTCAACCAAATATCTCCATAAGGCTGATTTAAATAACGTTGTTTAAACTCTTCAATGACCACCTTTCTTTGAACCTCCAAAGATTGTGGATTAAATGCCAATTGTTTCATTCGGTCTGATTCCAACCAAAAAGCGGTTTCTAAATTTTGGAAAGGGACTGATATGTAATAATTCGTTAAATCCGGTGTCGTAAAGGCATTATTTTCACCTCCCACCATTTGTAAAGGAGTATCATAATCGGGGATGTTTTCAGAACCTCCGAACATCAAGTGTTCAAATAGATGGGCAAATCCGGTACGATTTTCATTTTCATCTCTGCTACCAACATCATAAATGACATCCATCACCGCTAAAGTTGTACTATGATCTTCGTGAACAATGACTTGAAGACCATTTGAAAGGGTAAATTGTTGATAAGATATCATGTATTATTATTTGAAAAAAGATCTATAACAAAAGTAAAAAATTAGGTTCAAAAACCACAGTAATACTTACATTTGCATTTCAAAAACACTTGAATGCGTCCATTTTTACTGATATTTTTATTTATCTGTCCAAGTTTAAGTTTTGGACAAGCATTGCAAGACCCTTTGACAAAAACATTCATCAGTGAAGGCTTGATTCATTTGTATAATTATGATTTCAAGGAAAGTACCGAAAATTTTCTTCTAGTAAAAAATAAATACCCAAACAGCCCTGCACCTTATCTTCTACTGGCCATGCAGTGGGAACAACAGTATTTCCCTTTAAAAGATCATCCCGTTCAAAGTAAAAACTATTTGGCTTATTTGGAAAAGTGTTACCAATTGGCACAAAGTGCTTTTGATAAAAATAACAATGATTTAGAAGCGGCCTTTTTTTGCTCTGCATCCTTGGGCTTCTTAGCCGCCTATGAAGCTGATAATCAAAAGTTTTTTGCAGCTGTTAATTATGCCAAAAAAGCATATAGCTTCATGAAAATTGGATTAAAAAATACCGATAAGCAATATGAATTCTTGTATTCTTCGGGGATTTACAATTATTACAGAATCTCTTATCCCGATTTACATCCTGTCATCAAACCATTCATGTTTTTCTTTCAAGATGGGGATAAAAAACTAGGATTGAACTATTTGGAAATGGCCACTAAGAAAACACTATTTGTGAAAAATGAATCTTTATTCTATTTGGGGTACATCTACAATAAGTATGAAGGTACACCAGCTAAAGCCCTTCCTTACAATACGATATTAATTCAGAAGCATCCTAATAATCATTGGTATATTCTTCAAAGAGCCGAAATTTTAACATTGACAGGGAATTTTGAAGAAGCTGAAAAGTATATTCAATTACTGGAAAACACCAAAATACCTTATTACCTGGGAGCCGCTTCGGTTTTTTATGGATGGAAAGAAGAGCACAAAAAAAACAATTTGATCGCTGCGGAAGGTCATTATCTAAAATCACTTCAATACCCTTTTGAGGAAAGATTTACCAAAGATATTCGTGGTTTAGCTTATTTAGGATTAGCGAGAATTGCTAAAAAAAGGGGACAACATCAGAAAATGAAATATTACCAACGATTAGCCAAAGAAGTGGTGGAATACAAAAATTCTTTGGAGGAATTGAATTGATGTATGAATTTCTTATAAACCTTAGCCCTGTGTTAAATGAATTAACACAAGAGCTTAAGGTTTACTTAAATTATTTAGAACATATAATACTACAAACACATTGACCGACCGCGCATCCTGAAAGTCTAGATTTTCTCCTTTGAGATGGTGATTCTTTAGACTTATAATTGGACTAAATTACAATACCGACCAATCTGTATAAGTAGTTTCTGATGTGCCTAGTTTATTCCAAGCATCTAATGTTTTTTGGACTTTATTCATCGCATTTTGACCAAATGGGGTATAAACACCTTCTGATTTGTATACTTTGTTTCTTGCCGCATCTGATTCAAAAAGCCAAATAAATCCAATTTGATTTTGACCTTTACCACGTACCCCTTGAACCAAAATCAGTTTGCACTGAAATTCTTTCTCCAATTGTGGTTGAAGTGAGTTGTGGAAGAAATCAACATATTGTTTCATGGTTACATTAGGGGCTAATTTTAATGTACCTGAGTGAAGACCAATTAATGATCCTTTTTTAGATGTTTGGGCATTTGAAGCAAATGAGAATGCTAATAATGCAAAAAGGAACAAGCAAAGTTGGGTTGTTTTTTTCATAGTTGTAAGTTTAAATTGTGTGAAAATTGATTATAATTACTTTTTTAATCCTCTAGAAAATTGTTCAACTGAATCGATTTTACCATCCAAATTGAAACGGAAAAATTCGACTAAATTTTTCTCCCAAACGGTTCCATCTTTGAGAACTCGTTTTTCAGTAGCATATACCATGGCTCCGGAAACAGGATCGGTATCTTTTAATTTGAAAGGAAGAATCATGTAAGGTTTCCAATCCAAGGATTTAAATTCAGCAAACATGGCTGGAAGCATATCTTTTTTCAAGATGCTTTTATTCCCATCAAAATCTTCGATAATTACTTCATCTGCCATCACCTCCGCAGCCGTTTTTGCATCCATGGCATTGTATGCTTTCACGAATTTTTCCATCGAAGCAACCTCTCCTCTATTCGAAAATTGAAATGGTCTTCCATCTACCTCTACGTTCGGTTTGTTGGCGATGTATTTTCCACCAGATGTTTTACCAAATTCATTATCGGCAGGAATATTCACATATTGATTGAAATCAATGATTTTACCTTCCTTGTTTAATTTGAATAATTCAAATAAGTTAACCTTTTGTTTGGAGCCATTATTGAATACGCGTTCTTCTGTCGATTGCAACATGACAATTTCATCAGTTGAGCCTTGAACTTTAATGGGTAAAATGGATAGAGGAACATTGTTCAATGATTTCATCATCTTATGCCATTTGCGATTATAATCGCCGCCCGATTTTTGCATTTCGTCTGAATAGAAAACGGCTTCTGCTTCTGAGCTATTGGAGTTGTAGGCTTTTACAGATTCCAAAATGATGTTCGCGCTTTTTTCGGAACCTAATTGAAAGCCTTTTCCTTTATCTTCCTTTTGAAATATTTTTCCAGCTGTTTGAGCTGAAAGGGAAAATGATCCTGCGATAAGTGCAAGACAAATGGTCATTTTTTTCATGAGTGATTTTTATTGAATGATATAACAGATGCAAGTAAGAAAGATGGTAGCTTGGAATTTATTATTTGAAAATCAAATTGTTCCGATTTACGTTTTTGGGTACAAGGTGATTTGCCTTTTTTGCTTTAGGGGGTGCGGATTGAATAGATTTGGATTCACAAAAAATATTTATCTATGAAAAAATTACTATTGATGGTTTTGATGGCTAGTTCATTGTTTTCATGTAGCAATGAAGCTGATCAACAGGCGAAATTGGGAAAAGAAAATATCGCATATTATTCACGTGTTTGGGAAGTGGCGATCAACGAAGGTCGTACCAATATTTTGGATTCAGCCTATGTGGATGATGCTGTTTTGCACACGATTCCAGAAGTTAAAGGCAAGGCAAATGCGAAAGCTTATTATGAAAATTATGTGACTGGTTTTTCGGAACGCGAATTTACAGTAAAGGAGATTTTTGCAGATGGGGATAAATTGGTTAAATACTGGCAATTCAAAGGGAAACATACAGGTCCATTTTTTGGCATTCCTGCCACGGGTAAGACAGTCAATGTTGTTGGTTGCACCATTGCTAAGATGAAAGATGGTAAAATTGCTGAGGAGCAAGATTTTATGGATAACCTAGAATTTATGCAACAATTGGGTTTGATACCAAGAAACTAATATAACTTAGGTAAAAGGTAATAGGTAATAGGTAAAAGGTAATAGTTAAAAGGTAATAGGTAATAGGTGTCTTGTCCTGAAATATTTAGACTAATTATTTTACTAACAACTAATAACTAAACACTAATACCTTTTATCTATTACCTTTTACCTATTTTCTCTCTTATTTTTCTTTGATATATGCTGAGGGAGTGACTCCTTTTCTCGATTTAAACGCATCTATGAATTTGGATCGGGAAACAAAACCGACTTCCGATGAAATGGCTTCAATGGTAATTTTTTTAGCTGCACCTTTGTCGATTAGTTGACAAGCATAATTGATTCTTAAATCATTTTTCCATTCTCCAAAGGTTTTGTTCAGTTCTTTGTTGAAATAGTTTGATAAGGCTCTTTCAGGTATTTTTAAATCAAATGACATTTGCGAGAGGGTAAACTCTTTTTTAATAAATGGTTCATCGATTAAATAAGCATCAATTATTGGACCTAGTTTTTCGGATTCAAAATTGTTTTTTATTTGTTTGGCAAAACTTGATTTGATTTTCTGGAAGGTAGTTTCTTCATCGTTTGTTAGTGTATAGGAAATATTACCGTACAAAATTTTTGGAAATAGAAACAGGAAGAAGTTTTGAATAAAAAATCCACCACCGCAAATTCTAAAAAAATGTTCTTCGCTAAAAAGTTCTATCGAGGAAATACCTAAAATAGGGAAGGGCTCAAAATACAAGGTAATCATATGTCCCAAACTTGTGCTTGCAATGAGGACTTGTAGAAAGATCAACGTGAAAAACCAGCGTTGAATGATGACGTGATTGTTTGGTAAAATACCAAACTGATTTAGTAGTATACGTTTATTAACGAAAAAGTAAATCAATGAAATTATTGCGTAAATAATGACATGCAGTGAACGCGCATAAAGTAATTGTTCAAAAGTAACCCAATAGAAATTTAAGCGGTAGTCTTCTGTAATGTTGACGATTTCATGTGCCATTTTTGTCTTTACATCCAAGGGTAATGTAGTGAAAGGTAAACAGGCGATGGCCACAAAAAGAGCGGGTAATAAATGGATGCTATCAATGATTTGAAAGTTTTTTTTACTCGAAACGGTATGTTTGATGTAAAGAAATAGAAGCGGACCCAACAAAAATGAAAGCGGCAAGAAATGTACAAAACAAATGCCTTCCCAGAATTCTAATTTACTGTAATGTAGTCCAAAATAGACCAAGACAACCAGATTGCAACATAAGAAAAATAGAGCTAAAAATATATTAGATCGATTTAATGAACTTAGGTAATACAATAATATAAACGATGTAAAAATGCCAAAAACCGGCGCTAATATTTCCAAACTGTGATATAATTTGCTCACAATATAAGAAAATTAGTTTTTTTTCTCACCTTTAACTTGCATTAATTAATCATCTCTTATTCCATAACGATTGTATGAAAATCTTATTTATCTTCTTTTTTTGTGTTCCTCTTCTTTTTGCTCAAAAATCAACTTCCCCCATTCCTTATGGAAATAATAAGTCGGTAGGAAAGTATGTGAACATTCGTGGGTGTAACTTGTATTATGAAATTTATGGAAAGGGAGAGCCTCTTTTGATCATACATGGAAATGGCGGATCCATCGAGAATTTTAAATATCAAATCCCATTTTTTAGTCAAAAATACCAAGTCATTGTTGCAGATAGTCGGGCTCAAGGAAAATCTTTGGATGATCAAGATTCCTTGTCATATGAGATGATGGCAGATGATTTTGCATCTTTATTAGATCATTTAAAATTGGACTCAGCCTATGTGATCGGTTGGAGTGATGGTGGAATCAATGGTTTGTTGTTAGCTAGTCGACATCCTAAGAAAGTGAAGAAATTAGCTGTGACAGGAGCTAATTTAATTCCAGATGCTGAAATTGCTATTGACGCTTGGGTTGTTCAAGATGTTAAAAAAACGATGGATAGTTTAAGCGTTTTACCGCAGAGTTTGGACGTTAAGCGGTCGTTAAAATTGCAAAATCTACTTTATTTCCAGCCGCATATTAGTCATGAAGAGTTAGCAAAAATTCAATGTCCCACTTTGGTCATTGGAGGAGATTATGATGTTATTTTGGCCAAACACACCTTGGAAATAGCGGAGAATATCCGCAAATCCTATTTGTGGATTTTGCCTAATTCGGGACATTCGACACCTATTTTTTACAAAGATATTTTTAATCAAACCGTATCTCGTTTTTTTAAACAACCTTATCGAATTATTGAAAAGGCAGATAAGTTAAGGTAATAGGTTAAAAGGTAAAAGGTAATAGGTAAAAGGTAATAGATAAAAGGTATTAATGCGAATTAAGGGTTAAAATATTCATTAATAACTCAACATTCCATATAGCATTGCCATTTATTGGCTAATTCATTTTCTAAGGCATTTCTTTTTTTTAGAAAAAAAGAAACAAAAAAACTCATTTGCTGCCAGTTAATCCAAGACGAATCAGCAAGCTGACTGATTTTCACTCCGCTCTCGGCTATTTTCTTTGACCCTGACGCACATCGCCCATGCGCATTGTCAAAGCTCCGCCTACCGCTTCGCTCAAATCTTTCGTCGGATTAACCGTAAATTCATTTATAAGTCCTAAAAAAGAATAAATAGCGTCCATCGATCTGAGTCGAAGCCAAAAGCGGTATGTTGAGAGAATTAATAATTGGAAATTTCAACCCTTAATTCGTATTATTAAGTATAAGGTAGGTAATAGGTAGAAATTGTTCTTTTTAAATTATAAATATAATTTTTATACTTTTGTAAATTAGTTTCTAAAATTATATTGGTGCGTAGTTTATACCTAATCTCTTTCCTTTTTCTATTTGCTTCTTGTTACAAGGAGGAAATTACACCTAATTCTACTCCTGCTAGCAATAATCCAGTTGTGATTAATCCTACTCCTGTGAATGCGGATAATTATACATTGCAAATCACCGAATTTAATTTTACCATACCCAATGTTAAGACAAGTCCTTATGGTTTTGGGTCAGAGTTGTCGCAAGCAACTAGTAGTACCATTTTGTATAGTTTAAATGGGACTCAGCATATTATTTCAAATCCCAGTGATTTGACGCCTACACCACCATTACATTTTATGAACAAATCGGGAACTTGGGTTTTGGAAGGTTATTATCCCGAAGCGGCCATGGATTTGTTTCGAAATTATGTGGCGGTTGATAATAATGGCACTTATGCCATCGCCAACCATGGAAATGAAACGGATGTTCCTCGTCCTTTTGGTGATTTGTTTGTGGTTAAAACAAAAGGAGACAAATTAGAATGGACCAAGGTATCCAAATCGAAAAATTTTTATCATTCTGTGGGTGTTGGCGACTTAACGGGCGACGGTTTATTTGATGTGGTGGGTTTGAATATGGGAGAAAAGCCGGAAGTGCAATGGTATAATAATCTACATGCCTATACTCAAAATGCTGATAAGACTTTTTCAGAAGCTAGAAATTTAATAACGTATTCGGGTTGGAAGGATTTTAGTGTTAGTGCCGGAGCAGTTTTACTTTTTGATCTAGATAAAGATGGTCGGTCGGAGATTATTCGAGCGACTTATGGTGCTATTAAAAATGAAAAACGGCATTCTATTTTGATTTTGGCCTACAATCCAAACACCAAAGTTTACGATTATAAGTCTACCGCCGAATTAGGGGTTTTTGAGAATCCAGATCGTGGTGCAACTTCCATCAAACCAGTGGATGTTGATAAGGATGGAGATTTCGATTTGGCTATCGCTTCAGAAGGGTTCAATTATAATGGAGTTCAAATTTGGATCAATGATGGTAAGGGAACTTTTAAGCCTTCTCAGAACATCGAATTCACCCATGATGTATTGCAATTTCGAGAATTTGAAACAGTTGATATAGATAATGATGGCGATTTGGATATTCTCTTGAATCCATTTCAAAATGGTAAATTGTTTAGACCTAATACTGTTGGTAATGATCCAGGTTTAGGCATTCAATTACAAAATTGTATTTTAGTGAATGAAAGTGGAACCTATAAAACCTATTCGAAATCGATTTCAATTCCTAAAATTCAGCCTGGTTTTATGAAAGGGGCCATGTTGGAAGGCAAACTCCATTATATCGGATTTGAAGATATGCACATAAACAGCCCAACCGAAAATCGATTTAAACTTCTTGATATAAGCATTCAACTTTAATCTAAACCATGCGTTACATGAAATTATTTTCAATTCTGATCATCACCCTATTACTAATTTTCTCTTGTTCCAAAGAAGAATTAAGCCCCTCTAACTCACCTCTTGTTCAACCTCCTGTAGTGGTTAAAAATGACAGTGTTTTTAAATACGTGGCTTATCGTTTTGACCTAAGCAACTCATATCCCAAAATGCCTGATGTGCAATTCAATAATGCTTGGATTCAAATTGGAAGTTTGTCGGGTGGACTGGATCATTGTCATTATAAGGTTTTTAACTTTAAAGGTGTTGAACACTTGGTCTTAAATCCCACTTCGGTCAACAAAGTACCCTTGATTCATTTAGTCAATAAATCAGGGATTTGGGAAATGGATAAAATTTATGATGGTCCTTTGACCAATTTTTCCAGTCCTGTTTCATCCGATATGGGTTCAGAGGGGAATTATTTCCTATCTGAATTTGGTTCAGAAGCCTACGGGTCCAATAACTTACCTGGCGGTCCGAGTGTAAAAATTCAGGTAGAAGATAATATGACCTTAAAGGTTACAAAGGCCAGTGGAACGGAAGATCATACTTTTTATTCAAGTGCCAAAGGTGATTTAACAGGTGATGGTTTGGAAGATAATGTGGCCACTCGCTTAGGAGGTCAAAATGGAAGATACTCTGGTGTAGTAGGGATGTATTTTTATTCTCAAAATAAGGATGGCAGTTTTACGGAGGATCGAACAATTATTTCTGACCCTGGCCTAGATGGGACCTATCCAAACATGGAGGAAGCGACTTCCATTGGAGTAGGTAATGTGTTAGGCGATGCACGACCCGAAATCATTTTAAGCGGACCCTTTTTAGGAATAGCCATATTTGCGTGGAACGCTCAAATTCAGAAATTTCAATATGTGAAAACGAAGTTCGATTCAGGATTTTTTGTTTTGGATAAATCGAAAAATAGAAGTCCTATTGAAACCCGAATCGTGGATTTTAACAATGACGGATTATTGGATTTAGCCCTAGAATTTGAAGGAGATCCAGGTGGAGGCATTCAAATTTGGTGGAATGATGGCAAAGGTAATTTTGCGGCAGGACCACAATATATATTTTCCAATACCGCCGTTGGAGAGCGGTATTTTGATGTCGTTGATATTAATGGTGATGGCTGGCAAGATATTTTCATTGGTGGTTGGATGGGGGCATCTTACAATTTGAAAAATAGTTTTTGGTTAAATAATAAGAACAAATCATTTGCCTTTTACGACAAAGATTTGGTCATAAATCCTGCTGAAAAGTCCAATATTACCCATCAAATTAGAGGTATGATGTCGAACGGAAAATTCAAAATTGTGGGTGTTACCGGTCAATATGATTTTTTACTCGATGCCGGGAGGTATCAGTTCAAAGTGATTGATATCAGTAATTTTAAATTATAATTATTTCGATAAATCCAGCAATTCAATATTTCTAAAATCGATTTCTTGTCCTTCGCTTTGAAGGGCAATGAAACCGCTTTTCAATAATTGTCCGTCAATTTTCAAAGCGGGATTATAACGATTAGCCACGCCACCACCCATTTGCGGGTTGGTGTATTCCAAAACGGTTTGACCATTGATTTTATGGGTTACCAAGGAATCGCCACGTACGATTAATTCCGCCGTAATCCATTGTTCATTGTCAAAGGTTGGTGAAGTGGAATTGATGCAATGTCTTGGGTCGATTTTGCCTTGATAAACGACATCTGTTCCTGGAGAGCACATGTTTCCGGTGGGTCTAGGTTTACCATCTGCCAACACTCCTAAGAATTGCATTTCAACTGAAATCGGCCAGTCTTGTTCTTTGGGCATGGTGTTGGGGTCTTGCGAGTGAAACATGACACCTGAATTTCTTTCGGTGTAGCTCGGTGCGTCTTTTCTCCAGACTCCAGTAAAGCGATATTGTAAACGTAAAATGTAGTGCGAAAAAGGTTGATTGAAATATAAATGCCCATAACGTTCGTTGAATTTGTCATATTGATCATAACGAACTTTGATCATCCCATCTTCTGCTCGAAAGGTATTTCCGAAATTATCACCAACTTCATGATGATGGATTTTGACCGTCCAGTTTTTTAAACTTTTCCCATTGAATAATGGAATCCATTTTTCTTTTTTGGGTTTGGCATTTGCCAAAAATGAGCATGTTAAGAAGGTGATAATCAGAATCTTTTTCATGTAATAGGTTTTTTAATTGCAGTAAATTAGAAAATAATTATGTTAAAAAAGAAATCTGAGTCTATTTTTCAACTCACCATTTTTTCAATCCCAAAATTTTCTCTCCTAGCTCATTCAATTCGGCTGTTTCATACTTACTTTGTTCCCAGTTTCTTGGGTCACCAGGGAAGGCGTAACCCTCTGGAGCGATGCGGTTTTTCCAGGAGTTAATGCGCCAATTACGTAATTCTTCATTATCTTCTTCCGCAGGCATCATGGAAATATATTGTGCACAACGTACCTTATCGCTGTTATTTGCTCGAATACCATGCGGCTGGGTGCTATTGAAAATCAATAAATCGCCAGCTTCTAATTTTACTTTTGTGGGAGTGAAATCGGTTGTATCTGGCTTGAAGCGATCTCTGTCTGCTGGCTGACTTAGTTTCCAAGTGTCATAGTTTCTGAAAAGTTCAGGAATGCATTGAAATCCGCCCATATTTTCATCTAACTGATCCGCCAATGCCAATACCCCTTGCACATTTACCGGTTTGGTTTCTGGATCATAATCCCAGTGAATAAAGGCTTTGTATTCATGTCCGGGACGAATAGGGAAATTCAAATTCGCACGATCAATGGTGACCCATAATTTTTCCGTTCCCCAAATATCTACAAAGGCATCGTAAACACGTTGCATTTGACGATTATTCCACAAATGTTGATTGTTGTAACATTCCACCATGCCGGTGTTGGCCAATTCTTTCATTTTCATCTCAGCCCTTGGTGCGGTGTACCAAGTAGTAGGGTCATTGGGATTTTTTTCCTCAAATTCCCAAAGAAAACCGGCTGTAGCTAATGCTTGTTCCCGTGGTACGGCATTTTTGATGATGATGTAGCCATTGTATTTCCAGAAATCCCAATCATCTTCGCTTAATACTCGAAGAGGGGCACCATTGGAACGATCGTTTAATTGTAGTGTACTACTTTTGGCAGTGGATGGATTTCCGGGAATATCGTAATGGGCGTTATTGGGTAGCATTGTTTCTTTTGACATAGTCCAAATTGTATGAAGGTTTTCTAATATATTAATTTTATAAGAATTTCTTTGTTTTTGTTGGGACAAATTTCCACAGAATTTCTATCCTTATTTTTCTCTATATTGACGAATATTTGAACTGCATTGATATTTAATTTGATAAAAATCTATAATTTTTAGATATTTAGTCAATGAAATTAAATTTAGAACAAATTCAAAGGGATGAAAATAGTTCATTTCGGATCTTATTAACTCCGAAATTGAATGAAGTTTTCTATTGGCATTTTCATCCTGAAATTGAATTGGTCTATGTGGAGGCAGAAAAAGGCATACGACATATTGGTGATCATATTTCTACTTATTACGGTAGCGATTTAGCTTTAATTGGGCCACATATTCCTCATTTGAATTTTGATTTTGGTGTCAAAACTGTGGCAGAAACTGTCGTGATTCAATTTCCAGAACATTATTTTGAAAAAGGCTTATCGGCCATACCTGAATTAAATCGAGTACTTGATTTGATGGAAAGAGCCAAATCTGGTTTAGCGTTTTTTGGAGAGACCAAGCGAATGGCTGGTGAACGTTTAAAGAAAATGCAAAGTTTGGATCGGTTTTATCAGTTTATGGAATTAATGAGTATTTTTCAATTTTTGGCGGATAGCGATGAATATGTAGAATTAAACGTTCGACCCATTGCCCATCAAAGCGTCTTGAAACAACAAGAACGAACACATCGCATTTACCAATTTGTCGAGAAAAATTTTCAAAACCCGATTGATATTCAATCCATATCGGATGAAGTTAGTTTAAGTGTTCCCGCATTTTGTCGGTATTTTAAAAAAAGCACCCATCTAACATATACGGATTTTGTCAATCAATACCGTGTTAATTATGCCAAAAAGCTATTGTTACAGCATAAAACAGTTACGGAAACATGCTTCACATCTGGCTTTGAAAGTTTATCGTATTTTAATCGCGTATTTAAGAAATGGACAGGGGAGGTGCCTTCGAGGTATGAAGTAAGTATTAAGATTTGAGCATGTAGAATTAAGAATTACCTAATACCTATTACCTAATACCTATTACCTTTTACCTATTACCTATTACCTAATACCTTTTACCTAATACCTATTACCTAAAAATGCCATTTATTGGCTAATTCTTTTTCCAAGGCATTTCTTTTTTTAGAAAAAAAGAAACAAAAAAACTTATTAGTCGCAAGTTAATCCAAGACGAATCAGCAAGCTGACCGATTTTCACTACGCTTTCGGCTATTTTCTTTGACCCTGACGCACATACCCCATGCGCGTTGTCAAAGCTCCGCCTACCGCTTCGTTCAAATCTTTCGTCGGATTAACCGTAAGTAACGAGATATAATTAGCTTTAAGAACAAAGGTTTTTGTGATTACGAACAGTGGATGTACGCGGTTGTTGAGCCTGTCGAAGTATCGAATTCCAAAACGGTAAAGAAAGAGATTAATCATTGGAAATATCAACCCTTAATTCGCATGATTACCTATTACCTCTAACCAAATTAGCATGATCCGTTTGAATCAAATCAATTTTCCAATCTTGCGCTTTTTGGTAATTAGTTGGATTATCCAGCGGACCTAATACATCAGTGAATACTTTTATCTTTTTATCATGGATTTTTTGAACCAAATGTTCATTTAAGATTAACCAAGATACATCAAAGGCATAGGGTTGTAGATGTTCAATTTTAGCATTTATTTCTGATTCAGCATCCAAGCTTGGCATCCGTTTTGAAGCAGGATAGACCTGTTTCAACAGCGACAAAAAATCATCTGAACCATAAAAAACGGACTGATTAGCTAAATCATATTTTTTTAGTATTTCAACCAAAGGCTTAGGTGCCACTTGTTTGCAATCTACATAGATATAGGTTTTTTTGGAATGGTTTTTATTCCAATGGTAGATCAATTGGGCAGTTTCTTCTAAGCTTGGTATTTGCTCCTCAGGAAAGGCTTGCTCCCAACCTTTGTTGGCCTTTAATTTTTTTATCTCTGACAAGGTCAACTGAGCTATCGGACCTATTCCATTGCTTGTCCGGTTCAAAGTCCCATCATGTAAAATGACTAATTGATTATCTTTTGAAGTTCTCACATCGATTTCTATGAAATCTACTCCCAATTCCAACACTTTTTGGAACGTCGCCAAGGTATTTTCTGGTGCTTCTCCCGAATTTCCTCTGTGCGCAGAAATTTGGATGTTCGATTGTGCAAAACCAATGCTGGATATGCTTAAAAGAATGATCCAACAATAATTAATCCAAGTGTATTTCATTTGTTTAAATTATTTCATAGAATTACCGCAAGGGTCGACTCTACTCAGGTATCGGTCGCTTTTACCAATAACCTAAGTCGACCGCAAGGGTCGACTCTACTATTACCTATTACCTTTTACCTATAACCTAATTCCTCGGTGCTGAAATAACCCCCAAATATCTACCCATCCAATAAGGCAATAACCAAATGTCGCCTGCACTATATTCAGAACGGCCATTTCCGCCATTTCGATCCAAATTGAACATATTGGCATTATGTCTTTGCACTTGTCTTTCATCAGGAGGCAAGACCTCTTTGGTGGTTTGTTTACGGAAATTATCAGGTATGGTGACAATGTCTTTTCTATGACTATTTTGAATATTCCAATCGATCAAATCCAACGGATGTTCTCTTAAATACCAAGCGGCTTCCTCCAAATCGAATTGATTTGTTTTCGTTAAAGCAGTAAAAATGTTCCAAGCTCCTTCTTTTTCAGGTCGTTCAATTTGCCAGTGATCTAGAATGGATTTTTTGAAACTTGCTTTCAAGGTGTCATTAAACGCATATCGGTAAAGCCCCCAGTAACCCACATAATACATTTCGTCGTCCGAATGATTCCAGCTATCTGACATGTTTTTGGCATGTTCGTCTGCATTAGGATCAGCTTGACCTAAAATACTGAATGGACGCATTAAATTTTCATAGTAGCCGTATTTGGTTAACAACTCGAAAGCTTTTTGTTTGTATTTTTCTTTTTTGGTGAAATGATAAGCCGTTTGCAACATCGCGGTGATGTTAGATGAATTTAGTTTTCGGTCGCCTACATTTATTGGAAAGGAATTTACATAATCCGGATGCCATTTTCCCCACATGGTTGGTTTGCCATCAAAATCGATTAAATACATATTGTTTTTTAAAATATGCGACATCAAGGTGTCGATCAATACAATGGAGCGCTTCTTTAAATCGGCATCATCCACCAATTCTGCCATGGCACCAAAAGCAAAAATATGTCCAATAACCTCATCACTGCTGGTTGTCGATTTAAAATCCCATTCAGGATCTGGTGAATGTTGCCATCTTTCTGGATCGGATAAACTAGAAATAAAACCTCTCCGTTCAAAGGAGCGAGCAGGAAATCCAGGAACAGGAGTCAGCTTATACAAACGTTCCATCGCGTCCAAGGATTCTCGACAATTTTGTAAAGCTTCAGGGTCCTTTGTGACTGCATATCGGAAAATTTCTCCACCTAAATACATGGAAGTCCAGAGGCCATCGTTATCTGAATCGGCTAAATAACCCGTGTTTACATTTCCTTTTTGAATATGATCCAAATTGGCATTGAATCCATTTCGAATATGCCTTTTACGGACTTGTTGATCGTAAAAAACAGCCTTTTCATGCAAGGTCATTTTTTTGAAACAAATTTGTCCCAAACCTGTAGTTGTCGTAATTAAAACAGAATGATTGGGACCTTCAGCGATATGTTTCACTTCGTTACTGGGTAACCATCTTTCTCCATTGTAATAATCAAATTTGCCATTCGATTTCATGGCAAAGGCACCTTTATTCGTTCCAAACCAGATTTTATCTCCAATGGATTTTATCGACGTAATGTCTGTCCAAGGTAATTTTTGTTGAATCTCACCCGACTGTTTTTGTGTTTTTGTGTCAAAAATGAAATAACCATTGGGGGTTCCTATATATAATTTGTTCGAATTTTCAGCGATGTCAAATGCGGTAAAAGGGCCGCCCGAAAAACATTTTTTAAGGCTTTTTTGAGAAGGGGAAAGACAATAAATGGATTGACGACCCAGTAGGAAAAATTGATCACTTGAGGCTTGGTAAATCATATCAAGAATCATATCATCTTGAATGGAAAGGGTTAAAAGCGTTTTTGACTGTTGGTTGAGTTGAACTTGGTGACCATCTGTTAGTAAAAAGCTGAAATCTTTGCCCCCAACTACTTGCTTGGCTGTGGGCAGTTCGTGGTGCGAGTAGATACTTCCCGCAAAAGCATGACTTAAAATAGCTTTATCATCCAATAAAATAAATTGGTTTTGGTACTTCGTAAGCGCAGCGATTCTTTTTGGAGCACTGGTTCTATACTTTTGGTCTTTGAGTAATGTGCCTGGAAATAAAAATTCGCCATCATGTGGCAATAAAGTGCCGTTGGATCCCATTAAAATAATATTGCCATTTCTGTCAGATTCCGCATTTATCAGAACATTTGATTCATCTTTATTTAAGTAATATTTGATACTATAATCTTGCCAATAGGGTTTATCTTGATAAACAGGTTGTTGGCTTTTTTGTCCCATGGATGGGTGAAAAAAGGACAATAATCCTAGGCATAGAAATAGATAAAGTTGAATCGTTTTCATAGGTAGATTGGAATATAAATAGCTAAATGTTATTTTATTTTGTTGGGATCAATCACAACATATTTGATTGATTTTTGATTGGGTCCTACATGGGAAGAATAAGATAGGTGCAATAATCCATTGGGACTTTGACTTAAACATGGATAAGAAAAGCTGCCTTTGTTGGGCTCTACTTTTTCGATAAACGTTTTCCATTTCCAAGTTTTCCCTTCATCATTCGATAAAAAAAGACTTAATTGATAACGACCATCCTCGATATCATTTCCAACAAAAGCAAGCCGACCATCCTGTAAAAGTAGTAGTTCCACACTAGCCGTATTAGGAATATCAGATTTGAGGGAAGCGGTCCAAGTTTCACCATTATCCAATGATTCACTGATGTGCACTCTTGGAGGATTATCACCACTATCTCGACAATAGGCCAAAATTTTACCATTTTTTAATTGGACGATCGCAGGCTGTATAGGCCCTCTACCTACCAAAGGTAAACTTGGTCGCCATGAATTGCCATCGTCATCAGAGATGGCCATCAACGATAAATTATACCCATCGGAATAAAGTGGTAAAATAATTCTTCCAGTTTCTGAAATAAGTGGTTTTATTCTGGTCATCCATCCGATACTTCTTTTGACGGCATCTTCACTGGCTTTATTAATTAATTGATCATATTTGGGGGCATAGCCCGCCCAACCAATAGGGTGCTCGGGTAATTGTTTTAATTTAGAGGATACTTCTTTGGCAAAATTATCGTTCGGTTTTAACAATATATTATCTTGCCATTCCCAAATGGGCGCACCAGAATTTTGATAATTTTTGGTCGTTCGAACTCGTAAAATGGATTGTTCCCATTGATTGGCTTGTACTGCTATCCATACCAAAAACAGTTTATTTTCTTTGTTTAAAAAGAGAACAGGATTGCAATCGGGGAGGTTAGGGGTATCAGCCATTAAAAAAGGTTCCGACCATTTTTTTTCTCCTTTTTTTAATCGAGCGCCCATTAATTTAACATCATCCGCCGTTCTTTCTCCACTGCCATAAAACCAAACAGCTAAATAATCGCCATTGGGTAAAAGGACGTGACTATTTCCATGAACATGTAGATTTTGTTCTGGGAAAATTAAACTAGATTCAAGAATCGCAGGATTTTGTGCAAAACTTGAAAAAGATGTGAAAAATAGAACAACAAGTAATTTTTTCATTTATTTGATCTTCTTGCGGCGTTCCAATAATTCACGAAAAGTGGTTAAAATGATTCCTTCTTTTTCGATATAAGCCTTTAAATCTGGATGCATCATGGAATTCATATCGGCTAAGCGGGAACCGCCTGATCCGCTAATGAACTTAAATTCTTCCGTAATATCACTGCTATGAACAATCAGCATGGCGACTCCAGGATTCATGTTTTCAAGCGTTGAAATCCATTGATCCGCTTTGTATTTCCCCCAATCTGCAGAGCTAACATTGCTACCTTCAGGTTTCCAATCGCCACTGTAGGTATGTAAATCGTCCAACACCGGTAGGCCTGCATCCCATAATTTTTCGCCAATTTTAATCGCTTCTGGTCCCATATCTGTTAAGCCGTATTTCACAGCAGGCAGTTTCATTCCTTCTACGTATTTACCCTCGGCTTTTAATTTTTTGATCAATGGGAGGTTCATAGATTCGAAGAGCATTTTATTATTTCCGCCAGGGAACATCACTGGGATTCCTTTTTCAATACCCACTTTAATGTATCGTTCCAAAAAAGGAGGGTAGGCAAATAAGGTCCCCATGTGGGAATCTAAGTGAGTGGGTTTCCAGCCTAATTTTTCCGAGCGGGCAATTTGCGCCCTGATTTCTTTTTCTATTTCGTCCGGACTCGCGTTTTTGATTACTTGTTCTACACTGTGGTACATACAGGCATCTCCATCTGTTAAACCTGGTACTTGTTGAAAACCTGATAAAGCCGGCCAACGGTAATCATTCCACTCAGATGTTAATGTCAGGTGTAAGCCTGCATCTAAATTTGGAATATTTTTTTGGATATAATGGACAAAGCTGGCTGCCCAAGGGCAGGGCATCATGATACTGCAGGAGGTTGCCACTCCTTTTTCTATGGATTTATAGGCTCCTTGGTTGGAGGAATAGGACATTCCACAATCGTCGACATGAAAAATAACCACTTTTTTCCCTTTTGGGAATCCTAGCTTTTCAGCATAGGTTTTATCCAATTGTTGGGCAAAAGTGGAAGTTAGCGAAATTAAAAAATAGAGGGTAATCAAGAAGAATGGATGAGTTTTCATGCTACAAAAGGCTTTAAATTAAATTATTTGGTTGGTTTGGGACTTGAATTAACTAACTGCAATGCTTGTTCCATGTAAATTTCTGCTGTCATTTCACCCAAACTGGTACGACTCACGTATTCATACCTTTTAAAGCTGTTGAAATCTACTTTGGCGAGCATGTACCCGAAAGCGTCATTGGTTAAGCCAAAAAGGAAAGGCATTTTGGTTGGCATATTTCGTTTTAGGTAATATCCCACATTGGGTAATGCCTCTCCTGGAATGGTTAAAATTTGAGCAGGTCCAATATTAATCAAATTAATTTTTGTGCTCACTATGTTCGGTTTTTTAGATTCGTATTTCAAAGGGGAATTATACAAAATATAGCGCATCATTTCCGAGTCGACAGGGAAGTCGATGGTCTTTGACGTACAAAATACCGATGGATTAATTAGAACAGTAGCGGAGTTGATAATTCTTAAGGCTTCATCAGCAAGAAGTGTACCTATTCGGATGCATTCTTCCCAGGTGTTGGCTTCTTTTTGACCTTGGCCCTCTTTGCCATATTCGAGTCTAGTATCAGCTGTCACCATCCCTCCTTGGGCTCCATTCATAAATAGGGCTATACCTCCAGCTTTTTCTTCAATTCTTTGGTACAAAGGCCCAATCATGTCTGGACTCAGGATTCCTCGTTCACTTCCTAAAACTTCAGGATGTACGGCATAATTAACCAAGGTTGCAATGGTATTTCCTTTGGCAGAGATGGCTTGAATGACGCCACATCTCGGGTCATAAAGCGCTGGGGCATAATAGTTATAGGCTATTTTCCCTTTGACTTCTTGGACATTAATTTTGATAGAGGCAGGTTCTAAATTTTTAATGGCCTCATTGACCGCATCTGCAATTTGTTGTACACAAAAGTCGAGATACTTTAAATCAGCATAGTTTTTTCCGGTTTCATCTGGAAAACCGTAAGCATCAGGCGCACTATGGGTATGTGTGGCTCCAATCAAAATGTTTTCTGGAGGTATTCCTTTGATTAAGGCTCTAGATCTATTTCCTAAAACGGAAGTCCAACCCAAATTATCTACGTTTACAATAGCAAAACGAGTTTTGCCTTGTTCTACTACCATCGCACGGGCAAAAAGTTCACCTTTTTTCTCTAAACTGGGTTTAGGTTTTCCAATGCCTCCTGAAACAGGAAGTAAAGGATTGGGGGTAATTACTCGCACCGCTGCCCCGACTTTTAGGTCTTGGGCAGCAGTTTGAGTTAAAAAACAAAATACTAGTATGAATAGGTTTAGAAGTAATTTCATTAATAAGGTTTATTAGTGCCTTGTATCAACCAAGGTTTTGACCATGGACTATTTTTGCCATCTGCTTGGGAATAATTAGATACTTCTAATTTATCAATCGCAGAAGATGCATTTTTAGCATTGATTCTAATTTCATCTTGCATGTAATAGAATCGTAAAGGTAAAGCCTGACGTTTTCCTGCAGGACCTGCTTTTAATTCAGGGAAACCAGTACGACGGAAGTCGAACCAAGCTTCTGTTGCAGCTGTCCAGCTAGCAATCCATTTTTGCTCAATGACTTGTTGAACTGTTCCTTTGTAAGAAACACCATCATTGGCTAAGTAGCTAGACGCATCTCCACTTTTACCCCAAGTAGATAAGGATGCTTTAACACCATTTTCGTAGAAAGTTTTCGCATCACCTACAGCCCAACCTTTTAAAGCAGCTTCAGCTAAGATGAAGTTTACCTCTGATGCGGAGATCAATCGTGCTTTTAGCATTGCCCCAGTAGCATTTTTGTACATAGGTGCAAGAAATGATACGTGAGGGTTGAAAGATGTTTGCCCAGGTGTTGGATTCATATTATACGCTGAAGGCAATTGTGAAAATGATGTGGGTAATCCTACATAATCAGGGTTTGTATCTACCATCGATTTACCCACGATGTCTGGCGACAAGTATCTTTTGCCATCTATTATTTTATCTGTTTTAGATGGCAAAGTTTCATCCACTACCAAAGGGATTTCCACTTTAGATGCCCAAACACCTAAACGAGGGTCTTTCACTGCTTGAAGATATTTGACAAACGTGGCTGCCATTTTGATACGACGGTAATTACTACCACTAACATCATACACCGCATTTGCTGGCCAAGAAGTACCATCACTTGTTCCTGGAAAACCCATAGTTGCATCATCTGGATTAGAAGTAATGATGGGATAATTGGCTGCATTTTTTACAATATTTTCAATTCCCGCTTTCGCTACATCTGGTTTTTTATTCGAAATACGCATGAAATAACGTAAAGCTAATGAATTGGCCATTTTTCTCCATTTAGTTGGATCACCACCATAAATAACATCTACATTATCCACAATACTTGAATAATCTGATTTTTGTTTGGAAAGTAATTTGTTGGCTTTGTCTAAATCAGCGATAATACCTGCATAAATCACTTCTTGTGAGTCATAAGCAGGTAGGATGTTTTCAGCTCCACCGGTCTCCCCTTTCAAGGCACTGGTATACGGCGCATCACCCCACAGATCTGTAATTAAACCAAACATAAATGCTCTATTTACCAAAGCGACTCCTTGATGAAATTCCAAATTTAAATCTACAGCTCGTTTATACAATAAATCGTTGTTACGCAAAATATCATAATAACCTGACCAGCTCTGAGAACCACCCCAATCATAGTCGTTATGTCCCGATGACCAAGCATCTTTTTGGGTATGTTGAACTACTCCAGCGATGTCTTGATATCCTAAATTGACATAGGATTTAGACATTTCTGTAAGTACAGTTGGTAAAACTAAATTAGGATTAACCACATCTGGTTGAACCCCATTGGGATTGATATTCACGGTTGTTAAATCTTCACAAGAGAAAAAAGCTCCTGATAACAAAGTGAAAGTGACGATTTTTATAAGTCTAATTTTCATGATTTTAATGTTTTAAGGTGCTGTTGATTAAAAAGTTAAACCTAATTTAAAACCGACAGGGATCACCCAAGGTGTAACATTGTATCTTTCAATTCCTTGTTTGAACTGAGTACCCGCTTGCGCTCCAGCTTGTGGTTGGAAAGCAGTTTCAGGATCAATACCAATTTTTGAAGCAGTCCATAAAATGATGTTACGACTATACACAGAGAAGTTGGCGCCTTGTAATCCCATTTTCTTAACGAAAGCACTTGGGAATTCATAGCCTAAAGAGATTTCTCTTAATTTTACGAATGATGCATCAAACGTTGCTGCACGTGTAAAGCTCCATGGATAGTTGTCGCCATATGGTAAAATCCTTGTATTAGGCCCACCTAAGTTTTCTTCGTAACCTGTTACATTTCCTTTGTCATCATAGATAGCGATTACACCTGGATTAAATACGCCATTTGGATAAACTTTTCCGCCATATTCAAATGGATATCCACCATATTCCTTGGTAGGTCCACCAACTATTGGGAAGTATCCATTTTGATTGATGCGGATCATTTTATCTTGATTGGCTACCAAGTAATTACGTAAGGCATCACCTGTCAAGCCATTTGGATTAATCAAATTATCCAAGAAACGTTGAGATTTCAAATCGGATTCACTGTAACGATAGGTTTGTGAAACAAAATCTCCTCCATTTCTCCAATCAAAGGTCATGTTCAAACTAAAGTTTTTATAGCTCAAAGAGGTTTGTAAACCTAAAATAAAATCTGGATTAAAATTACCTATTTTGTTTCTGGTGTTACTCGCAGAAATAGATTGCCAAGAACCGTCAGAATCTAATATTGGGTAACCAAAATATTTCGAATTTTGATCTTTTACGGTGACAATTTCAGCATCGTAAATGTCTCCAATCTTATCTCCTACATAAGTCCAAGCTCCTCCTTTGGCATCTGTCCAAAGTGTGTAAGAATTTAATCCACTTGATAATTCTTTAATCGTCGTTTCGTTTTTGTAGAAGTTAGCGGTTAAATCTAATTTCCAACCATTGTTATCTATTGGGGTACCACCTAAAGTTAACTCGATCCCTTTACTAACCAATAAGCCTGCATTGATGTTCTTCGAGGTAAAACCTGACGAAGATGGAAGGGTTGTTGGAATGATTTGATTTCGGTTTTCTACGGTATAATATGTTCCTGAAAATCTTAAACGATTTTTGTACATCGTTAAATCTGCTCCTAAGTCTACAGAGGTAGAAATTTCTGGTTTCAAATCAGGTAATAATATGTTGCCATTTTTTCCTAAACGAGTAATGGATCCCCATGCTTCAGCAATTCCTAATGTATTGATTAACGCATACGGGTTCGTGTCATTACCTACTTGAGCAACACCTGCTCTAATTTTTAGTAAATCAATTTTTTGATTTGAGATTTGGAACATTTCATTCAATAAAACACTTAAGGAAGCGGAGGGATAGAAGTAAGATCTATTTTCAACAGGCAAAGTACTTGACCAATCATTACGTGCTGTTAAATCCAAATAAACCATATCCTTATAACCTAAATTCGCCATACCATAACCTGAATAAACCACTTTTTGAGTTTGATAACTTGAGTAGTTAATATTGGTATTGGCAATATTTTGTAAAGTATAAAGACCTGGAATAATTAATCCTGTACCACCTTTTGATGAATTACTGACATCCGATGTTCTAGAGTTTCTGGCGTTTCCTCCAACTGAAAAAGATAAAGAATAATCACCAACAGGTTTAGCCCATGTAGCTAAGAAATCGATGTTGCGTTCATAGCGGTCTAAATTAATGATACCATACGCACCATTTTTTTCACCGGTATAAGATTTTGCAATTTTTGTTTCTCTTGTTTCTCCATACGTATCTAATGAATAACGGGCCATCAAACTCAATTCTGGAGTTAATTGATAATCTAATTTTACATTACCAAATCCGCGATCACGCACAAATGAGTTATTTACCTCATACGCTAAGAACCATGGGTTATTATAACTACCAATAGCTTGAGATTTTTGTTGTAAACCTTCTTGGCCTGGAACCCAGTAGTTTTTTAAGTCCATGATATTAATGTGAGGAGAAACTGCATAAGCCCATTGCAACGGGTTAGATCCCCTTTCACTTGCTGGACGGTTATTGGAGCTATTTCTACTTACATCCAAATTAGTGCTCAATTTCAATTTGTTCGACAATTTGAAAGAAGAAGCAATGGATAGAGAGTTTTTGAATAAATCGGAATTTGGTACGATACCGCGACTAGTCATATTGGAATAAGTCAAGCGATAATTGGCCACATCATTGCCATTGGATACTGAAATGCCATTGGTGGTCGTGATACCTGTTCTTACAAAGTTTTTCACATTATCTGCATAGGATTTTAATTCTGAAGGAATTGGCTTTCCATTGGCATCTTTTGGACTATTCCACTGAATAGCGGTATATCCCTTGTCCAATTCAGGCCCAATACCTCCAGCTGAACCCTCTTCAATGGATAAAATTCCTCCAGGATAAGGATTGTTGTCAGGAGTAAATGGTAATACCCCTGTTGCAAATTTGGAGTGCATTTTTAAGAATTTGTAAGGATTATCAAACACCGTATTTGATGTGATGTTAACCGTCATTTTCTTTGCTTTTGCTCCATTTTTAGTTGTAATCAAAACAACACCATTACCCGCTCTTGATCCATATAATGCCGCTGCACTTGGTCCTTTTAAGACAGAAACACTTTCTACGTTTTCTGGATTCAAATCTGAAATGGCATTACCGTAATCCACACGGTTATCATTACCAATTTGACTCACGTTGTTCAATGAGTTGATCACTGGAACACCGTCAATCACAAATAATGGTTGATTATCGTTGCTCAAAGACTTGGCACCACGAATAATCATACTAACAGATGAACCTGTAGTACCTGTGGCATTGATACTAACCCCAGCCACTTTACCTGCTAATGAGTTTAATACGTTTTCATTGACAACACGGCTAAGATCTTTTCCGGCAACTTTTCCTACGGAATAACCCAAGGATTTTTCTTCCCGTTTGATACCTAAAGCAGTAACAACAACTTCATTCAATTCGGAGGAATTGGTTGTTAAAGCTACATCCAGAACTGTGCGATTTCCTACGTTCACTTCTTTTTTGTCAAATCCGACAAATGAGAAAACAAGCACAGGATTTGTACCTGAAACTTCAATGGAATAAGAGCCAGAAATGTTGCTCGAAGTTCCTTTGTTCGTTCCTTTAATGGTAATGCTGACACCAGGTAATTCGGAGCCATCAGAACTGGAAGTGACCTTTCCAGTGATCAGTCGAGACTGAGCGAGTGTTGCTGAATAGCATCCTACTATCAATGCAACCGTAACTAGGCAATGCCGAAGCATTTTTGTGTAAAAAGGTATTCTCATTTTATATAAATTAGGTTAACAAATGACATTTTTAGATAGTCTTTCAAATTCTTAACAAAAAAATACATTTTTATAATTGAAAAGTTAAATAAATTCACCAAATAGCATAACTATTCTGGCATACTTGTGTGTTCGCTTCTTTAAAAAAACTTATATAATTCAATGAAGGCTCAATTACTAAAAGTTTCCAATCAACCATTGCGATCATTTAGTGTTCGACGTGACATAGTTAGTTACTTTTTTAACAAGTATCATTACCATCCTGAGAACGAATTGTTATTAATTGAAAAAGGAACAGGTACTCAATTTGTAGGTGATAGTATTCAGCATTTTGAAGATGGTGATTTATTGTTTATTGGGTCAAATTGTCCACATTATTTGCGAAGTGATGATATTTATTTTCAGGGACAAGAAGATTTGAAGGCATCTGCATTGGTGATTCATTTTAGTCCAGAATTATTTGGAGAAGTATTTATGAATTTACATGAAAATCGGTTTGTGGCGAATTTAATGGAAGAGTCGAAAAAGGGAATTCAAATTCACGGTCAAACCAAACAGCAAATAATTGGTAGAATGAAAATGATATTGGAACAAGAGAACGACAATCAAGTACTTCAATTATTTCAAATATTAAATATATTGTCCATTAGTCAGGAAAAAGAATTTTTATCCAGCGGATTACTAGAAACCACCACAAATGAAAAAGAAACGAGTCGATTAAATTTGATTTACAATTATTCTGTGAAAAATTTCAGGAGAAAAATCACTATTGATGAAATCGCAGAAGTAGTCAATCTTAGTCCACTTTCTTTTTGTCGATATTTTAAAAGTAAAACCCGTAAAAATTATGCCAATTTTCTGAATGAAATACGAGTGGAATTTGCTTGTAAGTTGATCAAAGAAAATCAATTATTGGTTACTCAAATCTGTTACGAATCGGGATTTAATAATTTCACCAATTTCAATAAAGCCTTTAAAAAGGTAACGCAAAAAACTCCCTTTCAATTTGCGAAGGAATTCAATTAGGAAGAGAAAAGAGAAAAGAAAAAAGAGAAAAGAAAAAAGAGAAAAGAGAAACGAGGGATTTTTTCTTTCTATTCAAAATTATCAAACAACTGAACTTTATTACACCTAAATTGCAGGGGGTAAGGGGACCCATTACCCCATAAAAAAAGTAAATCAGATTTATAAACTAGAAACTTATATTTCCTATCAATAATCTGATTTTCTTAAAGGTATTCAACTTTTCACGATTCTTTCCTATCTTCTCTCTCCTCTTTTCTTCTCTTCTTCTTAAAATCGATTATGTGCCCCTTTCAATTCCCCATGGGAATGACTAGCAATAAATGCTAAAACGGCAATGATCAAAAATAATAGGATCAGATTCTTGGCATATTTATTCCAAGATAAATCCCTGGTAAGAAATTCAACTTTCGTATTTTTTTGTAGGTATAGGATAATGCCAAAATTGACGATATAAAGGTATTGCTCAATCCGATAGGTGCTCAATATAGCCGAAGTTATCAATAAACTTAATAGTATATAAAGTCCAAAATGGGCAATGAAAAATCGTTTCAGTGTTGGATATTCAATCTTATTAGATTTAGAATAGGTGTACATCCAAAAAATACTTGCTCCTAAAATAAGAAATAAACTATCCCAACGAATGGATAAAATAATGGCTTCTGCATCAATAAAATTCAATTTATTTACTGTTTCCGTTAAGCGTTCCATGCGAAAATTTTGTTGCCACATGATGACTGGAATTATTAAGGTAAGCATTAGAATGGCTGGCCATTGATTCGGAGCTTTATCATTGCTTGATTCTTCCCATTTGGAGGTAAACGTTCCATAGGCCATTCCTATTCCACCGAAAAACCCCAAGGAATATTCCATGACATTCCAAAAATTAAATTTGATTGCAGATACCGTTCCTAATACTTGCAAAAAATTTCCAAAAGCAAAACCGAAACCTCCACCTAATCCTGCAAATAAGGCCACTCGTAAGGCTTGCACGTTTTTGGTTCGAAACATAAACCAAATTAATGCTGCAACCATTCCAAATACTCCCGCCCAAGATTCGTCTCTAGGTGGTGTCATCAAAAATTCAAATTGCTGAATGATGAAGAAATAAAAGATTAATGCACCGACAACCATTTCCACGATCAATTTCGACCATTTTACCGGGGTTTTACTTGAATGACCTATGGCTAAACCAAATAAGCCTCCACCCATGAATCCATATAATCCACCTATGACAAATAATGAAACTAATCCATAATAGACATTGACAAAATCAGTTGAACGGCCGTAACCTACCACTAAACCATAACTCATGACTCCTCCAATTCCCCAGCCTAATGCCCCCGCCAAAATTATTTGAAAGGCTTTTGCAGTCCAATCTTTCCGATTAGCCAACAATAAAATACAAATTGAACCAATAGATCCCGCCCACGCAGCACCGTGTTCATGACCAAACTGTCCCCTAACGGCCCATGCAGTAGCCAAGGACATTCCAACAAGAAGTATTGCTCTGATATTCATCGTTATTGTATTTTAAAGAGAAGATCGTAGAGAGGAGAGAAAAAAATGACACAGTTTAGCGAACACACCCCGATTTTCTCTTTTCTCATTTTCTCTCTTCTATTTTCAAACTCTTAACCATCGACAACTTCTCATAATCCAATAATAGCTGATCAATGTTGTTGGTTTGTTTTTCCGTTAATTTTCCAACCGCCCTTCGGGTGGCTAAATTTATTTGGAAACCTCTTTTTTGAAGGGCATATTTAGCACTGGTAGGATAGACGTCATGCATAACATCCATGTTGTCATTGAAGAATTTTTGAATTTCTTCAACTTGCTTCTCCTTGCCAACTTTATTGAAATTTTCACACAACCAAACAATCAATTCCGGAAAATAATTGCCTTGAATACAAGATAATCCCATAGCTCCTGCTTTCAAAACTGCCACGGCATGTCCCATATAGGCATCATATAGTCCGAAATTATAACCTTGTGCCATTCGAATCCGATTAGCAACTTTGGTGAAATCCAAGGAAGTATCTTTGTGGTAAACCAAGCGGCCGGAAGGTAGTAAATCTTCTAAAACCTCTGGACTAATCAATCTTTTATAAGGCGCGGGACATTCGTAAATGCCAAAAGGTATGCCTGGAGTTAGATCCATATACTTATGCATATGCTCTAAAAATAAGGCATCTGATTCATTTTCTTTGACCATTTGATTATTAAGAATAATCACAGCTTGAATGCCTAAAGCGTAAATTTCTTTCGAAAATTGAGCCATTTCTTCGATACTGCCCTCCAATGTGCCTGTTGCCACTACGGGTACTCTTCCATTGGCAGTTTTTACAACAGTATCGATTAAACTTATGCGTTCTTCACGGCTCAACTCATACATTTCACTGGATAAACAATTGGCGAATAAGCCTACCGCACCCGCTTGAATATACATTTCAGTTAATCTGGCAATTCCTTCTAAATCCAACGATAAATCTTCATGGAAAGAACTAATCATCACGGGAACAAATCCTTTTGGTAATTTTTGTTGCATCATTTAACGAGTTTTTTTGATGAGTTTTTGAACTAGAATTCCGATGCTGACGATGGAAATCGTTCCAATTACAACCGTCATTTTGGAATCAAATGGACTTTGTAGATTTTCAGGAAGACTATCCTTAAAGGAAATCCAAGCGATAATGGCTACTCCAAATAGGGCAGCAATTTTGGCAGCTAGATTTTCGACATTTTTGGCTAAAAATCCCATCAAGAATATTCCCAACATTCCTCCTGCGAAAATTCCCGACAGCTTCCACCAAACATCTAATAAGCTTTTCACACCAATCATACAAATGCCAAACGTGATTCCTAATATCCCCATCACGATAGTGGCTATATGTAAGACCTTTAATTGCTTGTCGGCGGCTAAGTCCTTTTGGACATATCGTAAATAAATATCTTTCAAAAAAACAGTGGCAGAACTATTCATTCCACTACTCATGGTACTCATGGCAGCCGATAATAAGGCAGCCATTAATAATCCTAAAAATCCCTTTGGAATTTGAGTTTTCATGAAAAATGGTAAGACTCTATCCCCATAATCGGAAGGTTTTAACGAATCCAATGCCATATTTTTTTCTGTTGCAACTTGTTGTTTTAAATCCAATATCAGGGCTGGATTTTCCATGTAAAAGGTATAAAGGGCTGTTCCAATGAAGAAAAACAAAAAGGAAACGGGCACAAAATACATTACACATAACCAAATACTTTTGGAGGCAGCTTTTGCATCTTGAGCGGTATGATAGCGTTGAATGTAATTTTGGTCAATTCCAAAATTGGTGAGGTTAATGAAAAAACCATATAACAAAACCACCCAAACCGAGCTTATACTAAAATTAGGTTGAAAACTGCCTAAACTAAATTTGTCATCTCGGATGCCAATTTCAATGACCTTGGAAATTCCTGTTTGATAAAGGATGATTCCAATAATCATCAATGCTCCACAGGTTTTTAAAATGGCCTGAATAACCTCTGTCCAAATAACCGCTTCCATACCACCTAAAACGGTGTAAAATATGATACAAAGTCCTGATACAATGATAATAAGACGCATGTCAATACCCGTTAATGCATTGATGGTAAGTGCAATCCCATAAAATATCGTCCCCATTCTAGCCAATTGGGTCATAATGAAACAAACCATGGCATAGGTTCTTGCCCAAGAGCCAAATCTTTTTTCTAAATGGGTATAGGCACTTATTTCGCCATTGTTTCGATAAAATGGAACAAAATATTTGGTCGAAACCCAAGCTGCAAAAGGAATAGACAAACTAAATGCAAATGGATTCCAATTGCTTCCAAAGGATTTACCCGGATCCCCTAAAAAGGTAATGGCACTCAAAAATGTGGCGTAAAAGCTAAGTCCTAAGGCCCAACCAGGAATTTGTCCAGAGGCCGTTGTGAATTGTTCGGAGCTGCTATTTCTTTTGGAGAAATACACACCTATGCCTATCATACAAGCTAGGTAAATAACGATGATACTTAGGTCAATGATGGGTAATTCCATTTTATAATTTGATTACAACGTGCTTGATTTTTTCTCTTTTCCAAGTATAAGTAATGTGAAGCTTACCATCTTTGGTTTGAATCACAGCTGGATAGGAAAACTCAGCCTTGGGGGTATTTTCCAACACAGCAATTTCTTTCCAAGTTTGACCATCCTCTGAAATAACTACATTCAGAGGAGAACGATTACCTCCCCATTCTCTAGATTCTTTGGTTACGTGATTATAAACCAATACTTGACGACCATCTTTTAAAGTCACGGCGTCTGTTCCAGAATTGGGATTAGGCAAGGTAGTTGCTTTTAAGGATGTCCATGTTTTTCCTTGATCACTTGAAAATGCTTCTAGTACATTTCCATTTTTGCTTCTACATAGAATTTGTAATCGACCATCTTTTAAAAATAATACACTGGGTTGAATGGCGGAGAACTCTTTTCCATCATTGATAGCCTCTGTTCTTGTCCAAGTTCGACCACCATCTTTAGTCATTTCAAAATGGACTCTCCAACCATTATCCTCTGAACTAGTAGGACATAATAATGTTCCATCTTTTAACATGACGGGTTTATTTTTGATAGGACCCAAAATTCCTTCGGGTAACACCTCCGCATTGGACCAGGTTATTCCTCCGTCGTTGGAACGGCGCATCATTCCCCACCAATCTCTCGGCGTGGGTCCAACCTTATAAAATAAAAGCAATTCACCTCCTTGTGGCATTTGAAATAATACCGGATTCCAGGTTGGATAACGAATGTCCTTGTTTTGAACACCATTCGCAACTTCGATTGGCGCTGTCCATTTTCCGTTTTCTAATCGACTCACCCAAATACCCACATCTTTGTTTCTTTCTTCGGTACCACCAAACCAAGCCGCCACTAAACCTCTGGGAGTTTCTTCAATGGTTGAAGCATGACAAGACGGGAAAGGCGCCGTTTCATAAATAAATTCGGATTTTTCAATTTGCGCTAACGCGCCATTTGCCAACACCATAAGTGCTAGTATGTAGAGTATTTTCATTGTTTAATAGGTTCAAAATTTGCTCAATTTAGTGTTTTTGTTGGACTTTTTTTATTTGGTGAAAAAAAGATTTGATAAAATTTCTTATAACTTGCACTTTATAAACCTATTAAACTTCTGAAAATGCGCTATCTAATCGTCATAGTGTTCTTCATTGTGTATGCCTGTACACCCGAAAAAAAGAATTCCATTCATCTTTCGACAGAACATCAAAAAGCATTGTCTGACTTTCAAATCATGGAAGGTTTCGATATCGAAATGGTGGCGGCTGAACCTCTAATTGCAGATCCAGTTGCCATGGAAATTGATGAAGATGGAAATTGGTTTGTCTTAGAAATGCCTGGCTATCCATTGGATTTAAGCAAAACCGGACAAGTTCGTAAATTGATAGATACCAATAAAGATGGTTTGCCGGATCAATCCATTGTGTTTGTCGATAGTTTGACTCTCCCAATGGGTATCATGAAATGGAAAAAGGGGATTATCGTAGCCGATGCACCGAATATCCTTTATTTTGAAGATACGAATGGGGATAATAAGGCAGACAAAAGGGAAGTGGTTTTAACCGGTTTTTCTTTGTCAAATCCACAGCATAACATGAATACGCCCAAATTCGGTTTAGACAATTGGATTTACCTTGGGCATTCAGGATCTATTAATTCCTTCGCTTATGAGTATTTATTTGGGGATAAAGGAAGTGATATTCGCTATCCTAGCAATAAAAAAGCACCTTTTTTGTCCAAAAATGGCAATGGCCGAAATGTGAGATTCAAACCAGATGTGTTTGGTTTGGAATCCATGTCGGGTGAAACGCAATATGGCCATACCTTTGATCCTTGGGGGCATCATTTTTACACAGACAATGCAGATCATCTTTTTCATGAGGTGATCGATGCTCGTTATACCACCATGAATCCTAATTTAGTGATACCTGAGGCAATGGAGAAAATTCCGGATCATGGAGATGCTTGTGAGGTGTATCCGATTTCAGAAAATCCTAATCATCAATTATTGACAGATGTGGGGGTTGTCACTTCTTCTTGTGGAATTACTTGGTACGATGGAGGAGCGTTTGGAAAGGATTTTTCTCAAGTGACTTTCGTGGGAGAACCGGTTCATAACTTGGTACATGCCGATATGATTAATCCTCATGGTGCTACCTTCAGGGGTTCTCGATTACTTGAAAAAAAGGAATTTTTAGCTTCCAAAGATCCTTGGTTTAGGCCAGTGAATTTTTATGTAGGGCCAGACGGAGCCTTATATGTGGTCGATTATTATCGTCAATTAATTGAGCATCCTGAATGGATGTCGGATGAGGTCAACAAAAGTGGAGCCTTATACAATGGAAAAACCAAAGGACGGATCTATCGAATTACTAAAAAAGGAGCGAAAGGTTTTGATTGGATGAATGAATTGAAACTTTCTTCCGAAAAATCCGAGAAATTGGTGGAACTTTTACGTTCCGACAATGGCTGGTATAGGAAGACAGCACAGCGTTTATTATACCAAAGAAAGGATGTTACAGTGGCGAATTCTTTACACCAAATGTTGGAAGAAAAAGAAGCTGAAGCCAGTATTCCTGCGCTTTGGCTTTTGAAAGATTTTAATCAATTAAACGCCAAGGACTTATCCAATGCGCTTGAAAATAAACAGGAAGGTGTTCGTGAAAATGCCTTAAAGGCCGCGGACTTATTGATGAATGAACCCAAAATAGCGCAAAATCAAAATTTAATTAAAATACTCATGGAAGCGGCCAATGATCCTTCGGCTCGCGTCCGTTTCCAATGGCTTTGCTCTTCTGCTTTTTTCCATTTTCCTCAAGTAGCGAATTTGAGGAGTCAAATTGTGAAAAGAGATATCGATGATCATTGGGTAGGGGTTGCATCCATAGCAGCTTCTTCTGGTACAGAATTGGATTTATTAAAAAGTGCTATTCAGAATTTTGGTACAAAGCCAAGTGAAGGGAAAGAAAATTTCTTTACCTATGTAGCTGCCGCATTATTGAAAAAAAATGATCTGAATTTTCTGGCTTTTGTCAATGATACTAATACCTCAAATGATTGGTGGCAAGCTGCCTTATTGAAGGGCTTATCCAGTTATGCTGACTATGCCGAAAAGAAAATTTCTTTGAGCGAAATTCAAAAAAGTACGATGGCCAAATCGTTTTTGATTTCCCCTTCCACCAAAATGCGTAAGTCCATTATAGCCACTTTTCGAGCAATTGGCCTACCAACTGATCCCTTATTTTTCAAACAAATTGATATTCAGTTTACTGCCAGTAAAGATCCTCTTTTTCAAGAAGATGCATTGGCATTAATGACGCTTCGAAAGGATCCTGCATTCACCTCAAAATTGGTTACTTTTATCGTTAAGGCTCCGAGTGAATCCATTCAAATGGCTAGTATCAAAGCTTTGCCAGACCATTTGACTAATCAAGAAATCAAACAAATCAATCAAGTTTATCAACAAATGAAAATGCCTTCAAGAAAAGGCTGGATCAACTATTTGGTAGTGCATTTGAATTACATGACCACCTTGTTGAAGGAAGTTGCCAATAAAAATATTCCACGTGCAGATTTGGCATGGCCTCAAATTGTGGAATTAATGAATTCCGATGATGCAGTTGTTCGAAAGTTAGCAAGAGAGGTTTTAGCAATTAGCGAGGATAGAAAGGCTATTTTGCAAAATTATTTACCTGCTGCAGACATGGTAGGAAGTGCCACCAGAGGGAAGGAGATTTTCAAAACCAATTGTACGGTTTGCCACCAAATTCAGGGTGTAGGTGGTATTTCTTTTGGCCCCGATTTGTCTACTTTAAAAAGTAGAAATGCTTTGTCTATTATTACCGAAATCATTAATCCGAACAATTCCATTGCGGATAAATATGGCAATTGGGAATTGGTATTAACAGATGGCAATAAATTGTCAGGAATCATTACTTCTGAAAATGAAAACTCCATTAGTTTGAAACAAATGGGGGGCATTGTATCCGTCATTGAAAAGTATCGAATCAAATCGCGTGTTTCGGCAAAACTTTCAGCCATGCCAAATGGATTGGAGGCTAATATAAAATTGCAAGACATGGCAGATTTAGTCGCTTTTATGAAAGGCAAATGATTTTTTCTTGCTAATTTGTGTTTTCAAAAACCTATTTAATTATAAAAATTATTTAAAATGTTTAATAAAATAACGCTAGGCTTTGTTTGTGTCGTTGTAGCACTGGGTTCACTTAGCTTTTTTCAGCCAGCTTCCCCCAAATTTTTACCGATCTCACTGAATGCTCACATTTCTTTGGTAGGAGGTAATTTAGGATCTAGAATGATTAATTATGATCATTTTGAAACGGAGTTACATTTACGTTATCCAGATAATAATCTCCAAGTTCGTAATTTATGTGATGGTGGTGATACACCGGGTTTTCGTCCACATTCCGCCAGAAATCAACCTTGGGCCTTTCCTGGAGCAGGTAAATTCCAAGATGAATTCGCCAATCCTTCTGGCAGTGAAGGTCATTTAGAAACACACGATGAATGGTTGTCCCGCTTAAAAACGGATATCGTCATTGGATTTTTTGGTTACAGCGAATCCTACGAAGGCAAAGCAAAATTGGCAAGCTATAAAGCAGAATTAACGGCTTTTATTCAACACACCTTAGCTCAAAAATACAATGGAGTTTCTGCTCCTAACTTGGCATTGGTTTCTCCAATTGCTTTCGAAGATTTAACAGCTTTGTATGATTTACCGAATGGGAAAACCCAAAATGTGAATCTTCAATTGTATAGTCAAGCGATGAAAGAGGTTTGTGCAAAAGAAGGCGTTTTATTCTTAGATGCTTTTACGGCTTCTCAAAAATGGTACTCAGAATCAGATGAACCTTTAACCATCGACGGATTTCAGTTGAATGATAAAGGGTATCAAAAATTATCCTTATTCTTAGCGGACCAAGTATTTGGAAAGAGAAATACGACATTAGAGAACTTGAGAAATTCAGTTTACACTGCGGTAGCGGAGAAAAACTGGATGTGGCATACCGATTTCAAAATACCCAATGGGGTTCACGTGTATGGACGAAGGTACAATCCATTTGGACCAGATAATTACCCGGCTGAAATTGAGAAAATTCGTCAGATGACGGATAATAGAGAAAAGGCTATCCAAGCAGCCTTGCACGGAAAACCATTTGATCTTGTCGCGGCAGATGCCAAAACAAGAAAATTGGAACCCGTAAAAACCAATTTTAATCCGGATAAAAATGGAAGTTTAACGTATTTGTACGGTCAAGAAGCCTTAAAAGCTATAAAAGTAGCTCCAGGATATAAAATTGAATTGTTTGCTTCGGAAGCAGAGTTTCCTGATTTAGCTAAGCCCGTTCAAATGACATTTGATAATAAAGGTCGTTTATGGGTGGTTTGTATGCCTTCTTATCCACATTATAAACCCGGTGATGCTAAACCCAATGATAAAATCATTATTTTGGAAGATATCAATAATGATGGAAAGGCAGATAAGGAAACTGTTTTTGCCGATGGTTTACACGTGCCGGTAGGAATGGAAATTGCTCATAATGGAGTTTATGTTTCTCAAGGAACCAATTTGGTGTTCTTACAAGATACCAATGGTGATGATCATGCAGATAAAAAGGAAGTCATTTTAAGTGGTTTTGATGATCACGATACGCATCATGAAATATCGGCCTTTGTGACAGATGAATCAGGTGCCATTTACATGGGTGAAGGTGTCTTTTTACATACCAATGTGGAAACTCCTTATGGCACCGTTCGGGCTACTAATGGAGGATTTATGCGCTATAATCCTGCTAGAAAGCACTTGGAAAGAGTGGCTCAATTGTCTATTCCAAATCCTTGGGGAATTGCATTTGACAAATGGGGGCAAAACTTCTTTGCCGAAACATCAGGTCCCGATGTTCGTTGGATGATGCCAGGATCGACCAAAAATAGGTATGGGCAAACCGGTCATAAATCATTTACCTTGGTCGAAGAAAAACACTTGGTTCGTCCAACATCTGGTTTAGAATTTGTTTACAGCAGACATTTTCCAGAAGAAGTTCAAGGCGATTTTTTAATCAATAATACCATTGGATTTTTGGGTATGAAACAACATATTCTGACAGATGAGGGGACCGGTTATAAATCGAAGCACCGCCAAGATTTAATCGTTGGAGAAGATCGTAATTTCCGACCGGTAGATATGGAATTTGCACCCGATGGATCTTTGTTTGTCATTGATTGGCACAATATTTTAATTGGACACATGCAACACAACGCAAGGGATCCATTAAGAGATCATACCCATGGTAGAGTTTACCGCATTACCTATCCATCCCGCCCTTTGGTAAAACCAGCTAAGGTTTTTGGTGCTTCGATAGACGAATTATTGGATAATTTAAAATTACCCGAATATCGTACTAGGTACCGAGTTAGGAGAGAATTACGCGGAAGAAATGCCTCGGATGTTCTGCCAAAAATAAAGACTTGGGTAGCAAATTTGGATAAATCAGATCCTAATTATGAACATCATGTGTTGGAAGGCCTTTGGGTTTCCTGGGGCTTGAACAAAGTGGATCAAACATTGTTAAATCAATTATTGAAATCGAAAGATTATCATGTTAGAGCTGCAGCTGTCCGAGTATTGAGATATACAGGGCATCAAGTGGCTAATCAAGCCGATTTATTGGCCAAAGCAGCAGAAGATGAACATGGCCGAGTACGTATGGAGTCATTTGTTGCCGCTTCTTGGTTGCCCAAAGAAAAAGCTTTGCCCATTTTGGCCTTGGCCAAAAAACATCCTTTGGATGATTGGATGAAAGATCCGCATGAAATTGCGGTGGCCCATGCTTCAGGTCTAAACGTGGCGAAGAAAAAAGAAGCCAAAGTAGAATCGGATTTATTGGGGAATGATTTAGCCATGTTCAAAGAAGGTCAAAAATTATTCGCCAAAGATGGATATTGTAATACCTGTCACCAAACCAATGGAAAAGGTTTGGTCTCTTCTGGTTTTCCTCCTTTGGCAGGATCTAATTGGGTAACTGGAAATGAGGATCGATTAATAAAATTAGTATTAAAAGGATTGATGGGGCCTATTGAAGTATCTGGGGTTAAATATCCAGGTCAAGTACCGATGACTCCATATGGTGGATTGATGAACGATAAAGAAATTGCTGCGGTTTTGACTTATGTTCGTAATGCATTTGGGAATAAAGCCTCCGTCATTAAGCCTGAAAAAGTAAAAGCAGTGAGAGCATCCATTGCGGCCAAAAAAGATTTTTATAATGTTTCAGAAATTTTAGAACTACATCCCTTAGAAAAATAAATGAAAAATAGTTGTCGATTACTGTTGAGTTTTTGTTTGGTTTTTGTCTTTGTTCAAATGGGTTTTTCGCAAAAGAAATCCAATAAAAAACCATTGATTGTGTTTGTTTGCGGAGACCATGAATACAGCGGTGAGGAGACCTTGCCACTTTTGGCCAAGACATTGGAATCTCAATATGGATTTAGAACAAAAATTTTAAAATCCTTTCCAGATCAAAATGCAGAAAAGGATATTCCAGGTTTAGAATCTTTAAAAGACGCAGATTTAGCTGTTTTCTTTTTACGCTGGAGATTATTACCTGCAGACCAAGTGGCACATATTGAGGCATATTTGAAATCAGGTAAACCTATCATGGGCTTTCGAACAAGTACCCACTCGTTTAATTATCCTAAAGGAGATCCATTGGAATCTTACAATGGTTTCGCTGAAAGAGCATTTGGTGCGCCTCCAGGATGGGGAGGTGTTGCCCAACATACCCATTATGGGCACAATGCAAGTACAGATGCAACCATTATCCCTGAAAAATCGAAACATCCGATTTTGACAGGAGTGGATCCTACTTTTCATGTTCGCTCGTGGTTGTATCGTGTTTTACCCGATTATCCCAAAAAAGGCAGCGATTGGTTAATCATGGGTAAAGCGGTGAATCCAGATAAAGCAGCACAGGATCAACCCATTGCCTGGACTTGGGAAAATGAGTACAAAGGCAAAGTGTTTTTTACGACCATGGGACATCCAGAAGATTTTTCAGTTGAACCTTTTCAGCGATTGGTTGTCAATGCTATTCATTGGGAATTAGGTGTGAAAGTACCTCAAAAATGGTCCGGTAAATTAGATATCATTGTTCCTTACAGAGGAATGGTTAGTTCAAAAAAATAGATTAAAACGAATACCATGAAATATCAGATTGCAATGAATACCCTGGTTTATGGACCAGACATGAATGAATCCATTATTCAACATTTGGCCTACATCAAAGAAGTGGGGTATGAAGGAGTGGAAATTCCTATTTTTAACACAGATTTAGCCTATTGGAAACCTTGGAAAGAGGAAATTGATCGTTTGGGATTAGCTGTTTTTACTGTCACTTTTTTAGGTGCAGATATGAATACCATTTCAGCTGATCCGGCCATTCGTCAGAATGGAATTGACTTTTTGAAAAAAGCGGTTGATGTGACAGCCTATTTAGGTGCTACTTGGTTATCGGGTCCTTATCACTCTGCTTTGGGTGTATTTTCAGGTGCGGCTCCGACACAACAAGAATTGGATTGGTCCAAAGAAAGTATGTTGGCTGTTGCGGCACATGCCCAAGAAAAAAATGTGATTTTGGGTTTGGAGTATTTGAATCGATTTGAAAATTACGTGGTAAGTTCAGCGGATCAATTACATAGTTTAGTGAAAGCCATCAATCATCCTAATGTGAAAATCATGTTTGATACCTTTCACGCGCATATTGAAGAGTTCAATACAGGAGATGCGATGGTAAGAATTGCGGATGAAGTGGGGCATATACAATTGTCAGAAAGTACGAGAGCCACTTTGGGAGAAGGACAAGTACACTGGGACAATGTTTTTGAAGGATTGAAGCGAATGGATTATAAAGGTTGGTTAGTTGTGGAGGCATTTACGCCTTTGTTGCCGGCAGCATGTATTTGGAGAAAAAATTATACCACAGAAGCAGAATTGGTTTTAAAAAGCTATCAACATATACAAAAGCATTTAAATAAATAGAGCATGAAATTTCGATTATTTACGATATCCTTTCTTTTCATTGGGCTAATTGCATTTGGCCAAAAATCCAAAAGCACTCCCGAGTCAGCCTTAAAAGATTATATCAATAATGGTGATAGTAATTTTCAATACGAGGTAAAGGATTCAACAGCGATGGGTAATGTGATGGCATATCAATTGCTGTTAACTTCTCAAAAATGGCATGGAATTACTTGGCGACATCAATTGACCGTTTTTGTTCCCAAAGATCGTAAATATCAAGATGCTTTGTTTTTTATTACCGGTGGTTCGAATAAAGACGAACAACCCAATTGGAGTAATAAAGATGGTTTGTGGCCAGCATTGTCTGCATTGGCAGCCAAAAACAAAGCCATTGTTTCTTTGATCAAACAAGTTCCCAATCAGCCTTTGTTTGATGGCCGGGTGGAAGATGAAATCATATCATTTACTTTACATAAATACAAAGAAGATAAGGATGTGACCTGGCCATTGTTATTTCCAATGGTCAAATCCGCTGTTAGAGGTATGGATGCGGTTCAAGATTTTGCTAAGAGAAAATTCGCTTATTCTGTCAATAATTTTGTGGTGGCGGGTGCTTCCAAAAGAGGCTGGACAACTTGGTTGTCTGCTGCCATTGACGATAAGCGGGTGAAAGCCATTGCACCGATGGTGATTGATATGTTGAATATGCCTGCTACATTGAATTATCAATATACCACTTATGGAGAATATAGCATTGAAATTGAGGATTACGTTAAATTAGGCATTCCTCAAGGGACCGGAACTCCTGATGGCCAAGCAATTACCACGATGATTGATCCTTATTCTTATCGCACTAAATACAACATTCCAAAAATGATTTTTATTGGCACAAACGATCCTTATTGGACAGTGGATGCAACCAAGCATTATTACAATGAAATTCCGGGCCAAAATTTAATTCATTATGTTCCCAATGCAGGTCATGATTTAGGAGGAGGTAAACAAGCGATTGAAGCCTTGAGTGGATTTTTTGCCAACGTTGTTCAAGGAAGAGAAATGCCACTTCCTGTTTGGACCATAGCGGCCAATAAAAATGCTGCTGAACTATCAGTAAAAGGAGTAAATCAAGATTTTATCGAAGCTACTTTATGGTACACCACTTCGGCTGATCGTGATTTTAGAAATAATTTATGGCTAAGCGACAAAGTTAAGGTGACGGATTTATCCCAAATCAAAATTGAACAAAACTATCCTAAAAAAGGATATGCTGCCTTTTATTTGGATTTAAAATACAAAGATCCGAGCGGTGGAGTTTATTCAACTGCTACAAGAATTTATGTTTTGGATAAAGAGAAGGTACTTTAATTAGGTAATAGGTTTTAGGTAATAGGTAAAAGGTAATAGGTAAAAGGTAATAGGTGTCTTTAATTCTTTTCCCGTTTTCTCTCTTCCTATTTTCTCTCTTCCTATTTTCTCTCTTCTCTCTTCTCTCTTCTCTCTTATATCTTTTCTTTATTTCAATTGATCCAAAGCAAATAGAAATTCACTTGCATTGACTAAGCAGTGGACCAAGGCCGAATAAAAAACATTTTTGGTTTTCAAATAGGTATATCCGTAAGCCCAACCTGCTACACTTGCTAATCCAACAAACAATATGGATCCGGCATGAAAATGCACTAAACCAAAGAAAATACTTGTGATGGCCAATGCGGTGTATGTTCCTGCAGGCGCAATATTTCGTTGCTCAACATAAAAGGCTGCCATAAATAACAAGATACAAATGATGGCCGGAAACCAAAATAGGGAGGGTTGAAGGGCATATCCTGCTATTAAGCTAATGATTAAAAATAAGCCAAAACCTATTTTCCAATAAATTTTCCAGGTTTTTTCGAATTCCATTTTTTGAAATAAGATATTTTGAATCAAACCTCTAAAAAATAATTCTTCTACTAAAGCCGTTCCAAAATATATCCGAACCAATTCCTGTATCGAAATAAAGAGTAAACTAAGACTTAATGGCGCAAATGGTTGTGATAAATTAAAATCATAGATAAATCCTATGACATAAACGAATCCGACAAATAGGAGCCAAGAAAGCAAAGATGTTTTCAGGTAGGAAAGATTACCCACTAGTTGAAATCCTATGTCTTTTAGTTTTCGAATATAAAGATAGGAGTAAACGGTACCAATGATCAATGTGAATTTTTGAACTGAACTAAATCCGGAACCCTCAAAGGGCAAGCTGGAATTTCCTTCAAATTTGATGATAGTAGAAGGAATTAAAATAAGGAAAACCATCCATAAATCCGACCAACGAATTTCCTTTTTCGGAAATGCTAAAAAATAAAGACAAGGAAATAGGTATAAAAATAGATGTAAACCTGAGCTGCCTTTAAAAGGAGTTTGACCATGAAGAAAAAAATACCCATAAAAAAGTAAGAGAATGAAAATGGGGAAAATGAGATATCGTTCTTTTTTGATTTCGGATAAGTTTTGTATTCGTTGAATGATTATTTCTTCTCCGACAAGAAAGGTGATTCCAAAAAAAATAATTACATACAAACTCGAAAAAAGCAATTCTTGCCATTCTATCTTCAGGTTAACAGAAATAAAGAAAAGTAAGATAAATAAGGTGAAAATCAGTTGGTATTTCAACTGGAAAATAGTTGTTTTCATGGCTATTTAAATAGGTTTTAAACGTATTACAGCATCATTCTTACCAGAATATTTTCCAATTAAAACAATTTTATGTTGATTATGAAATCTGTCGTGGATTATCCTGAAATTAAATCCATACGATTATCTATTTCATTTTTTTTAGAAAAACTTTAACTATCCTATGTTATTTAAGGATAGTTTACTTGCAAGCCTTTGATAAAATTACATCGTGGAAAGGAGGAGAAATTCTTGACACCTATCAAATATTGATAACTTTTAAACCTATTTCTATGAAAAACAAATTTGACTATTTCCAAAAGGGAAATCGGATTGTCGCTATGCTGATAGTCATGGTTTTCTTTTTTACCTCGGCAGCCTTTGCACAACAAAGTGTACGAGGAAAAGTTAGCAGTTCAACGGGTGAGCCGCTAATCGGTGCAACCATTTCTATTGTAGGTACCACACGTGGTGCATCTACAGATGCTGCGGGTAATTTTAAAATTGATGCTAAATCAGGAGATAATCTTCGTTTTAGTATGGTAGGTTATGCTGCTAAGAATGTGGCATATACAGGTCAATCGCCTTTGAATGTTTCTTTGGTTTCTGACGACCAAACTTTGAACGAAGTTGTCGTTGTGGGTTACGGTTCTCAATCGAAAAAGGAAATTACAGGAGCTGTACAAACCATTGGCTACAAAGAATTAAAAGATTTACCGGTTACACAAATTGGCCAAAAATTACAAGGTCAATTGGCGGGTGTTCAAATTAACCAAACAACTGGACAACCTGGTAAGGGGATGAGTATTCGTATTCGTGGTCAATTATCTGTTTCTGCTGGTTCTGAGCCATTGTATGTAGTGGATGGTTTTCCAATCACTGGATCCATTGGAGCGATGAACCCAGATGAAATTGAAGATATTTCAGTGTTAAAAGATGCGGCTTCGACTTCTCTTTACGGTTCTCGTGCTGCTAATGGGGTTGTGTTAGTAACAACAAAAAAAGGTAAAGGTAGTGGAACCAATGTGGCGTTTAACGTTTATACAGGTATCCAACAAGTACCTATGAAAGGACGTATCAAAATGATGAACGCCGTTCAATTTGCTCAATTCAAAAAAGAATTTTACGAAGACGCAAAACAACCTGTACCTGTTGAATTCCAAAATCCTTCTCAATATGAAGGTAAAAACAACGACTGGTATGATGCTTTGATTCAAAAAAATGCTCCTATCACTAGTTATAATTTGTCAATTACTTCCAACAAAGAAAAATCAAGAACTTCTTTGGTAGCAGGTGTTTTAGATCAAAAAGGTGTTGTATTAAACACCGACTATAAAAGATATTCATTGCGTTTAAATTCAGCATATGATATTTCGGATAAAGTAACCATTGGTTTCAATGTTGCTCCTCAATTGACGTATGACAATACTCCAAGAACAGACGGTGATCGTTCTAATGGTATCTTGTTCAATGCTATACATACGTGGCCAATCATGCCAATATATGAAGCAGATGGAACTACATTAACGAAATTCAATAAATTCCCTGCAAGTACGGGTAATATTTGGACCTATGCGAACTGGGTTCGTTCGGCAAGTGAGATTACCAACGAAACGACAACAACTAACTTGTTAACTAACGGTTATATGGAATACGAGCCGATTAAAGGTTTGAAATTCAAAACAAGTATGAATGGTGAGATTTTAAGAACGAAATTTTTCTTCTTTAATCCATCTTCAGCAACAGTAGCTTTAAATACGCCAACTCCTACTACTGCTGTTTCCATTCGTCAGAATTTTGAAAACTTGTCTTGGTTGAATGAAAATACTGTTACTTACAACAGAACGTTTAACGATGATCATAAATTGGAATTATTGGGAGGTTATACCAATCAATATTTCCGTCAAGAATCCACTCAGATTCAAGCGGATACTTATTCGGATGATCGTCTACCAACTATTCAAGGAGCCATCAATATCAACCGTGGATCTTCCAATAGTGGGGTTCAAGAATGGGCATTGACTTCCTTTTTAGCACGTGCTACTTATAATTACAAGGGTAAGTATTTAGTAAATGCAGCAATTCGTCGTGATGGTTCTTCTCGTTTTGGAGCCAATAACCGTTGGGGAACTTTCCCATCCATTGGTGCAGGTTGGGTAGTTTCGGATGAGCCATTTATGCAAGATATTCCAGCTGTTTCTTTCATGAAAATTAGAGGTAGTATTGGAGAAATTGGTAATAATAACATCGGTAACTACACACAATATGCTTTGATTAACAATACAGTTAATGGTGTATTTGGAAATACAGTTGCTCCAGGAGCTGCAGTATCAACATTAGCGAATCCAAATTTAGGATGGGAGAAAACACGTCAAATTGACTTAGGTTTGGATTTAAATCTTTGGAATGATCGTGTGAATTTCACTTATGATTATTACTTGAAGAACACAACGAATTTATTGTATTCTGTTCAAATTGCTCAAGAGTCAGGTTTTGGTAACTTCAATGACAACATTGGGGAAATTAAATTCTGGGGTCATGAATTTGCAGTAAATACGAAAAATACCACAGGTGCTGTGAAATGGACAACCAATGCGAATATTTCTTTCAACCGTAACGTAGTGGTTGCTTTAGCTCCTGGTATTGACCGTGTATATGGTACCTTCCATATCACCAAAGTGGGTCAACCATTTGGTCAGTTCTATGGTTTTATCTCTCAAGGGATGTACAAAAATCAAGCGGATGTGGATGCCAGTCCAAAAGTACCAGGTCGTTCTTTCCCAGGTACCATTAAATTATGGGATGCTAATGGAGATGGAGTTATCACCAACGGTGGTAACAATGATGACCGTGTGATCATGGGTAATCCTTTTCCTGATTTTATTTACGGTATCACCAACAACGTGACCTATAAAAATTGGGATTTCAACATCATTGGTTCAGGTTCTTATGGAAACCAATTGTTGGTTCGTCATATTTACTCTACTGCTAACTTAGATGGTCCTTTCAACTTATTGGAAGAAGTAGCTAATCGTTGGAGATCAGAATCTCAGCCAGGTGATGGCAAATATGGTACAACTGTAGGTGGTGGTAACGTAACGGGTATTGAGCGTGACTGGATAAACTCTCGTTTCATTGCAGATGCTTCTTATTTCACGATTCGTAATATTACTTTAGGATATACATTCTCTAAACCTTCAAAAGTGTATAAGTCACTTCGTGTGTATGCATCATGTCAACAAGCTTATACCTTTACTAATTACTGGGGTGGACAAAATCCAGAGGTTAGTTCTCAAGGAAATGGACAAGGTGACGGTGGAAACTTGAGTCAAGGTATTGACTTCTCAAGTTATCCTGTTCCACGTACTATCACGCTTGGGGCGAACTTTAACTTTTAATTAGGCCAGATATATAACATATATAGATAGATACAATGAAAAATAAAATCATATTAAGCTGTTTGTTAGCCCTGGGTTTAGCGGGTTGCACAGAAAGTTTCTTGGATATCACACCAGAAACCAATTTAAGTTCGGTGACGTTCTTTAAAACACAATCGGATTTTGAACAAGCGGTCAATGCTTGCTACGTTCCTTTAAGAACTATCTACAACGATCGTTCTTGGTTATTATCTGAAATGCACTCGGATAATACTTATTATGCTCGTAATACAGCTTTTGGTGCTACGGAGCAACAAGAGGATTTGGCAGATTTCTCTATTCCCGTTTCGAATGGTTTGACTACCAATACGCACGTATTGAATCAGTATCGTCAAGATTTCTTAATCATTGCTCGTGCCAATCAAATTTTAGCTTTAATTGACAAAGCAGATATTGATGCGACGGTTAAAGGGAATTTAAAAGGTCAAGCTCAATTTATGAGAGGCTTTGCTTATTTTGAATTATATCGTTATTTCAACAAAGCTCCTTTGCAATTAACTCCGGTAACCGCTCGTGAAGCTGCGGCCGCACCGCTTGGAACAGCAGCAGATTTGGAAAAAATCATTATCGGTGATTTAACTGGAGCTGCTGGTTCATTGAAAAGCAAAGCAACTCAAGAAGCAGGACGTGCTACCTCTGGTGCAGCTAAAACAGTTCTTGCAAATTTGTACATCATCAAGAAGGATTGGGCAAGTGCTGAAAAGTTGTTGAAAGAAGTAGTTGCTGAAGGAAGTTATTCATTAATTCCTGATTACAACAACGTATTCTCTACAAGTACAGCTAACAAAAATAATGCTGAAAGCGTTTTTGAAGTTCAATTTCAAGAAGGTTCTAACGGTTACAATGGAACATTTATGTACAACTTCTTACCACGTCCTATGTTAGAGTCGGAATTAAAGACACTTTCAGGAACTTCGAATCCACAGCCACAAACGGGAGAAGGAAATAACATTCCTACACCTAATGTAATTGCTGCTTATGAAGATGGCGACTTACGTAAAAATGCTTCAGTTGGATACATTACTTGTTCTTCTACTTTATGGGAAGGGAAAACATATCCTATCATCAAGAAATTCATGAAAACTCACTCTTTGAATGGTAATCATGGTATGAATTGGCCAGTATATCGTTATTCTGAGGTTTTATTGTTTTTAGCTGAAGCTTTAAATGAGCAAGGTAAAACAGCTGAAGCAGCAGCGTTTATGAATGCAGTCCGCAAACGTGCAGGGTTAGCTGAGACAACTGCTACTGATCAAGCTTCTTTCAGGGAGGCATTAATGAAAGAACGCCGTGTAGAATTAGCTTTTGAAAATAAGCGTTGGCATGACTTAGTTCGTACTGACACCTACAAAGCGGTTATCACGGCTCGTGGTGCTGAAATTAAGGCAAATCCTTTCTCTTATTACTATCAAAAAGGGTACACTTTACGAAGTAATTCATTTACAGTCATTGAAAAATATTATCCAATGCCTGCTGATGAAGCTGCTTTGAATCCAAATATTAAGTAATAATTGTTTTTTTGTGTTACAAATAGCCGTTCCAATATGTAGGGACGGCTATTTAATTCTCCATCTGCCATGAAAACGCTACCTGTTCTATGTTTGTTTTTATTGCAATTTGTTCTCATTCATGTAATGGAAGCAAAGAAGCCCATCCCTTTTCAAAAAACTATTTTATCCAATGTCTTTTTGTCTGAAGGAGTTAGCGTTGCTGATATCAACAAAGATGGACAATTAGATGTTATCGCTGGAGCCTTTTGGTTTCAAGGTCCCAAATGGGAAAAACATCAGTTTTCAAGTGATATTCGATATGATCGAAGTTTAAAGCCTTTCCCTTCTGATCATGTTTTCAAAGTCGATGAGGGTTACAGTAATTCTTTTTTGAATTTTTCACAAGATGTTAACTCAGATGGTTGGGTGGATATCATCAAAATTGGTTTGCCAGGTGAAGCCGTTTTTTGGTTCGAAAATCCAAAAAATAAAGCTGGTTTATGGAAAGCACATTTGTTGACTAATTCCTTAGGAAATGAATCTCCCTTATTTGAAGATATTAATTTTGATGGAAAAAAAGATTTAATTGGTAACGATTCCAAAAATAAAAAAGTTGTTTGGCTAGAGGCCCCTCACATCAAAAATGATACCGTTTGGGTAGCACACACCATCAGCAACAATCCCAATGTCGGAGTACATAAATATACCCACGGTTTAGGCTTTGGCGATTTAAACAAAGACGGACGAAAAGATGTGATCATCAAAGATGGTTGGTGGGAATCTCCCAAAGATGTAAAACAAGAAAATTGGATTTTTCATCCTTTGAATTTGCAGTTTGACTCCGCACAAATTTTGGTGCAAGATGTGAATCTTGATGGCCAAATGGATTTGCTTAGTTCATCGGCTCATGACTATGGAATTTGGTATCATTTGTTGAGCGAAAATGGAAACAAGGTAGAAACGGTTTTGATTGATAAACAAGTTTCTCAAACTCATTCACTAGCGGCTTTTGATTTTTCCAATGATAAGGTCTTGGATTTTGTGGTTGGTAAAAGATACATGGCCCACAATGGAAAAGATCCGGGTGAATTGGAAGCAGCAAAATTACTTTGGTTCGAATGTATGCCAGGAAAAAATCCAACTTGGGTGAAACATGAAATAGATGATCAATCAGGTGCTGGAATACATTCTGAAATCATCGATATGAATAAAGATGGTAAAAAAGATATCGTCATCTCCAATAAAAAAGGCGTTTTCGTTTTTCTTCAAAAGAAATCGTAAACTGAACGGATAAAATATTTTTTTTCTATTCTTTTTTACTTAAATTTTAAACTTAAAACCTATTAACATGAAAAAAGTAGTAGTTTATTTGGGATTAGTATGTCTACTCTTCTCGATAAATTCTTTCAAACAGAAAGATTCACAAGAATCAAAAAAATCGAGTGAAAAGGGTTTCAAACAAATTTTTGATGGTAAATCACTGAAAAATTGGGACGGTGATCCGACCTATTGGAGAGTAGAAAATGGTTGCATCGTTGGAGAAATTACTCCAGAAACAACTTTGAAAAGAAATCAATTTCTCATTTATCGTGCTGAACAACCCGCTGATTTTGAATTCAAAGCGGAATTTAAAATTGCCAAAGCGGGAAATACGGGCGTCAATTATCGCTCAGAAGAATTAACTCCAGATTTGCCTTTCGCGTTAAAAGGATATCAAGCTGATATTGATGGAGCTAACCGATATACTGGACAAAATTACGAAGAAAGAGCGCGTACAACCTTGGCCTATCGTGGTGAAATTTCAACCATCAACGAGCAAACGGATCCTGAGTTGAAAAATAATTTAAAAACGTATTCTCAAAGAAATAACTGGACAGCTCGTAAAGTAACGGGTTCTTTGGGTTCAGCGGATTCACTTAAAACACACATCAAGTCAGAAGATTGGAATGAAATTCATATCATTGCAAAGGGAAATCGTTTACAACATTTCGTAAATGGGGTATTGATGAGCGATGTAACCGATTTAGATGCAGTCAATGGAAAAAAATCAGGTTGGTTAGGTATGCAAGTACATGTGGGACCACCCATGAAAGTAGAGTACAAAAACATTCGATTGAAAAAATTAAAATAAACCTATAAACAAATTGAAAATGAAAACAGTATTAAAAATTGCCGTCGTTTTTGGGGCGATTTTTACTTTGGTAAGTGCGAATTTCAATTCGCTTTTCCGAGTAAGCCCTGCCGTCGTGGAGGGTGCCAATCCCAAAATAGATAACATCCGTCTTCAACCCGGATTTAAAATTGAACATATTTATAGCCCTTCTGATGCTAAAATTGGATCATGGGTTGCCATGTGTTTCGATGACAAAGGAAGAATCATTGCTTCCGATCAATATGGTGGATTATTTCGTTTGAAAGTTCCAGCAATAGGTTCAAAAGATGTTACTCCTCAAATTGAAAAATTGAAATTCGGAAAAGGCGTTGATACCTTAGGAATTGGTAATGCACACGGCTTGTTATATGCATTTAACAGTTTATATGTATTGGTTAATGCACGTGCGACTCCTGCTAACCCTCAACCAGCTGCCACTGGAAGAAATGGTTTTTCTCAAGGTTATGCGCCAAGAGGAAGTGGTTTATACCGTGTTCAAGATTTAGATGGTGATGATCAATATGATAAAATCACTCTGATGAAAGAATTCAAAGGAGAAGGTGAACATGGACCTCACTCCATTATTCTTTCGCCAGATAAAAAATCCTTGTTTTTAATCAATGGTAACCATACGGATGTTCCTGCTTTGGATGCATATCGTTTACCAAAAAATTGGCATGAAGATAATTTATTCCCATTAATCAAAGATCCTCGCGGACATGCCAATGATCGTTATGCACCAGGAGGCTATGTCTTGAATTTTGATCCAGAGGGTAAGAAATTTGAATTAATCAGTGCGGGTTATCGTAATGCATTTGATATTGCTTTCAATGAATCAGGCGATTTATTTGCTTATGATGCTGATATGGAGTGGGATTTCGGTTTGCCTTGGTATCGTCCAACCCGTATTTGTCACGTAACTTCGGGTTCAGAATTTGGATGGAGAACAGGTAACAGCAAATGGTCACCTTCTTTACCGGATAATTTACCTCCAGTGTTAAACATTGGACAAGGTTCACCGACCAGTTTATTGTCTTTACGAGATGCTAAATTCCCTGCCAAATACAAAAAATCATTATTAGCATTCGACTGGACATTTGGTATTGCTCACTTAATTAAATTGAAGCCTCAAGGGTCTACCTATACAGCGGATAGAGAAGAATTTTTATCAGGAATTCCACTTCCATTGACTGATGGTGTTGTGGGTCCAGATGGTGCATTATATTTCATGATTGGCGGTCGTCGTTTAGAATCGGATATGTATCGTGTTTATTATGCAGGTCCTGAGGAGGCAGTTGCAAAGGCACCTGCTGCATCGATTAATCCATTAAATGAATTACGTCGCAAATTGGAACAATTCCACCAAGGTCCAAATCCAGCTGCTGTTGCAACAGCTTGGCCTGAATTGAATAATCCTGATCGTTTTGTTCGTTATGCAGCGCGAATGGCATTGGAGCATAATCCAGTGGATTCTTGGAAAGAAAAAGCATTGAACGAAAAAGATCCAGTGACTGCTATCAATGCATTAATTGGTTTAATTCGTGCCGATAAGCCAGAAAATAAAGCTGCCATCAATGCTGCATTATTGAAAATTGACAATAAGGCTTTTAATGAAGCTTTACAAATCGATTATATTCGTGCTTTTGAATTGAATATTTTGCGCAATGGATTACCTGATGCGTCTCAATCTTCTGCCATTGTGTCGAAGTTTGATGCCATGTACCCAGCAAGACAAATGAACTTAACTCGTTCGTTAAGCCGTATTTTGATTACATTGGAGGCTCCAGGCATTATACCTAGAACCTTGAAATTAATGGAGACTAAAGATACAGCTTCTGTAGCTGCCTATCGTGTAGAAACAGCTACTTCTTCTGCTGATTTAATTTTACGTAATCCTCAATATGGCACGGATATTGCACGTATGTTGGAAAAAATTCCACCAGCTCAATCAACTTATTTAGGTACCATGTTAAGTGCTGCTAAAAATAATTGGACTCCTGATTTGCATGATCGTTATTTCGCTTGGTTCCGCAATGGATTTAATTTCAATGGTGGACGTAGTTACGTAGGTTTCATCGATCGTGCTCGTAAATTAGCATTAAAAAATGTGGCGGAATCACAAAGAGCTAAATATGATAAAATGTCTGGCGCCGAATTATTAACGGCCAACGGAAATGATTTAGTGAAATTAGATTATCCAAAAGGTCCAGGTAAAAACTGGAAATTGGAAGAAGCCGTTGCACTTCTTGACGAGCCTTTGACAAATCGTAATTTTGCCAACGGTAAATCTTGGTTTGCTGCTACTACTTGTCGAAATTGCCATGCCATTGGTTCTGATGGTGGTGGTAACGTAGGTCCAGATTTAACCAATTTAGGAACTCGTTTTTCTAAAAAGGATATCTTAGAAGCAATTATCAATCCAAATAAAGTGGTTTCCGATCAGTATGCTGCTTCCCAATTGATGTTGAGAAATGGAACATCGGTGGTGGGCCGTATTACTAATCAAGATAAAGTGGCCTTCTATGTTTCACAAAATCCATACGCGCCTGATCAAGTTGAAAAAGTATTGAAGAAAAATGTAACTTCAGTGAAATACTCAGGTGTTTCTCCGATGCTTGCTAACTTAATCAATAGCTTAAGTGCAGAAGAATTGAAAGATTTAATGGCTTATTTAATGTCGGGTGGAAATGAAGCTAATGCCATGTTTACCAAACAAGCTGCTAAATAATTGAATCATCATTAATGAAATAAAATGAAGTATCCTTGGGAAAATAAAATCTCTAATCACAAGCAACTCGGAGGAATTGAAACCTCTGTTTTAGACAACGGTGCGGGCAAGGGAGTCCGAGTTGCTTGGATGGATACAGGTTCAGGTTTGCGCTATAAAATTGTTCTTGATCGAGCAATGGATATTGCGGAAGCCTTTTATCAAGAAAAAAGTTTAGCATGGATAAGCCATGCGGGAGTTACGAGTCCACAACCATTTGCTGACCAAGGAATTCATTGGTTACGAACTTTTGGGGGTGGACTTTTAACAACTTGTGGTTTGGATCATGTGGGTGGGCCTGAAGAGGATGAATTTGGTTCTCGAGGTGTGCATGGAAAAATCAGCAATCAAATGGCTGAAATTGTATCCATTATTCAACCTGACATTCGTTCCGGAAATTTGGATATGAGTATCACAGGCATTATTCGCCAACATGTTATTTTTGGTCCTTGTCTGACATTAAAAAGAACCATTTCTGGTCGATTAGGTGAACCGTTCATTCAGATTCAAGATGAAGTGTTGAATGAGGGAAATACCCCAGCACCATTGATGTTGCTATACCATTTTAATTTTGGATGGCCTTTGATAGATGCTGGAACGGATATTGTAGCGAAGGGAAAGTGGAAATATCGTTTCGAAGGAATCAATGAACCTTTGATTTTTAAAAAGGGAAATGATTATAAGAAATGTCCTGACCCACTGGATATTCATTTGGGGAATGGAGAGGAAGTGGCATTTATTGATGCAGAAGAAGATGCTAATCATCGAGTAGTTTGTGGATTGTATAATTCGACAATCGGTTTGGGAGTTCGCATGGTATATGATAAACGTTCTTTGCCTAGTTTAACCAATTGGCAACATTTTGGTGTCAATGAATATGTAACCGGTGTGGAGCCTGGAACTCATCCACCCATCGGTCAAAAAGCAGCTAGAGAAGACGGAAGTTTGATTTATTTAGCACCAAATGAATCCAAGAAATTTGATATCACATTGGATGTGTTAGATCAACAAAAAAACAACAAAGAATTAACAGAATTTTTACAACATATATAAGCCTATATTGAAATGAAAAATAAAGCAGCAAAAGCCCTTGAGCAAGGGAAAGGAATATTAAGGTTGGCACCTACTTGGGTTCCTCGTTCTTTTTGTGTCCCAGGCCGAAGAATCAAATTACATCCGGATGATTATTATGTGCTAGGTGGAGTTCGTGGCGGGATCGATGAGCGTTGGTTATCTTCCACCACACCAGCTAAAAATGGTCCATTAACAGGTGAGAATGAAGGATTAAGCGCTGTGGTTTACCAAGAGGGAGATAAAGAGGAGCAGGTGCTATTGGTAGATGTTATTCAAGAATTAGGAGCTCAAATTATTGGAGATCGCCTTTGGAATGAATACAAATCATGGCCAATGTATTCGAAATTTTTTGATAATATGGGCCCATTGCCTCATCATATTCACCATAATGATGAACATGCGGCTAAAATCGGACAATTGGGTAAGCCAGAAGCCTACTATTTTCCTCCTCAATTGAATAATCATGGTGGCGATTTTCCTTATACGTTTTTTGGAATAGCTCCTGGTACTACCAAAGAGCAAATCAAAGAATGTTTGATGAATTTCACCAAAGGTGATAATAAAATTACGATGTTTTCTCAAGCGTTTCCATTAATTCCAGGTACAGGATGGGATGTTCCTCCGGGAATGTTGCACGCCCCAGGTAGTATGTGTACCTATGAACCTCAAAAAGCTTCAGATGTTTTTGCGATGTACCAATCATTGGTGAATGAAGCAGTGATTCCAGAAGAGTTATTGTGGAATGGTACTCCGAAAGAAGAAATAGGAAATTATGATCAATTGATGGAAGTAATCGATTGGGATTTAAATACCAATCCAAATTTATTGGAAACTCGTTTCATGCAACCTATTCCAGTTTCTGATGAAAAGGAAATGGAAGCTAAGGGCTATTCTGAAAAATGGATTTGCTATCGTTCAGATGCTTTTAGTGCCAAAGAATTAACCATTTTCCCAGGTCAAACAGTAACAATTACAGATGCGGCGGCATATGGTTTAATCATGATGCAAGGTCATGGTAAAATGGGTGTTTGGAACATAGAAACGCCAGCTTTAATCCGTTATGGACAATTGACAAATGACGAATTCTTTGTAACAGAATCTGCTGCCAATGAAGGCGTAACCATTACCAATCATTCTTCAACGGATCCAATCGTCATGCTGAAACATTTTGGTCCTAAAAATCCAGATTTGAAATTTTAAGTTTATTTTAAAAACCTATACATATGAAACCAGATAATATATATCCAAAATTGCACAATGCAACTTGGCCAGGAATTGTTGGTAAAGGTCCAGATTCGGAACCGATTATTTCCCTTGATCAAATGCTTGAAATGACTGCTGCCGCAGAGGTAAACGGTACGAAATTTGATGGCGTAGATATTGGACTTTTAGGGCCACATTATGATATCGAGTCAGGAAAGGACGGAGCACAAAGATTAGCAGATCAAGTTGCAGCACATGGTTTAGAAATTGGAAGTTTGGTGGCACCTATTTGGGGTGGACCAGCTATTGGAAGTAAAGATGACCAAGATCATTTTGTAGACATGGTTCGCAAATCTTGTGAAGTAGGTCAAACATTACGTGAATTGGGCATTCGTCCGAATGGTATCATTCGTATTGATTCGGCAAGTGGTGTTTCTGATTGGGCAAAAGATCCCGTTGGTAATTCTAAAAAGATTGTTGAAACGTTTCAACGTGCTTGTGACGTAGCGGCGGATTATGGTGAGCGTTTGGCTGCAGAAGGAGAAATTTGTTGGGGTGGAATGCATTCTTGGAAACACATGGTGGAGACTTTGGAAGCGGTTGATCGTAAAAATATTGGTTTCCAAGCGGATATGTCACATACTCTTCTTTATACCATGGGTTACAATGCACCTGAGCATCGTATTTTGCCAGATAATTATGATTGGCAAGATCGCGAAGTGCTGAAGGATGCTTTGAAGAAAATTAGTGCTGCTTTACGTCCTTGGACCATTGATTTTCACGTAGCACAAAATGATGGTACTGTTCACGGGACTGGTAGTCACGACAAAACGGGCCGTCACTGTCAAGCCACGGATCCCAATGGGAAATTAGTGGTAGCGGAAGATGCTGGATATTGGTTAAGAGATGCCAAAGGTGAATTGACACAAGCTTTTAAACATATTTGTTGGGATGGTTGTATGTTCTCTAATGAAGTTATGCTTCAACAAAAAACGTGGAATGATATTTTAGCAACAATGATTCGAGTAAGAGAAGCTCATGGCTGGTCTTAGGAATTGGTAAATGATGATTGAAATGGAAAAGAAAAAATTAAGAATAGGATTGATCGGAACCGGATTTATGGGAAGAACCCATTCAAATGGTTTTAATAGAATAAAAAACTTTTTCCCCAATTTAGCTTATGAGCCTGTTATGCAGGCCGTTTGCTCTAGAAATGAAGCCAATGTGAAGGCTTTTGCTGCTCAGTGGGGTTATGCATCATATGAAACGGATTGGAGAAAATTAATCGCTCGAGATGATATTGATGCGGTAGATATTTGTACTCCCAATGATACACATGCCGAAATTGCCATCGCTGCTGCAAAAGCCGGGAAAATGATCCTTTGTGAAAAACCTTTGTCTAGAACCTTGGCAGAAGGAGAAGAAATGGTAAAAGTGATTGAAGAAACAGGAGTTCGTAATACGGTTTGGTATAACTACCGTCGTTTGCCGGCTGTTTCTTTAGCTAAGAAAATCATTGATTCAGGTAAATTAGGGCGTATTTTTCATTATAGAGCTAATTTCTTGCAAGATTGGACCATTAGTCCAGATGTGCCACAAGGAGGCGCGGGAACTTGGCGTTTGGACGTAGAAGCTGCAGGTTCTGGAGTTACTGGCGATTTATTAGCCCACTGTATTGATACCGCACTTTGGTTAAATGGAGGCATCAATGATGTTTCAGCTTTGACGGAAACGTTTGTCAAAGAACGCGTTCATTCAGGAACGGGTCAAGTACAAAAAGTTGGAATTGATGACGCGTGTTTGTTCCATTGCCATTTTGATAATGGTTCCTTAGGTTTGTTCGAATCGACACGTTATGCACGAGGACACAAAGCTCTTTATACTTTTGAAATCAATGGAGAACACGCTTCTTTGCGTTGGGATTTACATGATTTGAATCGTTTAGAAATGTTTGATCATTCGGATGATTCCATTGTTCGTGGTTGGAAATCGATTTTGGTTACGGATGGAGATCAGCCATACATGGATAAATGGTGGGTGCCAGGTTTAATCATTGGTTATGAACATAGTTTTGTTCATCAAGCTGCCGACTTTTTATTGTCGCTTGAGAAAAATGAACCTTGTTCTCCCACATTCAAAGAAGCCTTACAAACTCAAAAGGTATGTGAAGCAGTGATTGAATCAGGAAGAGATCGTCAATGGAAGGATACAAATGTAGTTTGGCCTTGCTAAGAATTAATGAATGAAAGTAAAAGAAGACAACCCTATCCTTGAATTAAAAAGCGTTTCTGTTGGCTTTTCTGGGATAAATGTGCTTCAACATATAGATTTATCATTGTTTCCTGGTGAAATTCATGCGCTGGTCGGTGAAAATGGTGCAGGGAAATCAACTTTGATGAAAATGATGTTAGGAATCATCTCTCCAAATGTTGGAGAGGTGATTTTTTTTGGTCAAAAAAGAGCTAATCAAGGCCTTCGACAAATCATGGAATCTGGAATTTCCATGATACACCAAGAAATTATGCTCGTTCCGGAGCTGAGTGTGGAAGAAAATATCTATTTAGGTCGAGAAAATGAATTGGGAGTTTTTCCTTGGGAACAAAAAAAGAACCTAAGGTCAAAGGTGAATCTTCTTCTAAACGACTGTCAGATTAATTTAAATCCCGCTGAAAAGGTTAAAAATTTATCCATTGCTGATCAACAATTGGTGGAAATTTTACGAGCTATCTCTCAAAAGGCTAAATTGATTTTAATGGACGAACCAACTTCTTCATTGAGCGACAAAGAAGTGCTGATTTTCCAACAGTTGATTCAGAAATTAAAAAAGGAAGGGGTGAGTATTTTGTTTACTTCCCATAAAATGGAGGAGATATTCAAATTTGCAGATCGAATTTCAATATTGCGAGATGGTCATTTAATGGGAAGTCATTTGAAAAATGATCTTTCAGAAAAGGAGTTGGTATTCCAAATGGTAGGAAGGGAAATGAATCAGTTTTTTCCGAATCGAACCAGTACACTCGGTCCTGTCGTTTTGGAAGTGGATCAATTGGGAAGTCAAGGATATTTTTCGAACATACATTTTGATCTTCACCAAGGCGAAATTGTGGGAATTGGTGGATTGGTAGGAGCAGGAAGAACCGAAATTGGGAAAGCCATTGCTGGTTTATTACGTATAAATGCTGGTGAAATTCGGCTGAATGGTCAAAAAGTGAACTTCACAAAACCCAAAGACGCCATTCATGCAGGAATTGGTTACGTGAGTGAGGATCGCAAGGAAATGGGTTTTGTGCCTGAGTTTACGATTGCCCAAAATATTAGTTTGTCTTCCATTAAATCCATGCAAAAAGGAGGTTTTATTGATGAATCTTACGAGGAGGAGGTTTCCATCAATCATGTCCGACAATTATCCATCAAACATTTGAATAAACAACAAAAAGTAGAAAATTTAAGTGGCGGAAATCAACAAAAAGTTGTTTTTGCAAAAGTACTTCAACATCAACCGAATATTTTCATTCTGGATGAACCAACACGTGGTATCGATGTTCAGGCTAAATTTGAAATATATTCTTTGATGAATCAGTTGGTTTCAGAAGGAAAATCCATTATTTTGATATCTTCTGATTTGCCAGAACTGATTCATTTAAGCGATCGGGTGGTGGTTATTTCCAAAGGAAAACAAACGGCCATGTTAGAGAAAGATCAAATAAAAGCCGATGAAATCATGAAAAATGCGATGAAATAAAATGAATAAATGGAAAGAAATCATATTTAAGAGTCAATCTGGCGGAATATTCCTAGCCTTATTGGTGATTTGTTTTTTAATCAGTACACAAACTTCTCGATTTTTAACAGAGACCAATTTAATGGTGATATTTAATCAGGTTTCAGTAAATGCGATTTTAGCATTTGGTGTCACATTTGTCATTATTTCTGGTGGGATAGACTTGTCATTGGGCTCTATGTTAGCAGTTGCTGGCGTAGTGGCGGCTTTGTTTGCTAAATCGGATTCAGGAAATTTGTGGATTTCGATACCTTTGGCATTATTGACTGGAGCCATGATGGGCGCTGTTAATGGTTGGATTATAGTATTGTCCAAAGTTCCACCATTTATTGTTACTTTAGGTAGTATGACGATAGCCAGAGGTTTAGCTTTGATCATCAGTGATGGCCGGCCTGTTTCCGATTTGTCCGAATCTTTTAATTTTATTGGAAATGATTCTTTTTTGTCGATTCCAATTCCTATTATTTTCTTATTAATCACCTTCGTCTTTTGCGCCATTTTGTTGAATAAGACCGTTTTTGGGCGCTATGTCAAAGCAATTGGTGGAAATGAAACCGCCTCCTATGTGGCTGGAATTCCAGTGGATCGAATTAAATGTTGGGTGTATACCTTAAGCGGTATTTTTGCTGCGATTGGAGGAATTCTCTTGGCTGCTCGAATCAATACCGGTCAGCCGAATGCAGGTTTAGGTTTTGAATTAGATGCCATTGCAGCGGTGATCATTGGAGGTACTAGTACCAGAGGAGGGAAGGGAAGTATCATTGGGACACTTTTAGGTGTATTGTTTATTGGTGTAATCAATAATGGATTGGATTTAATGAATGTTTCAGCCTATTGGCAACAAGTTGTGATGGGTGGAATTATTATATTAGCGGTTGTTATTGATCGCTTTTACCAAAATATGAAAAAATAATGATGAAAAAGGATTTGAAATTTGTCTTAGTACTTGTTACTGCGTTAATATTTGCTTTTGCTTGTGGAAAAAAGGAAAAGGAGGGTAAAAAGAAATTCATCATAGGTGTTTCTATGTTGAGCATGCAAAATGAATTTATTCAAAAAGTCGCCCAATCCTTAGAAAAAAATGCGGAGGCGAATCAAGTAGAATTAATCGTGATTGACGCTGAAAGATCTGCTTTAAAGCAAGTGGAACAGGTGGAAAATTTTATTAGCCAGCAAGTGGATGCCATTATTTTGAACCCATGTGAATTTGACGCATCTTCACCGGCGGTGTTAAAAGCGAAACAAGCTGGCATTCCCATTGTGAATGTCAATTCTTCCACCAAAGAAAATCCAGACGCTTGGGTGGGTTCGGATGATAAAGAGTCGGCGAAAATGGCCATAGATTTCATTGCGAAGAAATTAAATGGGAAAGGGAATTTATTGATGATACAAGGGTACATGGGTCAGGCGGCACAAATTGATCGTGAGGCGGGTGCTATGGCGGCATTGAAAAATTATCCTGGTTTGAAATTAATGACGAGTCAAACTGGCGAGTGGGATAGAGCGAAATCGATGGCCTTAATGGAAAACTGGATTCAGTCTTACGGAACTCAAATCAACGCCGTTTTTGCTCAAAATGATGAAATGGGTTTAGGGGCAATGCAGGCTTTGATAGATGCCAAAATGAAGGATAAAGTGGTGGTCGTAAGTGTGGATGGTATTGGAGATGCGATGAAGGCAGTTAAAGCAAAAAAATTGGATGCTACGATCATACAAGATGCTGAAAATCAAGGTAAAAAAGCCATGGAATTAGCGATTCAATTGATTCAAAAAAAGAACCTGAAAGAGAAATCGATTCAGATTCCCTTTCAGGTGTATATTGGGAAATAAATCGATTATATAAACAACTGAAATTGCAAGGTTACGCTATTTAACCTTTCTCCCGACTTTACTTCATTATCTTTCACGAAATAGCTAGGCCTGTTTTGTAGATCTAAACTTAATTTCGCTTTATTTCCTTGTAAATAATAATTAAGCCCTACATTGTACGTATTCACGGATAGTCCATTGATGCGATCATACGATGCTAAACTAGCTGAAGCGTAAGGCATCCATCGATTCGACATGCTAGCATTTTTAGAAGGTAATAAATAGCCAATTTGAGAATATATGACATGACCTGTTCCAAACATGGGATACGAATTTCCATACGTAGGTCCTTGTCCTGTGATGGAATTTGTGGAAGTTAAATTTGTTCCATTTCCTGGATTCATGGCACCATTGTACCTTAAATAGTTGTTGCCGTAATTGGTGTTGAAATAACCTAAATAGGCATTTATGGCAGAGTGAGTTGCTTTATTTAAAGGAATATCCACGAAACTCTCAATCGCCCAATGCATCATTTGTTGGTAGGAAGTATCGCCTAAAGCTGTTTTAGACCACATGGCATCGGATTGGTGAATAAATCCTCCCGCAATATTGACTATTTTTTTAGTGCCTAAATAAGATCCTGTCATATAAGGAGTTGTATGATTTTCGTGATCAAAAAACTGATAAATCAAATACACTTGTTGTTGCAAAGAACGTCCTTTTGTACTAAAATTAGCAAAGTTAGAAAGAGCAGGCGGCGTTTGTCCATTGGAACTGATAGGGAAGGGGTCACTCAGAATAAAACGGTAATCCCAATGTCCAATTTGCCCCCTTGCATAAATGCTTAATTTTCTAGAAAACTGATCGATTTGATCCACGGTCGTTTGGGCAAAAACAGGAACATCCATGCTAGTTATCGTTCCAATACTCGGTTGAGAAAATCTGGATAATCCTGAAATAATGCTTAAACCTCCTCCAATCTTCAATTGGTTTTTTTCTGAAACACGGTATTCCCCCAACGCATCATGAAAAAAGGGTGCAATTTTCCGATTGCCTGTAGAGTTGTATTGGGCGTTAAAATTATTTTGACCAAATTGAAAATAGATAAATGCGCGGTCAGTCAATTGTCCATACATCTGAATTCGGGTTCTTCTTAAGCCAATATCAAAGCTGCTGGATTCAGGATTTCCTTCAACGGTGGTTCCTGGATTATTTTCGGTTCCCCGAACCCAAACCTGATTTAAAAATGTTGTTTGGAAATAATGACTTCCACTTTCATTTAATTTAATTTTTAAGACTTCATTGTCTGCTTGTCCAAAAATGGTACTTGAAATACTTAGGAATAGAATAATATATATCAATTTTTTCATTGCGTGTTGTATTTTGGCTTTGAATGCCTTTTGAAAAGAAAATAAATAAAATGCAAGGAAAAATTTTCTACAGACGTAGATTTTGGAAGGCTAAAAAGTGTGAAATTTTATCTGCTTTAATGATATCAAAGCCAAACGGGTAATTAGCAAATTGATCTTCGGAATATGCCAATGTGACACTACTTGTAATGGTAGATGCCTCACGTATGATATTGGATGGGGTAGATTTATTTGGGTCAACCTCCTCTTCGATTTCTTCCTCCTCAATATCCAATAGGAATTGATTTTGTGCTGATCCAGAGGTTGTATGGAGGAATTTCTGATTTTTTGTGTAAGTTTTTGAACTTTTGGCAATACCATTTAACCCAAGCCCTAAACTTAGTATCAAAAGAATTTTCAAAAAGTGTTTGACACAAAACTTCATAGATTAATTCCTAAACTTTTACCTCTCTTCTCTTTTATTTTCTTCTCTCTTCTCTCCTCTCTTCTTTACATCAACTGTCTTTTATACAATTGAATCGTATTTTCTATTCCATAATACAAGGCATCACACATTAAAGCATGACCAATAGAAACTTCATCCAAGGGATTTACTTGCGATTTGAAATAAGCTAAATTCTCTAAACTTAAATCGTGGCCAGCATTAATACCAAGTCCTAATTGATGTGCTCTAAAAGCAGCTTTTCGGTAATTAGCAACCGATTTGACTGGATCTATTGGAAATAGTTCAGCAAAAGGTTCTGTATACAACTCAATTCGATCTGCGCCCGTAGTTGCCGCTGCCTCAATCATTTCCAATAGAGGATCCACAAAAATGGAAGTTCGAATACCCGCTTCTTTAAAAGGAGCAATTAATTTTTTCAATAATTCTTGATGCTCGATCGTGTTCCAACCATGATTGGAAGTAATTTGTCCTAAAGCGTCAGGGACCAATGTAACTTGTTCTGGCTTTACCGCCAAAACCAATTCAACGAATTTATCTTCCAAAGGGTTTCCTTCGATGTTAAACTCTGTTGAAATTCTTTCTTTCAATGCAAAAACATCCGCATACCGAATATGTCGTTCATCGGGTCTTGGATGTACGGTGATTCCTTCTGCTCCAAATCGTTCGCAATCCAAAGCAAATGTGATTAAATCTGGATTGTTGCCTCCTCTGGAATTTCTTAAAGTGGCAATTTTGTTGATATTTACACTTAGTCTAGTCATATAAAAAAGGCCGGTTAAACCGGCCTGATTATTAAATTAAGTTATTATTGGCCAAATATTCAGCAATTTGAACAGCATTGGTAGCTGCTCCTTTGCGTAAATTATCGGCGACAATCCATAAGTTTAAGGTTTTTGCTTGTGTTTCATCTCTTCGAATTCTACCCACAAAAACTTCATCTTTCCCATGTGCTGTGATCGGCATTGGGTAGACAAAATTCTTAGGATCATCTTGAACGATGATTCCTTCTTCTGCTTCTAAAATGGCACGTACCTCAGCTAAATCAAATTCATTTTCGAATTCAATGTTGACTGCTTCAGAGTGTCCACCAATCGTAGGAATACGAACGGTAGTAGCTGTTACAGCAATATTATCGTCCATCATGATTTTTTTTGTTTCCAAAATCATTTTCATTTCTTCCTTCGTATATCCATTTTCCATGAATACATCAATGTGTGGAAGTACGTTTAAGTCGATTTTATGCGGATAAACTTTGTTATAATCCGTTTTTCCAGCTCTCTCGTCGAATAATTGGTCAACCGCTGCTTTACCAGTTCCTGTTACTGATTGGTATGTAGAAACAACTACACGTTTAATTTTGTATTTTTTGTGCAAAGGATTCATTACCACGACCATTTGAATGGTAGAGCAATTGGGATTGGCAATGATTTTATCGTCTTCTGTTAGCGTGTTCGCATTGATTTCAGGAACAACCAATTTTTTAGTAGGATCCATTCTCCATGCAGATGAATTATCAACCACCGTAATTCCAGCCGCTGCAAATTTGGGTGCAATTTCTAAAGAAGTCCCACCGCCAGCTGAAAAAATAGCTACATTGGGTTTCATTGCTATGGCTGTATCGAATCCAACCACCTCGTAATCCTTGCCTTTAAAGCTTACCTTTTTACCAATGGATCTTTCCGAAGCTACCGGAATTAATTCAGTTACTGGGAAATTTCTTTCCGCCAATACTTTTAAAATTTCACCGCCTACTAATCCTGTGGCGCCAACTACTGCAACTTTCATTTTTTATACTTCTATTAAAATTGATAATTCCAAGCTAATCCCAAATTCGGACCCAAAGGACCAATGGGATTTATTTTTAATGTTACTTGTTGATTAGTTTTAGCTAATTCATTGTAACGGTTTAAGGCCTTGTTAAAGTGTTTCATACTAGCAGTGCCTAAATAAATATTGAATAATGCCGTGCCGCCAAATACAGACCAGTAAAATCCATCAGAGACTTTGTCTTTGTTCAAAAAGGAATACAATGCTACGGCAGTTGAAATGCCAGACACCCATCCCATGGTTTTTCTTTGTTTTTTAAATGTCAAAAATTCATAACTAACTTCCGGATCCTTGGCATCCAATAAGGGAATTTGCAAGGCAGACGGGGAATCAATGATTTGACGTTTATAAACGTATCTACTATCAAAAATGGATCGAACCTCTTCAATCGGATATATTTTTGTCTTACTATCATCTTGACCTTTTGTCAGAAAAGAAATAAAACTCAACAAAATAATCACTAATTGTTTGATTCTCACAACTCATTTTGGTTGATAGCCTGCAAAATTAGGGCTTAAAGTTTGAAGTAGAAAGGAAAATTTTTATTAATTCGCCCTTTGGATGATCCGATTGGGAGTGATAATGATGTCCAAAGCAATATCGGTCGATTCTACATCGTCGATGATACTTGGTTCTTCAAAAAGAGAAAGACCAATTTTAATCATTTTGGAAGAACATTGGACTAAATATTGATCATAAAAACCCTTTCCATAACCTACTCGGTGACCATTTTTGTCAAACGCCAACAATGGAATGAACATGATTTGGATTTCTGTTGGATGGATGGAATGGGCATCTATTTTCAAAGGTTCTGGAATACCCCATTTCGATATTTCTAGGTCATTTTCCGATTCTATGCAATAAAATTGCATCTCATTTTCATTTTGTACGCGTGGAAAAAAAAGCTGGTGACCTAGATGCAAATCCTGAATTATTTGGTGAATAGGAGCGGTATCTATCTCATGCTTGGAAGCGATGGGTAAAAAAGAGCCTATTTTTTGATTAGTTGGTAGATTTTGGATAAAGATGGATACTTTACTACAAAGACAATTGTTCAATTCTTGAAATTGAAATTCGGTCAATTCTTTTCGTTTTTCAAAAAATAGTTTTCGTAGGTCAACTTTAAGCATGTTACGAAATTACGTAAAAGATGGTTATGAAAATTATCAAGTAGTAGGTTTTTAATTTGAGTTTTTAATCATCTATTCTGGTTGGTAGTAGGTAAATTTGTTTGTTTTAGAATACTAGTACAAATGTCTTATATTTGTAGACAAATGTCCTAAATGTGAAAAATATGGCAACTATAATTGAAAAATATGAAAGTCCGCTTGATAAGGAAATAACTGCTTTTTTTAAATCAAGTAACATTAATATGAGTAAACAGATAAGCTATGAGGAATTTTTAGAGGATAAGATGTTGATTATCATTGCTATTAGAGCTGGAATTCCATATTCTCTATTTGATTTGATTCAAAGTAATACACCTTTTTCTGAAAATGATTGGGCTAATTTTCTGGACATTTCGTCAAAATCTTTACAACGATATAGAGTAGCCTCTGACCATCACTTTAAGCCAATACACACGGAGAAAATAATTGAAATGGCTGAAGTAACCAAAATCGGTTTGGATGTATTCGGTCATATAGATAAATTCAAATTATGGCTAAATACGCCCAATTTTGCATTAGGAAATTTAAAACCTCTTGAATTACTAAAGGACTCTTATGGAAAGGAGCTAGTTATGAGCGAATTAACACGGATCAATTATGGTATTTTGGTATAAATGGAAGTATTTAGACTATCAAGAGAAAAGTTTGCTACTCCTTTTTCAGGAAAAGGTGCAGCACTATACGGCGCACGTTGGAATCAAAAAGGTACAGAATTGATTTATACTGCTGAAAATAGGTCACTCGCGATGGCAGAAATTGCCGTACATTTAACTCTTGCCACCTTGCCAGAAGATTTTGTGATTATGACCATAGATATACCCGATGAGATTGGTATTCAACAATTATTGGAATCAGATTTACCAAAAGATTGGAAAGAATTTCCTTTTCCAAGATCTACTCAAAAAATTGGAAGCGACTTTGTTTTTCAAAATACATATGCTGTTTTAAAACTACCTTCAGTTGTGGTAAAGGGGGATTTTAATCTACTCATTAATCCGAATCATCCAGATTTTACCAAAATTACCATTGTTAATATTGAAAAATTCCCGTTCGATAAACGGATTTTTGATTGAAAAAAATCAAACGATTGAAAAATGTTCTTTCATTTACATCAAAAAAAGCTGCCCTTTCGGGCAGCCTTCCATCTATTTATTGATTAAGTGTATTCTATAATAATTCGTAAATTCCAGCTACACCTTGACCACCGCCTACACAAGCTGTCACCATTCCGTACTTTTGGTTTCTACGTTTCATCTCATTGAACAATTGGATGGATAATTTTGCACCTGAACATCCGAGTGGATGTCCTAAAGCAATTGCTCCTCCATTCACATTGACAATACTTGGATCGATTCCCAAGGTTTTAATTACCGCCAATGACTGTGCTGCGAAGGCTTCGTTTAATTCAATTTGTTGAATGTCATTTAATACCAAACCTGCTTTTTTCAAAGCAATCGGAATCGCTTCTACAGGGCCAATTCCCATTAAACTAGGTTCAACTCCGGCTGTGGCATAACTAGCCATTCTGGCAATGGGTTGAACATTTAATTCTTTCAAGAACTTTTCAGAAACAACCAATACAAAGGCTGCCCCATCAGAAGTTTGTGAAGCATTTCCAGCAGTAACTGTTCCACCCATGGAAAATACGGGTCTTAATTTACCCAATGCTTCTAAAGTTGTATCAGCTCTTGGTCCTTCATCTTTTGAAATAATATATTCTCTGGATTTTTTCTTCCCTGAAGCTGCATCAAAATAATTCTCCGAAACTTTGATTGGAACAATTTCATCTTCAAATTTTCCTGCGGCTTGTGCGGCTAAAGCTTTTTGATGGGAAGCAAAAGCAAATTCATCTTGTGCCGTTCTTCCAATTTCATATTTTTTACTTACTTCTTCGGCCGTTAATCCCATTCCGATGTAATAATCAGGATGTTCAGCAGCGATGTCGTAATTTAATACGGTTTTATGGCCCATCATCGGTAACATCGACATCGATTCGGTCCCTCCAGCAATGATGCAATCCGCCATTCCTGATCCAATTTTTGCCGAAGCCAGAGCTATGGCTTCCAAACCTGAACCGCAATAACGATTAATGATGAATCCTGGAACATTTTTAGGTAAAGAAAGCAATGAAATATATCTGGCCATTTGCATGCCTTGTTCTGCTTCTGGAATCGCATTTCCGACGATGAGGTCATCAACTCGACTAGGGTCTAAACTAGGAACTTGGGCAACCAAATGTTTAATTACTTCTGCCGCTAATGTATCAGGTCGCATGGTACGAAAACCACCTTTGTTGGCTTTGGCAACCGCTGTTCTATATCCTGCTATGATGTATGCATTCATATGTCAAATGTTATAAGGATTAATTTCTTAATGGTTTTCCACCACCTAATAAGCTTCCGATTCTCTCCAAAGTCTTTTTCTCACCTGAAAGTGATAAAAATGCTTCTCTTTCTAGATCCAATAAATATTGTTCTGACACCAATTGAGGGGCATCTAAATCGCCACCACAGATAGCATAAGCTAATTTATTCGCGATTAAAGCATCATGCTCTGAAATGTAATTTCCTAATTTCATTCCATAAATACCTGCTTTGAACAAGGCTAATCCTTGTTTTCCTTCCACCCAAACATTTGATCTTGGCTGTTTTTGAACATATCCTGCATCTGCTAATGCCAAAGCTTCTTTTTTTGCTTCTGCGATTACCTGACTTCTATTCAAAACGATGCGATCGAAAGATCTTAGGTAGTTCATTTCCCTTGCTTCATGCGCGGAGGTACTCACTTTCGCCGTGGCAATATTCATGAAGGCATTTTGCAAGCGATTCAATTCGATGTCTCCCGTTTGACGTGCATCGCCCATTCGTAAAGCCATTTCTTTGGTTCCACCACCGGCTGGAATTAATCCAACGCCTACCTCTACTAAACCCATGTAAGTTTCGGCATGTGCCACTAATTTATCTGAGTGCAAACAAATCTCACAACCTCCACCTAAGGCGAGTGTATGAGGAGCTACCACCACTGGAATAGATGAATAACGAACACGCATCATCGTATTTTGGAAAATAGCAATCATTTGATTGACCTCATCAAACTCTTGATTGGCAGCATACATGAACAGCATTCCTAAATTGGCACCAGCTGAGAAAGCTTCTATGCCTTCATTACCAATAACCAATCCACGGTAATTCTTTTCTGCTAAATCGATGGCTTTTTGAATCCCCTCCAAAACTCCTTGACCCATGGTGTTCATTTTGGAATGAAATTCTAAACAAAGAATATCATCCCCAATGTCTACGATGGTTGCATCATCATTTTGATAAACTACTTTATCCGGTTTAAATGTGGCTAATGCAATGGTCTTTTCTGATCCTGGAATTGTTTGATAGGTTTTTGTGCCTAAATCATAAAATTGACGAACTCCACCAGATGTCTGGTAAAAACTTGAAGAACCTCCTGACACCATTTCGGACACCCATGCAGCTGGTTCAAAACCATTCTCTCGCATTAAATCGATTCCTTTTTGAACGCCGATAGCATCCCAAGTTTCAAAAATCCCCATTTCCCATCCAAATCCTGCACAAATGGCTTGATCAATTTTGTAAAATTCGTCAGCGATTTCGGGCACACGATTGGACGCATATTGGAAACCATCCAAAAATGTTTTGCGGTAAAATTCACCAGCAAGGTCTTTGCCTGCTAATAAATAATCAAAACGTTTGCTTAAAGAATCGATGGCTTTGGTTCTTTCCAAAGTTTCAAATGAAACCTTTTGAGAAGGACGATATTCAAATGTTTGAAGATCCAATGCCAAAATTTCACTTTTACCACTGGCTCCTTTGACTTTTTTATAAAAACCCTGACCTGTTTTATCACCCAACCATTTGTTCTCCATTAATTTTTGGAGCATGCTTGGCAACTTGAAAATATCTTTGCTTTCGTCGTTTTGTAAGGTTTTTTGCAAATTGTTAGCCACATGTACGGTTGTATCTAAACCAACAACATCTGACAATCGGAAAGTCCCAGATTTTGGTCTACCCACAACCTTAGAGGTTAACTTATCTACCTGTTCAACAGTTAGGCCTAATTCTTCCACCACTTTCATGGTTTGCATCATGGAATAAACGCCTATACGATTGGCAATGAAGGCAGGTGTGTCTTTACAGATAACGGTTGTTTTACCTAACAAGGTTTCCCCATAATGTGAAATAAAATCAATCACCGATGCGTCTGTTTGAGCAGTTGGGATGATTTCTAATAATTTTAAATACCTAGGCGGATTGAAAAAGTGCGTACCGCAAAAATGTTTTTGAAAATCCTCACTTCTACCCTCCGACATCAAATGAATGGGAATGCCAGAGGTATTTGAACTGATTAATGTACCTGGAGTTCTTAGTTGATCAACTTTGTCATACAATGATTTTTTGATCTCCAAATTTTCGACAATCACTTCAATAATCCAGTCGACCGACTGAATATCTTTTAAGTTATCATCAAAATTACCAAGTGTAATGTTTTCGGCAAAGCTGCTCAAATAGAGAGAAGCAGGCTTTGCCTTTATCGTTTGTTGAAATGCGTAATTGACGATTCTATTTTTTACCTGGGGATGATCCAACGACAAGCCTTTCGCTTGTTCTTCAGGTAAAAGTTCTTTCGGTGCAATATCTAATAGCAATACCTTCACGCCTATGTTGGCAAAATGGCAAGCTATTCGTGAACCCATGATTCCAGAGCCTAAAATAGCTACTTTTTTGACGGAACGATTCATTGAATGGTAGTTTAGGTTTTATTGAGGTGCTAATTTAGTTAAAAAATAAAATGTTATGCAAGCATACTATATTTATTTTTCGCAGAAAAGAGAAAAGAGAAGAGAGAAAAGAGAAAATGGATCCAAAATGTAATGTTTTTCATCCCTCTTTTCTCTCTTCTCTCTCCTCTCTTCTCTCTTCTCTCTCCTCTCTTCTCTCTTCTCTCTTCTCTCTTCTATCTTCTATCTTCTCTCTTCTATCTTCTCTCTTCTAAACGTAGCTTTCTATCGGCTCACAGGCGCAAACCAAATTCCGATCTCCATAAGCGGAGTCGATACGAGAAACGGTAGGCCAGAATTTATTGGCTTTTACATAAGGTAAAGGGAATACTGCTTTTTCTCGACTGTATGGTCGAGTCCATTCACCTAATAAAACAATGGATTGTGTATGTGGGGCATGTTTTAAAACATTACTAGTTTTGTCAGCTGCTCCATTTTCGATTTCTCTGATTTCTTCACGAATGCTCAAAAGTGCATCAATAAATCGATCTAATTCCTCTTTATTTTCTGATTCAGTAGGTTCAATCATCAAGGTTCCTGCCACTGGGAAAGAAAGGGTAGGAGCATGGAATCCATAATCCATTAAACGTTTGGCTATATCTTCAGCTTCTACGCCAGCACTAATTTTAAATGGACGGCAATCGACAATCATCTCATGTGCACATCTTCCTTCTGAACCTGTGTATAAGATTGGAAATTCTTTCTCCAAACGAGCTTTGATATAGTTGGCATTTAAAATAGCTGTTTCGGTCGCTTTGGTTAATCCTTCACCGCCCATCATAGCAATGTAAGCGTAGGAAATAGCTAAAATACTAGCCGAACCTACGGGTGCAGCTGAAACGGCACCATGTTTATCTGCCGCAACAGAATCGGTCATCACGTGACCAGGCAAGAAAGGAACTAATTGTTTCGCTACTCCGATAGGACCCATGCCAGGGCCACCACCACCGTGAGGTATACAGAAAGTTTTATGCAAGTTCAAATGGCAAACGTCTGCACCAATCCTTGCTGGGGATGTTAAGCCAACCTGCGCATTCATGTTTGCGCCATCCATGTAAACTTGTCCACCAAATTCATGAATCATAGCACAAACCTCTTGAATGGACTCCTCAAATACTCCATGTGTACTTGGATAAGTGACCATCAAACAAGCCAAGTTATCTTTGTATTGTTCTGCTTTTGCCCTTAAATCAGCTACATCTATATTTCCATTGGCATCGCAAGGCGAGACCACCACTTTCATACCGGCCATAACAGCGGATGCTGGATTTGTTCCATGTGCGGATGATGGAATCAAAGCAATATTTCTATGTGCGTCACCACGGCTTTCATGATAGGCACGAATCACCATCAATCCGGCATATTCTCCTTGCGCACCCGAATTAGGTTGCATTGACATGGCAGCAAACCCAGTAACTTCACAAAGCCAATCATTTAATTCCATGATCAAACGTTGGTAACCTTTGGTTTGAAAACCTGGTGCAAATGGGTGGATTTTTCCTAATTCTGGCCAAGTCACAGGAATCATTTCTGATGTTGCATTCAATTTCATGGTGCAAGATCCCAATGAAATCATGGAGTGAACCATGGATAAATCTTTGTTTTCCAGGGATTTAAGATAACGCAACATCCCATGCTCCGAATGGTATTTGTGAAAAACAGGATGTGTCATGAAAGAAGAGCTACGTACTAATTCTTTTGGTAATTTCCACGAAACTTCAATTTCTTCTCCACCGATGGATTGGCCTTTGGCTCTTTGGAAAAAGGCCAAAATCTCAATCACATCTTCCTCATTGCTAGTTTCATCCAAAGCAATACTTAATTTACTAGGATCATTTTTGAAATACCTAAAATTACGTTCAGCATCTTCGGCAAATTCTCTGATATCATCGGTGAATTCCCCTGTTTTAACTGTTAGGGTATCAAAGTGATGGGTATTTTCAGTCTCAAAATCTAATTTTCTTAATCCAGCGGCTAACAATTCAGTTAAGCCATAAATTTTTGTCGCAATTTTTTTCAAACCTTCTGGTCCATGATAAACGGCATAAGCAGCTGCCATGATGGAAAGCAATACTTGAGCTGTACAAATATTCGAAGTAGCTTTTTCTCTACGAATATGTTGTTCACGAGTTTGTAGGGCCATTCTCAAGGCTCTATTTCCTTCAGCGTCAACCGATACACCGATAATACGACCTGGAATATTCCTTTTGTATTTTTCTTTGGTAGCGAAAAAGGCTGCATGTGGTCCACCAAATCCCATCGGAACTCCAAATCGCTGTGAACAACCTACGACTACATCAGCTCCCATTTCACCTGGAGGAGTTAGAATCGTTAAAGCCATTAAATCTGCGGCCACTACGACTTGTAAATCTTTTTCTTTTGCGCTTGAGATGAGTGCTTGGTAATTAAATACTTCACCATTGCTGGCTGGGTATTGCAACAATAAGCCATAGAATTTTTCGTCATTAACATCAAAAAGCTCATGATTCCCCACTACTATTTCGATACCGATAGGTTCTGCTCTTGTTTTTAAAACATCAATGGTTTGGGGTAAGCATAATTCAGAAACAAACAAAGCTTCCGCTTTTGATTTGGAAGCAGGACGCTGACCGTACAACATGGTCATAGCTTCTGCCGCTGCTGTACCTTCATCCAATAAAGAAGCATTGGCTAATTCCATGCCGGTCAATTCGATGATCAATGTTTGATAATTCAACAACATTTCTAAACGACCTTGGGCGATTTCCGCTTGATAGGGCGTATAAGCTGTGTACCATGCTGGGTTTTCTAGGATATTTCTTAAAATGACCGATGGTACGATGGTATCGTAATATCCTAAACCAATATGACTTTTAAAGATTTTATTTTGGCCCATTATTGCTTTGAAATCTCTCAAAAACTCAAACTCCGTTTTTGGATTTGGTAAGCGTAAAGGGTTTTTTAGGCGAATTTTGGCTGGAACAGTTTGTTGAATTAATGTCTCTAAGCTATCGACACCAATGGTTTTCAACATTTCTGAAATATCGGTCGGATCTGAATTATTATGACGTAATGAAAAATCTTCGCGATACTTGAAATTAGGAATCATATAGGCAGGGTTGATGATTGAAAAAACGCTACAAAAATAATCTTTTTATGGGATTTATTTTTCAATTCTTATCTTCGTTGCTTAAATATTTTCCTCGACAAAAATGAAACTAAAAACAATCTACAGTTTAGGGCTTTTTTTGGCTGTAAAACTGATTCCTTTTGGGGCTTTTTCACAAGTGAATCCTGTGACTTATGCCTACACAATTAAAGCAGAAGATTTAAAAAAACATTTAACCTTTATTGCTTCGGATAGTTTAAAAGGCCGTAATACAGGTTCTGCTGAGCAATTAGTAGCGGCCAAATACATTGCTGATCATTTTAAGAAATTTGGATTAGCTCCAGTTCAGGGTAGTTATTTTCAAAAAGTGGATTTAGTTAATCGCTCATGGACCAACATCTCTTTGGAAATTAAGGGTAAGAAATACGATTACCTAAAAGATTTTTTAGCGACGGCATTGGCTCCTGTTGCAGCTGGAACAAAGGCCAATATAGTATTTGCTGGTTATGGAGTTCAAAAAGGCGCTTATTCTGATTTTGATAAATTGAAATTAAAAGGTGAATACGTGTTAGCCTTTGAAGGAGAAGCGAAAGATAGCCAAGGTAATTATGTGCTTTCCGGGACAAAAGATCCTTCCGTGTTTGGCAAAGGAGATGGTTGGAAAGAAAAATTGAAATTAGCGAAAGCTGCGGGTTCCAAAGGCTTAATTTTAATTACGGATAAAGACGAAGTGGCCTTTGGTAATCAGGTTCGTCAACGCCAGGTGATGATGCAGCGATTTGGAAATGAACGGATGGTGCAAAAAGACGAAACGACCAGCCCGAGTGGTGAATCACCTGTTTTATTGATTTCTACTGAAATGGCGGCACAATTATTGAATACCACCAAAGAAAATTTATTAGCTTTCAAAAATTCTTTGGGTACGGAAAAAAAATCCATCAAATCGACTTTTAAAACCAATTCAGTCAATCTGACCATTGAAAGAACGGAAAAACCTGTTGACACGTATAATGTAGTAGGTTATTTGGAAGGTACAGATAAAAAAGAAGAAGTAGTCGTAATTACCGCTCACTATGATCACATTGGAATTTCCATTGATGGTCAAATAAATAACGGAGCCAATGATGACGGTTCTGGAACAGTAACGGTGTTAGAATTGGCTGAGGCCTTTGGAAAAGCGGCTTCAGAGGGTCATAAGCCAAGAAGAAGTATTTTGTTTATGACAGTAACAGGTGAAGAAAAAGGACTTTTAGGTTCCGAATATTATTCGAATCACCCATTATTTCCTTTGGCCAATACGGTTTGTGATTTGAACATTGATATGACTGGACGTGAAGATGATGATCACATTGGTAAGCCCGATTATATCTATGAAATTGGTTCAGATAAATTGTCTTCTGAATTGCGTCAAGTATTGGTAGATCAAAATGAAAAACATGTGGGCTTAGATTTGGATTTCAAATTCAATGATCCAAACGATCCTAATCGTTTTTACTATCGTTCAGACCATTATAATTTCGCTAAGCATGGCATTCCGGTGGCTTTCTTTTTCAATGGTGTTCACGCCGATTATCACCAACCTACAGATGATGTAGAAAAAATTGAATTTGACCAATGCCAACGCGTCGCTCGTTTGGTATTTTATATGGCTTGGGAAATTTCCAATAGAGAACAACGCTTGAAAGTTGATTCGAATAAACCGTAATTTTAGGTAATAGGTAAAAGGTAATAGGTAAAAGGTAAAAGGTAATAGGTTTTTATATTTTCACCTTTTATCTATTACCCAATAATTCGAATCAAGGATTCCATCTTGAAAAAAAAGAATAAGATATAAATCACCTTTGCTTTCCCTTTTTCACTACAACAATTCGATTTGTTGGTACTTTTTTTTATTAGGCTGATCTAGGTTATTGAGCTTGCCGAAGTATCAAAGCCAAAAGCGGTAAGGTAAGAGATTAATAATTGGAAATTTCAACCCTTAATTTTATTACCTATTACCTATTACCTATTACCTATTACCTTTTACCTATTACCTATTACCTCTTATCTCTTACCTCATTCAAAAACTCCTCATGAGCTTTTTTAGCTTCCAAGATAAACTCGTTATCATTCCAATCGCCTATAACAGCATTCATTTCAGCTTCATTTCCAAACATGGCTAAACGGAAAGGATCTTCATAATCTTTGGCCCGTGAATTTTGAATGCCTTGACATATAAACAAGGAAACCTCTTCTGCTTTTTGAAGCCAAATTTGTTTGAATGTTGGAGTATCTATGGCTTGACCAGACACCAATTGTAACGCCAACATGGCTTGATCAAATTTCTCTTGAGGGTAATTTTTCGCTTGTAATTCGTACCAGTCGTGTACTTGATTCCAATGTTGGATTTTGCCCGACTTGATGTCTAATTTTAATTGTTCAATGGCTGATTTTTGAACCAATTGACCACCCAAATTATCCCATTCACTTAAATGAGATTCTTCCATGGAAAGACTATTTTTGGGAGATTTGATCCATTCTTTGGCGGCATGATAATAGATTAAATCCTTGAAAATATGATAAGCTTTGTAACTTTTGGCAATTCGGGTTTTTCGCTTGGTATTTTCAATTCCACTTGCCCAAACATCCAAAGCAACATATTCATTGGCTGGATTTTCTAACCAAGATTTTCCTAATTCCATCAATTGACTTTTGGATTTTTCTGTTGAATCATTCAAAGAGCTACCCACCCAATAACAAAGTAATTCAAGGCTATTGACAATTTCTAAAATAGTATCCGGTGCCAAAAAATCATACTCCAAAAGCATGTTTTTCTTGATTCTTTGATCTCTATTTCCAAATTTCCAAGCATTTCTGGCTAAAGCATATAAATTGTATTGAAACCAATAAGCCGCAATAATCAATAATCCACCTGTTTTTTCATCATTTCCCAACAAGGAAAAGGGTAGAGGATTATGAATTTCAGCAGGATAATTACCTTTTGATATCAAATTAAAGCTAGCAAATTTTGAATTGTGTTTCAGACTGACTGACAGTCCAGGCCAAAAGCCTCTTCCTGTTTGTAGTTCACCATCTGCACCCCGACTATTGTGATTAGAACCCAAGGTTGCGCCAGCCGCCATGTTGCTTTGACCTTTGATGATCGCTGCACACAAAAACGAGTTGTTGTGATGTTGCTCATGAGCAGGAAAAATCAATGCATTTAATACCTCACAACATGAAATCGTTGAATTATTGCCCAAATAGGAATTGATCAACCTCGCGCCATATTTTAATTGAGAATGAGATTCCAATATGAATCGGACAGCTTTGACTCCATAAAAAATGCGGCATCCTTCGTGGATGATACCATTGACAATTTCACATCCTTCACCAATTTGTGTAGAGGAAACCTCATTGGAAAATATGGTAAGGTTTTTTAATTTATTCGCACCTTTGATATAGGTGTCGGAGCCCATGTTGACATCCTTGATAATCCCCGTATTTTTGATGACTGTCCGATCACCAATTTGGCCATAAAATCCTCTTTCTTTCGAAAATTCCTTTTGAGTCATTTGGAAAAATCGCTTTTGCAGCTCTTGATCATCTCTATTTTGCGTCCATAAATACGCATCTGCTAAATACATATTTTGAAAAGGGACCACCTTTCGGCCGCCGTTTTCATTGCCCAATTCCATCCATATACGAATGCGCTCTTCTTCTCCTTCCTTGACTATTCCATTTCCGAATTTCGCCGTAGGGGTTGTAGCTAACTCATTCACTTGCAAAATCATCACCTCATGACCTATTTGGTAATGAGATAATAAATTAACCCGATCGATGGCGACATTATTGCCAAAATCACAACTTATAATGGTACTGTTGTAAAGCCCTACTGGCATTCGTAGATTCTTAAATTCTAAGTAACAACTTTCTAAAATTCCGATTCGGTTAATACCAAAAAATCGACAATTTTTAACCAAATAAGGATTAAAGCCATTTTTTACCCAAACATCTTTCCAGTTTTCTGCCTCGTTTAAATTAGCTTCTAAAATATTGATTTCTCTTTCCTGTAAAGGTCTGTAATCAGCTAATTCCAAGTTCTTATTTCGATGATCAAACTCGGTTTGACCTTCTTGTAAGTAGGCAGAGCCTACAAATCCAAACCCTAATTGAGAGAGGGGCTTTTTTTCAATTCTATTCATATTTCGTATAACTCGATAGGTAAACTATCGGGATCTTCTGTAAAAGTGAATCGTTTATTAGTGAATTCATCTATCCTGATAGGTTCACATACAACTCCTTTTTTTGATAAGTATTCAATTGTTTTTTCGATGTCAACTACCTTAAATGCCAAATGTCGTAAACCACAGGCTTCTGGTCGACTGGTTCTTTCGGGTGGATTAGGAAATGAAAAGAGTTCAATGATGTAATTTCCGTCGCAAGCCAAATCCAATTTATAGGAATCTCGTTCTTTTCGATACACCTCTTGAATGATCTCTAGTCCCAATATTTGGGTATAAAATCTTTTCGATGATTCATAATTAGAACAAATAATGGCGATGTGATGAACACCTGAAAGTAGACGCATTGGCATTATTTTTTAATAGCAACGGCAATTTTTGAGTCGGCGGTGCCGTAATACAAAAACCATTTATTGTTAAAATGGACTAATCCTTCTACAAAACAAACCTCATTGACTTCACCAATTTGTTCATAAATTTTGTTTGGCCAAATGAACGGTTGAAGGGTTCTGTCCAATAATTTATAAGGCATATTTTTATCAAATAGAGCTTCCCCTGCGCTATAAGTAAACTTAGGGAATCTTTTTTCATTATAATTGGCAGAATTGCTACTATTGTAAATCAACAAAATTCCTTGAGGTTTTATCAAGGCATAGGGTCCAGGTTCAACCAAGCGACTATCAAAATGCCCTTTTCTGGGATGTAAGACGGAAATGGCTGTTTTGTTTTCGCCATCCTCACAAACGGTCCAATTTATTAAATCGTCCGATGTTGCCAAAAATAGATTTGTATCGCCATAATACATCCAATATTTTCCTTGGATCTTGGTGGCAATCATTTGTTGATTGGATTCCTTGACAACTATGGCTCCCGATTTCGACCAAAGGTCGATGTATTTGGGATCTTTTAGCATAGGGCCCATTTTTGTCCAGTTTTTCAAATCACTTGAAATCGCTGAACATAAACGTGCTGTTTTTCCATCATAGGAAGTGTAGGTTAATAAATAGTTGCCTTCTTGAGTCACCACCACTCTTGGGTCCTCTATTCCACCTGGCCATTCATATTTTTTGAATGCATCATTTTCCGGAAAAAGAATGGGTTTTGCTTCTTTTTTGAAATGTATTCCATCTTCGCTAATGGCAAGACCTATCCGGGAAGTTCCCAAAGAATCTTGAGCTCGATAGATCAAATGCACTTTTCCGTCTTTGATAAGGGCTGTTGGATTCAATACATTTTTATTTTCCCATGCGACTTTTTTGCCTTGGATAGGACAATCAAAAACTTGTGTGAGTGTGGGATTTAAAATAGGATTTTGACTGTCCAATTTTTGGAAATCCATCATGGTCCAATCTTGCTTTGCTTTTTGTGCATAAGTAGATTGACTGAACAAGAGTAGACAGCAGAATGAGAGATTAACTAATTGGCGAAGGATCATGGGGATGTGTTTAAGAGCTATTATAACTTACTAGCTAAATACCTCAAGGCTTTGGGAAGTTTAATGTGATTGTTGATGACGTATAAATTTCCTCTTGTTCTTAAAAAGTCAGCTTTTTGGCCATTGAAAGATTGCTTTGGAATTTCGCCTGTTTTCATATTTTTGATGAATCGGCGTATGAACAATTCGTGGGTGACCATATTGGAAAGCATAGGAGTGTAATATATGCAATCTTCAAAATAATAATGCGTCACTTGCGAAAGCCTGGTACTATTAGGATCATTCACCGGACTACCACCATGAATAATATTGGATGACCAAATTAGTGCATCTCCTTTTTTGGCATAGAATTTTTTCTTTTCAAAGGGAGATGCTTCCATGTAGGCTTCCATGAAATTTTCATATTCGGCATAATTGTCGTAAGATGTGTCTTCCGTAGTATTTTTAAAGTCTGCGAAGTTGAATTCTGGTGTTCGATGCGATTTTGGATAATAGTACAAAGGCCCATTATCTTCTGTGATATCTTCCAATGCTACCCAAACGCCGCACATATACCGAGCAGGTAAGGAACTAAAATGCAAGGTATCAGAATGTGCTTTTTGTTCCGATCCTACCAAAAAATTCAAGGTTTGAAAGGGGACTACTTTTTTTTCATACAAGAATTCCAATTTCTCCAAAATACGATCATCACAAGCCATTTCACGTACTGGTTCAGAATATTGCCAAAGATCCTGTACTCTTCGATTATCTCGATGGGTATCCATCGGGAAATTTGCATTAAATCCTTTGTTTTTTACCTCTTCAATGACTGCATCAATTTGTTCTGAGGTGAATGCTTTTTCAATGACTACGTATCCGTTTTCGTAATAATCTTTTGCAAATTGTTCTTGTTCAGCACTTAATTTTTTTGATTGAAGTATTTGTTGAAAGAAAGGTGATTCGACCCAAGGTAAATTCATTGAATGTAACATATTTCGGAGGTATTTATTTCAAACTTAAAATTAATCAATTTCTTGTATTTAATTTATTGATAACTTACCAATGTTTTTAACCTATTTATCAAATGGAAAGAAGAGATTTTATTCAAAGTACCATGTTGGGCGCCTTTTCAAGTCAATTGCCTGCATCTAATACGGTTATTTCTAAATCAGAAATTCAACCTAAAATCAAATTAAGTGTATCTAGCTACTCCTATTGGCATTTTAAAGGAGATAAATTCCCCATTGAAAAAGTCATTGATGAGGCTGCTTCTTTAGGTTTAGAAGGAATTGATGTCTTGCATCGCCAAATGGAAAGTGAAGAAAATGCGTATTTACAAAAAATTAAAAAGCATGCATTTTTAAATGGCATTGCCCTGACTTGTCTGTCTATTCACCAAGGATTTGTTACTCCAGACAAAGCGGAATTGAAAAAACACGTAGATCATACGCTTCATTGTATCGAATTAGCCTATAAAATGGGAATTCCTTGTTTGCGATTGAATACAGGAAGGTGGAATACCATTAAATCGTTTGATGAATTGATGGCCAATCGAGGAATTGAACCCATTTTGCCTGGTTACACGGAAGAGGATGGTTACAAATGGTGTGTAGATGGTATTCAACAATGTTTGGCGAAAGCGGAAGAATGTGGAGTTTTGTTGGCCTTGGAAAACCATTGGGGGCTAGGTTCAACCCCGGAGGGAATGTTGAAAATACATGATACCGTGAATTCTCCTTGGTTGGGATTATTGATGGACACGGGGAATTTTTTAGAAAATCCTTACAGTAAATTGGAAAAAATTGCTTCAAAGGCAAGTTTTGTTCAAGCGAAAACCTATTATGGAGGAGGTGAATGGTATTCCTTGGATTTAGATTATCCGAGAATCATTGATATCCTTCAAAAAGTCAATTATCAAGGCTACATTTCCATTGAATTTGAAGGAAAAGAAGATCCAAAAATCGGAGTGCGAAAAAGTGTGGAACTGCTCCGGAAGGCCATGAAATAAGTTTATTTTTTCTTGACCAATTGGTAAGAATGTAGAATAAAATCTTTGATTTGTTGTTGACTTAATTGAGCATTGACCAAAATCGTGTTCCAATGTTTTTTATTCATGTGCCAGCCTGGGAATATGGATTCGGGGAAATCTTCTCTTAATTCAATGGCTTTTTCAGGTTGGCATTTGACATTAAATTGAATGGGCATACTTTCCAAATCCAGCAATAACAACATTTTATTGTTCACTTTCATTACTAAATGATTCGGACCAAAAGGCATCGTTTCTTCTGCATTTGGTAAACTTAAAGCAAATTCTACTATTTCATCAAGGTACATAGTGTGGATATTAAAATTCGGGTAATTGGTCTTTTTTTGCGTATGGTAGTTTTTCAATTTCCTTCAATTGGTAATAAGTATCTAAGCCACTAACACTTATACCATTCATGTTTTCCATTTGAATATTTCCGTTGGCATCGATACCATGGTCAGGTATAAATAACTCCTCAATTTGTCCAACCAGAAGTATTGTACCATTTGATTGAATAGGAAGTTCCTCTTTCCATTTTAAACCTATTTTAATGGATGCTTCTTGAACAAATGGAGCAGAAAAGTTGGCTAAAAATTCTGAATGTAGCTGGCATACATCAAACTCGGAAATTTCCATGGGGAACCTCGCCGAGGTATAATGCGCTTTTTTATAAAAATCGGTTGTGATATGATTAATGGTGAAATAGCCACTTTTTTGAATGTTATGATAGGTATGACTTTCCTCGCCGATAGGGCGGAATATCACTCCCATCAAAGCAGGATTGGCTCCAATATGAACAATGTTGGAAAAAAGCGCCAAATTATGGATTCCGTTTTCATTTTGTGTTCCAATCAAACAAGCAGGTTTAGCCCCCGAAATTCCATTAATTAAATTGGTTCGGTAGTTTTTGTCTAAAAGCGCTATGGATTCGTTTGTTAAATGCATTATGTTGAATGAACTTTTGAAAAAATAAATTTATAAAAAGCCAATTGCATCCATTCTTTGATGCATGACCTTGAACCAAAGTGGAGGAACCAATGCAAGCAAGATCATGCCCGGATAACCCGTTGGCATTTGGGGTGCAGTGTCCATATGCCTCAATATTTGGTATTTTCTGGAAGCTAAAAAATGGTGGTCGCTGTGGCGACTAAGCTCAAAGAGCATTAATCGGCCTATAACATGGTTGCTATTCCAGCTATGTTCAGGTTTTACTCGCTCATACAATTCGCTTTTCTTTTTTTCTCGATTTAGGCCATAGTGTTCAATGTAATTCACTGTTTCCAATAGCGTTGCTCCAATCAATGCGGCGGCTAAAAAACATATCATAGTAGCAAAGCCGAAGAAATAAAAAATACCGATTACAAACATCAATTGAATAATTTCGAAAAAGAACATTTCATTGTTCAGCCAAGGCAATTTTTGGTTTTTCTTTTTGGATTCATCGATGGCAATTCGCCATGCACCAAGGTAGGAGCCTTTGAATGTTTGAATCCAAAATGCGTAAACATTTTGCTTAAACTTTGCCGTGCTTGGGTCATTGGGAGTGGCGACATCTTTGTGGTGTCCTTTATTATGTTCAATAAAAAAGTGCATGTAAAGGCTCGTTAACAACAGAACCTTGGCTAAAAGTTGTTCAAATGGGTGTTTTCTATGACCTAATTCATGTCCTGCATTAATGCCGAATATTCCGCATATCAATCCCATTGAGACGATTCTTCCCATTTTGTCTAATGTGCTAATTTCACCTTGTAAACTTTGCAAAAATAGGTACAAAGAAAACAATTGGACAGGCACCGTTAACCAAATGATAAGGTCAAATATTGGGTTGTTTTTGGCCAATTGTTCCTCCGCTTCATTTAAGTTTTTCGTATCAGGCTGAATGAATAATTCTAGAATAGGGACAAGAAAAAAGATGAAAAAAAGTGGAATCCAACAGAAAAGCCCATTGTTTGTAAATGCCAGATAGCTCCATACATACAAGATAAACGGGGTAATGTATTTTAGGCTTTGAAGAAAAATAGACATGGGCAAATATATAAAAAAAACCATTCCGCGACGTACCTTTTTTTATTATCTCAATTTGTGGAATTATTAGTTGTATATCATAGTAGCATCCTAGAATCGTGAGATTACTTGCTGTAAGTTCTATTGCAGCCTTCATTTTGGAATGAATTGGAACTGTATTTGTCCAATTGGCAAATGAAAAGGGTAAAATTTAAAAAAAATGATAATATTTTTTGATTAAAAATCTATTTAACCTTAGGTATGAATTTTTTATATGGTGATCTATATAGAATTCAGAAGGCATTAAATTAAATGTATTTGCTTCGTTGGTAAAATTATTGATGTGAGAATAATAAAAAGCTATTATACTGGTAAAAATATTATACTCATTCATGAGTTTACTTCTTGCTTCTTTTAAAGAATCTCTTTTTTCATTGTATAGTTGATCTGAATTTTCTAAAATATGTTCGATTTCTTTAAATGCTTTTTGGGGCTTATTGATGTCTAATTCAATATAGGAATTTGGGTTGAAATAAGTATCTATATTTTTACATCCGTGATAAATTGGAACTGTGTAGGCAAGATAACAATCAGCAATTTTCTCTGTCCAATAATTATAAATATGTGAATTTTCAATGGCTATACTAAACTTGTAATTTAATAGTCCTTCTGCCTTATCCTCTATTGGATTAATATTTTTCCCAAAAAAGTCTATTTCATTTTCGAATTCCTTATGTAACTTTTCAAAAAAACGAAATCTTTTTATATGACCAGGGAAATGTGTTTTTCCTGACGATATGATAGAAATTTTTTTGTTTTTGATGGGTTCTTCTAAGTTAGAAAGTCTTTCAAAGTCATACGAAGCGATATTTAGCGAATTTACTCCAAAATGCCAATTTAATGATTGTTGATATGGATGATGTGAAGGATGACTTATATTAGTGTGGGAAGAAATTACATGAGAAAATTGTTGTAAGAATGGACTTGAATATCTTTTGCTAAATGGAGGTTCTCCTGCAATAAAAATCAATCCATTTTTTTTACATTTAATGGTAGTTTCAATAGTTAACCTTTCTTGTACAACAACAATATCCCAAATGATATCATCGTAGCAATTTTCGAAAAATTCAAACAAGCCTAATTGGTTTTGAGGAGGCATTTGCCTCATAAATATTTGACCTCCCCACGATGTGAGAATATTGACTTTTATTTTTTTCATGCAGGTAAATAAATTTAGAACAATTGCCTGGCTAAAAAATTAATAACACATAGAAATGTTGTCAATAACGGTCGATTGAGAATTGAATCACCTTTATTTTAATTCAAAATGCGCAGTACACGAAATTACGATAAATAGCGTAACTATACCGGCTCATACAAAAATAATGTGCATTTACACTGTTGAAAATATAGGCTAAATCACCAGATTTAGTAAGCCAAAATCCGCACTTGATTATTCCACCGTCACTGATTTTGCTAAATTTCTAGGTTTGTCCACATCTAGTCCTCTAAGTACACCGATATAATATGAGATTAATTGTGTTGGTATCACACTGACCAAAGGCGCTAATAATTCATCTGTTTCTGGAACCTCCATCACATGGTCTGCCATGGTACGAATGATCTCATCGGATGAATTGATGACTGCAATTACTTTGCCTTTTCGTGCTTTTATTTCTTGAATATTACTAACAATTTTTTCATAGTAAGCGTCTTTCGTTGCGATGAACAATACCGGTAAATTTTCATCTACCAAGGCAATTGGGCCATGTTTCATTTCGGCGGCAGGGTAACCTTCCGCATGTATGTAGGATATTTCCTTTAATTTAAGTGCTCCTTCAAGTGCCACAGGGAAATTGTATCCTCTACCTAAAAACAAGAAATCTCTTGCTTCTGCATAGTGTTTAGCCACTTCCTTAATCGACTCATGTGTAGATAAGGCTATCTTGACTTTTTCAGGAATCAAAGCAAGTTCTTCCAAATAATGTTCATATTCGCTAACTGAAATGGTTTTCTTCTCAAAACCAATTTTAATAGCCATCATGGCTAATACAGTCAATTGTGCTGTAAAAGCTTTGGTACTCGCAACCCCAATTTCAGGTCCTGCGTGAGTATAGGCTCCTGCATGGGAAAGTCTGGCAATGGATGATCCAACTGCATTGACCACTCCAAAAATAAAGGCTCCTTGTTCTTTGGCCTTTTCAATAGCTACCAATGTATCAGCGGTTTCACCGCTTTGGGAAATAGCAATGATGACATCTCCTGGTCCAATGACTGGATTTCGATACCTGAATTCAGATGCATATTCTACTTCCACCGGAATTCGGCACAATGTTTCAATCATATATTCGGCTACCAAGCCTGCATGCCAACTGGTCCCGCAAGCAACGATCACAATGCGTTTTGCTTGAGAAAAAGCGGATAAATGCTGCTCAACTCCTGCCAAGGTTAATGTTTTGTTTTTTGAATCCAAACGACCTCTCAAACAATCCTTTAAACTTTCTGGTTGATCAAAGATTTCCTTCAACATAAAATGGTCGAATCCGCCCTTTTCAATTTGAGCTAATTCCATATCCAATTGTTGAATGTAGGGAGTGATAGTCTCATTGCCCAAGTTCTTTAATTGAATTTCGTCTTTTGAAATAATGGCCAATTCATAGTCATTTACATAAATAACACGTTTGGTGTATTCAATGATAGGGGAGGCATCAGATGCAAGAAAATGTTCTCCGTCTCCTACACCAATGACCAATGGACTTCCTTTTCTAGCAGCAATTAATCGGTCAGGAAAACCTTCTTCCATGACAATAATCACATACGCACCTACAACTCTTTTTAGAGCGATGCGCATGGCTTCCTCTAAACTTGATTGATTATTGATTTGGATGTCTTCAATGAAATTAACTAGGACTTCGGTGTCGGTTTGACTTTCAAATTGATAGCCTTTTTGAATCAGTTCTTGTTTCAGTGATGCGTAATTTTCAATGATACCATTATGCACCAAGGTTATCTTGCCGCTATTGGATTTATGTGGGTGTGCATTGGTATCGGATGGTTCACCATGGGTAGCCCAACGGGTATGGCCAATGCCTACATGCGCTGTTTTTGTGATGGATTCTTTCCAAGTTTCTAACTCGCTAACTCGCCCTTTTTTCTTATAAGTAACAACGCTATCTCCAAATAAGGCGATGCCTGAACTGTCGTAACCTCGATATTCAAGTCTTTTTAATCCTTTTAAAATAATGGGATAAGCTGATTGAGATCCAATGTAAGCGACAATTCCACACATATATATAATAGTTTAATTTGAACTTTTGCTTTAAAGCTAGATTTGGTAAGAAATCTAAATAATTGCAAATATCTTTAAATTATGACTTTTTTACAAGTTAATATGTAATAAATTGCTGATATTTTGCGACTAGAATATTGTATTTTTTCAAGAAATATTATTTGAAGTTCAAATTGGGTAAATGGATATCAGAATAGAATTTTTCAGTTCCTTAGAAAAATGTGTAATTTTATTTCAATTCCAATATCTATATTGAAAAATAGTGAACAAAAGGTCGAGGTCAAGTATGTATGGAATGTGCATAAAAAAGCCTTTTGAGAAACTCTTGCCCATGTAAGCTAAAACCGCTTAGAAAATAGAACATATCAACTAAACCTACACACAATGAAAATGAGCAAAGTGCTTTTTTTGAGTCTCTTCTTCGCATTTCCAACTTTTGCTCAAAAAGCGAATCAAGAAAAATGGGAAAATATTTTTAATGGTAAGAACTTAGATGGTTGGATGCCTAAAATTCGAAACTATCCAGCTGGAGAAAATTTTGGTAATACATTTCGAGTGAAGGATGGTAAAATTACGGTGGCATATGATGCCTACGGCTCCTTTGATGAGCGATTTGGACATTTGTTTTACAAATCGCCTTATTCCTATTATAAAATCCGATTGAATTATCGGTTTGTGGGCGAACAGGCAATCAATGGTCCAGGTTGGGCGACTAGAAATAGCGGAATCATGGTGCATGGGCAGTCGCCAGAATCCATGGGTTTGAAGCAAGATTTTCCGGTTTCCATCGAAGTTCAATTGTTGGGAGGAAACGGTAAGGACAAAAGGACAACTTGTAATTTATGTACACCAGGCACCAATGTGGAAATGAATGGAAAATTATTTACCCCTCATTGTATTAATTCTACATCGGAGACTTACCACGGAGACCAATGGGTACAAGCAGAGGTGGTGGTTTTAGGTGATTCATTGATTCAACATTTTGCCAATGGTCAAATGGTTTTATCTTATCAAAAACCTCAAATTGGTGGTGGTAATGTCAGTGGACAAGATAAAATCTTTGGTCAATCTGGTCAATTATTAAAATCAGGATATTTTTCCTTGCAAAGCGAAAGCCATCCTGTCGAATTCAAAGATATTCAAGTATTGAATTTAGAGGGCTGTATGAACCCTCAGGCAAAAAATTATCAATCGTATTTTATCCATTCTAAACCTGAACTGTGCAAGTTTTAAATACAAGTATAATTATCTCTCTCAACGTTTAATATGATTCGATTATTTTTTAGTTCTATTATTTTCATCCTGATTTTTAGTTCCTGCCAAAAAGAAATAATTGAGCGGAAGTTGGTAGTGAATGCCAATCCATTAACCGGTGGAAAAATTAGTCCGGAAAATAGTATGATTGAAAATGGACAATCCATCAACGTGCTCGCTACCCCCAATGCAGAATATCTATTCAAATCTTGGTCGGGAGCTGTTACGAGTACCGAAAATCCCATTAATTTAGTAATGGATGCCGATAAATCAATTACCGGAAATTTTGAAAAAAAATCATATCCTCTAAACGTGAGCATCAATGGGCAAGGTACTGTCAAAGAAGAAGTCATCAAAATTGCCAATAATTCGATATTTCCTTCTGGGACATTGATTAAATTGACCGCAGAACCATTGGAAAAATGGTACTTTGTGAATTGGTCAGGGGATACGACTTCCAATCAAAACAGCATTCAGCTTTTTGTAAAAAAGAAAATTGATTTGGCGGCCAATTTCATTACAAATCCATTCAAAATTAACGTGAAAGTGACTGGACGGGGTACTTACAAAGAATCTATTCAAACATCATCAGGTGTTAATAAGGTTTTGTTAACCGCATCAAGTGAACCAAATTCTATTTTCGAGAAATGGGAGGGCGATTTACAATCCAATGAAAAAACCCTGGCGGTTCCAATGGACAAGAATTATTCCTTAAATCTGAGTTTTAAAGAGAAAGTTCGTATACAATTGGATACATCCAAAACAGTTGATTTTGTCCAACGAAATAATACAGATAAAGGAAATTTGCCGATTTATTTTCTGGCAAATAAGAGTTTTGCAACTGCCATCATAAAATTCAAACCTATATTTGGTGGGAAAGAAACGGATTGGATTTTTTTAACAAAGACCGATTCATTGAAATTTGGATCAAAAATCGAACTTAGCTCCGGTGTTTATTCAGCTAATTTGGTTCTAAATAATGGAAATGCCATTGTGTTGGATACACTTTTGAATTCGTTTAAAGTGGGTGAGATTTTTGGAGTCATTGGGCACTCGCTGGCAGAAGGACAAGATCCTTATGATTTAAAGAATTACGATAAAGTAAAAAGTACAGTGATTACTTGGCCTTGGAGTACCAATGTAAGTTTTTGGGGTCGATTGGGTGAATTATTGGCCACCAAATTGAATGTTCCTGTGTTAATTTACAATACAGGTATAGGTGGCTCCACAACGGTTCAATGGGGTCTTTCTAGTGAAGGATTGTTTTTTGAACATGCTTTTTTTGATTGGAAAAAAAGATATCCTTATTCGATTTTTGAAGAGCGTTTTTTCAAATACATTCCCAAGAGTGGAGTGCGTGGTATATTGGTCATGCATGGTGAAAATGACAGAGATTACACGGAAGATGAAATTGTGTTGAATGCTCAGAGATACATTAATTTTACACGAAAAAAATTAGATTATTCCAAATTGCAATTTTCGATTTGTCGCTGTGGAAATCCAAGTGTTTTTTCTTGGTACCAAAAAGTGCTAAACTCTCAAACTCGAATGGTCAATGAAATTCCTTATACCAATTGGGGAGGATTTGTCAACGATTTACAAGGTGAACAGTACCGCTGGGATACCATTCATTTAAACTATACCGGCTTGGAAGAAGCGGCCAAAAAATGGAATACAGCCCTGGATGCCAACTTTTTCAAGAATTCTACTCCGTATTTGGCGAAGTAATACTTGAAATTTTTGTAGCCCCATCAGGAATCGAACCTGAATATTAGGTACCGGAAACCTACATTCTATCCATTGAACTATGGGGCCAGAATTTAAAATTACGAATATTTTTCTAACTGTTTGACCAGCACATTGAAATCTTTTGGATAAGGCGCCTCCACGGTGATCGGATTTCCATTCATTAAATTAAATGTCAAACTGTGGGCATGTAACGCTACTCTTTTAATCAATGGGAGCTCTTCGGTCTCTTTTTTGAGATGAAAATTCTTTTTCAAATCCGATAAATAAAGGTCTTTCGCACCATACATCGCATCTGCAACAATCGGAGCTTTTAAACAACATAAGTGAATTCTGATTTGATGCATTCTTCCTGTAATGGGAACACACTCTACCAAGGTGTAATTTTTATAGACTTGCAAGGTTCTAAACCACGTTTCAGCATGTTTTCCTGCTGCACGGTCAATCACCACTTTTCCATCCTTCAAAGGTAAAATGGGTAAATTCACTAGAATTCCATCCCAATCGAACATGCCTTCTACCACGGCATGGTATCTTTTGGCCGTTTCTCTGTGTTCAAATTGCATGGAAATATGTCGGTAGGCTTCTGGATTTTTCGCAATGACCAATGCACCAGTTGTTTCCTTATCTAAGCGATGACCCACTTGTGCATCACTTGAGTATTCCTTGGCCATTCGCAAAATGCTACTAGCAAATTCATCTTTTCGCTCATCTAAGGTTGAAATACCCGACGGTTTATTGATGACAAAATAATCGTTATTTTCAAAAAGGATATGATCCTCAATTTTCCATTTCATGGATCAAATTTAGTTCGAAAAGCTAATTTTTCCTAAAGTTAGCCAAGGCGAGTCGCCTAATCTACGTGTTTTGGAAACAGATGGATCACTTAATGTTTCATTCGCTAAGACAGCAAATAACAAAGCTTCTTTGGCGGAAGATGGTACTCCTAACGCATCGCTTTCCAAAATTTCCATCGTGGCAAGCAATTCACTCATCCTTTCCATGATGTAGGGATTTTTACTTCCACCACCACTGACGATTAATTGCGTGTTATCTGAAATCGGAAAAGGAATATAGGTTTGAATGGCATTGGCAATACTCCTTGCTGTGAATTCACTTAATGTTCGTAGAATATCAACCGGTGTAAGTGAATAATTATTTCTTTCAATAAGGCTTTCTATTTTCGCTAAATGAAAGTATTCTGGTCCCGTACTTTTGGGAAAAGACTCCGAAAAAAACGACAACTCCAACAAATCAGCTAAAAGCGCTTGATGCAATACCCCTTGTTTGGCTAATCGCGCATCTTTGTCATAATAAAATCCTGGGAAATATTTTCTCACAGCTGCGTCAATCAGCGTATTTCCTGGCCCAGTATCCGTCACGAAGAGTTGCTTTGGATCCCCACTGCCAGGCAAAAATGTAAAATTACCAATACCCCCGATGTTTAATAAAATTCGATTTTGACCTATTTTTGAAAACAAAAAATAGTCGCCATAAAGGGCCAAAGGGGCTCCCTCACCGCCACCTGCTACATGCTTTTGCCGAAAATCTGAAATACACATAATCCCTGTTAAATGGGCAATATGGTCCCCATCTCCAATTTGTAAAGTAGAATTGGGTAAACTTCCATCTCGCATTGGTCGATGCATGACCGTTTGTCCATGAGAGGCAATGGCATCAACCTCTGTCGGATTAACTCCCCAAGATTCCAATGCGGCGAGAATAAGTTCAGCGTGTAAAATGCCGATTTGTGCATTTAATGTGCTTAAGGAAGGGAAATGTATGGTTTCTTTCGCAAAGATTTCACGGATTTGCTGTTTGATTTCTGCAGGATAATCTACCGTGGTATGACGGATTATTTGAAAATTAGTCTGTGATCCAAATCCAGAAAATCGACACAAGGCTAAATCCAATCCATCCAAAGAGGTACCTGACATTAATCCAAGTATCAATTTGGATTCTTTGTTAGCAATTTGGTAAAGCTTCTCGATCTGTGGATTCATTCGCGAATATATCTTTTTTATTTATATGATGGAAATGATAATCCTTCGATATCTTGTTAAAGCTGGAATGCCATGATCTGTTCCCTCAAGGATAACATGGTATAATTCTCCTTTTTTTGCTTCTTTAGGAATTTTTATTTCAACGCTATTTTTGATCATTTTAACTAATGCTTTTCCATTACCAGGTTCCGCATATGCCCATGCGTGAATATCAACTTTTTGATGATCTGGATCTAAATAAAGCGGGTGAATTATTTTTTTTGTTCCCGATTTCATTTGAATTCGATTTCCTTCTTTTAGTTGGATTTCTGGAGCATGATTGGATTTTGAGTAGGATTTTACACACCAATCGGCTCGTGCGGAAAAATCTCTTTGTAAAGCGGTTAACCATCTAGTTTGGGCATAATTAATATCCATTTTACCTATTTCTGGATTAAAATCTGCTGATTCAACTCCGTCCTCAAAACGTAATGGATTTTCTTTAGATGAAACAAATCGCCCTCCCCATCCACCATAAGATGGATGATTTAGGTTGTCAAGTCCTACGTCAACCAAATGTAAAAATGCGGGAGAATCCCCTTCCGAAATAAAATCATAGGGTTCAAAATTTCCCCATTGAGCATTTGTTAATCGGTTTGGGTCTCCATGAATGTGTTCATCATCTCCTTCTTGTTTTTGTCCATCTCCATATGAATAATACTTTTTTAATAATGGGCCATGTTGTAAAATTATATGATCCTTCATGTATTTGCCTTCGAATAATGGCTGGGCACTTCGCGGCATAATACGTTTCCAAGGATAAGCAAAACTGCCGAATTGAGTGGAGTTATAAAATACCCTAATATTTGGCCAATGTGCCCCAATGTATGTTAGGTAGGTCGCATCTTGGTCCATGACCGTGTAAATAATAGCTTTTTTTGAAATTTGATCTTTTATTTTTGGCCAATTTGTCTCATTTTGATATTGTTCTTCAATGGTCTTCAAGGCCCTAGCTATCGTGTTTGTACCGCCCCATGCCTGCAAAAATAGGGGTTCGTTATTTTGATCCATCAATTTGGATTTTATCCAATTAGATCCATCGGTTTCTTTGGTCATTTCTCCTTCAAAATCGATGTTGCCAACTTTCACTAAACTTTTTAAATAGGTAGGACTAGGGTAATTTGTGTCGTGTAATATTAGATTAGGATATACTTTTTCATAAGCATTCAACAAATCTTGAATCCATTCTACGCCAGGCCATCTTAGTGACTTTTTTGCACCATACATTTTGCGCGTCATTTCCATTTCAGAAGTAAATAAAGTGCCTTTATCATCTCCTTTGTAATGCCACATGGAACTGGAATAAATTAAACCTTCCACTTTAAATTCATTTGAATAAAGTAACATACGGATAAACGTATCCACATCATCAATTTCCCCATCTGTGGTAATGATGGTTCTTGCCTTTGGAATTTCTTTGGCCATTAAAGGGTAAAAGGTAAAAAGAATCAAAAGATGTAAAACGATTAATTTGGTCATATTAGAGAATATTTCAATTTAGGTCTTTAATTATTTCCGAATTTCTAAAATAGTTAGGAGACTTCATAAGAAAAATTTATTATTGTATTAAAATTATACAATAATTAAATCTATTAACAAAATGAAGAAATTAATATTGGCATTTGCCATGGTTTTTTTGGCAAATATTTCAGATGCACAAATAACAACTGGTTCAGATGTTGCCGTGGTTGCAACGGAGTCTGGAAAAGTACGAGGATATGTTCATGGGGGTGTTTTTACTTACAAAGGAATACCCTATGCAGAAGCAGCACGTTTTGAAGCACCGCATCGTCCAAAAGCATGGACCAATGTTCGAAGTTCATTAACCTATGGTCCAGTTGCACCTTTGTTGGATCCTACAACCCAAGTACAAGACGAATCTGAATTTGCTTTTAATCATTCATGGGGTTTTACCAATGAAGATTGTATGCGAGTGAATGTTTGGACACCGGGGATCAATGATGGGAAAAAACGACCTGTTATGTTTTGGATTCACGGAGGAGGTTTTACCTCAGGCTCTTCACAAGAATTACCTTCCTATGATGGTGAAAATTTGGCAAAAAAGGGTGATGTAGTTGTTGTATCTATCAATCATCGTTTAAATATTTTAGGATATTTAGATTTATCCGCCTATGGTGAAAAATTTAAATATTCGGCGAATAATTCGGTTCTAGATATGAAATCTGCCTTAGAATGGGTTCAAAAAAATATCTCACAATTCGGAGGTGATCCGTCTAATGTTACCATTTTCGGACAATCTGGGGGGGGAGCTAAAGTAAACACTTTGATGGCAATGCCTTCGGCTAAAGGACTTTTTCATAAAGCCATTAACCAAAGTGGTTCGTTTCGCTCTAATATGTTGGATAAAGAAACTACCCAAAGTATTACTGCCCAAGTATTGAAAGAGTTAAATCTGTCATCCAATCAAATTGATAGTTTACAAAAAGTACCTTTTGAAAAATTGGCAGCTGCTGGGAAAAAAGCCATGAATACCGTAGCAGCTCAATTGAAAGCGGCAGGTAAACCCGTTGGAGGATTTGGTTTAAGTTGGGGACCTAGCGTAGATGGTGATTTATTGCCGTATCAATTATTTTCAGATGAAGCGTTTAAATTGTCAAAAGATGTTCCTTTATTAATTGGGACAGTTAAAAATGAGTTTATGACTTCCTTGTTTGGCGGAATGTCAAATGCAAGCGCTGAGGAAGTGGAAACATATATTAAAAGAACTTATGGTGAAAAAGCGGAGGCCTTCAAAGCAGCGGTAAAAAAAGCCTATCCCAATGATACGAGGCCTACAGATTTAATTGATGTCGATACCCGTTTTAGACCCGGAGCAGTGGTCCAAGCCAATCTGAAATCAGATTTGAATGCGGCACCTGTATTCATGTACTTATTTACTTGGCAATCGCCAGTAATGGATGGTAAATTTAAAGCGGTTCATTGCATAGAATTGCCTTTCTGTTTTAATAACATTGCTCGTTGCGAAGAAATGACCGGAGGAGGAAAAGATGCATATGTGTTAGCTGATAAAATGAGTCAAGCATGGATAAATTTTGCTCGAATGGGAAACCCTAATCATAAAGGATTACCATCTTGGCCGGTTTATAACGCAAAAAATACCTCTACCATGCATTTAGATACCACTTGCATTGTTAAGCCACAGTTGGATAAAGAACTATTTTCTTTGAATTAGTACTTTGTTTGTTGTTAGTTATCAGGATTTGAAAATAATATATACTTCTGCCTGATGACTAACAACTAATTTTAGAAAGCGTATATTTGTATTTTAATCACAAATGTATGGCTTTAGATATAATCATTGTAGGTGGTGGAATTGTTGGATTGGCTACCGCTCATCGACTTTTAGAATCAAAACCTGATCTGAAAATTGCTTTGTTTGAAAAGGAAACGATGGTTTCCATGCATCAAACGGGGAATAATTCAGGTGTCATTCACTCTGGACTCTATTATAAGCCAGGTTCTTTGAAAGCAAAAAATTGCATCGAAGGATATCATCAATTGATTCAATATTGCCAAGAACAAAATATTCCTTACGAATTAACGGGTAAAATTGTCGTTGCCATTAATCAGGAGCAGCGTGTCCAATTAGAAAATCTTTACCAAAGAGGCCAACAAAATGGTTTAGAAGGTTTGAAAAAACTTTCAGTTTCAGAAATGAAAGAACATGAGCCTCATGTGACAGGTGTAGAGGGGATGTGGGTTCCTCAAACAGGTATTGTGGATTATCGTGCAGTGGCTGCTAAATTAGCGGTTGGTATTGAGGCGAAGGGTTGCCAATTGCATTTAGGTGAACAAGTGACAAACATTACCAAAGGATTAACCTATTCCATCGTTGAAACGAATAAAGGAGTATATGAAACAAAATTGGTCATCAATTGCGCCGGTTTGTATTCGGATAAAGTAGCTCAAATGTCGCAAAAAGAACCTTTGGATGTACGAATTGTTCCTTTCAGGGGTGAATATTTTAAATTAAGGGCAGACAAAGAATATTTGGTTAAAAATCTGATTTATCCTGTACCTGATCCAAACTTTCCATTTTTAGGAGTTCACTTTACTCGTATGATGCGAGGAGGTGTGGAGGCCGGTCCAAATGCTGTTTTAGCTTTTCGAAAAGAAGGATACAAAAAGATGTCCATCGATTTTAAAGAACTTTGGAACACCCTTACTTGGCCAGGTTTTCAAAAAGTAGCTGCCAAATATTGGGAAACAGGTTTAGGAGAAATGTATCGTAGTTTTTCCAAAGAAGCTTTTACAAAAGCCTTGCAAGAATTGATTCCCGAAATACAAATCAGTGATTTAGTAGAAGGTGGAGCTGGAGTTAGGGCTCAAGCTTGCGACAGAAGTGGTGGTTTGTTAGACGATTTTTCCATCATTGAAGATGCTAAGATTATCAATATTTTAAATGCACCTAGCCCTGCTGCTACTTCCTCTTTATCCATTGGTAAAACAGTTTCAGAAATGGCATTAACTAGATTTAGTTAATCCTAAACTCATCATTTATAAATCTTAACTCATCATTCAATTGAATATACTTTTTAAATATCTTAAGCATTATCGTTGGCGCGTGATTGGAGCTTTAGCCTTAGCTGCCACCAATCAGATTTTTTCTTTAATGGATCCTTATATTTTCAGGAAAATTATCGATGATGTGGCAGGTGTTTACCACGCAGGTACTCATACATTTGATCAATTTTTTGATGCTATTTGGCCTTTAGCATTAGCCTCGGTAGGCGTTGCGTTTGTTAGTCGAGTAGCCAAAAATTTCCAAGATTATGTGATTAATACGGTTACCCAAAAAGTAGGAGCTAATTTATATTCAGATGGAATTAGGCATTCTTTGGAATTGCCTTATGAAACATTTGAAGATCAACGATCAGGGGAAACACTTGGTAAACTTCAAAAAGTAAGAATAGATGTTGAAAAGTTGATAACGATTGGGATTAATATTTTATTTCAGTCGATCATCGCTTTGGTCTTTATTTCTGTTTATGCCTTTTCTGTGCATTGGATGGTCATGCCATTGTTTTTGCTAACAGGACCTTTGATTGCCTATGTATCATCTGTTTTGAGTAAGAAAATTAAAGTGATTCAAATACAAATTGTCAAGGAATCGACGGGTTTGGCTGGATCAACAACCGAGTCTTTACGAAATATTGAATTGGTGAAATCGTTGGGATTGGCTGAGCAAGAAATTAATCAGTTAAATGCTACCACTGAAAAGATTTTGTTGTTGGAATTGAAAAAGGTTCGGTATGTTCGTTCGATGGCCTTTGTTCAAGGGACTTGTGTGAATCTTTTGCGCATGTTGATGGTAGTCGTGTTGATTTATTTAATTTATGAGGGTAAGATTACCATTGGGCAATTTTATTCCTTGAATATTTATTCCTTCTTCTTGTTTAACCCGCTACAAGAAATTGGGAATGTCGTGAATACTTACCGAGAAGCCGAGGTTTCCTTACAGAATTTTGAACAAATTTTGGAAATTCCAACCGAAAAGAAACCAGAAAATCCTAGGACTTTAGCATCCATTCAAGAATTGAAATTTGACCATGTTTCCTTTAAACATCAATCTGCCAATTTAAATGCGTTAAATGATATTTCATTTGATGTTAAAGGAGGAGAAACCATTGCTTTTGTTGGGCCTTCTGGTGCAGGTAAATCCACTTTAGTAAAATTATTGGTCGGATTATATCGACCTAAACAAGGCCAGGTGTATTACAATGGTGAGGCGGGTGACCAAATTGATTTTGACCAATTGAGAAAGAAAATTGGTTTTGTGACCCAGGATACTCAATTATTTTCTGGTTCTATTCGTGAAAATCTATTGTTTGTGAATCCGAATGCAACGGACGCAGAATGCATGGAAGTGTTGGAAAAAGCCGCTTGCCAAACCTTGTTGGCCAGAGCTGACAAAGGGCTTGATTCCTTAATTGGGGAGGGTGGAGTAAAAGTTTCAGGTGGAGAAAAACAACGTTTAAGTATCGCCAGAGCACTTTTGAGGAATCCCAATTTATTGGTTTTTGATGAAGCCACTTCGGCATTGGATTCGCTCACTGAAGAAGAAATATCAGAAACCATTCGTGCGGTATCTCATGAATCTGATCATATTTCCATTTTGATTGCCCATCGCTTGTCGACCATCATGCATGCAACCCGAATTTACGTTCTTGAAAAAGGTGGAATTGTCGAACAAGGTTCCCATGATACCTTATTGGAAAAGAAAGGATTATACTATGCCATGTGGAGGCAACAGGTTGGAGAAAATGTTTAGAAATCTGATATGGGCAAACTTGGATTTTATTTTGTAAATCCTTGATTTTCCATAGATTATTGGGTAATTCTTTGTTTTGAACAAAGAGGATTATGTATATTTGTTGTTTGAAAAAATTTCTACCTTTTTATTATGGCTTTAAATAAGTTTTCCAGAACCCTAACGCAAGAAATTACGAACCCTGCAGCAAAAGCAATGCTTTATGGCATTGGTTTGACCACTGAGGATATGCAAAAACCTCAAATTGGTATTGCCAGTACGGGTTACGAAGGAAATCCTTGCAATATGCACTTGAATGGTTTGTCCGTTCATGTGAAAAAGGGAATTCAGGACAATGGAATGATTGGACTTATTTTCCACACAATTGGAGTATCGGACGGGATGACCAATGGAAATGATGGGATGAGTTATTCATTGCCTTCGAGAGATATCATTGCTGATTCCATTGAAAATGTGGTAGGAGCACAATGGTATGACGGTGTGATTGCCGTTGTTGGTTGCGATAAAAATATGCCTGGTGCTATGATGGCATTAGCGAGATTAAATAGACCGGGCATGCTTGTTTACGGAGGTACCATCCGAAGTGGCGAGTACAAAGGTAAAAAATTAGATATTGTGTCGGCATTTGAGGCTTTAGGGCAAAAATTTGCCGGTACTATTTCAGATGAAGATTATGACGGTGTAATTCAAAACTCTATCCCTGGACCAGGTGCATGTGGAGGAATGTACACAGCCAATACAATGGCTTCTTCTATGGAAGCTATGGGTTTAATTTTGCCCAATTCTTCTTCCTATCCAGCTACACATGAAGGTAAAAAAGCCGAATGTTTAGCCATTGGAGCAGCCATGAAAGTTCTTTTGGAGAAAAATATTTGTCCAAGAGATATCATGACTAGAAAATCTTTCGAAAATGCTATGACCATCGTGATGGCATTGGGAGGTTCAACCAACGCGGTATTGCATTATTTGGCAATCGCTCATTCAGCAGGCGTAGATTTCACCATGAAGGATATTCAAGATATTTCAGATAGAACCCCCTTATTAGCTGATTTGAAACCTTCTGGTAAATATTACATGGAAGATGTTTTAGCAATTGGTGGCATTCAGGCGGTCATGAAATATTTGTTACAAGAAGGCTATATGCATGGCGATTGCATGACTGTCACTGGTAAAACTTTAGCTGAAAATTTAGCAGGAACGCCAGATTTAGATTTCAATACTCAAAAAATCATTCATCCACTTTCAGATCCGATCAAAGCAACAGGTCACTTGCAAATGTTGTATGGTAATTTGGCTCCAGATGGAGCGGTTGCGAAAATAACCGGTAAAGAAGGGGAGCGTTTTGAGGGTACGGCTAAGATTTGTGAAAGAGAAGAAGACGTGATCGATTTTATAGCTAAGGGTGAAATTTTGCCAGGACATGTGATTGTGATTCGCAATGAAGGCCCTAAAGGTGGCCCTGGAATGCCCGAGATGTTAAAGCCTACCTCCGCTGTGATGGGTGCAGGTTTAGGAGATAAAGTTGCCATGATTACAGATGGACGTTTTTCAGGAGGATCTCATGGTTTCGTAGTGGGTCACGTTACTCCGGAAGCTCAAGAAGGTGGACCCATTGGTTTAGTAAAAGATGGAGACAAGATTACGATTGATGCCGTTGAAAATAAATTAATTTTACATGTTTCGGATGAGGAATTGGCCGAAAGACGTAAAAATTGGAAGCCTATTCCATCTATTCATACTTCAGGGGTGTTGAGGAAATACATCAAAAATGTAGGACCTGCCAACTTAGGATGTGTAACAGATTTGTAAAAAAATAAGATTTAGATTTTTTTCTACAATAGGATAACTTAAATTAGCCTTTTATTAAAGTTTGAAACAAAAATTTTGATTATTTATGGGACAGACCCAAACCACCACTTCAGAAACTGTACAAGCTGATAAAAAAGTGTTTTTATCAGGTGCGCAAGCAATCATGGAATCTTTGGTTGCACAAGGTGTAAGTACAATTTTTGGATATCCAGGTGGCGCAATTATGCCAACTTATGATGCTTTATATGATTATCAGGATCGTTTAAAGCACATTCTTGTTCGTCATGAGCAAGGTGCTGGTCATGCTGCACAAGGATACGCCCGAATGTTAAATAAGGCGGGTGTGTGTATGGTAACTTCCGGTCCGGGAGCTACTAATTTAATTACTCCGATTGCCGATGCTATGTTGGATTCAACGCCCTTGGTATGTCTGGTAGGACAAGTAAAAGGAAATTTATTAGGAACAGATGCCTTTCAAGAATGTGATGTAATTGGTATGTCGATGCCAGTAACCAAATGGAATTATCAGGTGTTAGATGCCAATGAAATTCCGGAGGTAATAGCTAAAGCATTTTATATCGCAGAAACAGGAAGACCTGGACCAGTTTTAATTGATATTACTCGTACGGCTCAAACGGATATCATGACAATCCCGTTTACTTATGAAAAATGCACGTCGATTATTTCCTATAAACCAAGATTAGAGCCTAAAAAAGAGCATTTAGAAGCCGCAGCTAAATTGATTAATTCAGCTAAAAGACCTTACATTTTAGCAGGGCATGGTGTTATTATATCCAATGCAGAAAAGGAATTGAACGATTTAGTGAATAAGGCGGGTATTCCAGTTGCAACAACCTTGTTAGGAATGTCATCCATGGATGCCGATCATCCTCTTTTTGTTGGTTGGCCAGGCATGCATGGTAACTATGGAGCCAATGTTTTAACCAATTCTTGCGATGTACTTATTGCGATTGGTATGCGATTTGATGACCGTATCACAGGTGATTTGTCTACCTATGCCAAACAAGCAAAAGTGGTTCATATCGAAGTTGATCCGAGCGAAATTGATAAAAATGTGAAAGCAGATGCTCCAGTAGTAGGAGATGCCAAATTGGCTTTGAAAGCTTTGCTTCCTTTAATCAAAGAAGCCAATCATGCAGAATGGAGAAACGAATTTAAAAAATACGATGACGAGGAATTTGAGACAATCAATAAAAATGATTTGTTTCATGACGGGACATTTATTAAAATGGGAGAGGCGGTTGCGATGTTGTCGGATAAAACAAAAGGTGAGGCTGTTGTGGTAACAGACGTTGGTCAACACCAAATGATCACCAACCGATATTATCGATTTAAGAAAAATAATTCGATTGTGACCAGTGGTGGAGCCGGAACAATGGGTTTTGCCTTACCTGCAGCATTCGGAGCCAAAGTGGCAGTTCCGGAAAGAGAGGTTGTGGCTGTTATTGGTGATGGAGGTTTTCAAATGACTTTGCAAGAATTGGGTACCATTGCTCAAAGTAAATTACCAGTAAAAATTATTATTTTAAATAATAATTTCCTTGGTATGGTTCGTCAATGGCAACAATTGTTTTTTGATAATCGCTATTCTTTTGTGGAATTACAAAACCCTGATTTTATTACCATTGCCAAAGGTTTTGGTATCAAGGGTCATACTGTTAAAGATCGTGCCGAATTAAGTAGTTCCTTGAATACCTTATTGGATTCGGAAGAGCCTTATTTATTGGAGATTATTTGTGAAAAAGAAGAAAATGTTTTCCCGATGGTTCCAGCAGGAGCTTGTGTAACCAAAGTAAGGCTTCAGTAAGATATATATGTTAACAAATTATACAATTTCTATTTTTACTACCAATACGGTAGGTTTATTGAATCGAATAACCATCATATTTACTCGAAGAAGGATAAATATTGAATGTTTAACCGTTTCAGAAACCGAACGTAGAGGTGTGTCTCGTTTTACAGTGGTAATCAAAAGTGAAAGCAGAGAATTCGTTGAAAAATTGGTTCGTCAAATTCGCAAAATAACGGATGTATTAGCCGTTTTTGGTTATTTGGATGATGAAATCGTTTTCAATGAAATTGCTTTATTTAAGTTATCAACTCCTTTAGGTGGAGATCCACTGGATGTAAAAACCATTAATTTGGATTGGAATGCTAAAATTGTCCATTGGGGCTTGGATTATGTGGTGTTGGAAAAAAATGGTACAGAATCTGAAATTTCTGAATTTTATCAATATTTGAAAAAATGGGAAATTTTGGAATATATCAAATCAGGTCGTGTGGCAGTTGGTAAAACAGAAAAAGGTTTGGTTGAATTTTTGCCAGAAGGCAATTGGGAAATCGTTTAAATAAGTATAATACAAATATTAAAGAACAAGAATAATTAATTAAACAAAAACAGAATATGGCAAAGATTAATTTCGGAGGGGTTGTTGAAGATATTGTAACCCGCGAAGAGTTTCCATTAGAGAAAGCAAGACAAGTATTAGCAGATCAAACAATCGCTGTTATTGGATATGGTGTGCAAGGTCCAGGTCAAGCGTTAAACATGAAAGACAATGGATTAAATGTAATTGTTGGACAACGTAAAGGTAAAACTTTCGACAAAGCTATCGCTGATGGTTGGGTACCAGGTGTTAACTTGTTTGAAATTGAAGAAGCTCTTGAAAAAGGAACTATAATTTGCTATTTGTTATCAGATGCAGCTCAAATTGAAATGTGGCCAACAGTGAAAAAATATTTAACTGCTGGTAAATCATTGTATTTCTCACATGGATTTGGTATTACCTACAAAGAGAAAACGGGTATCATTCCTCCAGCGGATGTTGACGTTTTCCTAGCTGCTCCAAAAGGTTCAGGTACTTCTCTTCGTCGTTTGTTCGTAGAAGGTAAAGGTTTGAACTCTTCTTTTGCCGTTTACCAAGATGCTTCAGGCCAAGCACGTGAAAAATGTATCGCTATGGCTATCGGTGTTGGTTCTGGGTATTTATTTGAAACAGATTTCTACAGAGAAGTAACGTCTGACTTAACTGGTGAGCGTGGAACTTTAATGGGTGCTATCCAAGGAATTTTTGCTGCACAATATGAAGTGTTGCGTGAAAATGGACACTCTCCATCTGAAGCTTTCAATGAAACAGTAGAAGAATTAACACAATCATTGATGCCATTAGTGGCTGAAAATGGTATGGATTGGATGTATGCAAATTGTTCAACAACCGCTCAACGTGGTGCATTGGATTGGTGGAGACCTTTCAAAGATGCTACTAAGCCCGTTTTTGAAAAATTATATAACTCAGTAAAAACACAAGCGGAAGCAGCACGTTCAATTGATTTGAACTCTCAATCTGATTACCGTGTGAAATTAGAAGCGGAATTGACAGAATTACGTGAATCTGAAATGTGGAGAGCTGGTGCTGCGGTACGTAGCCTTCGTCCAGAAAGAAGCTAATTTCTTGAATCAAAAATTCAAAGGCAGTTGCACTTCAGCAACTGCCTTTTTTTTTGTTATTTTGAAGCATGGAATTCAACACACTGAGCGAAATTCCAAATCTTCATCAAATAAAACTAGTCGCGGAACAATTAAAGGGAATTGTTTATGAATCTCCTTTGCAATTTTCTAAAACACTTTCAGCAAGATTTGGCGCAAATATTTATCTAAAGCGAGAAGATCTACAATTGGTTCGATCCTATAAAATTCGTGGGGCTTACCATAAAATATCCAATCTTCCAAAGGAACTTAGACAAAGAGGGGTGGTTGCTGCATCTGCAGGTAATCATGCTCAAGGTGTCGCCTTTGCCTGCGCTTCCTTGGGTATTTCAGCTACGATCTTTATGCCTAAATCAACTCCCCTACAAAAAGTAGAAGCAGTTCGCTTTTTTGGAAAAGAAGTTGTCCGAATAAAATTAATCGGAAATAATTATGATGAAGCTTTTTTAGCTTCCCGATTATTTTGTGAAGAAAATCAATCCATCTATATCCCTCCCTTTGATGATTATGATATTATTGCTGGTCAAGCTACTGTAGCTTTAGAGATTTTTCAACAATTGAATCAGTTTGTCGACTATATTTTTGTGCCAATCGGTGGAGGTGGATTGGCCGCTGGTACAGCATTGGTCAGCAAAGAAGTTTCTCCATCGACTCGTTTGATAAGTATTGAGCCGGCTGGCGCGCCTTCTATGAAACTAAGCTTAATGCATTCTAGGGTAACCGAATTAAACGAATTGGATCCTTTTGTGGATGGTGCTTCAGTTAAAAAAATGGGTGAATTGACATTTGATATATGCCAAAAATATTTTCATCGCCACTTGACGGTCGAAAAACAAGATCTTTGTCAAACAATGCTTCGGTTATATGAACTTGAAGCTATTTTGGCAGAACCGGCAGGTGCGTTAAGTGTTTGTGGATTGGAATTGTTGAAGGAAGAAATACAGAGTAAAACCATTGTTTGTGTATTATCCGGTGGAAATTTTGATTCAAAACGATTTCCTGAAATACATAAATGGGCTTTCAACGAAAAATAATAGTATTTATTTGATAAAATTTTTTTCGGTCATTTTTGATGATTTTAGATTTTTGTTCTATTATTAATAATTATTATAGATTTTTGATTCGTAATTAATGATTAAATATTCTATTTGCGGATTATTAATCTATTTTACAACTTCTCATTTTTTACATTTGGTTGCTTCATAATGTAATAAAAGGTAGATTTGCAGTTCAAATTAGCAAACAAAACAATGAGCAATCGTATACAAATTTTTGATACAACTTTACGTGACGGAGAACAAGTGCCTGGCTGTCAATTAAACAGGGAGGAGAAAGTAGAAGTTGCAAAGGAACTTGAAAAATTAGGTGTCGATATCATTGAGGCAGGTTTTCCAATTTCATCACCAGGTGATTTTGCTTCGGTGAAAGCCATTTGTGAAGCAGTTTCAGAACCAACCGTTTGCGCATTAACTCGTGCTAAGAAAGAAGATATCGATGCAGCTGCGGAAGCTTTGAAGCCTGCTCGTCGCCCAAGAATTCATACCGGAATTGGGGCATCAGATGTACATATTAAACATAAATTTAATTCCACCCGTGAACAAATCATTGAACAAGCGATTTGGGCTGTAAAATATGCAAAGTCATTTGTGGAAGATGTTGAGTTTTTTGCGGAAGATGCAGGTCGTGCTGATTTGCCGTTTTTGGCACAACTAACCAAAGCGGTTATTTCTGCAGGCGCTACCGTAGTGAATTTGCCAGATACAACGGGTTATTTATTGCCTAATCAAATGCATGATCGTATTTCTTATTTGTTTGAAAATGTAGACAATATTCATCAAGCAACTATTTCCATGCACAATCACAATGATTTGGGCTTAGCCACTGCCAATACGATTGCAGGAATTCAAGCAGGCGCACGTCAGGTTGAGGTTACCATCAATGGAATTGGGGAAAGAGCTGGTAATACTTCTTTGGAAGAAATTGCAATGATATTGAATGTTCACAAGGATTTGGGTTTTTCAACAGGAATCAATCCTAAATTTTTATATCCAACAAGTACCTTGGTTTCTAATTTGATGGGAATGCCAGTGCAAGCCAATAAGGCTATTGTGGGAGCAAATGCATTTGCTCACTCTTCAGGAATTCATCAAGATGGATTTTTAAAGCATGCTCAAAATTATGAAATCATGAATCCGGAGGATGTGGGTGTTTCATCTTCAGCCATCGTGTTAACTTCCCGTTCAGGTCGCGCTGCCTTAAGACATCGTTTGAATTTATTGGGATTTGAGTTTGAAAAACCAGATTTAGATCGTTTATATACTCGTTTCTTGATTATGGCCGATGAGCGTAAAATGATCCATGATGAGGATTTGAAAGAGTTGGTGGGGTAAGGTTTTAGGTAAAAGGTATTAGGTAATAGGTATTAGGTAAAAGGTAATAGGTAAGGGTGTCGGTTTTTTCTCTTTTCTCTCTCCTCTTTTCTCTCTCCACTTTTCCCGTTTTCTCTCTTCTATCCATTCACTGCGGTAGCGCTGCTAGCTAAACTCATCTTATTAGCTTCAATTAATTTCAAGATATCCAGATTGATTTGCTGTTTAATCGATTGAAATTTGGCAAAATCGGTTGTTTGCACAAAATAGGTGATACTTATTTCGAAGGCATATGTTCCAAAACCTTCGAAAATGATTTTTGCAGGTTTTTTCTTACAAAGTGGTTCTTGGTTAATCAAATGTTCAATACTCGGTAATAATTGTTCAATTTGCTCTGCCTTGGTGTTTAAGGCAAATGTTAGTGTATATTTGGCACGACGATAATTGCGATCACTCAGATTTTCCAACGATTGTGATGTTAACAGTCGATTAGGTATTAATATTAAATTTCCGTCTAATCCTCGAATTCTAGTACTTCTAAATCCTATTTTTTCAATATCTCCCGTGATGGTTCCGACTTGAATACTATCGCCAACAACAAAAGGCAAGTCGAGAAAAATGGTAAAAGAAGCAAAAAGATTTTCCAAAGTTTCCCGGGCAGCTAAAGCCAACGCCAATCCTCCCAATCCTAAACCTGTAATTAAAGCCACCACATCTACTTCAAAAATCCTACCTAACAAAACAAATCCAGCTCCTGTAATAATAAATACCAAAGCCAAATCGTTTAAAAATGGAATGAATTGTTGTTTGGATTTTTGCTCAACACCCTGCCATTTTTCTTGAGCAACTAAAATAATGACCTTCATTATTCGTATAATTACCCAAGTTGTAGTGATGATTAATGATGCTTCATAGATTTTTTTAATTAAAAATAGTAATCCAAAATCCTTGACTGGTGTAAAGTGCCATTGAATGGGAACATGTAAATTAAGTGAAGCAACATACAAGAAAATCCAGAACAGTAGAAGCTCAAATGGTTTTCTAATTAATTGAATGCAATCCTGAATTTGAATTAACTGATTTGGCAAAAATCGATATACAATTTTCGAAAATGTATTGGAAAAAAATCTTCGAAATGCTAGACCAATTAGAATGATGATAAAGAAAATTGAAATATCTAAAGCAGAATTTTCTAATAGATATAAATTGGAAAGGGATTCTTTGAGCATAATAGATGGATTTGCCTTCAAATATACTTAATATCTTAGTCGAATGTGAAATAAAATTACGACCTTTGCAAACTTAATAGAATTCCGAGAAGTATTATTTATATGATTTACAATCAACCAAGTACAAGTTTAAACAATAAAGTTCTTACTAGAATTTTATTTCTTTTCTTTGTGACAATTACGGTCTCTCTTCAAGATTTAAAAGCGCAATCCATTTTAAATTCACCTTATTCCTATGTGGGAATGGGCGAGCTGGATGAGGGACATTCTTCTAGTAATATCATGATGTCTGGTCTTGGTGTTTCGAATTCCAATGGAATTTATTCGAGTGTGATAAATCCTGCTTTGTTGGCTAGAAATAGATATACAAGTTTTGAGGTTGGGGTAAATACAGAATATAAAAATCTACAAGATTATCGTCAAAGACAAAGTGTTTTTGGAGGAAATTATCAATCGATTAATATTACATTACCTGGTTCATCTCGTTGGACTTTTGCCATTGGATTGCGTCCTTATTCCTCCGTACAATATGATACTAAATCGTATCGTCGTTTAAATTTATTGGGTTTAGATAGTTTGATATATAGCTTTTCAGGTGTAGGAAATGTAAATAAATTATCCTTTTCCAATGGTTTTCGAATTAGTAAAGAAGTGTATGTTGGACTAGAAATGGATTATTTATTTGGGAATATTATCCGCAATGTATCCACTCAAAATTTATCCGATGGTCAATACTACAAAGTTCAGTTAGAAAATAGAAATGATTATTCTGATTTTACTTTTAAAGCAGGTGTTGCCTATCGACATGCCATCCGAAAAGATTTGTATTTGAATGTTGGTGCAACCGTTGATTTAAATTCAACCATGGGGGCATCACAAATTAAGCGATTTGCTATCTTGGATTATACTGGATTGAACATTATTAATGCAGATACTTTAAGTAAAAAAACACCATTCGTTCAAAATTTGCCTGTGACCAAAAAATTCGGAATTAGCCTAGAGCGAATTGCAAAGTGGATGATTGGTATTGATTATATCTCGACAGATTGGACCAAAGTGGAAAACAACATTGGCCAAGCTCGTGCCCTTCCCGTTAGTAATAAATGGGTGATTGGTGGTGAATATACACCCGATTTTGAATCTGTATCTAGTTATTTGAAACGTACCACTTACCGGGCTGGATTTAGTTATCAAACGACCCCCTATGCGATTTCTGCAACGACACCTTATGCTGTTGATATGAATTTCAGCGTAGGAGCTGCTTTACCACTACGAAATTTGTCTTATTTGAATGTATCCTATCAATTTGGTAAAAGAGGTACTTTGAGTGAGAATAATTTAGAAGAACAATACCATCGAATTACCCTGGGATTGACCTTAAGTGATTTATGGTTTACCAAGCAAAAAATTAATTAATATGTTCAATGAGTAATTTCAGGTTTCTCATTTTTGTGTTAATCATTTCTTCATTTTTTTTCTCTTGCCAGGAAGAAAAAGCATCTAAAAATCTTATTTACAATGGTCCTAAGTCAGAACTGACTGGGATTGACATGGTGTTTTCTGATTCTGCTAAATCTGTCGTAAGAATGGTAACGGAAACACAAATTACTACATATTCTGAAGATCGAGTTTATCCCAAAGAGATGAAACTGTGGTTCTATGATAAATTAGGAAATGTTAGTACGCAAATCAGAGGCGATTCTGCCCATTTTTTTCGGCAAAAAAATCAGTATCGTTTGATGGGGCATGTGAAAATCTTTAATATTAAAAAAAATGAAACTCTCACAACCGATGAATTTACTTGGATTCCGGATGAGAAAAGAATTTTCACTGAAAAGCCTGTACAGATCAAAACTCCTACCGAAATTTTTAACGGTGTGGGTTTGGATGCAGCACAGGATTTCTCCACTTATTCCTTGCGTAGAGTAACTAATTCGATGCTGAATGTCGAAAGTCTTCCTCAATAAAATGTTATTGATTCTGCTGCAAACCAATTAAAAAGGCATATTCTTTAGCTATATCTTTGAATCGATTAAATCGGCCAGAAGCTCCGCCGTGTCCTGCCTTCATGTCACAGTCTAATAACAAAACATGCTCATCAGTTTTCAACTTTCTTAACTTGGCAACCCATTTGGCTGGTTCCCAATATTGAACCTGAGAGTCGTGCAGGCCGGTTGTTACCAAAATATTCGGATAATCCTTTGCTGTTACATTATCATACGGAGAATAGGATTTCATGTAATCATAATGTTCCTTATTTTTGGGATTACCCCATTCTTCCCATTCGCCTGTTGTCAATGGAATACTTTCATCTAACATTGTTGTTACAACATCAACAAATGGGACAGCAGCAATGATTCCCTTGTATAATTCGGGAGCCATATTGCATATACCTCCCATCAGCATTCCACCGGCAGAGCCTCCTTGGGCAAAAAGAGCATCTTTTGCTACCAATTTTTGATCAATTAAAAATTGAGAACAGTCGATAAAATCATAAAAAGTATTTTTCTTTTTCATCATTTTACCATTCTCATACCAATGGCGCCCCATTTCTTGACCACCTCGTACATGCGCGATTGCGAAACTAAATCCTCGATCCAATAATGAAAGTCGACTACTTGAAAAATAAGGGTCTATGCTATGCCCATAAGAACCATAAGCATACAGTAATAAAGGATTCCTTCCATTGGGTTTAAATTCCTTTTTATAAACCAATGAAATGGGTATTTGGGTATTGTCACGGCCAATTGCCCATAATCGCTCACTTTGGTAATTTCTTTTGTTAAATTCTCCTAGTACAATCTCTTCTTTTAGTAATACACTTGTTTTGTGATTCACATCATAATCAAAAACAGAATTAGGACTAGTCAGACTTGTATAGTTGTATCGAATGATTTTACTTTTAAAATAGGCATTTTGGCCCAATCCGACCTGGTAAACTTCTTCCGGCATTTGTATTAGTTCAGCAGAGGAGTTAGCATTTGACAGGATTCGAATTTGGTTTAGACCCTTGTATTTTTCCTCAATAGCAATGAAATCTTCAAAAACGTCAAAATCTTCCAATAAAATATCCGTTTGATGTGCAAGTAATGGCTTCCAATTGGGTAGGTCCCAAGGATGGTTTTCTGCACACTGTAGTAATTGAAAATTACTTGCTCCATTCGAGTTACAGCGAATGACAAAACGCTCATTTTGATGTTCAATAAAATATTCCAATCCTTGAATTCGATCTTGAAAAATTTGGAAATTTTCTAGAGGTTGATCCGCATTTAAAACTCGATATTCAGAAGCCACACCTTGTTGGCTGGAAACACTGAAAATATATTTTTTTGATTTTGATCGATACAAACCCATATAGAACTGCGGGTCAGATTCTTCGTAAACTAATTGGTCATCTTCTGTTGGAGTGCCTAATTGATGCCGATACACTTTAGATGCTAACAAGGTCTGCGAATCCCTTTTTAGGTAAAAAAAATATCTTCCATCCGCTGACCAAGCATAACTTCCGCCTTCTGTGTCTTCAATGATGTCTGCGTAAAACTCACCTGTTTCTAGGTTTTTAAAACGAACTTGATAATTTCTTCTACTTACATCATCTGTTGCCAAAGCTAGGATTTTATCATCATCACTTAAATTTAATCCTCCAATATGAAAGTAATCTTTCCCTTTCGCTAATGTATTACCATCGATTAAGATTTCTTCATTGGCTTCTAAATGTTGACGCTTCCGACAATAAACAGGATATTCACCTCCTTTTACATATTTGCTATAATACCAATCTCTACCATTGAAATACGGCACAGATGAATCATCCTCCTTGATTCTATTTTTCATTTCTAAAAACAAAGATTCTTGAAGTTCTTTCACGGGTGCCAAAACTTCTTCTGTATATGTATTTTCTGCTTGCAAATATTGGATGACCTCTTCGTTTTCAGGATTATTTAACCAATAATAAGGATCCATTCGGACATCTTGATGAATTTCTAATAATTCATTTTTTTCTTGTGCTTTCGGGGGATTGGGAAGGTTGTGAATCATGCTGCAATTTAAGCAGGAAAATTGTTTATCCTTAAATTTGAACTTTTATCATTCAAAAATCATTTTGATAAAAAAATGCAAAAGTCATGCATTGAAATAACTACATTTGTAATGTTAAAATTTTAAAAAATTAAAACGATGAACAAAAAACTTTGGATTGTATTAGGTGTAATTGCTTTGGTGATATTCTGGGGCATTGGTGCAAGAAATGGTATGGCGACAAGTGATCAAGAGGTGAAAGCATCTTGGGCGAATGTACAAAGTGCCTATCAACGTAGAGCTGATTTAATTCCGAACTTAGTCAAGACGGTACAAGGAGTTGCCAATTTTGAAAAATCAACGCTTACAGCTGTCATTGAAGCACGTGCAAGTGCTACTCAAATGAAATTAGATGCAAAAGATTTAAGTCCAGAAAATGTCAATAAATACCAAGCTGCTCAATCTTCTTTAGGTGGCGCTCTAGGTCGTTTAATGGTCGTTGCAGAAAATTACCCTCAATTAAAGGCTACGGAAAGTTTTTCAGAGCTTCAAGCACAATTAGAAGGTACAGAAAATAGAATTAAAGAGGAAAGAGATGTGTTTAACAGCACGGTGAAAGACTTCAATTCCAAAGTAGTTACTTTTCCCAACAGTTTAATTGCTTCATTTTCAGGATTTACTGAAAAAGGTTTTTTCCAAGCGGAAGCTGGATCGGAGAAAGCACCTGAAGTTAATTTTGATGAAAAGAAATAATGCATTTAAGCGAAGAGCAACAATCGGAAGTTTTATTGGCTATTCAAGAAGCGGAATTAAAAACCTCTGGTGAAATTCGTGTGCACATAGAGAGTCATTGTGAAGGGCACCCAGTGGATCGCGCTAAGGTGCTCTTTTATCATTTAGAGATGGATAAAACGGATCTTCAGAATGGTATCTTGCTTTATTTAGCCGTAAAGGATAGGAAATTTGCTATCATTGGAGATAAGGGAATTGACGCTAAGGTTCCTTTGGAGTTTTGGGAAACCATTCGAGATGAAATGCGTCCTATTTTGGGAAAAAATGATTTTTCGAAAGCTTTGGCTTTGGGAGTAAAAAGAGTGGGAGAGGCTTTGATTGAAAGTTTTCCATATCAAAAAGGAGACATAAATGAGCTGACAAATGATATTTCCTTTGGCGCTTAATTAGGATGAAAAATATACAAATTCTTTTTTTTAGCATATTTCTTTTAGGTTCATTGAGTCTAAAGGCTCAGTCAGATATTCCTGCAAAACCAGATGCCTATGTATTGGATTTGTCAGCCAAATTAAATGCAGCCGATAAAAGTCAATTAGAACAAAAATTGCGCGGTTATGCTGATAGTACTTCTACGCAATTTGCCATTGTGATTGTTCCATCCACGGATGGCAGAGATCCTTATGATTATGCCATGGAAATTGCAAAGACATGGGGTGTTGGTCAAAAGGAAAAAAATAATGGTGTTGTCATTTTAATAGCGGCACAAGATCGAAAAATCAGAATTGTTACTGGTAGAGGAATTGAAGATGTATTACCGGATGCCATTTGTAAACGAATAATTAATAAAATTTTAAAACCAGCTTTGCAACAAGATCAATATTATGTGGGTTTAGATTTGGCCACGACTGAAATGATGCAAAGGGCAAGCGGTAGTTTTGTGAATGATGAAACAAACAATGGTGAATCAGAGGGTATTCCTCCAGTCCTAATATTCTTTTTACTTTTTGTCATATTATCCATTTTTAATGCTTTCAAAAATCGAGGTGGAAGAGGTCGCGGTGGCCCTGGAAGTAGAGGAGGAGGCGGAATGTTTTTTCCTCCGATTTTTTTAGGAGGAGGTTCGTCTAGCGGCGGTTTTGGAGGTAGTGGAGGTAGTTCCTTTGGAGGTTTTGGTGGAGGTAGTTTTGGTGGTGGCGGTGCTGGGGGAGATTTTTAATTAACAAAACATATTATATTTTGAAGCAGATTATTCAACAAAATTTAGAAGAATCTCAAAAGGTATTAGCTGAATTTTTGTCTAATCCTGTTCAGATTCAACAAATTGAATTAGCCGCGGATTGTTTAGTGGATGCATTGAAATCTGGAAATAAAATTTTTTCCTGTGGAAATGGTGGTAGCCATTGCGATGCTATGCATTTTGCAGAAGAATTATCTGGCAGATACCGAGAAAATCGTCCAGCTTTAGCAGCTATGGCTATATCTGACCCATCTCATATAACCTGCGTAGGGAATGATTTCGGTTTTAACTACATCTATTCTAGGTTTATTGAAGGCTTAGGTAACACCAATGATGTACTGGTAGGGATTTCAACTAGCGGTAATTCAGAGAATATCATTGAAGCTGTTAAGGCTGCCCAAATGAAAGGCATGAAGGTGATCTTATTAACAGGGAAAGACGGTGGAAAATTAGCTAGTTTCGAAAATGTTATAGAAATACGAGTGGCTCATTTTGGATATGCTGACAGAATTCAGGAAATCCACATCAAGGTTATACATATTTTAATTCAACTCATTGAAAAAAAGTTATTTGAATAAAAAAAAGGGTGATCATTTTGATCACCCTTTTTTTTTATTTCTCATCAGGATAACTGTCTTGTTCTTCGTTACTTCCCATCAATACTTCAACCGTTTTCTTTAGTAAATCTTTGAAACTTGGACCTTTTGGCTTCTTTGGGACAGTCGGGATTTGACCAGGTACAAAGGCTACCGGAGTAGCTTCTTCCAAAATTTCTTCCTCCGTATCAGGCTGGTTTAATTGTTCAAAATAGACTTTCACTAAACCGACAGCAGTTGCATAAGAAGGATCTTTTATTTCCGCCTCCAGTTGTGCTGTACTTGCGGATGCCATAGGTTCTCCAATACGAGATTCTAAACCGGTAATCTTTTGAATCAATTCTGCTATATCAGGTAATTGAGCACCGCCCCCACTTAGAACGATTCCGCCTTTTAACAAGAGAGGTTCTGTGACTTTTGAAATTTCTACCATCACGATAGCAGCTAATTCCTTTAATCTTTCTTCAATGATAATAGCTAAATTTTTAACTGAAATAGGGGTGGGTTTTCTTCCTGCAATTCCAGGAATCATAACAACTTCATTTATTTCAATTTCTTTACTTAGAGCAGAACCAAATTTTGTTTTTAATGCTTCTGCGTGCTCCAGCGAAACATTTAATCCAATTTGAATATCTTCTGTGATTTGATCTCCTCCCCAATTAATGACAGTGGAATGCCTTAATCTATTTTTAGTATATATGCTAATTTCAACCGTCCCACTTCCAATATCTACCAACACAACGCCCAATTGTTTTTCTTCATTACTTAAAACGGCACTGGCTGTTGCCAATGGACTATAATAAATATTGCCAGTCTTCAGATGCTCAGACTGTGCTGAAATCAGACATTGCTTTAAAACTTCATTTTTATCTTGATCAGCAGAAACAACAATGAAGTCAGCTTTTATTCTTGATCCAATTTGTCCAATCGGTTCTAATGTTTCAGGTAGATTTTCTACTTGAAAGCCAATTGGTAGGGTATGTAATACACAAGAATAATTTTCAAGACTCGATTTTTTCGCCTTGTTAATTAAATTAATTAATTCTTGTTCACTGACTGGAGTAATCTGATTCTCTCTAGCTTGGCTGATGGAAAATGAATTAACTTTAATATGACTGCCAGAGATGTTCGAGCTGAAATAATAATCGTTATTCTTACCTTCAATTGTACTTGAAATATTTTTTAAAGCTTCAGAAATAGCAGCTGAAGTTTTATTGATATTGACGATATCTCCATTAATGATATGGCCAACTGTTTTTGATTTTCCAACGGATAATATTTCTAAATTATTATCTGCCATTTGTCTACCAATGACTGCTCGCACAAATGAGCTACCTATATCTAAACCGATGATTAAATCATTACGCATATTTCTTAATTATAGTATTAAATTTTAGTACACAAATGTCCTCATTGGACTGCAAACATTAAAAATAATGATAAATCAGCTTAATCGCAAATTAGCTGATTTTTATATTTTACTCTTACCCATCTGTAGGTATTCCATCCTCTATTTGGAATGATTTGTTTGTAAAATATGGCTAATTTTTTGAATTTATTATGGATGTTAGTCGCTAGTCCAAAATCAATATTTGTGCTACCCATGGTTGGAACTAATATGATTCCACCATCTGCCGCTACCACAACTTGGGAAATTTGTGCCTTCCAAAATTCATTGTTATTGATATACTCAAAAAGCGGAATCAAAGTTTTTCCTTTTTCATCTTTTAAATCGTTTCGTTTGTTTTTGAAAAAATCGCCAGAAACAACCAAAACTCTGGGTGTGAATAATGCACTGGTACCTATAAAATCGCCTTCTGAGGTAACATATTGATCTGGAAATTCAGATATTTCCGTGGTGGCTCTCAAGATTCTTGCGACCGGGCTAAATTCCTTTACGGATACTATAATTTTCCCACTAAAATCGAAATGAGCTTCACATGATTTAACCAAGGGGATTTTGCGAACTCTTTCCTCCATTTTATGTAGTGAAATTAATTCCAATGGTTTGTCTTCGTAATACCTAGTTCCTTCTTCTGTAATAACTTGATTAATATGCTTTTTAGACAATAATGGTTTTTCATTTTCAGAATCTAGTTTCACAATAATTCCTGTGCATTTGGATTCTTTATAGGAATATTCTGCGTAGACAATAGCCGAAACCCACAGCATGATCAATAAGACCAAGCTTGTCATTTTTTTGATAAAAAATAGTTTCCGTTTATCGATTGCCATTAGATAAATTTAGAACAAAAATATATTTTTCAAGTCGTTCAATATTAAATCGATATCACCAGCACCCAAGGTTACCAACAATCTAGGCTTTTCCGATTTCATTTTTTCAATAAAATCTTGTTTGCTTATGACTTGTTTATGATTCGATTGTATTTTACTTAAAAGTAAATCCGAAGTTATTCCTGGAATTGGGAGTTCTCTTGCTGGATATATATCTAGTAAGTAAATTTCATCTGCAAGTTCCAAACTTTTTGCGAAATCTTCTAAAAAATCTTTTGTTCGAGAAAAAAGATGTGGCTGAAAAATCGCTACTAACTTTTCATCGGGATATAAAGCCTTGATGGAAGATAATGCAGCAGTTATTTCAGTAGGATGGTGGGCATAATCATCAATTAAGACATGTTTCTCTGTTTCAACATGGTATTCAAATCGTCTTTTGACCCCTTTGAAAGAATTAATTCCTTCCTTGATTTCATCAGGGTTGACTCCAACAAACATAGCCAAAGCTGCGGCGGCCAAGGCATTTTCAATGTTATGAAATCCAGGAATTCTCATTTGAATATTGGATATGATACCACCTGGATACACTAGATCAAAAACCATTCTGTGATTTTCAATTCTCAAATTGGCTGCCTTGAAATCACCAGATTCTAATCCAAAGGTTTGTTTTTTGTGCTCAGATTGTAAACCTAATCCATCTCTTTGAATAAAATATCCTTCTTTTTTTATTTGATTCACAAATAATTGAAAAGATTCCAATACTTGCTCTGCCGCTCCATAAATATCCAAATGGTCCGCATCAGTTGAGGTGACGGCTGCGGCAAGAGGATGTAAGGTTAAAAATGATCGATCATATTCATCTGCCTCCACTACACAAATGATGTTATCTTTTCCTTTATTTGGGATGAAATTTGTGCCGTAATTTTGTGTAATTCCTCCTAAAAAAGCAGTAACATTTTTATTGGCATGAATTAATAAGTGTGTCAATAAACTAGAAGTAGTCGTTTTTCCATGGGTACCTGCTACTGCCAATGTTGGAATTTGTTCTGTAATCCAACCTAATATTTCGGACCTTTTCCAAAGTTTTATTCCCTTAGCTAAAAGAAAATTTTTCTCGATATGATCACTTGGAATCGCAGGGGTATAAACAAATAAACTTGCATCTATGTCTTGAAGAATTTCTTGAGGTATTAAATCGACAGAGTCCGTGAAGTGTATTGTCATACCTTCTTCACTAAGACTTCTCGTTAAGGCACTTTCTGTTTTGTCATATCCTGCTACGATAAATCCATTCTGTAAAAACCATCTTGCAATGGCTGACATGCCTATGCCACCAATTCCTAAAAAATAAACATGTTTTAAATTTGCTAGACTAATGGATTGACTCATTTTTTTTCAAGTATGGAAAGTATTTGATGGGCTATTTCGTTAGCCGCCTCTGGTTTGGCTAGTTTTTTACTGGAAATTTCTAATTGATTCAGAAGGAAATTATTGTTTAATGTGGATATCGCTGTATCGACCAATTGTTGTTTTGCTTCTTGATCCTTCACTAATATAGTAGCATTTTGTGTTTCTAAACTTAATGCATTTTGAGTCTGATGGTCTTCCGCTGCTGATGGTAGAGGTACAAGAATACTCGCTTTACCTGCCAAACAGATTTCAGAAACGGATAAAGCGCCGGCTCTTGAAACAACTAAATCGGCCATGGCATATGCAAAATCCATTTCATAGATAAATGCAGATACATAAGACGCTAATTGAGGGTATTTTTTGACAGCTTCTTTGGCTTCTTTTTCAAATGGAATTCCTGTTTGCCAAATGATTTGGCAAGGGACTGAAAGTAATTTATCTAAGCCAGCTAATATGGCCTGATTAATGGTTCTGGCACCCTGGCTACCGCCTATGATTAATATACACGGCATTTCAGGATTTAATCCAAAAAATTGGGCCGCTTCTTTTTTCTTATTTTGAGTTTCAATTAAATCTTTTCGAACAGGATTTCCCAAAAGTTGTAATTTTTCTTTCGGAAAAAATTGATCCATATTGGGATAAGCCACAAATATTTTTTCCGCTTTGGAGGAGAGAAATTTGTTGGTTACTCCCGCATATGAATTTTGCTCTTGTATGACAAATGGTATTCCTTTTATCCAGGCGGCTAAGAGCATAGGACCAGAGGCATAACCGCCTACGCCAATGGCGATATCGGGTTTGAATTGATGGATCAATTGAAATGCTTTTCTTAAACTTTGGATCAATTTGAAAGGTAAACCAATATTTTTCAACAAGCTTTGTCGATTGATTCCTGCAATGGGTAATCCGACGATGTCATAACCTGCTTTTGGAACCTTCTCCATTTCCATTTTACCTTCTGCACCTACAAATAGAAAAGATATCGAAGCGTCAATATCTTTTAAAGCATTTGCAATAGCAATAGCAGGGTAAATATGACCGCCGGTTCCACCTCCAGAAATGATGATTTTTTTTGACACTATTCGATGGGATTTTGATTCAATTTGGGATTCATGAATTTTTCTTTATCTCTGCTAACCGATAAGATTAGTCCAATACTTATTGCTGTAAATATCAAAGAGGTCCCTCCAGCGGAGATCATAGGCATGGGTTGACCCGTTACAGGTCCAGCGTCGACCGCCACCAACATATTGATAAATGCTTGAAGCACGATGGCAAATGTTAATCCGGCGGATAGTAATCCACCAAAGGGTTTTTCACTAAACTTGACGGCACTGGCACCTCGATACATGAAATAGATAAAAAAGAGGGGTAAGATAATCCCTGCAAGAAGTCCGTATTCTTCCAATATGATGGCATAAATAAAATCGGATTCTGCCTGAGAAAGAAAATATTTTTGTTGGCTCTTTCCGGGTCCCTTCGGACTTAATGCTCCTGTAGCTATTGCGAATAAACTTCGATGGATTTGATAATCCTCCCCTAAATTTTTGTTGGAACCAGATTCTTTTTCACCAATTCGTTGGGTATAATTATAGATCCTTTTTCGAACTGTTTGTGCTCTTTGACCAATACCTAATGTAACCACCGCTACTGCTAAAATGGCAAATAAGCCAACTGTTTTGGCGATTTGTCTAAAAGGAACTCTTCCAAAAATCATTAAGACAATACTTGTTGCAAAAATCAGGATGCTCGTGGAAAAATTGGAGAGCATAATTAAGAAACAGGTAATCCCTAATTTTAATAAAATAGAGATCATGACTTGCCATGTATAAGATTCCGGGTCTGCTTGCCGGGCGCTAAATTCTTTAGCTAAACAGGCTGTTAGACACAATTTGGCCATATCGGAAGGCATAAATGAGATGGGTCCTAGAGCTATCCAACGACTTGCACCTCCTTTATTTTCACCAAAAACCAAAGCAACAAGTATCAATACCCAAGAAACAACAAGGGCGAAATTACTAATTTGTCCTATTTTACTATAATTCATTTTCGCAAAAAAGGACATAAGTATGAATGAAAAAGCTAAAATAATCAATGTTTTTATGAAACTCGTAATGGGTTCCATGGGACTCATCATCACCATTCTACTTTTCGCCGAAAATTGAATTAATAGGCCAAAAAGATTGAGCAATATGACAATAAACCATATTTGATAATCTCCTACAATGTGTTTTCTAACAATCTCTTTTATTCTATTTTCCATCGGTCAAACTTTTAACAGCTTCTTTGAATTTTTGGCCTCGATCTTCATAGTTTTTGAATAAATCAAAACTTGCACATGCTGGGGATAGCATGATGATATCATTGGGCATTGACCATTCAATTCCTTTTTGAATGGCAAGGTTTAACTGATCAGTGGAGTATAAATTAGGGCAAATATCTTTAAAGTGGTCAATGAGTTTTTGATTATCTATTCCTAAGAAAATCATTCCTTTAACATTATTTTTGACTAATGTATCCAAAACAGAATAATCATTTCCTTTGTCTACACCACCCATTATTAGAATAATGGGTTGATTAAAACTGTTTAAAGCAAAATAAACGGCATCGACATTGGTTGCTTTAGAATCATTAATGAACTGTACTCCATTCCAATTTCCACAAGGTTCTAATCGATGTTCGGCATTGACAAAACTGGGTAGTGAAGCTAAAATAATCTCATTACTAATTCCAATGGATTGTGCAGCTAAAATGGCTGCCGACATATTGATGGCATTATGTGGCCCTTTTAATGGAGCATTTAAACGGTCGATGTCGAGTTGATGATCTAGAGATATCTGTGTATCCTGTATAAAAGCATTTGCATTGCTGTGATGAAAACTGATGCTTTTGTGATTCGTGTTTTTAGGGATTAATTGTCGGTATTGTTGGATAACTTCATCATCTGACCAATAAATACAAGTTGTATTTTCTGTCGAATTTTGGAATATTCTAAATTTGGAATGTATGTAATTTTCAAATTTGTATTCGTATCGGTCGAGGTGGTCGGGTGTTATATTAATTAATACGGCAACTTCAGGTGTAAACTTGAAGCATCGATCCAATTGAAAGCTAGAAATCTCTAAAACATAATAATCATGCTCGTTATCCATCACTTGTTTGGCGAAACTTTGTCCAATATTTCCTGCTAAACCAACCTTTAGCCCAGCATTTTTTAGGAAATGGTAAGTTAAAAGTGTGGTGGTTGTTTTTCCATTGGAGCCTGTAATGGCAATTATTTTGGCATTGGTATAACGAGCTGCAAATTCAATTTCTGAAACTAAAGGGATATTTTTCTTTTTGATTTCTTGGACAATCGGATTTTTTTCGGGAATACCAGGACTTATGATGATCTCATTCGCCACTAAAATTTGATCTATGGAATGTTCTCCATCCTCGAAAGGAATATTTGACTCGATTAATGTTGATTTGTATGTTTCTTTTAGAAGGCCTTGGTCTGACAAAAATACATCAAAACCTTTTGATTTAGCCAAAAGAGCGGCACCTACGCCACTTTCACCACCACCTAGAACTACAATTTTTGACATTGGCAAAAGAACACTTGATTAATGGAAATTGAATTAAACTACAATTTAAAAAATGTCTTTGACTAATGAAAATAAGAAAAGTTATCTGACAATCTTTTTTTTGTGGATAACTTAAAGGCAAAAAAAAAGCCATCCGATTTGAGGCGGATGGCTTTAGAATGAATATTTCGGATTAAGCTAACGAAATTCTTTTGAAAGAAGCGATAGATAAACCTTTTTGAGTTTGTTCTAACAATTGACGTACATTGATAGAAGAGTCTTTCACAAACTGTTGATTTAATAAAGTTGATTCTTTGTAGAATTTCTCTAATTTACCCACTGCGATTTTCTCTAGCATAGCTTCAGGCTTACCTTCTTGGCGAGCTTGGTCTTTACCAATTTCAATTTCACGTTGAATTGTGTCAGCATCTACTCCGTCTTTGTCTAAAGCAACTGGTTTCATAGCTGTGATTTGCATAGCAATATCTTTACCTACTTCAGTTACTTCGGCACCTTGAACATTTTCAAATGCGACTAAAACTCCAATTTTATTGTTTGAGTGAATGTAAGAAACAACTTTCTCAGCGTCTATATTTTCATAAGCTACTAAGGAAATTTTTTCTCCAATTTTACCCGTCAATTCAATGATATGTCCTTCGATTGAACGACCATCAGCAAGAGGCTCAGCCAATAAAGCTGAAGTGGATGGAGCGTGCGATTTAACGGCAGCTTCCATAATTTCTTGCGCTAATTTGTTGAAATCAGCAACTTTAGAAACAGGTTCTGTTTCACAAGCTAAAGCGACTAATTTTCCATTTGAATGATCACCAGAAAGGGTAATTAAAACAACACCTTCGTTGGTTGCATTATCTGCACGTTTTGCGGCTACTTTTTGACCTGCTTTACGAAGAATATCGATTGCTGCTTCGAAGTCGCCTTCTGCTTCAGTCAAAGCTTTTTTGCAATCCATCATTCCTGCACCAGTCATTTGGCGTAATTTGTTAACGTCTGCGGCTGTAATTGACATTGTATGAATATGTTTATTCTTGTTCTGCTTCTTTTTCGTATTTAGCAGCTACCTTAGCTACTTCTTGTGTTTCTTCGTCAGCAATTCTTTTTGCTTCTTCCTCTTCTGCTAAACGAGCATCATCTTTATCTTGCTTTCTTTCATTCAATCCTTCTTCGATTGCTTTACTGATAGCAGTTGTGATAACAGCAATTGACTTGTATGCATCATCATTTGCAGGAATTGGGTAGTCTACTAATTCTGGGTTAGAGTTAGTATCACACATAGCGAAAACTGGAATACCTAATTTTTTCGCTTCTTTTACTGCAATGTGCTCACGTTTAACGTCAACAACAAATAATGCAGCAGGAAGACGAGTTAAATCAGTAATACCACCTAACACACGATTTAATTTTTCTTCTTCACGAGTCATCATTAAACGCTCACGCTTAGCAAGAGTTTTAACGATTACTTCGTCTTTCAACATTTTATCAATGCTTGACATCTTTTTGATCGACTTACGTACGGTCGCAAAGTTTGTCAACATACCACCCAACCAACGGTCAGTTACGTATGGCATTTTTAATTTTTCAGCTTCTGCTGTAACAACTTCTTGAGCTTGTTTTTTTGTCGCAACAAACATGATTTTACGGCCAGAACGTACAATTGCACGAATAGCTGCCGATGCCTCATCAAGACAAGAAATAGTTTTGTTTAAGTCAATGATATGAATACCATTTTTCTCCATAAAGATGTATGGAGCCATTTTTGGATCCCACTTACGAGTTAAGTGACCAAAGTGAACGCCTGCGTCAAGCAGTTCGTTGTAGCTTAATTGTGCCATTTTCGGTGTTTAAAATTGTGAAAAATAAAAATGTGGAAAAAGCATCGGCAACACACAAGCTTTTTCCACGTAAATGCGATGTAGTATTAACGCTTAGAGAATTGGAATCTCTTACGTGCTTTTCTACGTCCTGGTTTTTTACGCTCTACCATTCTAGGGTCACGAGTTAAAAATCCTTCTTTTTTCAAAGGTGAACGCAATTCAGAGTCTTGTGTTTGAAGAGCTCTAGAAATAGCTAAACGAAGAGCTTCAGCTTGTCCTTTGATTCCTCCTCCGTCTACATTAGCAGTTACGTCGAAAGATCCAAGAGTGTTTGTCAAAGCGAAAGGCTGATTTACGACAATCTGAAGAATTTCAGATGGGAAGTATTCAGTCATTGTACGGCCATTGATTTTAATCTGGCCTTTACCTGGGGTCATTGAAATACGAGCAATTGCTGTTTTTCTTCTACCGATTTTACTTGTTAATTCTGCCATTTGATATTGAATTGACCTGTTTTAGATCATTATGTCCGTTAAAACTTAATTTCTTTAGGTTGTTGTGCCGCGTGCGGATGCTCAGAACCAGCGTAAACGAATAAATTGTTGAACAATTGTCTTCCTAAACGATTTTTCGGTAACATACCTTTAACAGCTGCTTCTACAACTCCTCTTGGGTTTTTGATCAAAACCTCTCTTGGAGTAGCAAAACGCTGTCCACCAGGATAACCAGTGTGACGGATATAAACTTTATCAGTCATTTTCTTTCCTGTTAAGCGAACTTTATCAGCATTGATAACAATCACTTGATCTCCACAATCAACGTGCGGTGTAAACGAAGGCTTATGTTTTCCACGAATAATTTTCGCGATTTCTGAACATAAACGTCCTAAAACTTGATTTTCAGCATCTACCACCACCCAGTCTTTCTGAACTGTAGCCTTGTTGGCAGAGACGGTTTTGTAACTTAAAGTATCCACTATAGTATTGTTTAACTGTTGAATTAATCTTCTATGGATTACGGAATTGATCTATAAAACATTAATTATGACCTATTTTGCAACTAAACGGGCATTCAATCGAAAAATGGGAGTGCAAATTTAGAAAATCAAGACGAAACTTGCAAGTGTCTTAATAGAATATTTTTCAATAATCGAAATAAAAAAGGGGCAAAGGCCCCTTTTTACATTTTTACTATCTTTTTGATTATAAATCACTTAAATCAAATGTATCCATAAAGGCAGTTGTAAACTTGCCTGATTGAAATCCAGGATCATCCATTAATTTGATATGGAATGGAATAGTTGTTTTAATTCCTTCAATCACAAATTCCTGTAAAGCTCTCTTCATTCGCAATAAAACCTCTTCTCTGCTTTGTCCACTTACGATTAATTTAGCAATCATCGAATCATAATTGGGTGGTATCGTATAACCTGAATACACATGAGAATCAACACGCACACCATGACCACCCGGTAAATGCAAATTTGTGATTTTACCTGGAGAAGGTCTAAAACCATTCGATGGATCTTCTGCATTAATTCTGCATTCCAAAGCGAATAATTTAGGGAAGTAATTTTGACCACTGATGGCGATTCCTGCGGCTACTTTGATTTGTTCTTTGATCAAATCAAAATCTGTCACTTCTTCAGTTATAGGATGTTCAACTTGAATTCGCGTATTCATTTCCATGAAATAAAAATCACCATTTTTATCTACTAAAAATTCAATGGTTCCTGCACCTTCATATCGAATTGCACTTGCACCTGCGATAGCTGCATCTCCCATTTTCTTACGAAGTTCATCCGTCAAGGCTGGAGAAGGTGTTTCTTCACATAATTTTTGATGACGACGTTGAATCGAACAATCGCGTTCCGATAAATGGCAAACAGTTCCGAATTTATCTCCCACAACTTGAATTTCAATGTGGCGCGGTTCTTCCACGAATTTCTCCATGTATAAACCGTCATTTCCAAAGGAAGCGGAGGCCTCCATTTTAGCATCATCCCACAGTTTTCTAAATTCAGATTCTTCGCGAATGATACGCATCCCACGACCACCACCACCTGCGGTAGCTTTGATGATCACTGGGTACTTTATTTCTTTAGCTAATTCTATTGCTTCTTCAACCGTATCTAACAAACCATCTGATCCTGGGATAACAGGTACTCCTGCTTTCTTCATGGTATCTTTCGCCGTTGCTTTATCTCCCATGGCATTGATCATGTCCGCAGAAGCGCCAATGAATTTAATACCATGTTCTGCACAAATTCTGGAGAATTCAGCATTTTCAGAAAGAAAACCATATCCAGGATGGATAGCGTCTGCTCCTGTTACTTCGGCAGCTGAAATTAAGGCTTGGATACTTAGGTAGGACTGTCTACTAGGAGGGGGGCCTATGCAAACTGCTTCATCAGCAAAGCGAACATGCAAACTTTCACGATCCGCAGTAGAGAATACAGCAACTGTTTTGATGCCCATTTCTCTGCAAGTACGAATGATTCGTAGAGCAATTTCTCCACGATTTGCAATGAGTATTTTTTTAAACATACGTTTTTAATTAAAATTCAATTGGCCCAACTATGCTTTTTCAACTAGAAATAATGGTTGGTCAAATTCGACTGGACTAGCATTTTCAACTAAAATCTTAACAATTTTACCTGATACTTCTGAATCGATGTCATTGAATAATTTCATTGCTTCAATCATGCAAACCGTTTTACCAGGTTCGATCATGGTTCCTACTTCAACGAAGTTTTCTTTATCTGGACCTGGAGCTCTATAAAAAGTACCGATCATCGGTGATTTAACCGTATAAAGGTTGTCAGCAACTGGAGCAGGAGCAGCTGGTGCAGCTACAGGTGCTGCAGGCGCAGCGGCAACTTGTTGAACAGGAGCTGGTGCGACTGTTTGAACTTGTACAGTTTGGCCAACCGCACTATGCTTTTTTACTGAAACTTTTAAATCTTCTGTTTCAATACTAACCTCCGCAAGCGGTGATTTTGCGATATAATCAAGTAATCGCTGTATTTCTTTAGTATCCATTCTATGTAATATTTAAATGAGCGTAGTCATTGGTCTAATTTGCAATGCAAATGTATTAAAAAAGTCAACTATTTAACACGTTCTGCGTAAGAATAAGTCCTTGTATCTACTTTGATAATTTCGTCTTGTTCAATAAAAATAGGAACGGTAATTGTAGCGCCCGTTTCGACCGTAGCCGGTTTTTTAGGCGAGTTAGCTGTATCTCCACGAACACCTGGTTCAGTATAAATTACTTTTAATTCCACAAATGGAGGTAATTCACAAGAAATAGCAGAATCCGTTTCCGTATTGATTAAAATTTCAACTTCTTGTCCTTCTTTCATCAAATCAGCCATTTCAACCATATTCCGGTCTAAAAGAATTTGCTCAAATGATTCATTGTCCATGAAATTGAATCCGTACTCGTCTCCAAATAAATATTGAAATTTTCTTCTTTCTACGCGAACCGGATAAATGGCAACCCCTGAATTAAAGGTGTTGTCAATTACTTTACCTGAAGTCAATGAACGTAATTTGGTACGAACAAAGGCCGGTCCTTTACCTGGTTTAACATGTAAAAATTCTACGATGGAGAATAAGTCATTATTGTAGTTAATAACCATTCCATTTTTAATATCTGCTGTAGTTGCCATATTTAATTAATATTATTTCGAATCATATGCCCATTTTAAGTAAGTTGATCCCCATGTGAATCCACCTCCGAAGGCTGCTAAAATTAAATTATCTCCTTTTTTCAACTGTTTTTCGTAATCCCATAAACACAAGGGTATCGTGGCAGCTGTTGTATTGCCATATTTTTGGATGTTCAACATGACCTTATCCTCGCCAATATTCATCCGATTCGCCGTTGCATCGATAATTCTTTTATTGGCTTGATGAGGTACTAAAAATGCGATATCATCTCCCGTTAAACCATTTCTTTCCATAATCTCTGCTGAGACATCTGCCATTCGGGTAACGGCAAACTTAAATACGGATTGACCTTCTTGACGGATATAATGTAATTGTTGGTCGATCGTTTCATGCGTAGGAGGGTAAGCACTACCACCACCTTTTTGCATCAAACTCTCGCAACCATCTCCATCAGATTTCAATATAAAATCCTGGACACCTAATCCTTCTGTGCTTGCTTCTAATAAAACAGCCCCTGCGCCATCACCAAACAGAATACATGTTGTGCGATCTGAATAATCGACAATCGCAGACATTTTATCTGCTCCTACCACAATAATCTTTTTAAATCGTCCGGATTCAATGAATGCCGTGGCAGTAGCTAAAGCGTTTAAAAATCCAGAACAAGCTGCCGATAAATCGAAGGAGGCGGTTTCTCTAATTCCGACTGATTTACAGATTAAATTAGCTGCATTAGGGAAAAAATAATCCGGTGTAACGGTCGCACAAATTAATAAATCAATTTCATTGGGTTGGGTATTTGTTTTGACTAACAATCCTTCTACGGCTTTAGCCCCCAAAAAAGAGGTTCCTAAACCTTCTCCTTTTAAGATTCTTCTTTCTTTGATTCCGGTTCTACTAGTGATCCATTCGTCATTGGTATCAACTAATTTTTCTAGTTCTTGGTTGGTCAACACATAATCAGGAACGTATCCGTGAACACCTGTTATGGCTGCACTTATTTTTTGAGTCATGTCTCTCGATTAATTTCAATTATTTATTTTCAATTGACGCTTTTATTTTTTGATAAACCTTTGATTCAACGACGGAAACGGAAAGTTTTATCATATTTAATATGGCTTTTGGACTAGACGCACCATGTGCGATGATCACATTGCCATTAATACCAATGATAGGGCTTCCTCCGTAATTTTCGTAATTGGTGTTTTCAATAAATTCAGTAGATATTCCTTGGCTTTTCATTATATTATAAATGGATTCGCCCATTTTTAACATAATATTACCAGTGAATCCATCCGTAACGATTACGTCTGCTTTATTTTGGAAGAAATCTTTTCCCTCGATGTTACCGATAAAATTGATATTCGGATTTGCTTTTAAAAGCGCGTGTGTTGCTTGGGATAAGATGGAACCTTTTTGTTCTTCTTCTCCGATATTCATTAAGCCTACTCGTGGATTGGATACTCCGGTTGTTGCCTCGAAATATACGGAACCCAATAAGGCAAATTGGTCAAGCATCTCAGGTTTACAATCTGCGTTGGCACCGATGTCCAACATGACGGAATATTTTCCATTGATTTGAGGAACGAATCCTGCAATGGCGGGTCTTTGAATTCCTTCAATGGTTTTTACCGAAAATAAAGAACCTACCATCATAGCACCCGTATTTCCTGCGGAAGCAAATACATCTGCCTTACCTTCTTTTAAAAGAGTAAACCCAACTCCGATGCTGGAATTGGGTTTTTGAGATAATGCTCTTGTGGGATGTTCCCCCATTTCAATTACTTGTTCAGCGGAAACTATTTGTATTTGACTACCCGTATAATTTCTTTCGCTCAATAATTGAGTAATGGTATTTTCAGGTCCAATGGCAAGTATTGTTACATCTTTTGGAAGTCCTTCTATTGCTAAAAGTATTCCCTCAATCACGGCTATTGGGGCATAATCCCCACCCATCACGTCGATTGCTATATTCATCTATTTTCTTTTTAATTACTAAAGCTTTTGGCAAAAATAGTATTAAATTTAGTCAAAAAATAGCATTTTAACGGGATATTTTCGACAAAAGTCAAAAAAGATGTATAAATCTTGATTGGAACTTATTATGATTGAGAAGAATAACCTTCAACGATCATTTTTCCTTTGTAAAATAAATTTCCCTCGTGTACGTGTGCTCGGTGAAATAAGTGAGTTTCGCCAGTTTGGCTATCTACAGCTATTTGTCTTGGAGTTCCAAAATCATGTGAACGTCTTTTATCACGGCGAGTTGTAGAATGTCTTCTTTTAGGATGTGCCATTTTTTATTTGAATTGTATTAGTTCTAATTATTATCTGTTAATTTTTTCAAAGCCGCCCATCTTGGGTCAATTTCGGCTTCGTCTTTTATTTTTTCTTCAACCGTTTCTGTTGAATATAAAAACTCATTATCTAAAGAGTCATCTTCAGGGTTGATGTATCTAGGATGTAATTTTTTCATTGGTACTTGTAAGGCAATGAAATCGTAGATATCCTGCGATAAATCTAATTTTGGTTCCTTCCTATCCAATAAAAATAAGTTGTCACCTAAATCTTCCGAATGATCCGAAAACTTATAAATAAGCTTTTCGTTAATCTGTAACGGAAAATCAAATTCTTCCATGGAACGATCACATATCAAAGATAAATGACCATGTATTCTTAGTTGAACTTGTATCATTACAGCAGATTTATCTAAATCAACCTCCGCTGTAAACTTTCCTTTTTCTATCCAATCCTGGTCAATTGCCGCAAAAAAATCATCAGCACCCTCAAATGTAAACTTATATACTTTGTCCTCTAAGGATATGATAGGTATTTGATAATTTTCTAAAACTTTCATGTACCAGCTTGGGTTAAAAAGGATTGCAAAATTAGGTATTTTTTTTGAAACAGCAAGTAAGATATTCAAGATTTTCATAAAATCTTACGACCTTTGAGCAATGAAAGCGCTAAATGTTTCTTTAAAAGTCTATGCCTGGGGTTTTTTATTCTTCGAAATTCTATGCCTAAGCTATGTTTTCAGTTTTTCAAGGTTCGATCAAGTACGTTTAATTAATTCTTATCACTCGCCATTTGCTGATATTTCTTTTCAAGGTTTTACCTTTTTGGCGGAAATTTATTTAACTGTCCTATTGTTATTGTACCTCATTTGGAAGAAAAAATCTTGGGTTTTCCCTTTTGTGCTTACATACGGTATATCTACAGCTCTAACGCAGGGTTTAAAGCATCTTATCTTTTCCGATCGACTAAGGCCCTTTGCTTATTTTAAAGGCATTGATTATCCTTGGCATTTCGTGGATGGAGTATTTATGAATGAATACAATAGTTTTCCTTCAGGACACACGGCTGCTGCTTTCTTTTTGTTTTTTTGGATTGCCAACTTGATAAATAATAAGACTTGGGCATTTTTTTGTTGCTTTTTGGCAATTGGAGTCGCATATTCAAGGGTTTATTTATTCCAACATTTTCCGGTCGATACGGCTTTAGGTGCTTTTATTGGATTTATGAGTGCTTTTCTGGTCTATTATTTTTTACTTTTTTCTAAAAAGATTCAATGATTCAATTTGTTCAAAAAAGACCCATTTTGTCCTGGTCTTTGATTGCCCTTGTCCTATATGTTCCTTTTTTAGGATCGACTCATTTATTTGATTGGGATGAAGTGAATTTTGCGGAATCTGCCAGGGAAATGATTGTTTCAGGTGATTTTTTAAGTGTTCAAATTAATTTTGAACCATTTTGGGAGAAACCACCGGTTTTTATGTGGTTACAGGCTTTGAGTTTTCAACTTTTTGGAATATTTACGGATCATGCGCTGGTCAGTATGGAATTTGCGGCACGTTTTCCCAACGCTGTCGTGGGATTATTAACCTTGATTTCTTTATTTTCGATTGGAAGAAAACATTTTTCTGACCAATTTGGGCATCTATGGGCATTTTCTTATTTGGCGGCTTTGACACCCCATTTGTATGCCAGCTCAGGAATCATTGATCCATTATTTAATTTATTCATCTTTCTTGGAATCTATTTTTTTATCCGTTTCAAACAATCGACAGAACAGTTTTATTGGGCAATTCTTTCGGGTTTACTGATTGGATTGGGGATGTTGACCAAGGGTCCAGTGGCATTATTACTTTGGGGATTAACCTTATTAGGTTATGCTTTTTTCCAACGTAAAATCATAAAAAATTGGGTAAAATTGTTTTTAGGGGCTTTTTTCAGTGCTTTTATTTCCATACTGCTATTTGTGTCTTGGTATGGATTAATTGCCTTGAAATTTGGTTTCGGAATCATAGAAGATTTTTTTACTTACCAAATTCGATTATTAACAACTGGAGACGCAGGACATGGTCAACCATTCTATTACCATTTTTTGGTGTTGTTATTGGGCTGTTTTCCTATCTCCATTTGGGCTGGTGCCCGCGTATTTCGAAGGAAATTAAGCAGTTCATTTTTATATCATGAAGATCAACAAGATTTTTCTCAATGGATGAAAATACTCTTTTGGGTGGTTTTGATTTTATTTAGTATTGTCAAAACCAAAATCATTCATTATTCATCCATGTGTTGGATTCCCCTTACCTTTTTTTCAGCAGAGGTGCTTTATGAATGGAAAAAAGAATTCTGGATTTGGAAAAAATCCTATACGATTACAAGCGTAATTGTAGGGACATTATTTGCTTTCATCTTGATTGCAATACCATTTATCGGGTTAAATACTTCTTGGATTGCACCTAAGATAGCAGATGTTTTTGTACGAGGGAATTTGGAAGCTCCGGTTTATTGGACAGGAATCGAGTTTAGCGTTGGAGTGATATTTTTAGGGGCTATTTTATATGTATTTACTCGGAAAGGTATCGTTGAATTAAATCGGATTTATTGGTTAATGTGTTCTTCCATTGGTGTGGTTATGGCCATGTCTGCCATTATTTTACCCAATGTAGAAGCTTATACTCAAAGAGCACCAATTGACTTTTATGAATCAAAAGTGGGTCAAAAGGTGTATATTGAAACGCTTGGATTTAAATCTTTTGCGCAATTATTATATTTTCAAAAACCAAGAAAAAGCCCAACAGGAACGGAGCTTTTAGAGAATGGGGCTGGAAATACGCCGGTATTTTTTGTATTGAAAACTGATGCCGAAAATAAATTTAGGTATCATCCCAATTTAATCTTCATCAAAGAAGAAAATGGATTTTTGTTCTTCAAAAGAAAATAAAATATTGATGAGTTCTGAATGATGAGTTGGATTTTCATCATTTAGAACTCATCATTTATTAGGCTATTTCTTTTTCGGTAAAGAAAAATGCACCTTCGATGGCAGCATTTTCATCTGAATCAGATCCATGGATTGCATTGGATTCCAAAGATCTAGCAAAACGTTTGCGAATGGTACCCTCTGCAGCTTGTGTTGGATTAGTTGATCCAATCAAAGTTCTAAAATCTTCCACCGCGTTGTCTTTTTCCAAAACCATTGGAATGATGTAATTGGACGACATATAATCACATAAACTTTGGTAAAATGGTCTTTCTTGGTGAACAGCATAAAACTGACCTGCCTCTTCCGGACTCAATTTCACTTTCTTTATTGCGACAATGCGAAAGCCAGCATCCTCAATTTGTTGAATAATAGGGCCGGTGAATCCATCAATCACTGCATCCGGCTTAATCATGGTAAAAGTTCTATTTGTAGGCATAGTTCATTTTTTCTGCAATTTATCTTTAACTTTGTGAATGCCCAAATTTTAATAGGCGACAATTTATTTTATGAATTCCATTTCCGCCTTAAAGGCTCAATTACATCCTGGTCAAAAAGTAGTGATTACCACCCATTTTAATCCGGATTCCGATGCCATTGGTTCGAGCTTAGCTTGGCAACAATATTTGTTAAAAAAAGGCATAAACGTCAGAGTAGTAGTTCCTTCGGCTGTATCGACAAATTTGATATGGATGAAAGGGGCTTCAGAGATATTGAATTTTGAGGATTCTTCTGACAAGATTGTGATAGATGCATTGCTAGAAACGGCTGATTGGATATTTTGTTTAGATTTTTCTGGAATTCAGCGTTTACACGGCTTAAGTAATTGGGTAGCTAAAGCAAAATGCAAAAAAGTGGTCATTGATCATCACTTGGATCCAGAGGACTTTGCCGATTTTTATTATCATCGAACCATAGCCGCTTCAACTTGTGAATTGATTTATGATTTAATTATCGAATGGGATGATAAAGCATTCATTGATCAATCCATGGGGGAATGTTTATATTCGGGTATCATGACAGATACAGGTTCATTTCGTCATCCAAATACAACAGCGCACGTCCATGAAGTGGTTTCTGAATTGATCCATTTGGGTGTCAATACCAATCAAGTTCATCGAAAAGTATTTGATTCAGCCACATTAGATAAATTAAAATTTTTAGGTCATATTTTAGCAAATCGTTTGGAATATTTACCTCAATATCATCTCGCGTTGATGTGGATAACGGCGGAAGATCAACAAACATTTAATTCTCAAGCAGGTGATACAGAAGGAATTGTCAACTACGGTTTACAGCTTTCTGGCTCCATATGGTCTATTTTAATGATTGAAAGACCGGATGGGATTAAATTCTCCTTTCGTTCGATTGAACCCTTTGCTGTGAATAAATTTGCGGCTACATATTTTGAAGGAGGTGGTCATAAAAATGCTTCGGGTGGTCGACTTTCTAAAGGTAGTTTGATTCAAGCGAGGGAAAAACTAAATGAAGTGTTACCTTTGCAAATTGAAGAGATAAATCGAGTTAAAAATTTATAAAAATTAAACTAAACAAATTAATAAACAGACGTAGGTCAAAACAAAACAATCATGCGTAAACAACTAGCATTAATTTTTTCATCAGCTTTACTTTTGGCTGCATGCAATCAAAACAAAGTAGAGATCATAGAAGGGGTTAAGATTCAGATTCATAGCCACGATGACAAAGCGAAAAAATTAAAAGATGGAGATATTATCACTTTTGATTTAGTCATTAAAAATGGTGCTGACTCTGTTTTACAAGACACGAAAAAAGATGGTAAACCAGGAAAAGGGATGATTCAAGCTCCCAATGGTGCGCCAGGTTCTTTCAAAGGAACATTTGAAAACGGCTTACGTTTATTATCGATAGGTGATAGTGCAACTATTTTGGTGCCGATTGATAGTTTAATCAAATCTGTTCAAGCTCCTTTGCCTCCATTCTTGAAGCCTGGAACTGATTTGAAGTATACGGTGAAAATCACAAAAGTACAATCACGTGCGGAATTCGAAAAGGAAATGGCTAAAGAAGCAGGCGCTGCAAAAGTAGAGGCAGCTAAAAGATTGGCAGGTGAGCCAGCAACGATTGATGCATTTACAGCTAAAACAGGTAAAGCATTTCAAAAATCGGCTTCTGGATTACGATATTTCATTGAAAAACCAGGTACAGGTGCAAATGCCAAAATGGGCGAAACTTGGGTAGTTAACTACAAGGGAACCTTTATGTCGGGTAAAGTTTTTGATCAAGGTCAAGCAGCCGAAATGCCTCTAGGACAAATGATTCCAGGATTTAACGAAGCATTATCTTTGTTGAAAGCAGGTGGAAAAGGAACCTTCGTTATTCCTTCATCCATTGCTTATGGAGATCAGGCAAGAGGACCGATTGAAGCTAATTCTGTGTTGGTTTTTGAGATAGAATTGATTTCTAAAAAATAATTTTTGAGGGGGCGATTATCGCTCCCTTACTCATAATAAACAGCGATATTTATCGTTTGTGAATGAAAATTGTCTAAACAACATGATTAAAAGTAGTATTTTTAAAGGTGTTTTAGTGGTAGGAAGCTTGATTTTTTTAGCTTCATGTTTGAGTAATGTTGAATTACAAGACGACGTGAAAGCAAAGGAAAACCAAACTCAAATTTTAGCCTATTTTACCAAATTAGGAGTTATTCCAGTGGCTTTGGGAGATGGTTCTTTTTATACGATTACCAAAACTAATTCGTCAGGTGAATTACCCATTAAGGGCGACTCCATTTTGGTTCATTATGAATTGACGAATTTAAACACAGGGAAAGTTTTGGATAGTACCAATCGTAAAATAGATGCGCCTTTGATTTATCGTTATGGTTTAAGCAATCCTGTTTTTGCCAAAATAATGACATTTTTAAAAGAAGGTGAAGAAGCTACTTTGGTTCTACCGGGTACTGCTCAATCCTTTGATGGTTTGCCGGCTTATACTCCTTTGAAATGTGTGATCAGACAATTGAAAATTCGTAGTCAAAATGACAAAATTGATGAATTTATCGCTTCGAAAGGCTGGAAAGTAACAGAGAAGACGACAGATGGCTTACGCTACATTCGTTTAGCAGACGGTACTGGCGAACTAGGCGTAAGTGGTAAAGTAATGATGTTGAAATATACAGGTCGTTTTTTGACGGGTTCCGCATTTGATGGAAATATGGCCAAAACAGATACGTTTAGTGTGACTTTTGGGGGGACCCAAACTGTTCAAGGTTTCCAACGTGGTATTGAAAAAATGCGTACAGGCGAAAAAGCGGTTGTTGTTTTCCCTTCCACATTGGGTTATGGAGAAAAAGGGTCTAGTAGTATACCTGGTTTTACTCCTTTAGTTTTTGAATTATATTTAGCCAAAATAAAATAATAAATTATGAAATTTAAACTTTTCGCCTTTTTCGGATTTTGTATTATCCTTTCTCTAAGTAGTTGTTTATCGAATGAAGCAGAAAAAATATCAGCCAACAATGAAGCCGAAATTCAGAATTATTTAAAATTCAAGAATTTAACTCCTCAGAAATCCCCAGAGGGAATGTATTACGGCATTACAACTTCTAAGCCTAATGGTAAAGTTGCACAGCCAGGCGATTTAATTAGGATGTATTATAAAATGTCTTTATTAAGCGGTTCCATTCTTGATTCTACCAATAAAGTGCAAAAACAAACCAAAGGATTTGTGTACAATGTTGGAAATAGTATTTTTAACTTGCCTTTAGGAATGATAAAAGCAGGTGAAAAAGGATATTTTATATTACCTGCTAATTTAGCATTCCAAGGAACTTCTTTCGACGGACTTCCTGCCTATTCTGTTATTCGTTTAGATATTGAGGTTGAATCAACAATGTCGGAGCAACAACAAATAGATTCCATGATGGTGAAAAATAAAATGTCGGATGCCATTAAAACATCAAGTGGATTGATTTTCAAAAAAACTGTTGAAAATCCAACAGGCACAGAATTGAAATCAGGTATGACATTTAGCGCCAACTATTTGGGAAGACTCGCTTATGCATATTTACAACGTGAATCTACTTCTAGTACAAATGTTATTTATGACTCTAAATTCGATTCAGGCATATTAAGTGGAGCCGTAGGTACAGGTAATTACATTAAAGGATTTGATGAAGCATTGCAAAGAATGCGTGTGGGAGAAAAAGCTCAATTTATTATACCATCTGCCATCGGTTATGGAGCAAGTGGTAGCAGTAGTGGTGTAATTCCTGGCTATGCGCCCTTGTATTTTGAAGTAACTTTAACAGCCGCACAATAACTCTTATGGATAAACCCATTATTTATTTAGCGACTCAAAATCAGCATAAAGTAGAAGAATTGCTCTCCCTTATCGGAGAGCAATTCTTAGTTAGAAGCATTACTGATCTAGCTATTTTGGAGGAGATACCAGAGACTGGTTCAACGCTTTCTGAAAATTCCATGCAAAAAGCACAATACATCGCAGAGCATTTTGGCGTTGATTGTGTATCGGATGATTCAGGTTTGGAGGTGGAGGCCTTAAATGGTGAACCAGGTGTATATTCAGCAAGGTATGCGGGAATTCCTAAAAATGATGATGCCAACATGCAAAAATTATTGTTGAAGTTGGAAGGAGAAGTTAATCGGAAAGCTCGATTTGTGACTGTTTTAACTTATCATTCGAATGGCTATTATCATCAATTTGAAGGAATCGTGGATGGTGAAATTATTCATGCTCCAAGAGGTCAAGAAGGCTTTGGGTATGATCCTATCTTTGTGCCCCAAGGCCAAACTAAAACGTTTGGAGAAATGAAGTTAAACGAGAAGAATTTATTTGCCCACCGTGCGAGAGCTTTTAAAAAATTTAGTAAATTTATCGACGAAACATTAAAATGTTGAGACTAAAATAAATAAACTACTAATCTTACAAAAGCCCTGAAGTTTAAAAATACTAATTCATTGAATTTAATTCGCATATTCCTTTTACTTGCTTTCTTCTCACTTGGTTTAGTGCAAAGTGTTTTCGCACAACATATCATCAAAGGGAGAGTAACCGATGCGTCCAATGGGGACCCAATACCCTTTGCATCCGTTGGATTAAAAGGTGTTAATGCAGGAACTACCACTAATTTTCAAGGAGAATATATCTTGAATACAAAATATGTCGCGGATTCCCTGTATGTTTCTTTTGTGGGTTATAAAAAAAGAACGAAGAAAATTGATCCTAAATTAGCCAATCAAGAGGTTGATTTTCAACTTGACCCTACCAATCGATCCTTGCAAGAAGTGGTTGTATATTCCGGAGAAAACCCTGCCTTTAAAATTCTTAGAAATGTCATTAAGAATAAAGAAATCAACGACCGTAGTAAATTGACCGCTTATGAATATGATTCCTACACCAAAATGGAATTGGATGTCGATAATATTTCTGAAAAAATGCGTGAAAAGAAATTCATGAAGGAAATAGAATCAGCGATTAAGAAGTTTGAGAAAATTGCAGGGGAAGACGGAAAGCCAGTAATTCCAACTTATATATCTGAGACGATTAGTAAATTTTATTTTAAAGAGTCGCCTCAAAGAAGAAAAGAAAAAATACTCAAGACTAATATCAAGGGCGTAGGTGTAACCGATGGGAGTTTTATTTCTCAATTGGTCGGCGGCAATTTATTTGCCAATTATAATTTTTATCAAAATTATGTCCCATTTTTCGGAAAAGATTTTGCCAGTCCTGTAGGAGAAAATTGGAAGGGTAATTACAAGTTTTATTTAAATGATACCACCAACTTAGATGGTAAGATTTGTTACCAGTTAGATTTTGAACCTAGAAATCCCAAAGATTTGGTTTTCAATGGCCAAATGTGGATTGATACCACTAGTTTTGCATTGGTGCAAATTGATGCGACTGTAGACAAATCTGCCAATTTGAATTTTATTGATAAAATTAAAATTTCTCAAGAATTGGAGCGTACTGAAAATGGAGCTTGGTTGCCTGCTAAAACCCGTTTTTTAATTGATATTGAAGAACTAACCAAAGGCTCGGCTGGTATGCTTTTGAAAATGTATATCTCCAACAAGGATTTCAAAATCAATCAACCCCATCCAACAGAATTCTATGATTTGACATCTGAAGTCGCGGAAGATGCCAAGGAACCTAATCCCGAATACTGGAAATATGCGAGGCATGAATCGTTAAGTAGACAAGATTTGTTAGCTTCTTCTTTGATTGATTCTGTTAAGAGTTTACCCACAGTAAAAACCTATGTCGAAATTGCCGAGCTGGTACTCAGCGGATATAAAAAATTCAACGATATAGAAGTGGGACCTTACATTAGTTCTTTTGCTCTTAATTCAATTGAAGGTGCTCGTTTTCGTTTAGGATTTAGAACCAATGCGAATTTTGATAAACATTGGATTTTGAGAGGTAATGTTGGTTTTGGAACCAAAGATTTAACGGCTAAGTATGCATTAGAGGTAAACTATTTGTTTTCCAAAAAGAAATGGACCATGGCCGGACTTCGGCACAGTTATGATATTGAGCGGGTAGGTTTAACGCCTGAATTAATTGGTGACAACCGATTATTTTATGCATTTACTCGATTTGGTGCTTTTTCAGGAGCATTTTTCAGGAGAGAAAGTGAAGTGTTCTTTTCTTCGGAAGTTACCAAAGGTTTGACCTTATCTACTTCCATGAACACGCGGTCCTTCGATCCATTGTTTAGGTTTCAATATCGATTAAATCCAGAGCTTGGAGTAGATTCTCCCGTACAAGATTATTTTCAAGAATCCTTCATTACGTTGGAGGCTCGATTTGCTAAAAACGAGACTTTTATTTTAAATGGAAATGAACGTATTACCATCGCAACCAAACGGATTCCAGTGATTACCCTGAAATATCAAAGAGGAATTAAAGGATTATTCGGAGGCAATTTTAATTATGAAAAAATTACTCTTAAAGCCTATCAAACATTTCGTTTAGGTACTTTGGGTAGGTCAGATTATACACTTACTGCTGGGTATACTCCTTCCAATTTGCCAGCACCATTATTGTTTCCACATTTGGGGAATGAAACGTTTTTCTTTGTCAGAAGTGCTTACTCGACCATGAATTATTTTGAATTTGTTAGTGATCAATATGCAAGCCTTCAATATAATCACAATTTCGAGGGATTACTTTTCAATCGAATTCCATTGATTAACAAATTAAATTGGCGTTTTATAGCAAGTTCAAATGTGTTGTTTGGAAGTGAAAGAAAAGAAAATCATGATTTAATGAAAGATGTAAATAATCCATTGAGATCAAAGTTTTTAGATAGATATTCATTTGATTCCTTAGATCCTTCAAAACCGTTTGTTGAGGTAGGGTATGGAATTGATAATATTTTTAAAATATTACGTGTTCAAGCTTTTCACCGCTTGACCTATTTGGATCATGAAAAAGCCAAAGCATTTCGGATCATGGCTTCCATTAATTTCTCATTTTAAGATCAAATTAGCATAATACAAAGACGGAAATTTAAACATTTCAAGAATGTTTTTGATGTTCTTGATTTTCGTATTTAGCTGTCCTATATTTGAATTGCATTCCTCACAAAAGGGATGATGCTAATTAAGAATTATGCTTTTTACTGTACTTGTCGTTATTCTCTCCCTCATCTCATATTTATTAGGTTCCATTCCAACAGCTATTTGGTACGGAGAAACCTATCATGGCATAGATATTCGTACCCAAGGCAGTGGAAATGCCGGAGCAACCAATACCTTTCGAGTTTTAGGAAAAAAAGCAGGTTCCATTGTTTTGTTTTTTGATGCCTTAAAAGGATTCATTGCCACTGCCCTTGCAGCAGTTTTATATCATTTCCATTATGTAGATTGGCAAATGTGTGTTACGTTGAAAATTCTTTTTGGATTTTTAGCTATCATTGGTCATTTACTTCCTGTTTTCTGTGATTTCAAAGGAGGTAAAGGTGTTGCCACTTTATTGGGTATGGTCCTAGCTCTGCACCCACAAGCGGCTTTTGTTAGCATTATAATTTTCTTGGTCGTTTTTCATTTTTCCCATTATGTTTCTTTGGGTTCAATGATTGCTTCCCTCTCTTTTCCATTTTTAATGGTTTTTAGCGCATTTGGAGATGAGATTCCACTATTGATCTACTTTGGTTTTTTTGTTTCTTTTTTGGTGTTTTTTACCCACAGAAAAAATATTTCTCGGATCATAGATGGAACAGAAAATCGGATGTACCTTATTCCAAAAGGGTCAAAATCCTAGTTAAAAATCTTATATTTGTGCGTAAAATTTCAACATTACGCAATCATGAATCAAACTAAATCTTATATCCAATCCAACAAGGAAAGATTTTTATCTGAACTGTTAGATTTACTAAGAATTCCTTCCATTTCTGCAGATCCTACCTACGCACATTCTGTTCGTCAAACAGCTGAATGGGTAGCTGCTAATTTATCCAAAGCTGGTGCTGACCATGTTCGATTAGAAGAAACAGCAGGTTTTCCCATAGTGTATGGTGAAAAATTAATTGACCCAAATGCCCCGACGATCTTGGTCTACGGACACTATGATGTTCAACCTGCCGATCCTTTGGATTTGTGGCATAGTCCTCCTTTTGAACCCGTCATTAAGGATGACATTATTTATGCACGAGGTGCTTGTGATGACAAGGGACAAATGTTTATGCATATCAAGGCTTTTGAAGCCATGTTGGCCACCAATAACCTGACTTGCAATGTTAAATTCATGATTGAAGGAGAAGAAGAAATCGGGTCAAATAACTTATCTACATTTGTAGCCAATCACAAAGATTTATTACAAGCTGACGTTATCTTGATTTCAGATACCGCGATTGTGGCCAATGATGTTCCTTCCATTGATGTTGGATTGCGTGGTTTAAGTTATTTGGAAGTTACCGTTCAAGGACCAAATCGAGATTTACATTCAGGAGTGTATGGTGGAGCTGTTGCAAATCCCATCAATATCCTTTGTGATATGATTTCGTCTTTGCATGATGAATTCAATCAGATTAACATTCCCGGTTTTTATGATGATGTTCTTGATGTTAGTCCTGCTGATCGTGCTGCCATGGCTCAAACACCCTTTGATTTGGAAGCCTATCAAAATGATTTAGGTATTCAATCCGTTTATGGAGAAAAAGGCTTTTCCACCATCGAGCGAGCTTCCATTCGTCCTACCTTAGACGTCAATGGGATTTGGGGAGGTTATATCGGGGAAGGCGCAAAAACCGTATTGCCTTCGCTTGCTCATGCGAAAATTTCCATGAGATTGGTGCCCAATCAATCTTCCGAAAAAATAACCCAACTATTTACTGATCATTTTTTATCCATTGCGCCGAAAGGTGTAAAGGTTTCTGTTACCCCACATCATGGTGGAGAAGCCTATCTAATGCCAACGGATAGTATTGCGTTTCAAGCTGCCAGCGAAGCCATGGCTGAAACGTTTGGAAAAGAACCTATTCCAACCAGGGGTGGAGGAAGTATTCCAATTGTGGCATTGTTTGAAAAGGAGTTAGGTATAAAATCGATTTTAATGGGATTTGGATTGGATTCTGATGCCATTCATTCGCCCAATGAGCATTTTGGTCTATTTAATTTTTATAAAGGAATTGATACAATTCCCTTTTTCTTTCACAATTTTAAAAAATTGTCACAAGCCGAATGAGCGAAAATTTAACTTTATTAGCGACAGAATCTAGTTCCAAATATGAAGGACTTGAGAATCAATCTGTTCAAGAATTATTGACAAATATCAATAATGAAGACAAGACGGTTGCCTTGGCTGTTGAAAAGGTTATTCCTTCCATTGCCAAATTGGTGGAACAAATTGTTGAACGAATGAAAAAGGGAGGAAGACTTTTTTACATCGGAGCTGGCACCAGTGGTCGATTGGGTATTTTGGATGCCTCTGAATGTCCACCAACGTATGGTGTTCCATTTGATTGGGTCATTGGTATTATTGCAGGAGGTGACGGCGCCATTCGTAAAGCAGTTGAAAATGCAGAAGATGATATTGAACAGGCTTGGTTGGATTTGAAAGCATTTGACATTAATGAATTAGATTCGGTGGTGGGAATAGCAGCTTCAGGTCGAACTCCATATGTGATTGGTGGTTTAAATATTGCCAATGAACATGGAATTTTAACGGGTTGTATTGTTTGTAATGAGGGGAGTTTAGTTGCCCAAGAAGCTCAATATCCCATAGAAGTGGTCGTTGGACCTGAATTTGTTACAGGTAGTACTCGGATGAAATCTGGTACTGCTCAAAAGTTGGTTTTAAATATGATATCCACGAGCGTTATGATTCAATTAGGTCGTGTTCGAGGAAATAAAATGGTGGATATGCAACTTAGTAATCATAAATTAGTATTGCGTGCCATTCGTATGGTGAAGGAGGAAATTGGTGTATCAGATGAGCAGGCAGCTGATTTATTAGAGAAGCATGGAAGTGTTCGAGGGGCAATAGATGCTTACCAATTGACATTATAATAAAGAAAAATTTAAATTTAGGGATAGAAAAGGACGATAAATAGATGTAAATGCTTTAAATTGTATCAAATTTTAACATTCAATTATTCATGAAAAAATTATCTAAACTTATTGCTGCTGTTTCATTAGGAGTTTTTGCATTTGGATTTCAAGCAAAAGCGGAAGATTTTCCTGAGGATATCAAACCTTTGATGCAAAAATATACTTGTTTTGCTTGTCATAAAGTAGATGCTCGTTTAGTTGGGCCAGCTTATAAAGATGTAGCAAAAAAGAAATACAGTGTTGATAAAATTGTTGCTTTAATGGCAAAACCTCAGCCTTCTAACTGGCCAGGTTATCCACCAATGGCACCTATGACAGTTCCGAAAGCAGATGCTGTTAAAATTGCTAAATTTATCAATTCGTTGAAGTAATCATTTGAGCATTAATGATATAAAAAAAGCCCTTGAGAAATCAAGGGCTTTTTTGTTGAATAGAAACAATTCTTATTTTTTCTTACTTGGTGCTTTTTCTTTCGCAACTTTTTCCGCTTTCGGTGCCTTTTCTTTGGCTGGCTTTTCTGCTTTTTCTACTGGTGCGGGTTCAATGGTTTGAAAGATTTCAGGTGTATTCGTTACCAAAATCAAATACCAACTTAATATTTTTTTAATGTCAGAGGCATAAACTCTATCTGCATCATAATTGGGTACAACCAAAGCTATGGTGGCAAATAATTCAGCGTCTGAAGCTTTTTTAGGTTCAATGGAAAATTGTCCATTGAATTTTTCATGAATCGAATTGAATAAATCGGCTAATGGTAAAGTGCTATCTTGGTGATCATCTAAATAAAGAGAGATATCTTTTAATACAGATATTCTTGTTTGTCCACTAACCACCGAACGTTGTTTCAATGCGTCCAAGGTTTCCACAATTACACCCGTTCTTGTTGGCTTTAACACTCTGTATAATCCACTTTTCCCAGAAATATGGGCGATTTCGTTTAATAATTCCATATTATTTTAATGTTTCGGATGCAAAAATATTATTATTTACCTGATTTAAAGGGGGAAGTTTGAATTAATTCAGAAATACTTGCTAAAATTTCTTCTCTACCTTTGTGTTTTTCAGCTGATGTAATGAAAATTTCGGGTAAACTTTCCCAGGATTCCAACAGATAGGATTGGTAAAAGCCTACATTTTCATCGATTTGTTTTTGAGATAATTTGTCGGATTTGGTGAATACAATGTAAAAAGGAACTTGCTCTTCTACCATTCGATTCATGAATGCAATGTCAACATCTTGGGGTTTCAATCGGATATCTACCAAAAGAAACAAACAAGTTAAATTTTCTCTTTTGAAAAGATAATCAAAAATCATTTTCTCAAATTCTCTTCTTTTTTCTTTGGACACTTTTGCATATCCATAACCGGGTAAATCAACCAAGTACCAATTATCATTGATCAAAAAGTGATTGATTAATTGAGTTTTTCCAGGTGTTTGAGAGGTTTTCGCCAATCCTTTTTGGAAGGTAATGGAGTTGATCAATGATGATTTTCCCACATTCGATCTTCCGATAAAAGCAAACTCCGGCATGTGAGCAGGAGGACATTTCATATAATCAGTATTGCTTGTAACGAATTTGGCACTTTTAACCTGCATAGCTTGGGCGTAATTTGAAATGCAAAGATAAGGAATATTTAGGCAAGATGGCGAAATAGAAATTTTGTTTGCTTCAGCTTTCTTTGGTATTTTTGTACTTTAAAATAAATATGGAAGTATTAAAAAATGATCGATTGCTTCGTGCAGCGAAAGGTTTAGAAGTAGATCGGGTTCCTGTTTGGGTGATGCGTCAAGCTGGACGTATTTTACCTGAATATCGGGAAGTAAGAGCAAAAGCAGGTTCATTTATTGGATTAGCGACTAATCCGGAATTAGCCGCTGAAGTTACTTTGCAACCCGTTGATCGTTTTGGTGTAGATGCCGCCATCATTTTTTCTGATATATTGGTCGTACCTGAAGCCATGGGATTACCTTATTTAATGGAAGAGCAAAAAGGTCCCGTTTTTCCAAACGTGATTCGTTCTGTGAAAGATTTGGATGCTTTGAAAGATGCCAATCCGGAGGAGGATTTAAAATATGTACTTGATGCCATTAAAATTGTAAAAAAGGAATTGGCAGGTAGAGTACCATTGATTGGTTTTGCTGGTGCTCCGTTTACTATTTATTGTTATATGGTCGAAGGAAAGGGCTCAAAAACCTTTTCACAAGCAAAGAAAATGTTATATGCTGATCCGCAACTGGCACATCAATTGTTGCAAAAAATTACGGATTCGACTATCTCCTATTTAAAAGCGCAAATATTGGCTGGCGCGAATTTGGTTCAAATCTTTGATTCATGGGCTGGAATTTTGTCGCCGCATCAATACAGTGAATTTTCTACACCTTATTTGAAACAAATTTGTGATGCGATTAGTGAGGTTCCGGTAACCTTATTTGCCAAAGGGGCATTTTTTGCTCGCGCAGAAATGGCTCAATTGAATTGTGCTACTATCGGTTTGGATTGGAACATGGACATTCAGGAATCTAGACAATTAGTTGGACCCCATAAAACTTTGCAAGGGAATTTAGACCCATGCACGCTTTATGGTGATTTTGCCACGGTAAAAAAGGAAACAATAAAAATGTTGGAGCAATTTGGTAAACAAAGATACATTGCCAATTTAGGCCATGGTGTTTATCCTGATATTGACCCTGATAAGGTTCAATGCTTTGTTGATACGGTACAATCTTTTTAGTTAATAGTTGATTAGTGTTTAGTTATTAATGCGAATTAAGGGTTGAAATTTCCAATGATTAATCTCTTCCTTTACCGCTTTTGACTTCGATACTTTGGCAATGCGATATCGGAAGTTGAGATTTTAAGGAAGGAGGTAATTGGCACCTTTGAGTTAAAGAAGGGATTTGTTTTTTATACAAGAGACACAAAGATTATTCAACCCGACTATTAAGGATGTTTCATTTTAAGCGCGCACAGCCTTCGTTAGTAATAACGAAAACATTTTTCAGAAATTAAATAATCTCGAGATGTACGGTTAATCCGACGAAAGATTTGAACGAAGCGGTAGGCGGAGCTTTGACAATGCGCATGAGCGATGTGCGTCAGGGTCAAAGAAAATAGCCGATAGCGCAGTGAAAATCGTGCCGCTTGCGGATTCGTCTTGGATTAACTGGGAGAATTTAAGTTTTTTTGTTTCTTTTTTTCTAAAAAAAAGAAATACCATGGAAAAGGAATTAGCCAATAAATGGCAATGCTATATGGAATTTTGAGGTATCAATGAATATTTTAACCCTTAATTCGCATTATTAGTGTTTAGTTATTGGGTATAGCATTATTAAAACTAATCCCTAATAACTAAACACTGATAACTAATAACTTATTTCACGCTATAATTCGGTGCTTCTTTGGAAATACTCACATCATGTGGGTGACTTTCTTTAACACCTGCAGAGGTGATTTTCACAAATTTAGCATCTTGCATAGCCTCTATATTGGCAGCTCCACAATAGCCCATTCCTGCCTTAAGTCCACCGACCATTTGGTAAATAATTTCGGTCACCGATCCTTTGAACGGAACTCGACCAACAATTCCCTCCGGAACTAATTTCTTGATATCATCTTCTGCATCTTGGAAATAACGATCTTTTGAACCATCTTCCATCGCTTCCAATGATCCCATTCCACGATAAGATTTGAATTTTCTGCCTTCTAAAATGATCATTTCTCCAGGAGCCTCATCTGTTCCTGCCAATAAGGAACCAATCATCACTGTGCTCGCACCACCTGCAATCGCTTTGGCAATATCTCCAGAGAAACGTATACCGCCATCTGCAATTACCGGAACATCATATCCCTCCAATGCTTTAGCTGCTTCATAGACTGCTGTCAATTGTGGCATCCCTACTCCAGCAATAATACGTGTGGTACAAATACTACCTGGTCCTACACCTACTTTAACTGCATCAGCACCTGCCTCGGCCAAGGCCTTTGCTGCTTCACGGGTGGCAATGTTTCCAACAATCACATCTAGATTAGGAAAGGATTTTTTAACTGATTTCAATGCATCAATAACACCTTTTGAATGTCCATGTGCTGTATCTATACTAACTACATCCACTCCAACTTTGACCAAAGCCGCTACTCGATCTAATAAATCAGGCGTAACACCTACAGCAGCTCCGACTCTCAATCTACCAAGTGGATCTTTTGATGCCATTGGGTGACTTTTTCTTTTCAGAATATCTTTATAGGTAATTAATCCAATTAATTTACCATTCTTATCAATGATTGGAAGTTTTTCGATTTTATGCTCTTGTAAAATACTTTCAGCTTCTTCCATGCTAATTCCTTCTTTCGCAGTAATTAGATTCGACTTGGTCATTATTTCAGCGACAGGCCGAGTCGTTTGTTTTTGAAATCGAAGATCTCTATTAGTTAAAATTCCAACCAATTTACCATCTGCATCAATCACCGGAATACCACCAATTTTAAATTCACGCATGATTCTCTGTGCATCACCCAATGTCTGATGAACCAACAATGTTACAGGATCAATAATCATACCTGATTCAGAGCGCTTTACCTTTCTTACTTGAGCTGCTTGTTGTTCAATGCTCATGTTTTTGTGAATAATTCCGATGGCACCTTCTTGTGCTAAAGCGATCGCCAAATCTGCTTCGGTAACCGTATCCATGGCTGCTGAAACGATTGGGATGTTTAATGTAATGTTTTTAGTTAAACGAGATTGCGTACTAACCTCTCTCGGTAAAACTTCAGAATAAGCTGGAAGTAACAATACATCATCGTACGTTAGAGCTTCAAAAAGGAATTTGGTGGAATCTAGCATGGCAAATAATTTGAATGGGTAATGGTATCAATGTTGATGTTAGGGAATCATACCCTTATTTGCCGGACAAAATTACGGAAAAAAAATCGTAATTTTTCGATTATGTTGAAAAAAAATACTCTGACGTGCATTTTGTGTATTTTCTTGAGCGGAACATTATCTGCCCAGTATCGTAAATATATTTTTGAAACGGGCAAGATGGGTTCCCCCTTTCGCATGATTGTTTCTACCCAAGATAGTTCAGGTTTATCGGCTCATATAAAATTGGCATTTGATTTGGCAGAAAATTTAGAAAATCAATTAAGTGATTATCGGGAGTACTCGGAAGTAAGTCATATTAATCGATTAGCTGGTACGGGAAAATTTTACCCTATCAAAGAAGCCTTTAAATCGATTTTAGTTGAATCAATACATGCCAAACAAATGAGCGGAGGAGCTTTGAATGTTTTTTCGGGACGACTTGTCAAAGAATGGCGGAAAGCGAGGGCGTCTAAAATATTGCCTGATTCATTGAAAATGGCAGAAATGGCTCAAAAGATTTCTGGCAATTGTGTGGAATTTTCTTCTGATAGTAGTTCGATCCGTTTATTGAATTCAGCATGTCAGCTTGATTTTGGTTCTATTGGAAAAGGTTTTGTGGCACAGCGTGTGTTGAATTTAATGATCGAAATGGGATACCCTTATGTATTGGTTGATGCAGGAGGGAAAATTGTTTGTACACAAGTAGATGCTGATGGTACTGATTGGAAAGTTGGTTTGGAAATTCCTCAAAGTAAGGATATTACGTCCAATTTTTTAAAAATAAAAAATACATCCTTGGCAACATCTGGGAAAACCTATCAATTTGTTGAAATAAATGGGGTGGAGTATTCTCATGTATTGAATCCAAATAACGGTTGGGCCTTGACTCATGGAAAATCAGCCACAGCCATTCTTGAAAATGGAGCTGTTTCAGATTGGATAGCAACGGCAGCGACTATTTTGGAAATAGAAAAATTAAAAGAATTAATTAGTTATTTTAAAGATGTCAAAATTTTGGTTTGGGAAAATAAATCAGGTAAATTGAATATCGTTTTTAATAAAGGCGTGTTATAATGATAAAATTACTACAGGTTAGGTTTGTTTGCTTATTGGGTTTCTTGCTATTATTCCTGGAAAGTAAAGGCCAACAAATGGCTTCCTATCAGCAAAAAATACCACAAACAGATGTAGCTTTTGATATGATTGCCATTCCCCCAGGCGAGATTAATCAAAAGATTATAGAAGGATTTTGGATTGGTAAGACCGAGGTGACCTACGATGAATATCAATTATTTTTTGAGGAAGATCGAGATCCCGCACCCAAACCTCCGGTGGATGGGCCTGATGCCGTGACGAGACCTAGTCCGCCTTATATCGATTTTACCTTAGGAATGGGTAAGGTAGGAGGGTTTCCTGCCAATTCCATGCAACAATTTGCTGCTTTGATGTATTGTAAGTGGTTATATGCCAAAACAAAGATTTTTTATCGCTTGCCTACAGAAGCGGAATGGGAATATGCTTTTGTCAAAGGCACAGGTAAAAGTCCACAAAAGTTAGATCAAATCGCTTGGTTTGCCGAAAATTCAGCCAATCGATATTATAAAGTAGCTCAAAAAAAACCCAATGATTTAGGGATTTATGATATGTTAGGAAATGTATCCGAATGGGTCTTGGATCATTATCAGGAAAAAAAATCTGATTTGCCTCCTAATCAGGCTGTTTTTGTAGATAAATATGCCGATGCGGTCGTGAAGGGTGGTAATTACAGCACCTTGGCTACTGATTTATCTGCTCAATACCGGATTCCGGCGGATCCGATTTGGAATAGACGAGATCCACAAATTCCTAAAAGTAAATGGTGGAATGCGGATGCTCCGTTTGTTGGTTTTCGCGTAGTAAGGCCATTGAGGCAGCCAAATGAAGCAGAAGTACGGGCATTTTTTGCCAAATATTTAGATGAATAAATGTAAACCTTTTAATAAATTATGAAAAATACAAGAAGAGATTTTGTTAAAAAAACAGGGCTTATTACGGGAGGTATCACTCTTGCGCCGTGGTTGTCTAATGTGAGTTTTTCTCAAAGTAATGTGAATGATACCATCAAGGTAGCCTTAATTGGTTGCGGTGGTAGAGGTACAGGTGCGATTGTACAAGCACTTTCTACCAAAGAAAATATTCAGCTTGTCGCGATGGCGGATGTTTTCAGGGATCGATTGGATGGATGTTATAAAAGCATTATGAATTCAAGAGAAAAAGATAAATCGCTGAAAGCTACACCCGTTAATCAAAAGGTCAATGTTCCAGAAGATCATAAATTTGTGGGATTTGATGCCTATAAAAAAGCGATGGAATTGGCTGATGTAGTGATTTTGTCTACTCCTCCCGGATTTAGACCTTATCATTTTGAGGAGGCAGTGAAGCAGGGAAAACAAATTTTTATGGAAAAGCCTGTTGCAACTGATCCTGCCGGAGTACAACGTGTTTTGGCGGCGGCGAAAATTGCTAAACAGAAAAAATTAAATGTCGTAGTAGGTTTACAACGTCATTATCAAAATTCTTATAGAGAATTAATGAAGCGTGTTCAAGATGGTCAAATTGGTGATATCGTTTCGGCTTCATGTTGGTGGAATAATGATGGTGTATGGGTAAAACCACGCACAGCGGGCCAAACTGAAATGGAATATCAATTAAGAAACTGGTATTATTTCAATTGGATATGTGGCGATCATATTACTGAACAACACATTCATAATATTGATGTCATCAACTGGGCTAAAAACGGCTATCCAGTGCGGGCGAGAGGAACCGGAGGTAGAGAGGTAAGAAAAGGTAAAAATTACGGCGAAATTTTTGATCACCACATCGTTGAATTTGAATATGCAGATGGCACGATTTTGAATAGTCAATGCCGTCACATTCCAGGTACTTGGACCAAAGTTGATGAATTGATTATTGGAACCAAAGGTAAGGTGGAATTTGATGCAGCGAAATTGTCTGATCAAAAAGGAAATCTAAAATTTGGATATGATAAAGCTAAATTAGAAAATAACCCCTATCAGACAGAACATGACGAATTATGGGCGGAAGTTGCGGCAGGAAATTACAAATTTGCGGATGCTGAAAATGGCGCTTATTCTACGATGACGTCTATTTTAGGTAGGATGGCTACTTATTCGGGACAGGTAATTGAATGGGATAAAGCTATCAATTCAGGATTGAGTATTGCACCATCTACTTTTGCTTGGGATGCTGATATGCCATTGAAACCAGACGATAATGGATTATATGCGGTAGCGGTACCAGGAAAAACAAAGTATTTTTAAGAAAAACTCTTCAAATTTAGATTTTAGTGAGTAAATTGCGGCTTAATTTTTCATGCCTTATAAGATGAATTACCAGCCTCAAGATTTCTTACCCATATTTGTACAATTAGCTGCCGCGCTAGCATTCATTGTTTTGACAATGGTTGTTACCCATGCATTAGGCCCAAAACGTCATTCTGAAAAGAAAGATGACTCTTTTGAGTGTGGAATTGAGTCGGTAGGAGATGCTAGAACTCCGATTTCGATCAAGTACTTTTTAGTAGCGATACTTTTTGTACTTTTTGATATAGAAATTGTGTTTATGTATCCTTGGGCAGTTAATTTCAAGGCTTTATCTTGGACAGGGTTTTGGGATATGGTAGTGTTTATGGGCTTGTTATTGGTCGGATTTATCTATGTCATTAAAAAAGGAATATTAAAGTGGGAGAAATAAACTCTTCCACTTTTTTTTATATAAAAGATTTCAGAAAATAATAAATATGAGCAATTCAACTGTCAATATGGTGGAAGCGCCAGCAGGAATAGAAGGTCAAGGATTTTTTGCTACCAGCTTAGATTCATTGGTAGGAATGGCAAGGGCAAATTCACTTTGGCCACTTCCTTTTGCTACCTCTTGTTGTGGTATTGAGTTTATGTCGACAATGGCTTCGCATTATGACATTGGACGATTTGGTGCAGAACGATTAAGTTTTTCTGCTCGTCAAGCGGACGTATTAATGGTCATGGGAACCATCGCTAAAAAAATGGCACCGGTTGTGAAACAAGTTTACTTGCAAATGGCTGAACCAAGATGGGTAATATCAGTTGGCGCTTGTGCTTGTTCTGGTGGAATTTTTGATACCTATTCTGTTTTACAAGGCATTGATCGTATCATTCCTGTGGATGTATATGTGCCAGGATGCCCACCACGTCCAGAACAAATTTTGGATGGATTTATGCAAATTCAAGAATTAGCAAGGAAAGAATCAACCCGTCGTAGAAATGAACCTGAGTATAAAGCTTTATTGGCTTCTTACGGGATTGAATAAGTTATAGATTATGGAAAAAGTGAGTAATCAACAAATCATCGAAGCACTTCAAACTCAATTTGGAGAAGATTCGATTTATGGATTAGGTGAATCGCATGGAACTTTACAATTAACTACTTCAGTAGATTTAATTGTTCCGATGTTTCATTTTTTATATCAACATCCGGTATTGAAATTTCAATTTTTGACGGATTTGGCGGGAATACATTTTCCAGAGGCTAAAGGTCAGGAATTAGGAGTGATCTATCATTTGCATAGTTTGGAAAACAATGTTCGATTATGGATCAAGGCTTATGCACCCATTGAAAATCCTAATTTTCCAACGGTAACAGGTTTATATGCCACAGCCAATTGGATGGAAAGAGAGGCTTTTGATTTTTACGGAATCATATTTGAAGGCCATCCAAATTTAGTACGTATTTTGAACGTGGATGATATGGATTATCACCCAATGCGCAAGGAATATCCGTTGGAAGACGCTACGCGTCATGATAAAATTGATGAATTATTTGGTAGATAAACTACTTGAAAATAGCTAATATGTCTGAAGTAGCCTTAGTAACAAACCCTAACGTAGGATTAGATAAATCGCAAAAAGGTGGACCTTATGTGAATGATTTATCCACGTTAAATTTAGGTCCCACTCACCCAGCTACCCATGGGATTTTTCAGAATATTCTGACCATGGATGGGGAAACCATTGTAGATGCTGAACAAACAGTTGGATACATCCACCGTGCATTTGAAAAAATTGCGGAGCGAAGACCTTTTTATCAAATCACGACCTTAACGGATCGTATGAATTATTGTTCATCCCCTATCAATAATATGGGATGGCACATGACAGTCGAGAAACTTTTGGGAATAGAAGTTCCTAAACGCGCTCAATACATGAGGGTTATCATGATGGAATTGGCTCGTTTGGCAGATCATATTGTTTGTAATTCAGTTCTTGCAGTAGATACAGGTGCATTAACGGGCTTTTTATATGTTTATCAATGGAGAGAGCATATTTACGAGATTTATGAAGAATTGTGTGGCGCTCGTTTAACAACCAATATGGGTCGTTTTGGTGGAATGGAAAGAGATTTTACACCAGTTGCCATTGAAAAAATCAAAATTTTATTAGAAGGCTTGCCAAAAGCTTTGAAAGAATTTGAAGGCCTTGTGATGCGTAACAGAATCTTTATGGATCGTACGCAGAATGTAGGCGCAATATCCGCAGAACGTGCATTAAATTATGGATTTACGGGTCCAAATTTGAGAGCTGCTGGAGTTGATTATGATGTTCGTGCCTTGAATCCTTATTCTTCTTATGAAGATTTTGAATTTGATGTGCCAGTTGGAACAAAAGGCGATACATACGATCGCTTTTTGGTACGTGAAGAGGAGATGTGGCAAAGTTTACGAATTATCCAGCAAGCTTTGGATAATTTACCTGAAGGTGCTTATCATGCAGATGCACCTCATTATTATTTGCCAGACAAGCAAGATGTGTACAAAAACATGGAGGCATTGATTTACCATTTCAAAATTGTGATGGGAGAGATTGACGCACCTGTAGGTGAGGTCTACCATTCAGTTGAAGGAGGAAATGGTGAGTTAGGTTTTTATTTGGTTTCAGATGGAGGTAGAACACCTTATCGTTTGAAATTTAGACGTCCTGGTTTTATTTATTATCAGGCTTTCCCAGAAATGATTAAAGGTTCCAATCTATCGGATGCTATTGTGACAATGTCATCAATGAATGTGATAGCAGGCGAGTTAGATACATAATATTACAGACTTACATGGAAGTTAAGAATAACATAGTATTCCCAGCAGAGACCTTGGAATTGGTCAAGCGAATTATTGCTCGTTATCCGGAAGGAAAACAAAAATCGGCCTTATTGCCTATTCTTCATTTAGCTCAAGCTGAGTTTAAATGGTGTAGTCCAGAAGTAATGGATTATGTAGGGTCATTGTTGTCCATTTCTTCTATTGAGGTTTATGAGGTAGCCACCTTTTATACCATGTTTCATTTGGAGCCAGTAGGTGAGCACGTCATTGAATATTGTCGTACAGGACCTTGCTGCTTAATGGGTGGTGTGGAAGTGTATGATCATTTGAAAAAACGTTTGGGCATTCAAACTGGTGAAACTACCTCTGACGGAAAATTTACGATCAAAGAAGTGGAATGTTTAGCCGCCTGCGGATGGGGCCCTGTCTTCCAAATCCGTGAAAAATATTACATGAATTTAACGAAGGAAAAAGTCGATCAAATTATTGATGAACTTGGAAAATAAGCGAGGATGAAAATATTAACCGAACATATTGACGTACCAGGAATTGAAACCATTGATGTTTTTATCAAAAACGGTGGTTACAAAGCGGTAGAAAAAGCCTTGAAAAAAATGACTCCAGATGAAGTAACCGAAGAGGTGAAAAAGTCAGGATTAAGAGGTAGAGGTGGCGCTGGTTTTCCAGTAGGTATGAAATGGTCATTTTTAGCTAAACCTGAAGGTGTACCTCGTTACCTAGTATGTAATGCAGATGAATCTGAACCAGGTACTTTCAAGGATCATTATTTGATGTGGAAATCGCCACATACCTTGATCGAAGGTATGATTGTCTCAAGCTTTGCTTTAGGCGCGAAAACATCCTATATCTATGTGAGAGGGGAGTTGATGTATGTGATTCAAATTTTGGAAAAAGCAATCCAAGAAGCCTATGACAAAGGTTATTTGGGTAAAAATATTTTAGGTTCAGGTTATGATTTGGACCTTTTCGTTCAACCAGGTGGTGGCGCATATATCTGTGGAGAAGAAACAGCCTTGTTGGAATCTTTGGAAGGTAAAAGAGGTAATCCTCGTAATAAACCTCCATTCCCTGCTGTTAAAGGTTTGTGGCAATGTCCAACTGTAGTGAATAACGTTGAGTCAATTGCCGCTACATCTTGGATTGTCAACCATGGTGGTGATGCTTATGCAGCAATTGGTGTGGGTAGAAGTACAGGAACCAAATTGATTTCAGCTTCTGGACATATTCGTAAGCCAGGAGTTTATGAAATACCATTGGGAATTACGGTAGAAGATTTTATTTATTCAGATGAGTGGTGTGGTGGAATTCGTGATGGTCATAAATTAAAGGCAGTTGTAGCTGGTGGTTCATCTGTACCCATTTTGCCAGCGGAATTGATTTTAACTACCGCAGCTGGAGAAAAAAGATTGATGACTTATGAATCTTTGTCGGACGGTGGATTTGCCACTGGTACGATGTTAGGTTCTGGAGGTTTTGTGGTGATGGACGAAACAGCTTGTATTGTACATAATACCTTAACATTTGCTCGTTTTTATCACCATGAATCTTGTGGTCAATGTTCTCCTTGTAGAGAAGGTACTGGATGGATGGACAAAGTATTGAAGCGTATTGAGCATGGACAAGGAAGAAGAGAAGATATTGATTTGCTAGTGGATGTAGCTAAAAAAATCGAAGGGAATACCATTTGTCCTTTAGGTGATGCTGCTTCTTGGCCTGTTGCCGCAGCTATTCGTCATTTTAGAGATGAATTTGAATGGCATATTGAGCATCCGGAAGAAGCGAAGAAAGAAGGAGCTGTATTTATGCGACCAGGTGCGAGTTGGACTTTGTAATAGATTGAGATTATAAATATGTCAACACCGAAAGTGCTTTTTGTTAGTCATGATGCAAATATTGCAGGTGCACAAAGAATACTTTTGCATATTTTACAATATCGAGCAAAGCAAGGATGTGAGTCTTTATTATTGTTAGGGGAGGGTGGAGAACTCAGATCTGAATTCGAGAAAGTAGTAAAAGTAATTGATTGGCCGAAAGAGGTGAATCGAGAATCTATATTAAAAAAGATAGCAAAGAAAACACCGTTGAAAAAAGTCTTAGCTCCTAATCAAAAAGACTTTAGAAAGGGCTTAAATGACGTTAAATCTGCTTTAGAATTATTTAAGCCAGATGTCGTTTTTTCCAATACGATTGCGAATGGTAAGTTGCTGGAATTTGTTCAATTTTTGAAGAAACCATTTTTGGTTTACATCCATGAGATGCAAAATTCCATTTTGAAATATAGTAATCAGAACGAAACAAGTTTTCAATTAACTAATTCTGTCCATTTATTGGCTGGCTCAGAATCTGTAAAACAGAATTTGGTGGAGGCTCATCAGGTAGATGCAAACAAAATTTCGGTTATTCCATCGCTAATAGATTGCGAAAAGCTGAATTTAATGTTTGAGTCGATTGACCGAAAAGCAGTTAGAGAAGAATTGAATATTCCTCAAGAAGCCGTTATTGTTGGAGGTTGTGGATTAGCTGAATGGAGAAAAGGAGTTGATCTTTTTATTCAAGTAGCTTCGATGGTTTTAAAAGTAAATCCATCTGTTTATTTTGTTTGGGTTGGACATGAAAGAAATGATGCTTTTTATCAATTTCAACATGATTTAGAAAAAATGGGCATTGAGCAACAAGTGAAAATTTTAGATACCTTGGTTCATCCTCAACAAATAACTGCTTGTTTTGATATTTTCTTTTTGTCTTCTCGAGAGGATCCTTATCCTTTGGTGATGCTAGAAGCTGGAATGAATAAGAATCCTATTGTTTGTTTTGATAAAACAGGTGGAGTGGTTCATTTTATGGAACAGTATAAAGAATTGATTGTTCCATACTTGGATTTAGAAAAGGCCAAAGAAGTTATTTTGGATTTGGTTGGAAACAAAGAAAAAAGAATTGAATTAGGAGGTAAAATTAAGAATGAATCATTGAAACATGATTTGACAATTTTAGGTCCTGTGATTAATAAAAAAATTGAAGAGTTTTTGAATAATAATTTCGATCTATAAAGAATGAAAGTTACCATAGACAATATCACAATTGAGGTGGAACCTGGTACCACCATCATGCAAGCAGCTCGCCAAATTGGTCCTGAAATAGCACCTCCAGCGATGTGTTATTATGAACCATTGAAGGGTTCAGGTGGCAAATGCCGCGCCTGCTTAGTGAAAGTGACCCAAGGTTCTGAAAAAGATCCTCGACCAATGCCTAAATTAGTGCCCGCATGTATTACATCGGTGCAAGATGGAATGGTGGTTGAAAATACCGTGAGTGAGCAAGTACTTGAAACTCGGAAAGGTATCGTTGAGTTTTTATTATTAAATCATCCATTGGATTGTCCAGTTTGTGATCAAGCTGGCGAGTGTCATTTACAAGATTTCTCATTCGAACATGGTGTTTCTACGACAAGAACACATGAAGAAAGAAATACGTTTGAGCCTACTGATTTAGGTCCTAATATTCAATTGAACATGAATCGTTGCGTGCTTTGCTACCGTTGCGTTTATACAGCGGATCAAATCACAGATGGACGTGTTCATGGTGTAATGCACAGAGGTGACCATGCAGAAATTAGTACCTATATTGAAAAGGCCATTGATAATGACTTTTCGGGAAATGTAATTGATGTTTGTCCGGTAGGTGCATTGACTGATAAAACGTATCGTTTCAAAAGTAGAGTTTGGTTCTCGAAACCATTTGATGCACATTGCGAGTGTGAGAAATGCTCAGGCAAAGTAACACTTTGGTACAAAGGTGAAGAGGTAATTCGTGTGACAGGTAGAAAAAATGTTTGGGGAGAGGTAACGGATTTCATTTGCAATACTTGTCGTTTTGATAAAAAGAAAACTTCTGATTGGACCATTGAGGGACCTACCCAAGTGTCGCGCCATTCAGTGATTTCAGCCAATAAATATGGAGCTAATTTAATTACTCCAGCCTTCCCAATTAAACAGGCTGCTCGTGATTACAAATTGATCGATGATGATCGTGATCGTAGTTTTTTATCGAATTCAGCTAATTTATTAAACGAGAAAAAATAATGGAAATATTCAATTCTCTATTTGTAGCTAAAGCCATTTTTGTCGGAATTATATTTGCGATAACTTTGGGTGTAGCTGCTTATTCAACGTATTTTGAAAGAAAAATTGCTGCATTTATGCAGGATCGTATCGGTCCAGATCGCGCAGGTCCTTTTGGTATTTTACAGCCTTTGGCCGATGCGGTTAAAATGTTCATGAAAGAAGATTTTATTCCTTCCAAATCCAACAAATGGTTATTCATTCTTGGGCCTTGTATTTCTATGTTCACGGCCTTGATGACTTCTGCTGTAGTTCCATTTGGAGATACGCTGACCATCGGTGGTGTAACATTCGACTTACAAGGTATTGATGTGAACATTGGTATTTTATGGGTTTTCGGAATTGTTTCTTTAGGTGTTTATGGAATTTTGATTGGAGGCTGGGCTTCTAATAATAAGTTTGCTTTGTTGGGTGCCATTCGTGCTGCCTCACAAAATATTTCGTATGAATTAGCTATGGGCTTGTCGATTATTGCCATTTTAATGTTTACAGGTTCCCTCTCTACCAAAGCCATTGTGGAGGCACAACAAGCAGGACATTGGAATATTTTGTATCAACCTATTGGATTTATTGTCTTTTTAATTTGTGCTTTTGCTGAATGTAATCGTACTCCATTTGATTTGCCGGAATGTGAAACGGAACTAATTGGTGGATACCATACGGAATATTCATCCATGAAATTGGGTTTTTATTTATTTGCTGAGTATATCAATATGTTTATTTCAGGTGCTGTTATGGCAACCTTATATTTTGGAGGATATGATTATCCGGGAGTAGACTTTATCACAGAACACTTTGGTGCCACCGTAGCGACATTGTTAGGTGCGGGAGCATTGATTGGAAAAGCATTAGCCTTTGTATTTGTATTCATGTGGGTTCGTTGGACGCTTCCACGTTTTCGTTATGATCAATTAATGGGATTGGGTTGGACAGGTTTGATACCAATTTCGATCTTTAATGTGGTTGTGACGGGTTTTGGTATTTTAATTGATCAACCTATCTTGACAGGTATTGCAGGAGTTTTGATCTTGTTTATTGGATTGGTTATTTACGATCAACTATTAGTTAAGAAAAAATTAGCCTAATTATGAAGTTAAGCGATAAAACAAAAGTATTAGAACAAGGTGAAATGACTTTGGCTGAGCGTATGTATCTTCCTGCGATTGTAGGAGGAATGGCGACAACCTTAAAGCACTTTTTTTCAAAGCCGGTTACTATTCGTTATCCAGAGCAGCAAAGATATTTAGGCCCGATTTATCGAGGTCATCATATTTTGAAAAAAGATGAAGAAGGGGCGGAACGTTGTACAGCCTGTGGATTATGTGCAGTAGCTTGTCCGGCGGAGGCCATCTCCATGGTTGCGGAAGAAAGAAAAGCTGGGGAGGAAAAGTTATACCGAGAAGAGAAATATGCCAAAGTATATGAAATCAATATGCTTCGTTGTATTTTTTGTGGTCTATGTGAGGAAGCTTGTCCGAAGCAAGCCATTTATTTACGTCATGATAAAATGGTACCCGTATTTAACAGCAGAGATGAGGTTATTTATGGAAAAGATAAATTAGTTGAAAAAATGGATCAGCGCTATTTACGCGAGGGTTGGAAATAATAAAATTATGGAGATTTCTAATATTTGGTATTTTCTTTCGGGATTAACTTTATTAAGTGCATTGATGGTGGTGTTGGCTAAAAATCCCATTCACAGTGTTTTGTATTTGGTATTTACATTTTTCTGTATTTCAGGGCATTATGTCTTATTAAATGCACAATTTTTAATGGCGGTGAATATCATTGTTTATGCTGGAGCCATCATGGTATTGTTTTTGTTCGTTATTATGATGTTTGATTTGCGTAAAAATAAGCCTGAATCGAAAACGCCTTTGACTAAGTTAGCAGGTTCTGTTGTAGCAGGAAGTTTATTGGTCATTCTAATTGCCGTATATCGTAATACTAGTATTCCAACCCCGAATATTCAAACGTATTCTTCTCAAAATGGTATGGTTGAAAATTTAGGAAAAGTACTCTATTCTGAATATTTATTACCTTTTGAATTGGTTTCAATTTTGTTCTTTGTTGCCATGGTAGGTGCTGTAATGTTGGGTAAAAGAGAAGCAGGCGAAAGGAATTTCTAGGCAAATCCTTTTTTGATTGGTTAAAATTAAACCGTAAACTTTGTGTTTAAAACACGAGGTTTACGGTTTTTTGATTCAAGTTCTATTCACTTCACTTCAATATGATCAATAACTGAAATCACTTAGCACTATTTTTTAATTTTGAAAATGTGTGAATAACATGAATAACATATTATTCTTAGTATTGATTATTCTTTGGCTTTAAGTTTGTCTTCCTCAAAATCAAAGTTCGAAGATTATTATGCTCAAACGTCTTTTGTTAATTATGATTTCCATACCTTGTTTTGCACAAAAAGGAGATCATCATTTTTCCATTTTTGCTGGTCGGACAGATTTTATTATTGAAAGGCAAACCGCTCAGACCAATTATGTATTTAATCAATTGGGTTTTGGATACGGTTATGGATTAAGCAATCGAATGACCTTATTTGCCAATGCAGAAGCTGGCGCACTTTCTTATAATAAAATTGTACTCTCTCCCTCAGTCGGCAGTTTATCCTCCGCTCTTTCCTCGGCTACATTGGGGATTCAAACTCGGTTTTTTACCCTTAAGAAAACAAGCCTATTTTTCAATTTAGGTTCAAATTACCAAACCTTAGAAAATTCTTGTGCCTGTGTGGTAGGTGAAAGGTACCGTAGAGAATTCAGTGGTTTTGCTGGTGTACAAATTGACTACCGAATCAATAAAAAATGGTCGTTTTTTCTGAGTAGTTCAGTTAACAAACCATTTTCTACCACATTAAATGATCCTGATTTTTACATGTCGAATAAAATCACGGATAATTCCAAAGATTTGATGTTTAAAAATGCAGTGGGTATAACCTATTACATAGAAAGGAAACGGACGAAAGATTCTGACTATGACGGTGTTTCAGATGATACAGATAAATGTCCTGATACACCCAAAGGGGAGACTGTTAATTTAGAAGGCTGTTCGGAAAGTCAACTGGATGAGGATTCGGATGGTGTTGTAAATGTGAAGGATAAATGCCCTAAAACACCTAAAGGAGAAAAAGTTAATTTAGATGGCTGTTCGGAAAGTCAATTAGATGAAGATTTGGATGGTGTGTTTAATGCGAATGACAAATGTCCTAAAACCCCTAATGGAGAAAAAGCCAATTTACAAGGTTGCTCAGAAAGTCAATTAGATGAAGATGGAGACGGTGTTAATAACTCAATGGATCAATGTTCTAAAACTCCCAAAGGAGAAAAAGTCAATTCGCAAGGTTGTTCAGAAAGTCAATTGGATAATGATTCGGATGGGGTCAACAATCAATTAGATAAATGCCCAGATGAAAAAGGGGATCGAATGAACAATGGATGTCCAATGGTGAGTCAAAAAATTGAAAAGCAAATCAATGAAATAGCCAATGAAATCAATTTTGTTACCAACAAAGCAGATTTATTGGTTTCTTCCATGGCAAAATTGAATGAATTGTTGATCATTTTATTGGAAAATCCAGACATGCGCATTATTATTTCTGGGCATACAGATGATGTGGGTAATGAAGAATCCAATTTTATTTTATCAGAAAAACGGGCTCAAAGTGTTGCGAATTATTTAGCTGATAAAGGCATAGCTAAAACACGTATAACAGCCTTAGCTTTTGGAGAACAACAATTAAAACAAAACGATATTAGCGAAGATGCCAGAGCCAAAAACCGAAGAGTGGAAATTAAGATTTTAAAATAAACGAATTATGAAAAAAATAGTAGTAGGTATATTTTTATTATTTGTCATCTTATTAGGGTGCACCAACCGAGATGGTGAAATCATTGATTTAATCAATTCCGTAAAAAAGCAAAATGATGACTTGAAAGCTCAAATCACAAGTTTGAAAAAGACGACAGATTCTGCCATGGTAGCCATCACGAAAGTAACAATATCACAAGCGGTAACGGATAAAAAGCTAGAGGCTATTCAGGCAGATTTAAAATCAGTTTTAGCGCAAATCTCAAGTTTAAGTACTCAGATGACGGCTGCCAATGTCGATATAGCTAGCATAAAAGCAAAAATAGATACCTTGCAAGTCAAATGTGCTGAGTTGGTGGCGCAGATAGCCTTATTAAACTCTGCTATCATTTCAGGAATTGCGCCTAAAATTGACAATTTAGTTTGGAAACAAGTTAGTAATGGAAATTGTTGGAGAGTTATACCCAACCTTGATAGTTCAATTTTATATCTTTCAAGGGCAACAGATGTCTTGAAATCTACCAATCTCGGTTCAAGTTTTACTACAACGAATACTTTATTTCCTGTTGTAAGATTAGGTTTAGGTACTCATGCTGGCGGAGCATTTTCGAATTTTAACGGTGGTCAGTTAGTAATTGCAGGTATGGATAAAGGGATTTATATGTCAAATAAAAATGTAGATTCGTTTGCTTCAACTGGACCAATGGGCTTTGGTTGTGTCAGTGGGTCTATTTTGCCATTAAGTGATGGTCGATTTATTGCATCCATGGGCGGATATCTGCGTGGGATTTATAAGAGTGGAGGGTCGGATAATCAAACTTGGACAAACAAATGGGATGGCATTCAATTGGACCCCTCAAATTTTTCTCAGAGTAACAACGTAATATATTCTTCAACTACAGCTGGTATATTAAAATCAAGTAATCTAGGGGAATCATGGACAATTGAGCTTTCAACAGATTCCTCAAAACCGTCATTTTTGGATGTAGAATGTGTCGATGATAGTCTATATTTCATTAGTTCAAACGGTAATTTTTATGTGAGTAAATCTTCTGCAATTAAAGCCAATAACGTTAGATATAAATTTCCATCTACAGAATCAATGGATTGTGTTTACTCTGATTCACAGAAGATTTTCATAGCTGTTTCAGGTTCATCAGGTATATTTTTAAGTAATAATAGAGGTATGACCTGGACGAGGTATACGATATCGGGAGTAGATCAATACAATAAAGTAACGATAATTAGAAATAAAATTTTTGTTGCTACAACAGTTGGGTTATTTGTTGCAACGTTGTAATGTTTTTACCAATACGTTACCTCTTCGATTTGAAAAACTTTTTATTCTGATTTTTAATTAAATATCCAATGAAAAAATGCCTATTATTGACTTTTTTTGTATTTATTGGCATTTTAAGCTGTACCAATCGCGACGGTGAAATCATAGATTTAATCAATTCAGTAAAAAAGCAAAATGATGATTTGAAGGCACAAATAACTGCATTGAAAAAAACGACGGATTCAGCTTTGGTGGCAATCCTAAAAGTAAATTCGAGTCAAATAGCGACAGACAAAAAAATTGATCTTATTCAAACAGATTTAAAAGCTCTATTGGCTCAAATAGCTTCATTAAATATCCAAATGTCATCCTTGAATGCAGACATTGGGTCCTTATTAGCTAAAATCGATGCTTTACAAGTTAAATGTGCTGAGCTGGTGGCTCAAATATCCAACCTAAATTCTTCGAATAATGGGTATTTATCGGACATAGATGGGAATAAGTATAATGCTGTAAAAATTGGTAATCAGGTTTGGATGGCTGAAAATTTAAGAGTATCTAGATATCAGAATGGAGACCTAATAAATTATGTTAATATAAACGATAATGTTAACCAATGGGATAAATTAACAAATGGTTCTTGGTGCTATTATAATAATGATGCTACATATGATTCAACTTATGGTAAACTCTATAATTGGAATGCAGTAATGGATTCTAGAGGACTTGCTCCCAAGGGTTGGCATATTCCAACTGAAGAGGAGTGGAACGAACTTATAACATTCTTGGGCGGTTCTAATATAGCTGGAGGTAAACTGAAATCAACTGGAACTAAAGAAGAAGGTACTGGGCAATGGGATTCACCAAATTTTGGAGCAACAAATAGCAGTGGTTTTAATGCACTTCCACATGGATACATTTATAATCGTACGGCTGGACTAGGTAATTCTGTGTTTTTTTGGAGTACTACAGAATATGAACTGGATAAAGCACATGCAAAAATCTTGGATTATGCAAGCGAAAAAGTTACTATTGGTAATGATAAAGCCTGGTCCAAAAAATATGGATTTTCGGTAAGATGTATTAAAAATTAAATTACAATGATGAAAAAGTTGATCCCTTATTTTTACTTTATATTTTTAATTTTGCAATCGTGTACCAACAGAGATGGAGAGATAATAGATTTAATCAATTCGGTTAAGAAACAAAACGATGATTTAAAAGCTCAAATTACAGCTTTAAAGAAAACAACTGATTCAGCTTTAGTGGCAGTGCTAAAGGTGAACAATTTGCAGGCTACTAGTGACAAGAAAATAGATCTTATACAAACAGACCTAAAGGCATTATTAACTCAAATAGTATCCCTAACTACCCAAATGGCATCTGCGAATTCAGATTTGGCTACTTTGAAGGCGAAAATAGATGCTTTACAAGCTAAATGTGCTGAACTGGTGGCTCAGGTTGCATTATTGAATACTAGCTTAAATTATGGGAATTATGGAGAAGTCACATCAATAACTATTAATCACAACACATTAAATGGTATTGCTCCTGTAAATAAAAAGATAACCTATGGCATTTATACTTCTAACATATCAGGAAAACCCAAAATGTGGATTACACAAAATTTAGGTGCAGAAAGACCTGGGGTTTCAGTTGATGAGGCAAATATTATTTCATCAGGTTGGTATTTTCAATTTAACAGAAAGCAAGGTTATCAAGTAGATTTTTATTCGAGAATTCCCAACACAACATGGATTACCAAAATAGAAGAAGACTCTAATTGGTTAATTGCTAATGATCCATGTCGAATTGAGCTAGGAGGAAAATGGCGTTTGCCGACTATGAATGAATGGATGCAGGAAATTGTTGTTTGGAAAGATGGAGCATTTTTTTCTCCTTTAAAACTTGTCAATTCAGGTTTTTTATCTTCTCAGATTGGTGGTTTAAATCAGCAATGGGGAATTTCAGGTAACTATTGGACAAATACACAAATGACAACCTCCTATGCATATTACTTAGGCGGGGGTGGTTTTTATTTTGATAGGAATGATGTAAAGGCTCTTGGTTTTCCTTGTAGATGTATTGCAGATTAAATTCATTACGTTTAAAATTCTTCCTAAATTAATATGTAAATGGTCTGCTTATCGTGAGCGGTTTGATTTCTGGATAGAAGTTTATTTAAGCTTGTAATTAAAATGATTTTAGGCCCGAATAGCTCAACAAAAATTAGAAATAATAAACCGTGATCTTTGTGTTTAACACGTAGTTCACGGTTTATTAATTTTTATTTCTCTTTTCTCTTTTCTAACCTATTGCACCGGCAATTTCGTCGATTGCCAAGAAACCATTTGCCAGCGGCCGTTTTCGAAAACATAAACATCAGTAAACGTTAATTTGTTGGCGGGTTGCTCTACGCCATCTTTTAAATTAACCACGTGTACAATTCCGTTGTTGATACCAACATTTCCATAAATTCTTTGTGTAATTTCAATCACATCAATTTTGTGGTAAATGGTTTTCTTAGAAACGATGGAATTAATATAACTTGCTTTGTTATCCTTGGTTCCTGAAGAATGGACATACACCAAATCATTGTGTAAAACTTTATCCAATCCCGCCCCGTCTTGAGCTATCATGATTTTAAAACGATTTAAATCTGCCTCTTTCAAGGAAGCAGCTGATTTTTCTTGAGCCATAGCTATAAAAGAAGTTAAACAAATAATGATGGATGTAATGATCTTTTTCATGTTATTTGATTTTTATTAATAAATACAATTTTTGTTTGTTTATACTCGGTTTTGAAAAGAGAAAAGAAAAGAACGCTTACCCATTTTACCTATTACCTATTACCTTTTACCTATTACATTTTACCTATTACCTTTTACCTATTACCTTTTACCTATTACCTTTTACCTATTACCTATTACCTCATCTGCTAGTTTCTCCGCTATTGCCACAACCGTTGCATTGATGTTTCCAGAGGTTAAGTCAGGCATGATGGAGGCATCGGCTATTCGTAATCCCTCTATTCCGTATATTTTTAAATTTTTCGGATCGGTGACCGCATCTTTACCAATCCCCATTTGACATGTACCTACTGGATGATATACGCATTCTAAGGATTCCCTGATGTGCGCTGCAATTTCATCATCTGTTTGTAAATCTTTATCGGGATAATTTTTTCTTTTTCGATATTCGTTGAATGCATTGGCATTCAATACATCCTGAGCTTTTCTGACTCCTCTAATCAAGGTAGTTAAATCTTCTCCTTTTTCATCAGATAAATAATTAGGGTCAATTATGGGTGCATCTTGGAAATTCGCACTACGGAGCCCAACGTAACCTCTGCTTTTCGATTTCAATAATGTGGGTAAAATCGTATAGCCATCACTTAATGGTCGATCATTGAAGTTGTGAATATCTTGTGCCCAAGCGGAAGTAAAATGGAATTGAATATCCGGTTCTTCAGAATTATTCAATGTGTCCACAAAGGCACATCCTTCCAAGGGACTAGAAGTCAATGGCCCTTTTTTGTGGAATAGATAGTTCATGAAATTGGGGCTATTGATAGCAGTATTATAGGAAATTCCTTTTGTAGTGGCCTCAGTATTCATATTCACGAAAATGTGATCTGAAAGGTTTTGGCCTACCCCCTGTAGGTCGAGAACTGAATCAATACCAAATTCATTGAGGTAATTTTTATCTCCTATACCCGACAACATTAATATTTGAGGACTTTGAAATGCGCCTGCTGATAAGATAATTTCTTTGTTGGCTTCAAACGTTTGCAACGATTTACTTCCATCTTTAAATCCTTCTACGCCAATCGCTTTTTCATTTTTCAATTGAATTTTGGAAACCCTAAATTGAGTAAGAATTCGTAAATTTTTTCGTTTTAGAATTGGGTGAATAAACGATTTTGCGGTAGAACATCTTACACCATTGTCAATATTGAATTGGAAAAAACCTGCTCCATTTTGTTTTTCACCATTAAAATCTTCATTCAAAGGAATACCACTTTCCACACAGGCAGCTAAAAAAGCATTCCCGAAAATACTTTCATTTTTTGAATGTGAAATGGTCATGGGTCCACCTTGTCCGTGGAATTTATTTTTGAAAGTTTGATTATTTTCTGATTGAATAAAATAGGGGAGCATACTTTCATAATCCCAACCTTCACATCCTATTCGGGCCCATTGATTGTAATCCTCTTTATTTCCTCGAATATAAGCCATGCAATTTATCATTCCGCTTCCTCCAATAGCTTTACCTCTCGGTTGATATATTTTTCTATTATTGGCAAAACGTTGAGGTTCCGTGTAAAAATTCCAATTAAAATAGGAATGATTAATGGTTGAATAAGCGGATGGCATCTCAATTCTTGGATCTCGATTATCCATACCTGCCTCAATGAGTAAAACTTGGTGGTCTGGGTTTTCACTAAGTCGATTCGCTAATACACAACCTGCTGTTCCAGCACCAACAATGATATAATCAAATTTCATAAGTAAATAAGGAATGAATATTCACATAATGATAAGAAAATTCTATATTTTTACCTAAACTTTATCACTATAATGCAAGATTTTATCACCTATTTTTCATTAGGCCTTCAGCATATCTTGAATATTTTAGCTGTAGATCATTTATTATTTATTCTCTCTTTTGTTTGTATTTATACTTTTGCCAACTTAAAACAAACGTTTTTATTGGTTACGGCCTTTACATTAGGGCATTCCATTACACTAGCCTTGGCAACTTTGAAATTATTGGATTTTTCTCAAGATTGGATTGAATTTTTTATTCCATGTACCATTTTATTTTCCGCTTTATCGAACCTAAATTTCGAAAAGGTCGCGCCGTCCAAAGAAAAAATATCGATATTAAAATATGCGGGAATTGCCTTTTTTGGTCTAATTCATGGATTAGGGTTTTCTAATTACTTGCAAAGTTTATTGGGGAGAGAACAGTCGCTGATTGGACCATTATTGTCGTTCAATCTTGGATTGGAGGCTGGTCAAATAGTCGTATTAACTTTGATCTTATTGGGCTCATCCATTTTGGTTAATGGATTAAAAATGCGTCATAAAAGCCTCGTATTGGTCATTTCGGGCATCATCATCGGTTTTTGTATTCCAATGATTTGGGAACGGTTTATTTTGCTGAGATAACGTATTAGGTATTAGTTATTAGTTATTAGGTATTTTATATTTAAAAACTAATACCTAATAACTAATACCTAATAACTATCTAAAAGTCTTCATCCAATGAGAATCCCATGGATTCCTTATCTGACATAACACCTGATTTTTGGTATTCAGCTACACGTTTTTCAAAGAAATTAGTTTTTCCTTGCAAGGAAATCATTTCCATGAAATCGAATGGATTGCTTGCATTATAATATTTTTGGCAATTCAAGGAAACCAATAAACGGTCTGCAACGAATTCAATGTATTGACACATCAATTCAGCATTCATTCCTATTAATGAAACAGGTAACGCAACGGTTACAAATTCTTTTTCAATTTCAACCGCGTTCAAAATGATCTCATAAACTCGATCTTGTGATAATTTATTTTTGATATGATCGGAATACAATAAACAAGCAAAGTCGCAGTGTAAACCTTCATCACGAGAAATTAATTCGTTGGAGAAAGAAAGTCCTGGCATCAATCCTCTTTTCTTCAACCAAAAGATGGAGCAAAATGAACCAGAAAAGAAAATCCCTTCAACCGCCGCAAAAGAGATTAAGCGCTCGACAAAATTGTCACTGTCAATCCATTTCAATGCCCAATCTGCCTTTTTCTTCACACAATCGATGGTTTCAATGGCACGAAGTAAACGGTCTTTTTCTTTGGGTTCTTGAATGTATGAATCAATTAACAAAGAATATGTTTCGGAGTGGATGTTCTCCATCATGACTTGGAAGCCATAAAAACATTTTGCTTCTGCATACTGAACTTCTCTCAAAAAGTTATTAGCCAAATTTTCGTTCACAATTCCATCAGAGGCGGCAAAGAAAGCAAGGACATGGGAAATAAAATGACGTTCTCCGTCATTCATTTTTTTCCAATCGCTGATATCTTGTGATAAATCGATTTCTTCTGCAGTCCAAAAAGAAGCTTCTGCTTTTTTATAAAACTGCCAAATATCATCGTGTTTGATAGGGAATAAAACGAATCTGTTAGGATCTTCAACTAATAGAGGTTCTGATAATAGTTCTTTTGACATGTATTTAGAAAATTGGATTCGAATTTAAGAATTTTAAAACTAATTTAAGTTGAAAAATAGAATAAATAATTTAATAGTTTAAACTGAGGTTGGTGAATTTTGTTTCAAGATTTTAAAAGAAAAATCCACCTACTTGTACCACAAATGCTGAGCCATATGGAGATTGCGAAGCGCCGTATCCGGAGGTGTAATTCAAATCATACATCAATGTTAAATTAATGCCAATTTTTGATCCAATTCCTACACCAACTAAAACTGGATTGGAATAGTTGATGCCGTTATTGTTGGATAGATTCGAATAATTTTCCACCTGCGCGGTTAAATAGCTTTGCCCAACCAATTCAGAAAGTGCTGGAATATAATGTCTTGCGAAAATTCTTTCACCCAATAAATTAGAAGTTAACTTTCCAATTGATCCTCCATAATTGATGGAGTAATATTGATAAGTCAATCCAAGTCCAACAACTGTATTATTGGTTAATTGATATCCAGCCATGGGAGAAAGTCCGATACTTGTAGGATTTCCGAAACTCAGTCCAGAAATACCCCCACCGAAATGGACTCTTTCTTTAAAACTTAATTCACTTACATCGCGCTCCACATCCAAATCTCCTTGTGCTCCCTCTTCTTTGATCACAACGGCTTCTTGTGCCATTGATACTTGCAGCATTCCAAAACTTAGTAGTCCAATAATTAAGAGTAGTTTTTTCATTTTTGGGTTAATTTTAAAATAATTGTTTTTTTTAATAGGTTTATGAAATCTTTCATAAGATTAACAAAATTAAAGGATAATTTTGTTTTATGAATGATGTTGCTTCTAGTTCTGTCACAAATTTAGGATTTGAAAATTTAGATCCTAAAACTCACATAATTATCAAAGGGGCTCGTGTGCATAATTTAAAAAATGTAGACGTCGCCATTCCTCGTAATCAATTGGTCGTGATCACTGGTTTATCGGGTTCAGGTAAATCATCTTTGGCATTTGATACCCTTTTTGCGGAAGGTCAAAGGATGTATGTGGAAAGTTTAAATTCCTATGCACGACAGTTTTTAGGTCGAATGGAAAAGCCTGCTGTTGATTATATTCGCGGGGTTTCACCAGCGATTGCGATCGAACAAAAAGTTAATACCAAAAATCCAAGATCAACGGTTGGTACAACTACCGAAATTTACGATTACCTCAAATTGCTTTTTGCTCGCATTGGTAAAACATATTCTCCGATTTCTGGAGTAGAAGTGAAAAAAGATTCAGTCTCCAGTATTGTCGATTGGATTGTCACTTTTGATCTAAAAAAAGTTTTGATTTTAGCGCCATTTTTACGTCATCATGATCGAACTTTTGAGTACGAATGTCAATTGTTGATTCAAAAGGGTTATTCCCGATTGATATCTGAAGGAGAAACATTGGATTTAGAAGAATTATTAGAGAATAAAGAACAATTAAATAAATTTCAACATCAATCCGAAAGTGTTTCTATTTTGATTGATCGTTTGGTGGTGAAGGCAGATGATGAAGAAACTTTATTCCGATTAGGAGATTCTGTTCAAACGGCTTATTTTGAAGGAGAAGGAGTTTGTTGGGTTGAAATAGAAGGCCAAAAAAGAAAGGTTTTTTCTGATAAATTTGAATTGGATGAAATGGTTTTTGAGGAGCCTAGTTTAAATTTATTTTCTTTCAATAATCCTTTTGGAGCTTGTAAAAATTGTGAAGGTTATGGGAAAGTTTTGGGTTTAGATCCCAATTTGGTTTTCCCAGATCATGATTTGTCGGTTTATGAAGGAGCAATTGCCCCATGGAGAAGTGAGCGCATGAGTGAATGGATGCATCCTTTGTTAAGAAATGGAGTCCATTTTGATTTCCCGATTCATCGACCATACAAAGACTTAACGCAGTCGGAAAAAGATTTATTATGGAAAGGAAATAAGTATTTTGCTGGATTGAATCAGTTTTTTGATCATTTGGAAAAAGAAACCTATAAAATACAGTATCGAGTTTTATTATCCAGATATAGAGGTAAAACAGATTGCCCCGAATGCAAAGGTTCTCGTTTGAGAAAAGATGCAGCCTATGTGAAAATCAATGGAACATCCATCATTGATTTGGTTCTTTGGCCTTTGTCGAAAGTGAAATCATTTTTTGAACAATTACCATTGGATGCACATGATCAGGCTTTGGCCAAAAGGATTTTAATTGAAATCAATAATCGATTGGATTATATGGAACGGGTAGGTTTAGGGTATTTAACCTTAAATCGATTAAGTTCAACTTTGTCTGGAGGAGAATTCCAACGAATTAAATTGGCTACTTCTTTGGGAAGTGCTTTAGTGGGTTCGATGTATATTTTGGATGAGCCAAGTATTGGATTGCATCCTAGAGATACTAGTCGATTGATATCTGTTTTATTGATGTTGAAAGCTATGGGCAATACGGTCATTGTAGTTGAACATGAAGAAGATATCATGCGTGCCGCCGATCAAATTATTGATATTGGACCAGAAGCGGGTCGATTGGGTGGTAATCTAATGTTTCAAGGAAGTTTAAAAGAGGCATTGTTGGAAAAAAACAAAACAAGTCACACATTACGCTTTTTAACCGGCGAAGATCAAATTGCTATTCCCCAATTCAGAAGGAAACCTTTGGCATTTATCGAAATCAAAGGAGCTAATGAAAATAACTTAAAAAATGTGGATGTGAAAATTCCTTTGGGGATTCTCAGTGTAGTGACAGGCGTGAGCGGTTCAGGCAAATCAACCTTGATTCGAAAAATTTTATATCCGGCGGTTTTGCGAAATCTTCAATTAGGCACGGAAGAAACGGGTCGATTTAGAGAATTGAATGGAAGTTTAAATAAAATTGCTGGCATCGAGATGGTGGATCAACAGCCGATTGGTAAATCGTCGAGATCGAATCCTGTAACTTATATCAAAGCATATGATGCCATTCGTTTATTGTATTCGGAATTGCCGGTAGCGAAGGCCAGGGGTTATAAACCTGCCCATTTTTCTTTTAATGTAGAAGGAGGTCGCTGCGAAACGTGTCAAGGAGAAGGAGAAACAACCATCGAAATGCAGTTCATGGCGGATATTCGTCTGACATGTGAATCTTGTGGCGGTAGTCGATTTAAACAAGAAATTTTGGATGTTAAATTCCAAGAAAAAAATATTTCAGCTATTTTGGATATGACCGTTGAGGAAGCGGTAGAATTTTTCCGAGAAAAACATCCAAAAATTGCCGATAAAATTGACCCACTTTTTCAGGTTGGTTTGGGATATATCAAGTTAGGTCAATCGTCGAATTCCTTGTCGGGAGGTGAAGCCCAAAGGGTTAAACTAGCTAGTTTTTTAGGAAAAGGAAATCCCAACAAAGGAAAAACATTGTTTATTTTCGATGAACCCACAACAGGACTTCATTTTCATGACATTAAAAAACTCTTGAAAGCAATGAATGATTTGGTGGAGCAGGGCGATAGTGTCTTGATCATCGAACACAATATGGAAGTGGTTAAATGTGCAGATCATATCATCGACTTAGGTCCAGAAGGAGGAGAAAATGGGGGTTATATAACATTTGAAGGTACTCCCGAGGAAATGATTCGATTGTCAGATAATTTCACTGCGCAGTATTTGAAAGAAAAATTAATCATCAAAAAGCCTTAAGTTTGTACATGTTTTCTCCTGAAATCCTTTCTTCGTTAGACACCCGACTGCTGAAAATAACAGAAGGCATGTCTTTCATGATTCCGGAAATATTGATAGTATGTTGGATATTTGTGAGTTTGTTCGCTGAATTATTTTTACATGGTAAATCAGAAAAATTTGCTACTTCTTGGCGTTATTTTATTGCTCAAATTGGAATAGTTTTGGCCTTTGTTTTGTCCATTCAACGAATGGATTTAGGCATTACTGGCTATGCCTCATTTCAGCTTTTTGCTATTAATTCAGGCAGCAATGCCATGAATACCTTGATTTTATTTTTTGCGTGTTTGATTTTACTCATGAATCAAATTCAGCAGAAAAAATATCAACTGGAGGAGAATATTGGATATTTTTCCATTCTAGGTGGGGCCTTATTGACATGCATGAGTTCGAATTGGTTGACCATTTATTTAAGTATTGAATGGATGTCTTTGGGAACCTATTTATTAGTAGGAGTTCGTAAAGATATCCATGCATCGAAAGCGGCAATTCCCTATGTGCTTTTCGGAATTGCGACCTCTGCCGTTTTATTATATGGAATTTCATTGGTTTATGGAATCACTGGAACCTTATCGATTGGAGATGCCTCTTTTACAAGAGGAATTAGCGAATCTGATCCTTTTTTGGTCGGTACCGCATTCGCAATGATAGGAGCAGGTTTTTTGTTCAAAATGTCATGGGTACCTTTTCATCCTTGGAGTCCAGATGTACTTGAAACTTTACCTGCTTCATGGATGGTATGGATTTCAACGGCTCCCAAAATGTCTGTAGCTTGGTTAGGTATTCGAATACTTCACATTGTACCTATTTCATTGACAGAGTCGATCAGTTTGTTAGCTATCTTAACCCTCTTATTGGGTAATTTAGGTGCATTGCGCCAAAATAACACCAAACGTTTATTGGCCTATTCCAGCATTGCACATGGAGGTTTTATGGCAATGGCCTGGATTTTTCCAATGCAAGAGGCCACTTCTGTCTTATTGTTTTATTCCTTACTTTATGGATTAAGCACTATTTTGGTGTTTTTTACCTTGGATGAAAAAGAATATGCCATCATTCAGGAAAATGATTTATGGCGGTGGGAAGGAAAGTCGAAAGCAAGACCGATTTGGTCCTTGTTCGTTCTCATAGGTTTTGTGGCATTGATTGGATTGCCACCTGCGGGAACTTTCATCGCTAAAGTGACGTACTTTAGTTTGATTTGGCGAAAATATCAAGAGTCAGGCTTGCAAGTAGTATTTGTTTTATTGTGTGTAGCCGTATTTTCTACCGCTATCTCTATTTTTTATTATTTAAAGATTCCCTTTCAGATTTATTTCAAAAAATCTGGTCAAAATAACGATACTGAGGAGCCAGAAAAATGGACTCATTTATGGCATTATGCATTATTGAGTGTTCTAATTATACTTTCCTTATTGTTCCCTAATGTGTTTTGGAATATTTGGAAATAAGAATACAAAAAAATAGCATTTTAGCCTTTTTAGCTCATTTTATTTATTAATTTTGGGTCCCATTTGAACATAATCCTAGCGAAACATATAAAAAATGTCTGATTCTATTAAGCATGAATGCGGAATTGCATTAATTCGATTACGAAAGCCATTCCAGTATTATCTTGACAAATACAAAACACCAAGTTACGGACTCAAAAAGTTGTACTTGATGATGGAAAAACAAGTAAATAGAGGACAAGATGGAGCAGGGGTTGCCAATATTAAAATCAATGTAAAACCAGGTAGTAGATACATCAGTCGCTACCGATCAGTTGAGCCGCAAGCGGTAGCCGATATCTTCGGAAAGATTAACAAGAAATTTCGTAAAGCACAAAAATTAGCCAAGGATTTTAAGCGTGAAACAGGAATTGATCCTTCATTAGATGCTGCTTGGTGGCAAGATAATTTTGCTTTTACCGGTGAAGTTTTATTGGGACATTTGCGGTATGGTACACATGGACAAAATGAAATAGAAAATTGTCATCCCATGTTGCGTCAAAACAATTGGCGAAGCAGAAATTTAGTTATGGCGGGTAATTTCAATATGACCAATGTGGATGATTTATTTGATAAATTGGTTTCGTTGGGACAACATCCCAAGGAAAAAGTGGATACAGTGACGGTGATGGAAAAAATCGGACACTTTTTGGATGAGGAGAATCAACGCCAATTTTTGAAATACAAAGATCAATATACCAATCCCGAATTGTCGGATGTTTTGGCTAGTAAAATTAATTTAAAGCGTGTTTTAGAGCGTTCTTGCAAAGATTTTGATGGTGGTTATGCCATGGTGGGAATGACGGGTTATGGTGCATCATTTGTTGCACGGGATCCTGCTGGAATTCGTCCGGCATTTTATTATGTAGATGATGAAGTGGTGGTAGTGGCTTCTGAAAAGCAAGCCATCAAAACGAGTTTTAATTGTGCATACAATGAAATTAAAGAAGTAACTCCAGGGCATGCCTTGATCATTGACCAAGAGGGAGAAGTGGATGAAGTTCAATTTATTGATCGATTGGAACAAAAATCTTGTTCATTTGAGCGTATTTATTTTTCGAGAGGCTCTGATCCCGATATTTACCATGAGCGTAAAAAATTAGGTCAATTATTGATTCCGCAAATTTTGGATGAGGTTAACCATGATTTAAAGAATACAGTGTTCTCTTATATTCCCAATACTGCAGAAACGGCCTTTTTAGGTATGATTGATGGTTTGGAAGATCATCTTGCCAAAGAAAGAAAAAAAGCGATCATGGAAGGTGTCCTTTTTGAAGAAGATTTAGATGAATTATTGACTTTTAGACCCCGCGTTGAAAAGTTGATTTCCAAAGATGTGAAGGTTCGTACGTTTATTACTAGTGATGACCAAAGAGATGACATGGTTTCACACGTATATGATACTACGTATGAAGTAATTAATAAAGGAGTTGATTCTGTTGTTTTAATAGATGATTCCATTGTAAGAGGTACTACTTTGGAGAAGAGTATTTTGGGTTTATTGGATAAATTATCTCCAAAAAAAATCGTCATTGTTTCTTCTGCACCGCAAATTCGATATCCTGATTGTTATGGCATTGATATGTCCAAAATGAAGGAATTTGTAGCCTTTAGAGCGGCATTGGCTTTGTTAAAAGAAAGAAATTTAGAGCATATTTTGGATGAAGTCAATTTGAAATGTTTGCAAGCTTTGGAAAATGGAACAGCAGAGGAAGAAAATTTGGTAAAAGCCGTTTATGCGCCATTTACCGATGATGAAATTTCGGATAAAATTGCGGATATCGTTCGTCCAAAAAATTTGCAAGCTGATATCTCAGTCGTATACCAAACAGTTGCCAACTTAAACATTGCTTGTCCTAATCATTTAGGTGATTGGTATTTCACGGGTAATTTCCCAACCAAAGGTGGTAATCAAGTGGTGAATAAAGCGTTTGTGAATTTTATGAAAGGGGTGGAGGGGAGAGCTTATTAGTTATTAGTTTTTAGTTATTAGTTTTTAGGTAAAAGCTAATAATGCGAATTAAGCGTTGAAACTTCTAATTTTTACTAATCTTTTTTACCGCTTTTGCTTTGAGGCAGCTGAGCCAACGCTGTTTATTCTTTTTTAGGACTTATCAATGAATTTGCGGATTCGTCTTGGATTAACTGGTATAAAATAAGTTTTTTTGTTTCTTTTTTTTAAAAAGAAATGCCATGGATAATAAATTATTCAATAAATGGCAATGATATATCGAATTTTGAGGTATTAATGAATATTTTAACTCTTAATTCGCATTAATAACTAAAAACTAATACCTAATAACTAAATCAATACACTACCACCACAGCGCCTCTTTCTGTCATCAGTCCATATTCAGGAAAATCGATGGATTCATATTCCACCAACCATGCGTAGGTATCTTGAGGCACTTTTTGTCCTCGATATGTGCCATCCCAGCCAAAACTGTCTTGTTTTATATCACCCGTACTCAGGTCATTTGGATCAATATCTTTTTGAAAGATAAGTTCTCCCCATCGATTAAATATTTTAACTGATTTAATGATGGACCGGTTTTTTGTGTAATTACGCGTAGATTCACCCAAGTTTAAAACTGCCCCAGGAATAGGAGTATTTAATAAATTTCTCCGTGGCTCACTGGAATTTCCTACCCAATTCCATGTTGGTAAAAACACATCGTTATTATTATCCCCATTCGGTGTAAAAACACTTGGTGCCACGATTTTCGGTTGGCATTTGTCATCAATGGTATAGGTCTGATTCAATTCGCACGCATAGGAATCCTTTACTTTTAAATCGTATTTCCCTATCCGGTTAACCCAAATATAATTGGTGTCTATGGGTGTAGGGGCCGTAATGTAGCCTTTGCCATTTATTTTCCATTCATAATCCAAGGCATTGGCCAATGGTAATATTGAAATCTTTAGTTTCGGATCAGGTTCATCCATGCATAATCGCCAATCTGATTTTGGAAGTAAATCATCTTTGGTGATGAATGTGATTTTTGTTCGACTAGAATCTGTACAGCCTGATTCAGTATCCAATATATTAAGTTGGAATGTTTTCCCTTCTCCCTTGAAAAATGGAATATAGGCCGTTCCAAATTTGGATATAATATCCTCTCCTTGCTTCCATTGAAACCTTAAAATAGTGGTGTCTTTTGGTACAATTAGATCTTCATTGGGTAATGGTGCAGGACTCAAAGGTAATTCTCTTGGAATAGGCATTATTTTGTAATTCGGGAAATTACAATTATTGCCTGTTGGTCCATAAGCTAGATTATCATTGAAAATTTTATCAATTTGTTTTTTTAAGACAAAGGGTTTTAAGAGACTGATGTAAAATACTTGGGCATCCAATAAATAATCTGTGACACAATCATTTGTTATTTTGGCAACGACCACGTAATAACCACTTTTGAGTGGTGTGGGAAAATCGAAATTGACGGAATTTGAATTGGGTGTTGATTTATTTAAAATTGGGTTTCCTGGCTCATTAACTATATTTGGATTAGGGATTTTTACACCATTTTCGTTTAGGAATGGGAATAAAGGTATATTGGATGCACCAACTTCATAAATCTCCCATTTTACATTGGTATTTTTATTCTTTTCACACAAATCTTTGTCCAATTTGAACGTGAACATTAGTCCTTTGCATTCCACGGAAATAGATGGAGGTCCTGTATTATCGCTTTCATTGATGGACGTTGGTATACCCAATCCAATCATTCCTGAGGTAGATTTGAATCCATCGGGTTCGAATTTGGCATCTAATAAGGATTGGGAGCCTGTGATTCGTTGATTGGGTTTACTAATGGTGGCATACGAATTACCTTCCTTGGCAAGGTATAGCTTGGCCTTGTTGACAGGGTCTAATTCAATCGCACCTAGTTTTTCCGGAAAAGTGCCAACAACCCGTATGGACGCATTGATGTTGGTGGTGTCTAGTTTGTATTGAAGTAATTGATTGGGACTCCCATTAATGCTTACATACAATAGATTATTATTGGGCGAAAATGCCACTCCATACACATCCGCTGGAGTGGTGATTGTGCTCACTTTGGTGGCAGGACTTTTGGAGTAATCGTATATTTCTACTTTGTTAGGTGGCAATGCTAAAGCCAATCTGGAATTATCACTGGAAAATTTGACAGTTCCTCGATTACTTGCAGGAGCATTGGCTGGATTAAGGGCTATGAGGCTGGGTTCCGAAATTCCTTTGGCATCTATTGTAAATGTTCGTATGTTTTTTCCATCTGCATCATATGAAATTAACAGATAACCATTTGATGTTTTGGTGGCTATGATCTTTTCGGAACTTAGGATAGGACTTAAAAGTGAATCTTTTTGCACGATGTCCCCTTTGCCACCGTTGGCAGAAACATCCATAATACTGTAATATAGTTGTTTTGCGCTGTTGGTTGTAATGACATAATATTCTGAATTACAGGCCTTGCAGGATTTTTTAGGAATGATGGCTACCCCTTGATCAATGGTTTTATCCCCATTTAACTTTCCTCCAATTTGTTTGTTCTGGTTATCAACAATTTGTTCACCATTGGATGAAATTCCTCCAATTTGATAATTGGATCCTTTGTTTTGAATGGGGTAATACGCTACTCCTGCTGGTGCTGTATATGGCCCAATATCGGTGTAGGGTACTCGGCCATCGTTGGGGAAGATCACTCGTACTCCATTACCGACTGTCCATTGTGGACAATTGACACAACTGGGTGGTGCTGTGGATCCTGAACCAGTACTTCCGGTCGAAGCAGCATCTGGTTTATTCGGATAAGATCCACAAATTTTCACAATCATTTTTGCTTCATAATAACAACCTGATCCATCATTGCTGAATGATTTGACTGAGTAGCATCCTTCCTTGCTTACAGTTATTTTGGAATTAGTTTCCCCATTTGGAAACCATAATAGTTTTCCTCCAGGTATGATGGCAGATACAGGAATCTCCAAATCTTTGGTATTGGGGGATTTATTCGAACATAGCTCTGTCAAAGTATCCGTTGCACTAGTTCCCAGAAAAAACGGATTTACTTTTCCAATTTTAACGTTTGGATTACTAATGATAGTAGAGGTACTTGATCCACTTGGGGTAATCTTTATTTTAACAACATAGGTTCCCGGACTTCCGTATGCAAATTGGCCTGTTGGATTGGTTTGAGAAGCTGAAAAAGTTCCCGTACCGTAATCCCACTGAAAATTGGTTCCATTGGGGTAGGTATGTGCATTATCCAATTCGAAAATTGTGTTGGTTTGTAATGAACAAGAATCCAGGCAATTGTTCCTGTAATGAATCTTTTGTCCATTAGCATGAATTGCAATGAAAATGCATAAAATACATAGTACAACAATCCGTTTCAATAGGCTGATATTTGATAATATGTCACAAAATAACACAATTTATTGGTTTTTGTAAAGTTAGCTTGTAAATTGCTTGGCTTTGGCATCAAAAATGAAAAAAGTATTTTCCTTTTTCTTGGTATTACTTATTTCTCAAAATCAACAAACTGTTTTTGGGCAAGATCCCCAATTATCGCAATTTTATGCTGCGCCATTGTTGATTTCTCCGGCATTCGCTGGAATCAATGGAATCTCAAAAATTAATTTCAATCACCGAAATCAGTGGCCCAATTTAAGTGCCAATTACCAATTTTCTGCCATTTCAGCAGATATCAGTCTCAATAAATACAACATGGGATTGGGATTTTTAGTAACCAATGATGTACAATTTGCTAATTTACGTACCACCAATATTGGTATGCAATACGCTTATCATTTGAATGTATCAGAAGATCAATCCATTTCTTTTGGTCTTCAAGGTTCATTTGTTACAAGAGGTTTAAGCAATGCCAATTTGATATTTGGTGACCAATTGAACACCTATTTAAGTACGGGTTCTATTGCTAGTACAATTGATCCTGTCAATAACATCCTATTGCCCAACATTGGTTATTTGGATCTAACAGCGGGTGCTTTGATCAATCGAGGTAATTCATGGGTGGGTTTAAGTGTGGCTCATTTAAATACACCCAATAAGTCATTGGTTCAAGGCTCCGAAGATCGACTTTCAATGAATTTTAGCCTTCAAGTGGGAACCAAAATCATGTTGGAAGATTCATATTATGAAATGAATACGAATGGTAGTCGAAATAATGAGAAAAGCATTAGTCCTGTTCTGCATTTCAAGAAACAAGGGATGTTTAATCAATTGGACTTGGGTGCTTATTTGACCATTGCACCATTGGTTATTGGTACATGGTACAGAGGAGTCCCTATTCAAAAATCGGCTGACGGTACTTCGGGTAACCGTGAATCTTTGGTGGCTTTACTTGGCTACCGAAAAGATAATTTTTCCATTGGTTATTCCTATGATGTAACCATTTCTAAATTAGGTATGCCTTCAGGTGGTTCACATGAATTGTCCATGGCTTATCTTTTCAACTTTGGTCAATCTAGTATTCAAAAAACATATCAAAAGTTTAAGAGAAACCTCTCTTGTCCTAAATTTTAATCATTTTTCTGTTCTGTGAATAATGTGAAAATATGTAATTTTCACACGTTTAAAAAAAAATGACTAATTTAGTGGACATTTAGTTTTATTCTCTATTAACATGATTCGAGTTTTTCCTATTATATCATTCATTCGTATAGTTTTTTTTGTTCTACTTTCTATTTCAACGATTGAACTCAGCGCTCAAGTTCAAAAAAAGAACATTGATGAATTAACCGACGATCAAATTACGGTATTTTACAAGAAAGCCCAGTCTAGTGGAATGACGGAGGCACAAATCGAAAAAGCCGCTATCATGCAAGGGTATTCCGCTTCGGAAATTGCTAGGGTACGTGAAAGAATTGCGAAATTACAATTAGGGACTGCTAGTCAAATTCCAACAGTTCAGAGTGTCGATAATTCTAGAAGAACGTTAGAATCAGCGGATAAACAAGCGAGTCAAGAGGTTTCAGCTGTTGTTCCTCAAACAACAAGTTTAGTGTTTGGAGAATCTTTATTTTCCAATTCAAAAATGTCATTTGAACCAGATTTGAGAATTGCCACTCCTAAAAATTACCAATTAGGCCCTGATGATGAATTAAACATTGATATTTTCGGAGAAGTTTTGGATAATTTCAAAGTAAAAATTAGCCCAGAAGGAACAGTTAAAATCTTGAATTTAAGTCCGATATATCTCAATGGTTTAACCATTGATGCTGCTTCGGATCGGATCATTAGTCGATTAAGACAATTGTATCAAGGTTTAAATCGCCCAGGAAGTGGTGTTTCTGGACAAGTTACTTTAGGGAATGTTCGCAGTATTAAGGTGACTATCACAGGTGAAGTTAAATCGCCAGGAACTTATACCGTTTCTTCTTTAGCAACGGTTTTCAATGCGCTTTATTCTTCAGGAGGTCCGAGTCAAAATGGATCCTTTAGAAACATTCGAGTGATAAGAGCGAACAAGGTTGTTCGAGTGGTGGATTTATACGATTTCTTATTGAAAGCTGATCAGAGTGATAATATTCATTTGCAGGATCAGGATATTATTCGAGTGGCAGATTATGAGAATCGTGTTTCTTTGGCTGGAGAGGTTAAAAGGCCTATGATATTTGAAGTTCAGAAAGGAGAAACCTTAAAAGATGTTTTGCGATTTGCGGGCGGATTTACAGATAAAGCATATACATATACCATTGGATTAACTAGGAATACAAGTAGAGAATTGAAGTTATTGAATATCACGCAAGATGAGGTTAATTCATTTCTACCTTCCAATGGAGATAAATATAAAATTGGGCAAATTTTGGACCGATTTGAAAATCGAGTTGAAGTTGCTGGAGCAGTATTTAGACCGGGTGTATATGCATTGGAGAATGGTTTAACCTCCGTCAAAGAATTGATTAAAAAGGCAGAAGGATTGTTAGGTAATGCCTATTTGAATCGAGCTTTGTTGGTTAGAAAAAAGGATAATCTAGAATCTGAAATGATTTCAATTGATTTAATGAAATTATTTAGTTCCGAATCGACTGATATCGCTTTGAAGCGTGAAGATATTTTAACCATTTATAGTCAAGATGATTTACATGAAACCCGTGAAGTACAAATCAATGGACAGGTAAATAAACCCGGCAAATTTGCTTTTTATGAAGGATTGAAATTGGGAGATTTAATTTTGATGGCGAATGGCTTTAAGGAATCAGCCAGTTTCTCTAGATTGGAATTAGCTAGACGAGTGGTCGATCATGGACTGAATTCATCTGATGAGACCATTGTTATTAAGTCATTTACGATTGATGGCTCATTAAAATTGGATAATGAAGCATCACAATTTCCTCTCGAACCGTTTGATTTTATTTCTGTTCGCATTGCTCCTAATTTTGAAAGTCAACGAATGGTAACTATTTCAGGACAAGTGAATTATCCGGGTAGTTATGCTTTAAAGAAAAACGAGTATCGAATTTCTAATTTGATCGAATTAGCTGGTGGCTTGAAGTCTGAAGGATACATTGATGGTTCGAAGTTATATAGAGATAGTACGATTGTCGGGGTGGATATCAAAAATATTTTAGCTAACCCTAACTCATCACAAAATTTGGTTTTAATGAGTGGAGACCAAATCATTGTTCCTAGGGTTAATGAAACGGTTAAAATTACAGGTGCCGTTCAAAATCCGATTTCTTTCAGTTTTACTAAGGGATATCGATTAGGTGATTATTTGTCACAAGCTGGTGGTTTGACAGAATTGGCCATCAAGAAAGAAATATATGTGAAAAAAATGAATGGTATTTCCACCCGTACGAGAAAGTTTTTGTTTTGGAATCTTTATCCGAAGGTGGAAGTTGGTTCTGAAATTGTCGTCCCTGCCTATCCACCTGATCGAAAAACAGGATTAACCTCTGCTGAGGTAATTGGCTTAAGTAGTGCATTAGCTTCTGTTAGTATTTCATTAATTACCTTAATCAGACTTTTGAATTAATTACTAGCAATTATGGCTCAGATCCAAAATAGAAGTGGAAATCAATCAAATGAAAAAGATGAGGTTTCAATCGATTTAAAAGAACTTTTTCAAAGTATTATTTTTTATAAGTGGCGTGTATTATTAATGGCTGTTGTTTTCGCGCTATTAGGGGCTTTGTATTCATTAACAAGTCCCAATGAATATATCTCCACGGTTAAATTATTACCAGAAATAGATTCGAAATCGTCTGGAGGTTTAGGAGGGTTGAAGTCATTGGCTGGTTTAGCCGGCATCGATTTAAGCTCTTCCGTGGGAACAGAAGCAATTCGCCCCGATTTATATCCCAACATTTTACAAAGCACTCCATTTTTACAATCCATCGTTAATCGAAAAATTTATGTTTCTAAAAAGAATAATTGGGTTGTGTTAGGAGATTTACTTTCCAAAGATCGCATAGAGGCTCCTTTATCTTTTGGGAAATCAGAGGATGAAAATCAGGAGGATGAGGATAAGCATGTGGTGCTCCCATCTGGAGCATTAGCCAATGGATTAGTCAATATGGATAAAAAAAGTCAAATGATATTGATGAATCTAAAAAGCCGAATTACAGCCGAATTGGATAAAAAATCGGGTGTAATCACTATTTCCGTCAAATTAACAGATCCGGTAGCTGCAGCCAACGTTAGCTATTTTGCTCAACAATATTTGACTGATTATGTAACTAAATATCGGACAGAAAAATCAGTAAAGGAGGTTAATTTCTTGAAGAAAAGACAAGAAGAGGCCAAATCAAGATATGACCAAGCCCTACATACCTTGTCCAATTATCGAGACCAAAACAGAAATTTGTTTTTGAATGTCGCAAAAGATCAAGAAAAGAAATTGCAGTACGAGGTTGATTTGTCTTACAACTTATATTCAAGTTTGAATAATCAATTAGCAGATGCTCAAATTAAAACTCATCGAGAAACACCTGTGATCAAGGTCTTAGAACCAGCACAAGTACCTGTTCAAAAAAGTGGACCTAAAAGAGCTATGTTGACTATTGGTTTTATGTTCTTTGGCATTTTGATTGCTTTGATTTCCATTCTTTTAAAAACAGTCAATTTAAAGCAGCTATTCTAAAATGAATTAGGAGATTGGCATCGGTAAAGTAATTCTGAATGTACTTCCTTTATTTATTTCTGTCGACTTAAGTACCAGCTTGCCTTTGTGATAATTTTCAACGATACGTTTAGCTAAGGTTAATCCAAGTCCCCAACCTCTTTTTTTGGTACTAAATCCAGGTGAAAATACCTTGCCTGTATTCTTGGGTGATATTCCTTTTCCCGTATCAGTTATGTCGATATTAATGACATTATTTTTCCCTTCTGACATGATGATACTGATCAATCCTGTGCCACTCATGGCATCTACTGCATTTTTACATATATTTTCAATCACCCATTCAAATAAATAGCGATTGACATTGGCAGTTTGATTGGGATTCAAATGCGATTGAATATCGATGGTAACTTTGGAAGATATTCTGATTTTTAAGTATTTTAAGAAGCTTGAAATTAATTCTTCCAAATCCTCTTCTTTTAAAATAGGCATGGAACCGATATTGGAAAAACGAGTGGTAATGGTATCCAATCGTTGAATATCTTTGGAAAGTTCCTCAACAATTTCTGGATTGATGTGTGGTTCATTTCGTAAAATTTCCACCCAAGCAGTTAAGGATGAAAGCGGAGTTCCTAATTGATGCGCCGTTTCTTTTGCTAGTCCTACCCAAACTCGGTTTTGCTCAGCTCTTCTAGAATACGAGAAGAAAATGTATCCAAGACCCACAAGAATCAAGATGACAACCAATTGAGACAAAGGGTAATAACGCAATAATTTCAATAATTGAGAATTTCCGTAATAGATGTATTCTTTTTGGAATCCCATATCCATTTCAATGGGTTTGTTATTTTCAAGGATAATTTCGGCCAGTTTTGATTTTAGTAACTCTTGTTTGGCTTCTGTCGGTAATTGATCCGACATAGGAATGTTGATGGAATTCAAATGTCCGCTACCATCTTTCCAAATAACCGGAATGGTATTGTTTTCATTGATTTTTTTGATTCGTTCAAAAAAGAAATTGATATCGGCGTTTTCGTCACTCGTCATTACGTAGCGAATCGTTTCCGCATATAATTCAATTTGTTGTTTTTCACGTTCTTCTAATTTCGAAACTAGACCATCGGTGAAGTACAAAGAGAAACTAGCCATCACGATACATATGGCAATGAACGCGACTTTCAACCAAGTATCCCGGTTATAAAATGCTAAGGGTAGTGATATATCTTTTAACATAGAATTATTTTCAAATATGAAATACCTAGTTTCATCACAAATTACTTACCGTTTATCCACAAAACAAAAAAAAGTTTATAAGGTACTATGTAATACAAAGTACCTTGTCTATATTTGCATTGTCAATTTAAACAAATAACCGATGGATATTGAAAATGCCAAGGTGCAAATGCGAAAGGGAATATTAGAATTTTGCATTTTGCAAATTATTTCCAGGGGAGAAGTTTATGCATCCACCATGCTACAAGAACTTACTTCCGCTAAAATCATGGTCGTAGAAGGAACCTTGTATCCTTTATTAACTCGACTCAAAAATGCGGGCTTTTTGGATTACAAATGGGTAGAATCCAGTTCAGGTCCACCCAGAAAGTATTATGTGCTTACGGACAAAGGCCAGGAATTTTTGTTAGAATTAAAAAATACTTGGACCGATTTAGAAAATTCTGTTCACCAAATTATTGATCCTTCATCATCCAATTCTTAACAATGAAAAAGACATTATCAATCAACATCGCGGGCCTTGTATTTTATATAGAGGAAGACGCCTATGCTATTTTGGATGCTTATTTGAAATCCATTGAAGCTTATTTTGAGAATTTTGAAGGATCCAAGGAAATCATTGCCGACATAGAAGGACGTATCGCTGAAAAATTCTGGAGCATCCGTGAAGATGAAAAAACGGAAGCCATTTCATTGGAACATGTGAATCAATTGATTGCTACTTTGGGAACCGTTGCTGATTTTCAAGAAATAGAAATGGAAGAAGAGCGAAAAGAATCCAAATCTCATTCCAATCCTAAATCAGAGAAAAGTAATTCCAAAATTTTTCGTAGAGATATTTTACGGAAACAATTGGGTGGTGTAGCATCTGGTTTAGGGCGTTATTTTGATGTAGATCCAATTTGGATACGTATTATTTTACTAATTGGATTATTTGGTGCTTTTCCAATTTTTCATGTAGGAAATGTTATTTTCTGGGCCTATATAATTTGTTGGATAGCTATCCCAGGGGAGAATTATTCCGATGAAGATCGTCAATACCGTAAATTTTATAGAGATCCAGAGAAAAAAGTAATTGGTGGGGTCATATCCGGAATTGCGGCTTATACGGGCTGGGATTTAGGTTTATTGCGTGTATTGGCCGTTATTTCTGCTTTGTGTTTTGGTGTTGGTATTGTTACCTACATTGTCATTATGGCCATTGCTCCACAAGCCAAAACGTTAACGGACAAAATGGAGATGCAAGGTGAACCAATCACTTTGGAAAATATCGAGCAAAACATCAAACGCTCTTTGGACAATGAAACTGGGCCTGAAAGCACGGTATCTAGAATACTTCTATTTCCTTTCCGCGCCATAGCGATTGTGTTCAAATCTTTAAGCGGTGTATTAAATGTCATTCGCTGGTTTTTTCAAATCACTGCTGGTTTTGTGTTAAGTGTGATCGCCATTGCTTTATTGATTGTTTTATTTATCCTTGCCGTTTCAGGTGTATCTGGTTTAGATCATGGATTAATGAATATTTCCTTGGGTGAAACACAATTACCGGTTTTCTTATTGGCAAAGGATTTACCTACGTGGACATTTTGGGCTTTTTTAGCAGCAGTGTTACCCATCATTATTTCACTTGGTATGGCAGGAATTTCTTTATTGATTAATAAAAGAATCTTCAATAAGATGTATTCCATCGTTTCTACAACTTTGATGATTTTAGGTTGGATTGGATTATTTTTTGCAGCATCTACCATTGGTAAAAATTTCACTCGTACTGCCTCCATCAACCAATTGAAAGATTTGCCCATCAGTCAAACGGCTTATGTCTTAGATGTGAAAAAGGAGTCGCGTGAATCAATATTTGAAAAAATGTTAGGAAGTAAAGCTCTAGCGGATGAATTCATTGACGATGAGGATGAGCATGACTACAATAATGGGGGTTTTAGTAGTGTGCGCATTAGCATAGAGGGATATTCAGGAAAAAATATTCAAGTGATCCAATTTTCAAAATCTAATGGAATAGACCGATTAGATGCCGAAAAAAATGCCAGAAGTATGAGTTATGGATACACACAAACAGGAAATAAATTGTTATTCGATACACATTTTGGCATTTTGAATCAAAAATTTAGATTCCAACGTGCTAGAGTGAAGATTTTAGTACCTATTGGAATGGAATTTAGCATGAGTCGGGATTTTGCTTCCTTTATTAGCAATGAAATTGATGGAGGATATTTCAATGAGGATAAAGGTGATTTATTTGTTGGATCGCTGTGGGCATTTACATCAGAAGATAATTTGGTGTGTCAGAATAGAAAACCTGTTGTTCATGATTCAAGCTCAGAGGAGCACTTTGATCAAGAAAATTCAGAGAGTCAATTTTCGATCACTAAATCCATGGACTCATTCGATGGAATTGAAATTGTAGATACAGAAACGTCATCCATTAAAATTATCAAAGGGAATGAATACAAGGTTTCCTATAAGGGGCAATTTCCAGGAGCTGATTTTAACGCAAATACGGTCGTGGAAAAGGGTATTTTGAAGATTTCTAATTTGCCTTCAGATGTGGAAGTGGAAATACAAATGCCCTCTGTGAAAAAACTGGAATTAGGAGGAAGTGCCCGGACAGAACTGAGTGGTTTTTCAACTTCTACTTTGGAAGTAATTTTGAAGGATGCACATAGTTTAACATTGAAAGGATCTTCAGATAAATTATTGGCTTCTACATCGAATAATTCAGAATTATTAGCAGGAGATTGGTTGACGAAATTGGCATTCGTTTCTGCAAATAATGATTCTAAAATGGAATTGAATGTATCAAGTTTGTTAAAAGGAAAAAAGGAGGATACGGCAGATATTTCATATCCTAAATTGAAAACATTGAAGATTCAATTATCTTCTAAAAATAATTAATGCATGGATGCAACGTTTGATAAAGAACAATCATCTACCACGCATTGCTTAAACTTTAAATCATACATGATGAAATCACTTATTCAAAAAACATTTTTATTACTCTTATTGCTTATTTCGGTTCAATCGCTTTGGGCATCTGATACAAATACACGGAAAGTTTTTAAAGTGGCGGGTTTTCATTCTTTGGAAATTGGTCATGCTTTCGAAATTCATGTCAAAAAATCGAATAACTATTCGCTAGTTGCCATCGGAAATTCGGAAGATATTGATGAGTTAAAAGTAGATATCAGTGGTAACACATTGGAAGTAGAGTATAAAAATACCGGTTCTTGGTTAAATTGGAATTGGGGAAATGGTAAGAATAAGATAATTCTTGAGATTTCTATGCCGGAATTACACTCGGCCTATTTTTCTGGAGCTACAAAAGTGGATATAGTAGGATTCAATAATGAAGAAGATTGTAAAATTTCTGTTTCAGGAGCGTCTAAAATAAATATAGTGGATATCAATGCGGATAAATTAACCTTTGATATTTCAGGTGCAGCGAAAGTGACTGTAAGCGGACAAGCCATTAAATTAAATTTTGAGGCTTCAGGTGCAAGTAAATTAGATGCTTTTGATTTGTTTGTTCGAGATGCAGATTTAGGTTTGAGCGGTGCAAGTTCTGCGATGGTAAAGGTGCAAAAATCTTTAAAAGTGGAGGCTTCGGGAGCATCCAAAGTTATTTATAGAGGAAGACCAAATGTCAGCAAAGACATTTCAGGCGCATCAAAAGTTTACGCGGAAAATTAGATGAAGTTTGATAACTACCTGGCTTACGCTAATTCAGGTAGTTTATTGGTTATATTTCTGACTTATTTTCTGTAAATATTTTCCAATGATGTCAAATTCTAAATTCACTCGATCTCCAATTTTCAGTTGATGAAAAACCGTATGTTCAAACGTATATGGAATAATAGCAACTGAAAATAAATCATCCTCGGATTGAACTACTGTAAGGCTGGTTCCATTCACACAAATACTTCCCTTTTCTACTGTCATTTGTCCACTGGATGCAGGATAGCTGAAAAAGAATTCCCAAGATCCATCATTGATTTTGATATCTTTGACACTGCCTGTTAAATCCACATGGCCTTGAACAATATGGCCATCAAAGCGGGAATGAGCCAACATACATCTTTCTAAATTGACTTTTTGACCTATTTGTAAATCGCCTAGATTGGTTTTTTTTAAGGTTTCTTCAATGGCCGTCACACGATATTGCTGCTCATTAATTTCTACAACTGTCAGACAAACACCGTTATGGGCAAGAGATTGGTCAATTTTCAATTCATGAGTAAAGGCACTTGAAAACCAGAAGTCGCAATTAGTACCTTCGAATTCTTTTTTCTCCAATAGCCCCATGGCCTCTACAATTCCTGTAAACATCCGTTTTATTTTATATTTTTGTCAAGATTTTTCAAAATTACATCCAATACAATGAAATTCAAGCCTTGGTATTTAATAATCTTTTTTGTTTTGGCCTTCATCATTTATGTGAGTATTCCAGATAATACAAAATCAGACCTCCAAAAATCCAATCAAGATTCTATATCAGTCATCAACAGCCGATCTCAAAAGGATGAATCCTTTCGAACGCTGGAAGATTCGCCTTTTCAAGAAAAAGCTAGTTTTAAAGGCTTGAAGTATTATGAGTATCAATCAAAATGGAAAGTGGATTTCAGTCTTAAAAAAGTAAAAAATGCGGAGCCTATTTCCATTAAAATGACAGACGGAACCGAGGAAAAAATGATATTCTTTGGATTGATTTCTGCTGAAATCGAGGGTGAAAAATTGGAATTAGAATTATTTCAGCATGATAATGGTAATTTTTTCCTTGCCTTTAAAGATTTAAGCGCACCAATAGAAACATACGGTGGCGGCAGATACATCGATATTCCAGCTGAACAATTAAAAGGTGATCATTTGATCGTTGATTTCAATCAAGCCTATTTTCCTTATTGTGCATACAATTCAACATATGCTTGCCCAGTTCCTCCCAAAAATAATCGGATAGCCATCAAAGTGGATGCGGGTGAACGTTTCTAGAAGGGTAAACAGTGGTAAAATTAAATACTGATATACACTTTCTTTTTGTCCATAAAGCGGGCCATCAAGGCTATTAGACCAAGAACTACCAAGGAATTGAGCACTTCGTAAATAGGTTCGGTTATATTCAATCGTTCGGCTATTCCTTTGATGAAAATCAAAGATGAATCATTCAACCACTCTGGGCCGATGGATTCAAAAAACAAGTATATAAAAATGGAATTTTTGCCAAATGATAAGATGGTATTGGAAACAGCGATGATCGGTTTTTCTCTTTCCCAATTCAAATAGAAAAAGCCCATCAGAATGGAAATCCAACCACCGGATGCAATGGTGAAAGATAGAGTTGCTGTTCTTTTAATAATCGGAATACCTGCCCAATCCAAGCCATATCCGATGATTAATCCCAAAATACCCAAGGCAAATAAAGTTCTTAAAACAGCTTGTTTGTCTGTGGTACGGTGGATAATTCTACCTAATAAGGCTCCCCAAATGGTATGCGCAGCTGTTGGAATACAATTGATGGCAATCCAATGACCACCGCTTAATTTTCCCATTAATGCCATATCCATATAAGAACCGAAGTTTTTATCTGGTACATAAGCTTGATCATAGCCTGGGATTTCAGAAAAAACATAAAGACTATGAGAAAGTAATAATAAAAAGAGGGAGGCTGCAATTTGAAGAGGTATCGAAAAGCGCAAAAGAAAGAATGCAATTAGTGTTGTTATGGACAATTGAGTTAATACATTCCAAAGTTCTAGAACTATTTTTCCTCTATATAAACAATGTAAACCTGTTCCAAATAAAAATAAGATGATGGATCTTTTGATGATTTTCGGCCATAATTTGGCATAGGTTGAACCGGAATCAAGTCTTTTGTAGGTTGAAAAATATAGTGCGGCGCCAGCAATGGTCATAAATCCAGGTTGAATTAAATCCCAAAAATGTAAACCTTGCCATTCTACATGAAAGAATTGCTCGATAATTGGGTTATTGGGAAACAACTTATCCAGATTGTGATACAAACCCGTACTTTCAGCGGCAAGAAGAAATAAAATAAAACCACGGAAGTAATCAACAGAAGGTATTCGTTGGGTAATCATGATTTAAATTTTGTGTGAATAAGCTAAGGTATTTATTTAATTTCAATTTTGTACTTTTGTCAATTATAATTTTTTTATGATTGTTTCTACCCCCGGTCGTATTTGTTTGTTTGGAGAACACCAAGATTATTTAGGTTTACCTGTTATAGCAGCTGCCATTTCTAAACGCATTCAAATCAAAGGTCAATTTCGTGCTGATAATTTGATTCATTTTTCTCTGCCTGATATTGGTAAAGAAGAATCATTTCAATTAACTTATCCATTAAGCTATTCCAAAGAAAGGGATTATTTTAAAAGTGTCTGTAATGTGTTGACTCGGAAGGGGCATCAAATCGACAGAGGTTTGGAATTAGAGATTCGTGGAAATATTCCCATCAATTCTGGTACCTCCAGTTCTTCTGCTTTATTGGTTTCATGGGTAAAGTTTTTAAGTGAAATGTATCATTTGGATTATTCTCAAAAGCAAATTGGGGAAATCACTTATGAAGCAGAAGTGTTGGAATTTACTGAACCTGGGGGAATGATGGATCAATATTCGACCGCCGTAGGGAATGTTATATTTTTGGAAAGTGTACCCAAAATTTCCATTCAAACGTATCAAAATAATTTAGGAACCTTTGTTTTAGGTGATTCATTAGAGGCGAAAGATACCTTAGGGATACTTTCTAGGGTTAAATTCGGCACTTTGGCCGGGATTAAAAAAATCCAGGAACAAAATCCAACCTTTGATTTGGCCACTTGTACCTTGGAGGAATGCAAGATGTATCAAGCGCTTTTAACGGAGGATGAATGGATATTGTTAACCGCCAATTTATCGGATCGTGATATTTTATTATCGGCCAAAAAGATGTTTGAGGGTAATGAGGCTTGGAGTGATGTGAAATTGGGTGATTTATTGAATTTACATCAAGAAAATTTGAGAGATCATAAACGAATTTCTACACCCAAAATCGATCGGATGATCCAAGCATCTTTGAGGGCAGGTGCTTTGGGTGCCAAAATAAATGGCTCAGGAGGTGGCGGATGTATGTTTGCCTATGCTCCCAATAATCCTGAAAAAGTAGTAGAAGCGATTGAAGCTGAAGGTGGCAAGGCCTATATCATCCGAGTAGATGAAGGAACAAAATTAGAAACGGAAAGTTTATTTTATTAATATTTAGATGAAAAAGAGATTATTAATTTTAGCGGGGGGTATGGCTTCGCGAATGAAAAAAGCGCTCAATGAAGGCAGTGATTTAGATCCAAATTTGGTGGCACAGGCAAATTCGGTAACCAAAGGGATGATCCAAGTTGGAAAGAATGGCAAGACTTTAATTGATTATCAATTATACAATGCTCATTTGGCTGGTATTGAGGAAGTAATGCTTTTGTTGCACCCAACCGACCAAATTACTCAGGAATATTGCGAATCATTGATGGCCAAAGATGCTTGTTGGGGATTAAAAATTGTTTTTTCAAGACAATTAATTCCTGCGGATCGTGAAAAACCTTCAGGGACAGCGGATGCAGTTTATCAGGCATTGATGCAACACGAAGATTGGAAAACTGGTCGTGTGATTGTTTGTAATTCAGATAATTTGTATTCAGTGAATGCTTTGAAAACGCTATGGGCATCAGACCATTCGGAAGCCTTAATTAGCTACCACCGAGATAGTTTACTTTATCCAGCAGAAAGAATTTCGGCTTTTGCTTTAATTCGCACCGATTCAGAAGGTTATTTGTTGGAAATCATTGAAAAACCAAGCTCAGAACAAGCAGAAGAATTGAAGGCTCAATTGGGTCGCTTAGGTGTTAGTATGAATATTTTTGTGTTTGAGTCGAGTGCATTTTTGCCTTATTTGGAAAAAACACCTTTCCATCCAATTAGAAATGAGAAAGAATTACCTACTTCCGTAGCGATGTATGGGGAAGGCACCGGACGCGGATTTTTTGCCATACCTCTGGCAGAAAATGTTCCTGATTTAACAAGCAAAGAAGATATTTTAGTGATGCAAAAGTATTTGGAAGATACTTATGGCGATTTTTAACGAAAAAGAGGTAAGAATGTGCGATTCTGCATTCTTACCTCTTTTTACTAAAAAGATAAATTGTAAATAATCCTTAAGGATGAAAACCCTATTTTTTCTTAAACTTCTGATCAAATAAGCCTAGTTTTAATCCTAGATTGCCTGATAAACCGGACATTTCTTCGGTTGAATTTTTCCCAGCGGCAATGCGATAATTGATTCCCGAAAATACTTTGATGTATTTATAAACATTCAATTCTAAATTAACACCTGCTTGAATTCCTAACGATTTTGGACCACCGAATGCATTTCGATCATTGCGATCAAAATCATTGTCATGGCCGTTTGGATAGGGTAGATAGGTGGCGGAAGAATAAGCTGGTTGAGCCATGATATTTTCACGTCGAGTTCGAATCGTACCAATTAATAAAGGGAAGCTTACGTGTAAAATGGAATTGGCTTTAGCGGTATATTCGATTGAGAAAGCTGTAAAAGCTGTTTCAGGTTTATCCATGATCACACAATTACAATATCCGTTATTGTCATCTCCTCTCTTACGAACATTCTGTAAATGTGTTATTCCGATGGACCATTTATTATTAGCCTGAAATGCCACATTCATTCCTGCTTGCGGACCTAATTGTCCAAATTGACTAATGGCTGACATGGAAACTCCCCACGATTTTAATTTCATTGTTTTGTTATCTGAAAACAATGTTTTCATTTTTGAGGATTCGGTCTTGTTCGTTTTTGAACTATCCTTGGTTGATTGGGTTGGTGAGGTATTTTGTGCAAAAATGTTAAGGGATGAGAATAGAAAAATGAAGATGGCTGTTAGGCGGATTGTATTTATCATGTTTTTAGAGTTTAAATTACTTCGCAATCTAGTCATCTTTTTTTTGAAAATAATGAACTCTCGATGATTTATGCTTTGATGACTATCTATTCATTTTTCTTGTAGATTAGTTTATTTATTTTGGATAGTTGTCGTTTTTCGTTCATTTGTCGATGAGATAGATGGGATGGTAGTTTGAGTTTTCTATTCGTTATAAAATGTATAGATTTGTGGGCTTTTAAAAGAGGTTCTATGTGGCGAGTTTGGAATTCACCGAATGCAAAAATAAGTTTTAAGATATTATTTAACCTGATTCTTTGGGGAATTTGGATAGGGCTTCCGCTATTAAGTCCTGTGCACCATCCACACGAGAATACTCATCCGCATCCTCATGAAAATCCAGAATTTTCTGAGCATATTTGGTTAGAACTTTCTACTGTTGTTCCCTTATTTTATGTGATAACACTCATTTTGATCCCTTTGGTTTTCAAAAGGAAAGGCGTTTTAGTTTTTATTATTTCACTGGTTTTGGTGGTCTTTTTGTTTTTAGCCATACAGTATCTTGTTCAAGGTTATGTGATGTCATTTGAACCATTTGAGAAGGGAAGAGGAAATTGGAAAGGTATATTTCCTTTGGTCATGATCACGGGAATTGCATCTACTTATGGTTTGTTATTGGAATTTATTGAAATTGAAGCCAATAAGGAAGAGAAATTTAGTGAACAAATGAAATCGGAATTGTCTTTTTTGCGTTCTCAAATTAGTCCTCATTTTATCTTCAACGTATTGAATAGTATTGTCTATTTAATACGTACCAAATCTTCCAAAGATGCCGAAGCGGTAACCATCAAGTTATCTTCTTTGATGCGTTATATGTTGTATGATTCTGACCAATCCATGGTACCACTGACACGTGAATTAGAATATTTGAGCAATTACATTGATCTTCAAAAAACGCGTTTTGAGGATGATATTCAAATTGAATTCAAACATGTAGGTGTTCTTGGATCTTACATGATTGAACCTATGTTGTTGATTCCCTTTGTTGAAAATGCATTTAAACATGGAGTAGGAAATGTATTAAATCCCTTTATATCCATTGAATTTATGATTAATGAGGGTTTATTGAACTTTAAAGTAGTCAATAAAATTGGAAAGGTTTTTTCAGAGAATAAAGATCCGGATTCAGGTATTGGTTTAAAAAATGTGACTCGAAGATTAGAAATGTTATATCATCAAAATCATCAATTGAAAGTTGAGCAAGCGGAAGATGTATTCACTGTGGAATTGGCAATTTCTTTACATAAAAATTAATAGATCATGCAAAAAATGAATTGTATTGTAGTGGATGATGAAAGTATGGGAAGGAGATTATTGGAAGATAATGTTCAGCAATTGCCTTTTTTGAATTTGGTTGCTTCTTGCAAAAATGCATTTGAAGCCATGGAAGCTTTGCAAAAAAATCAAGTGGATTTGATCTTTTTAGATATTCAAATGCCTGGAATGTTGGGCACTCAATTTTTGCAAACCTTGAAAAACAAGCCCTTGGCTATTTTTGTAACTGCCTACGAAAATTATGCAATTGAAAGTTATGCTTTGGACGTTGTTGACTATTTGGTTAAACCTGCTAGTTTAGAACGATTTTCGTTAGCGGCGCATAAGGCGCTTCAATTATTTCAATCTAATCATCCAATAACGAATACCATTTCAGAACCCATTTTGCCGAAAGAAGATTATTTTTTCGTGAACGTTGAATATTCGTTGGTTCGTATTTCTATTCCTCAAATTACACACATTGAAGGTTTGAAAGATTATATCAAAATCTTTTTGGAAGGTGAAAAACGTCCAGTATTGACCAAATTAACCATGAAATCGATTGAGGCAAAAGTGGTTGATTTTCAGTTTTTACGTGTTCATAAATCTTTCATTGTTAATCTTCGAAAAATTGAACAATTAAAGCAACAGCGAATTAAAATTGGAACCTTTGATATTCCTGTAAGCGATTCCCATATAGGTGAATTGATGGAAAAAATTAATTTAACGAAGCCTATTTAGGTTATGGTTCGCTTATTAAATTTCTAAATCTTCAAATTTAATCGACTTGGCTCTTTGGTAAAATCGCCAAGGGAGTAGGATGGATGAACATACTAAACTTGCCGTAAGTCCCATCCAAATGCCAACAGCACCTATTTTCAAGTAAATTCCTAAATAATAACTGAGCGGTAATCCAATGACCCAATAACAAAAAATGGTTATAGCTGTGGGAAGTTTGACATCCTGTAAGCCTCTTAATAATCCCAAAGCAACGGCTTGTATACCATCGAATAATTGGAATATAGCGCCCCAAACAACTAATTGAACAGCAATGTCAATCACTTCGATTTCTTGGGTGTAACCTCTAACTAAAATGGATCTCCCTGTATACATGATAATGGCACAAATCGCCATAAAGCCAATTGCAATTAGTAGGGCTGCATTTCCAGAAATAATGATTCCTTTGCGATTTTTTTCTCCTAGATCGGTTCCTACATTAATGCCACCTGCAGCAGCAATTCCTGTGGCTGCCATATAAGTTAATGAAGCCATGTTGATTGCTACGATGTGAGCCGCTTGCGCTGTAATACTGATCCAACCCATCATTACCACAGCCATTCCGAAAGTGGCAATTTCGAAAAATCCTTGCATGCCACTTGGAATACCTATTTTCAAAATGCTTTTCTCTAAGGCTAGGGCGTGTTTTGAACTTAATTTGGATTCAAAAAATACTTGATATTCTTTCTTTCGAAAGATGTAAATGCCTAAAGCTGTCGCCATTAATATTCTTGCTATTAGTGTGGAAATGCCTGCACCAAAAAGTCCCATGGCTGGAAAGAATAAGAATCCGTTGATTAAGATGTGATTGAGGGCAATATTGAAAAATAAGGCAGAAACCGTTATAATCATAGCTATTTTCGTGTTCCTTAGTCCGTCCGTAAAGCTTTTGAAAGCGGAGAATACGAAAGTAGGGATAACAGAAATGGAAATTAAAGCCAAAAAGGGTAAAGTTAATTGTTTATTGATGGCTGTTTGTTGAAATAAATCATAATTCCATCCAACAATACCGATAATTGCAATAGTTATGATACCCAAAAACAAGGCAATTCTGATACTTGCTCGTAATAAATGACCACATTCCTCGACATTTCCTTCTGCTTCTGCTTTGGAAATCATTGGTGCAATGATTTGTAAACAAATTAATCCAACAATGGCCACTGTAAAAAAAATAGAACCTGCCATGCCAGATGCTCCTAAGCTTTCAGCGGCTAATTCCTTCATTTGACCCACTTGAATGGTATCAGCCAAACCCATTAGCATAACACCTATTTGTCCAATGACAATCGGGATGGCTAGCTGAATGGTGGATGCAATTTTTTTCAATGAAAGCGGATTTTAATTATGAATTATGATTTTAAAAAAATAGCTCATTCCGTATGATTTATACCTCATAATCTCTCTTTTGGCTTCGAGCGCCTCAGCCACCTATTACCTATTACCTATTACCTATTACCTATTACCTTTTACCTATTACCTATTACCTATTACCTTTTTCCTATTACCTATTACCTATTTTTGCCTATTAAATCCGAACGATTTCAGCACCTATGGCATTTAAACGGGTATCGATATTTTGGTATCCACGATCAATTTGTTCAATATTATCAATGATGGAAGTACCATTGGCCGACATCGCTGCAATCAAAAGGGAAACACCGGCACGAATATCGGGAGAAGACATTCGGATGCCTTTTAATGTTTGTTTACGATCAAATCCAACCACTGTTGCACGGTGTGGATCGCAAAGGATGATTTGTGCACCCATTTCAATCAAACGATCAACAAAGAACAAACGACTTTCGAACATTTTTTGATGAATAAGTACCGTGCCTTTTGCTTGGATGGCCGTTACTAAAATGATGGATAATAGATCGGGAGTAAATCCAGGCCAAGGATGATCAGAGATGGTCAACATGGACCCGTCGATGAAGTTTTCTAATTCATAATGTTCTTGAGCAGGAATATGAATGTCATCGCCACGGAATTCCATTTTGATCCCCAATTTTTGAAATACAGTTGGAATAATACCTAATTCAGCAATTTGACAGTTTTTAATGGTGATTTCCGATTGAGTCATAGCTGCCATACCGATAAACGATCCGATTTCGATCATATCTGGCAACATGGTATGTTCTGTCCCACCTAATTTTTTAACACCTTCGATGGTTAATAAATTAGAGCCTATTCCTGTGATTTTGGCTCCCATTCTATTCAACATTTTACATAATTGTTGTAGATAGGGTTCGCAGGCAGCATTATAGATGGTCGTTGTACCCTCCGCTAGAACCGCTGCCATTAAAATATTGGCTGTTCCTGTAACAGAAGCTTCATCCAGCAACATATAGGTACCTTTCAACTCTGAAGCATCTACTTCATAAATTCCTCCATCTTCCGCACTATAATTGAATTTAGCACCCAATTTCATGAATCCAAAAAAGTGTGTATCTAATCTTCTACGACCAATTTTATCTCCTCCTGGGGAAGGAATTCTGCCTTTTTTAAATCGGGCTAAAGTGGGTCCTACCAACATCACAGAACCTCTCAAAGCAGCCGCTTTTTTCTTGTAAGTATCTGATTCAAGATATTCGATATTTACTTGTGAAGCATCGAATTCTATACTTGATTCATTCAGTCTACGAGTTCTTACACCCATATCTCCTAATAAATCAATTAATTGATTGACATCCCGGATATTTGGAATATTGTGAATAGTAACTGGTTCATCAGTTAAAACCACTGCACATAATATTTGTAATGCTTCGTTTTTAGCGCCCTGAGGGGTAATTTCACCTTTTAATTTTCTTCCGCCGGTAACTTTGAATGATGCCATATTTAGATACTATTTTTTATGTCTAGGATTGAAATTCCTGTTGGAACGGTAATTGTTGTTATTATTATTTTTGCGGTAATTGTTGTTTCTCGTTTGTGGAGCAAAATCATTGGTTGCATACGCATTTCTAGCGTTATTGGCTACTTTAGCATGTCCTAAATTTTCTTGTGAAAGCTCGTCCACAACGGCTGAAAGCATGTTTTCCGACATTTCTTTGATGTTTTGCCAAATGACTTTATCATCAACGCTTTCCTTATTCCAAGTTACATAGAAACCTTTCATCAATCGAGCGATGTAGGCCACCAATATTTTTTTGTCTTCCAATTTTTCTTCTGCCATGGCTCGTAGAATTAACAATTCTACATTGCGGCCATAGTGTTTGAATTTCAAGTGATGTTGGTTATAATTCACTTTTTTAGGTGCTCTACCAACTGATTCAGGTGATGGTGGAGGAAAAGGACCAACAACATCCAATTTGAAATTGGAAAGTATGTATAAGTCATCCCATAATTTTTTAGAATAATCTTGGGTATTATCCTTCATGCCTGGATGAATTTGCTTCATCAATTCAATCATAATGAAGGCATATTTAGTCCTTTTTTCTCGATCTAAAACAGTGAGAATGTAATCAACTAATTTTTGTACACTGGAACCGTATTCTTTCATAAACTATTGTTTATCGATTAATTCGAAAAGACTAAATGCATCAAAAGATGCGGAAATGATATAAGGCAAAAGATGATGATTGCCCAAATAACTAAAACCAAAACAGCACCCGCAGCGTAATCTTTTGCTTTTTTTGCCAATGGATGAAATTCTGGAGCGACTAAATCGGTTATTTTTTCTAAAGCTGAATTGATTAATTCAGCCACCCAAACTCCTGCAATGGCTAGGGAAATCCACAGCCATTCATTTGTTGAAAAATTCAATTTCAACCCCACCAAGATGACCAAAATGGTACTTACTAGGTGTATTTTGGCATTGTTTTCTTCTTTGATCAATTGCATAATGCCTGACCAAGCGATGGAAATACTCTTGAATGCTTTTCCTAAATTGATCATTAAAATTCTGCCGATTTAGGAGTACGTGGGAATGGAATTACGTCACGAATATTACTCATGCCAGTTACAAATAAAACTAATCGCTCAAATCCTAAGCCAAAGCCTGCATGAGGCGCAGATCCGAATTGTCGGGTCTGTAAATACCACCAAATGGAATCTTCTTCAATACCCACTTCTTTGGTTCTCTGTAATAATTTTTCGTAATTATCTTCTCTTTGAGAACCTCCAATGATTTCACCAATTCCTGGAAATAGAACGTCCATGGCACGTACGGTTTTTCCATCTTCATCTTGCTTCATATAAAAAGCTTTGATTTCTTTCGGGTAGTTGGTTAAAATAACTGGCTTTTTGAAATGTTTTTCTACCAAATAACGCTCATGTTCACTTTGTAAATCAATGCCCCATTCTACTGGATAATTGAATTTACCTTGTTTATGTGCTTTTGATTGCAATAATATTTCAATGGCAGCTGTATAGGTTAAGCGCTCAAAGGTATTTTCACTTACAAAACGTAATTTTTCGGATAATGTCAATTCCGATTGTTCTTCTTTTTTCTTGGTTTTTTCTTCCTCCAATAGACGTTTTTCTAAGAAATTGATATCATCAGCACAATTATCTAAGGCATATTTGATCAAGTATTTGATAAAATCTTCTGCCAAATTCATGTTATCTGTTAATTCATAAAATGCGACTTCAGGTTCTACCATCCAAAATTCAGCTAAATGCCGAGTTGTATTTGAATTTTCAGCACGGAATGTAGGTCCAAAGGTGTAAATTTTGGATAAAGCCATGGCTCCTAATTCACCTTCCAATTGTCCAGATACCGTCAAATTGGTTTCTTTTCCGAAGAAATCTTCCTTGTAATCGACCTTTCCGTCTTCTGTTAATGGAGGATTCAAGGCAGGTAGTGTACTTACACGAAACATTTCGCCAGCACCTTCAGCATCGGAACCCGTGATGATGGGAGTGTGCAAATAGAAGAAACCGTTGTTATTGAAATATTGATGGATGGCAAATGCCAATGCATGTCTGATTCGTAAAATTGCCGAAAAAGTATTCGTTCTGGGTCTTAAATGGGCAATTTCACGCAAAAATTCTAGTGAGTGCTTCTTAGGTTGTAAAGGGTATTTTTCAGGATCCGCTGTTCCATATACTTCGATGGATTCTACTTGAATTTCAACCGATTGACCTTGACCTTGTGAAGCAATTAGTTTACCGGTTGCTGCAATGCAAGACCCTGTGGTAACCAATTTTAAGGTTTCTTCTGAAATAATTCCATCTGAAACGACTGCTTGAATATTGTGGATGGTTGATCCATCATTCATTGCGATGAATGCGACGGCGGATGAAACACGTTTGGTACGAACCCAACCTTTGACCGTGATGGTCTGTTCGGCTGGACTAAGCTGTAAAATTTCTTTAATTTGCATATAATTATTCCTCGTTGGCCCATCCTACATGGGCAAATTAGCCTTAAAATTAGCTATTTTTTTTTGATTTAACAAAGGGAATAGAGAAGTGAGGGGAGAGAAAAAGGGGAGAGGGAAGAGATAAAATGTCACGATGGAAAAGGTTACAGAAAAAATCAGTTAATTGATCAAAAATATAAGTTTTCAATTAGTAATAATCCATGCCATTTTTTATGGGGAAATGGGGCCCCCTTACCCCCTGCAATTTAATGGTTAAAAAGTTCAGTTGTTTGATAAAATTATTTTCGATGCGTTTCTTATCGCAATTGACTTCGGCTACGATCAGCCAAGGCTACATTCTTGATTTTTCAAGACATTGTACGCAAAGATTTCATAATTTATCATGAAGCTTTTACCTTTTTCCTCAACTCACCTAACTTTCTTAAATTATTATTAAAAGAAAAGGATTTAGAAAAAATCAGTTAAATGATGAAAAATATAAGTTTTCATTTAGTAATTATCCATGCCATTTTTTATGGGGAAATGGGGCCCCTTACCCCCTGCAATTTAATGGTTAAAAAGTTCAGTTGTTTGATAAAATCATTTTCGATGCTCTTCTCATCATTTTGGGCTTCGGCTCCGCTCAGCCAAGGCAAATTTTGTTCTTCTAATCGCTTTTGGATCGACTCTACTCAGCCATGGCTACATTCTTGATTTTTCAAGATATTGTACGCAAAGATTTCATAATTCATCATGAAGCTTTTACCTTTTTCCTCAACTCACCTGGCTTTCTTGAATCATTAATAAAAGAAAAGGATTTTGAAAAAATAAGTTAATTGATGAAAAATATAAGTTTTCAATTAATAATGCGAATTAAGGGTTAAAAACGGGGTCATTCATTATAAATATTTCAAATATGGCCAAAGCTTAATCCTAACAAAAGAAACGAAATAAACTATGAGGTATGAATTATGAATTTTCAAAAACGCTCATAATTCCTTCAAAGCAATGCCACAGAAAAAGAATTAGCCAATAAATTGCATGGCAATCCAGGATTGGACTTATCCTCAATCGATTAGTACTGAATTTATGTACTTATTTCAACCTTTAATTCGCATTAATAATTATCTATGCCAATTTAATAAGGAAATTGGGCCCTTTACCATACAGAATTAAACTTACTATTGACTTTCTATCTCTTCTTAAACCCCTCTTCTCAACCGCGCGATAGGTATTCCTAATTGTTCCCGATATTTCGCCACAGTTCTACGTTTGACCGTAAACCCTTTTTCCGCCAATAATTGCTCAATTTCATCATCCGAATGAGGGGCATTGGCATTTTCATTTTCAATCATTTCTTTTAAAATGTTTTTTAATTCTCTGGTAGAAAAGTCCTCTCCTGAATCGTTGGTGATACCTTCAGTGAAAAAATATTTCAACGGATATATTCCAAAATCGGTTTGAACCGATTTGGCAGAAACAACTCGAGAAACGGTTGAAATATCCATTTCGATTAATGCCGCAATCTCCTTCATCTTCAAGGGTTTCAATTCGGCATCATCACCCGTTAAGAAAAAGTCGTACTGCAAAGAAATGATGCTCTGCATGGTTTTTAGTAAGGTTGCTTGCCTTTGTTGAATGGCCTGAATAAACCAAGATGCGGCGTCTAATTTATGTTTAATAAAGGTTACAGCTTCTTTGATTTCTTTCTTTTCCTTACCCCCTTTTTCATAGGTCTGAAGCATTTCTTGAAATGATTTAGACACCTTTAGTTCAGGAGCATTTTTGCCATTTAACTTGATTTCTAGCTTTCCTTGACTATTCGTTACAATGAAATCAGGTTGTAAATAGGGTGCTATTTCCCCTTCTGAACTTCCTCCTGGTTTTGGATTGAGTTGGGTAATAATGGAAATGATTTTTTTAAAATCCTTGTCATCAAGACCCATTTTTTGTTGAATAATACCAAAATGTTTTTTAGAAAATTCTTCAAAATATTTGTCGATTAATATCAAGGCTTGTCGATTGTAAGCTTGGTCGAGATCTTTTCTTTGTAATTGCAACTTTAAGCATTCTTGCAAATCTCTCGCTCCAATTCCAGCAGGATCTAATTGTTGGACCATTTTTAATACCGATTCAACTTCTTTGTAATCGGTATCAAATCCTTGAGTGAAGGCCAAATCATTTACGATACTTTCGATATTTCGACGCAAATATCCATCGTCTTCCAATGATCCAATGAGTTGTTGAGCAATTAATTCTTCTCTTTCTGATTTGACGACGAACCCAATTTGCATCAATAAAAATTCTTCCGCACTTGGCACTGTCGCCATGGGTCTTTCCCTACTTTCTTCGTTGGGGTCATATGAATCGCCAGCCATTTTATATCCAGCATAATCATCTTGTAAGTAATCTCCAATTTCGAGTTCTTCTCGTTCTAAATCATCAACGGTTTCTCTTTCGCTGTTTTCTGAATCGTCAAAGGAATCATTTTCAAAGCCCTCTTCCAAGGCCGGGTTGTCCTCTAATTCTTCCTCTATGCGAGCAGCTAACTCAGCGGTTGGTACCTGCAACAATTTGACAAATTGTATTTGTTGCGGGGATAATCGCTGCTGTTGAGAAATTTTTATGGATAAACCACTTTTCATATTTGAATAATTATGAGTGATGGAGAAGAGAGAAAAGAGAAGAGAGAAAAGAGAAGAGAGAAAAGAGAAGAGAGAAAAGAGAAAAGAGAAGAGAGAAGAGAGAAGAGAGAAGAGAGAAGAGAGAAGAACTAAGACCTCTTACCACTTACCTATCACCTCTTACCTATTACCTCTTACCTTTTACCTTTTACCTATTACCTATTACCTTTTACCTATTACCTCTTACCTTTTACCTATTACCTTTTACCTTTTACTACATACATCATCATCGCTTTTTCTACTTTTTCAAAACCAAATCTTGACCATGCAAGGTCTTTTTGTGATTGAATTTGTGCTAAACCAAGATTTCCAATGCTTCCTAAATGACTATGTTGTAAAGTCCGACTGGATCCATCGAATTCACCATCTTGGATCATTTTGCCTACTTTTTGGTAAGCCTCTCTAAATGGCATTCCTTCCACAACCAAATTGTTTACCGCTTCCACGCTAAATAGTAAGTCATATTTTGAATCATTCAATAAATCTTTTTTGACTTTCATATGACTCGCCATATAATGAGTAATTTCCAAGGCTACCTTTATTTCTTCAATAGCGGGCATTAAAAGTTCTTTGGTCAATTGAAATTCTCTATGGTAACCTGATGGCAGATTGCTCATTAGTAATTGCAATTGATTAGGCAATGCTTTTAATTTATTGGTTTTACCTCTCAATAATTCGGCAACATCTGGATTTTTTTTGTGAGGCATAATGGAACTTCCAGTGGTCAATGTATCTGGTAATTCTATAAAGCCAAAATTTTGCGAGTTGTATAAACAAACGTCCATGGCTAAACGACTTAGCGTTGTAGCAATTTGACTGATGGCCGTTAGTACATAAAATTCGGTTTTACCTCTGGATAATTGTGCATTAACAACATTCACATGTGGAGCTTCAAATCCTAGTAAATCCGTGGTCATTTGTCTGTCCAATGGAAAAGAAGAACCGTAACCCGCACCAGATCCCAATGGATTTTTATTGGCTAATCGAAACGCCGCCTCTAGTAATTCCATGTCTTCCACCAAACATTCGGCATAGGCACCAAACCATAATCCAAAAGAAGATGGCATGGCAATTTGTAAGTGGGTATAACCAGGCAACAAATCGTTTTGATGCGCTTCACTTTTTATCAATAAAAGATCAAAAAGCTGTCCCACCAATTCAGCTATTTTTTGAATTTCAGCACGCATGAATAGCTTCAAATCCACCAAAACTTGATCATTTCTAGATCTACCTGCATGAATTTTTTTTCCTAAATCACCAAGTTTTTGAGTCAATAACCATTCAATTTGAGAATGAACATCTTCCATTCCATCATCAATAACAAATTCGCCAGCGTCAATTTTTGCCAAAATTTCTTTTAATTCTGTTAACAAAGGCTGTAATTCTTCTTTTTGGATCAATCCCACTTTTTCCAACATCGTGATATGTGCCATGGAGCCAATGGCATCGTAACGAGCTAACTGCAGATCATAGATTGGATCATTTCCAATCGTAAATTGATCAATTTTAGCATCCGTTGTTTGGTTCTCTTTTTGCCAAATTTTTGCCACTTTATTTCGAATTTAATGGGTAAAACTGTATTGTTGCAAGTATTAATTGTTGATATGTTTGTATACCTTGTTTCAACTCTTCCAAATAAATAAATTCATCAGCCGTATGTGACCTTCCTGAATGTCCTGGACCTATTTTAACCGAAGGACAAGTTAATAATGATTGGTCTGAAAGGGTAGGAGAGCCAAATGTTTCCATTCCCAAAACTTTCGCTGCCCTAACAACAGGATGATTTTGTTCCATTTTACTTGAGGATAATCGCAATGAACGAGGGGATAATTCTGCTTGAACCATGCCTTGTAATTCCGCAACTACTTCTTCCAAGGTATAACATTCATTTACTCGACAATCAATGGTAAAATGACATACATCTGGAACGACATTATGTTGTTTCCCTGCCTCTATCACCGTAACCGTAGTTTTTACGGGTCCGAGCATATTAGAAACTTTCTCAAATGAATGATTTTTGATTTTCAGGATATCATCCATTGCTAGATAAATCGCATTGATACCTTCATTTCTGGCGGCGTGACCTGCTTTTCCAACCACTTTTGCATCTATGACGACTAATCCTTTTTCAGCAATGGCTAATTGACAATCTGTTGGTTCCCCAACTATAGCCCAATCAATTTTAGGAAAATTTTCTACTTTCAATAATGCCTCTATGCCATTTTTGCCAGAAATTTCTTCTTCGGCCGTAGCTGCCAAAACAAGATTAAATGGCAATTCTGCCGCCTCGTAAAAAGCACAAAATGTACTAATTAAACAGACTAAACTTGCCCCTGCATCATTCGATCCTAAACCAAATAATTTATTGTCTTTGATTGTGGCCTGAAAAGGGTCCTCGTTCCAAGAGGCATTGGGTTTTACCGTATCATGATGAGAATTCATTAAAACGGTAGGTTTGTTTGAATCGAAAGCTTTATTTACAGCCCAAACATTGTTTAAATAAACATGGAAAGGGATGTTTTTTTGTTGGAAAAATTTTTGAATCAGTTGAGAAGTCCCATCTTCTTCTTTGCTAAAAGAAGGACTCGCTATTAATTGGCTTAATAGTTCTTTTGCTTCAAGAAATTGTTTTTCCGTAAACATTAGGCTTTTATGGTTGTTCCTTTGAAAGGAAATTTCACATTTTTGGCATGGGTAATTTGAACTTCATGTACACCTTGGGATATTGCTTTTAACGCATTCTCTAATTTGGGAATCATACCTGCCGATACGATTCCTTTATTTTTTAGGTCTTCAAATGAGCTTTGATTAATGCAGCTAATCACCGATTCATCATCTTCTGGATCGAAAAGCACACCTTGTTTTTCAAAGCAATAAATCAAATTCACTTGATAAAATTCGCTTAAAGCAATTGCCAATGCTTGTGCCATCGTGTCTGCATTGGTATTCAATAATTGACCCGATGAATCTGCAGTAATGGGTGCAAATACAGGATGATATCCTAAAGTAATCAATTGCTGCAATGCAGGGCCATTGATTTGTTCTATGTCTCCTACAAATCCATAGTCAATGGGTTCAGGATTTCTTTTTTTACTTACTACTAATTTTCCGTCTGGTCCTGATAAACCCAAGGCATTTTTTCCTAAACCTTGTAATTTACCTACCATGGATTTATTGATCCAACCCGCATAAACCATGCTGACGATACGTAAACTAGCCTCATCTGTCACTCTTCTACCATTGATCATTTGGCTTTGGATACCTAATTCTTTCGCCATTTCCGTGGCTATTTTACCGCCCCCATGAACCAATAAACTGAACCCTTCCAATGTGGCAAAATCTTGTAAAAAAAGATCTAATTGAACGGAATCATCAATGATGTTCCCTCCAATTTTTATGACATTTAAAAGAGGTTTTGAATTCTCCATGATTAAAAAAGATAAGGACTATCTTGTCTCATTTGAGATAACAATATTTCTTTTAGGACTGTTTGCGCAGCCCAGACTCTATTTCCGGCTTGTTGTACCACAATAGAATGTTCTGAATCCAATACGGCATCTTCTACAACAACATTTCTTCTAACCGGTAAGCAATGCATAAATTTAGCATTATTGGTTAAATTCATTTTTTCCATGGTAACCATCCAAGCTGGATCTGAATTCAATATTTTTCCATAGTCTTCATAGGAAGACCAGTTTTTAGCATAGATAAAATCAGCTCCTTCAAATGCATCCTTCGGGTCGTAACAAATCTTCGCTTTACCAGAGAATTCAGGTGCCAATTCATACCCTTTCGGGTGTGCAATGGTAAAGTCAACATTCGCCATATTCATCCATTCTGCAAAAGAATTGGGAACACATTGAGGCAATGCTTTTACGTGGGGCGCCCAAGTTAAAACAACTTTAGGTTTGTCAACTTTTTTATATTCTTCTATGGTAATTAAATCCGTTAAGGATTGTAAAGGATGTCGTGTTGCAGATTCTAAACTAACAATCGGGCGGCCCGTATATTTAATAAATTGATTCAATACCTTTTCCGAATAATCTTCCTCTCTGTTTTGAAGGCCAGGAAAGCTTCTTACCCCTACAATATCACAATATTTGCCTATGACAGCGGCTGCCTCACTGATATGTTCTGCTTTATCACCGTTCATGATGACCCCTTCATTCATTTCCAATTGCCAAGAATCAGCTCCGACATTCATGACCATAACATCCATGCCTAGATTTTGAGCCGCTTTTTGAGTGGATAAGCGCGTACGAAGGCTTGAATTGAAAAAGAGTAATCCCATGGTTTTGTGTTTACCCATGTGACGGTCTGAATTAGGAGATTTTTTCATCAAAAGTGCTTCCTTTACAAGGTTTTCCAAGTTGTAAGCATCTTTTACTGAGGTAAAATTGTACATAAATGTGTTAGCCCTTAGGCTTGTTTATTTGATAATTTAGCAAAATTACCAAAAGTCTTAGGAATGTTAAGGTTTTTAGGGAAATAGTTTTGTGAGGTAATAGTTAGTAGGTACAAGTTTTTTGGTTTTAGATATTAGTTATTCGGTCATATTTTCATTCCCAAAACTACCCTAGAACAAGGCTCTGATACCTATTAATTCCCATTATTATATATACCTAATCCCTCAATTTTTTCTCCCAACAAATCAAGGGAATTGTTTCATTGACAAAAATTTCTTTTTCACCCATTTTCTCAAAGCCGTTTTTTATTAAAACTTTTTGGGACCCTATATTTTCCACGGGGGTTTCGGCCGAAATGCCTATGAGGTCTTTATCTTGTGATGCCCAAGCAATTAAATGCTCCACAGCCTCCGTTGCGATGTTTAATTTCCGGAATTTTTGATCAATGCAATACCCGATTTCTGTTTTCCCTTCATCATTGGGTAAGCCTGAAAGACCAATTCCCCCTACAGAGCAGGATTTTTCAGTTAGTATTATTTCCCAATTTGTGTACCAGAAAAAATCCAAAGGGAATTTATGTGTCATCGGAATCCAAAAATTACTTAATGCTTCCAAGGTTTCGACTTCATAAAACTTTTCTAACATCCAATGGTTAGGTTTTAATTGGAGAAAATTTTCTAACTCTTCTCGACCGTATTTTTTCCAAATTTGGAGCATTGAATGGTCTAGAGGAATAAGTTCTAAACGAGGAGTTTTTAATGAAATCATATCAATTGCTGAAAATTTGTCTTGTGTTGAACTACAAAATAGAGGTTTTGGTCGCAAAAAATGAAATTATATATAGTTATGCTTGAATTTTGTGCTCGGTTTTAAATTCGCATCAACAGAGTTCATTGCTTTAAAATTACCTAATAAGAAAACATGAAAAAAATATTTCTATTATTATCCGTCCTAAGTATCAATTTTTCCATTTTTGCTCAAATTCCTGGTGGATTTGGTGCTGCACCTAAAAAAGAGGCGGTTATTCCAGGAACAGCCCAAGCTGCACCCAAAGGATCGGCAAAGATCGTGGGTTATTTATTGGATTCCTTGGACAATAAACCTGTCGATTTTGCTTCCGTTGCTTTGATCAATAAGTCCACTAACCGTCCTGTGGATGGAGCTCAGGCTGATCAGGTTGGTAAATTTGTCATCAATAAAGTAGCCATCGGGTCCTATAAATTGGTGATTTCATTCATTGGATACGAAAGCAAAACAATCTTTGTAGAAATAGCTTCTAAAAATGATGATCATGATTTAGGGGTAATTAAAATGCAAGCAAGTACTAAAATGCTTCAAGAAGTTACTGTTGAAGGACAAAGAGCATTAATCGAAGAACGTGTGGATAGAACGGTATACAACGCTGAAAAAGATCAAACCAATAGAGGTGGAGATGCAACGGATGTGTTGAAAAAAGTTCCTATGTTATCTGTTGATTTGGACGGAAATCCTTCTTTGAGAGGTAGTTCCAATGTAAAAGTTTTAATTAACAATAAGCCATCTACCATTATGGCTTCAAGCATCACAGATGCTTTGAAACAAATTCCGGCTGATATGATCAAATCGGTGGAGGTGATCACTTCTCCTTCAGCTAAATACGATGCCGAAGGTTCTGCGGGTATCATTAACATTGTAACCAAGAAAAACACCTTACAAGGTTTAACCTTATCATTTGATTCAAGTGTAGGAGCTAGAGGTTCTAACTTATCTTTAAATGGTAACTTCAGAAACAAAACGTGGGGATTATCTTTGGGAGGTTTTGGAAGAATAGAATACAATGTGAATGGTAAATTTGAAAGTACACAAAAAACCATTTCGAATGGAGTTGAAACCGTCAATGTACAATCCGCTGAATCAAGACGTCAAGGTTTATTTGGAAATTACCAATTAGGATTTGATTGGGACATCAACAAACGCAATTCCATCACTTCCAATGTTCGTTTTGGATTAAGAAATGGTAACAACTGGCAAGATGGATTGAGTCAAATTAGAAATAATGTATTGACCAGTTTAAGAAATACCAATTCTATGGATCAATCAGCCAACGTAGATATCAACGTGGATTATACAAGAACCTTTGAAAAGGCTCAAAAAGAATTTTCCATTTTGTCGATGTATAGTCGGAATAATAGAACCAACGACTTTTACAATCAGGTAATGAATCCTAAATCAACGATGAGTGAAATCATTAACTCTTTGAAAAATGAAAACCTTTCTTATAATCAGGAGGCAACTTTTCAAATGGATTACCAAACACCCATCAATAAAATGTCGATGATTGAATTTGGTGCCAAAATTATAGCAAGAGATGTTACGTCTGATTATCAATCTTTTCAAGCAGGTTCAGATGGTATTTATCAAAAGGTCAATATAGCTAGTTTGCCAAGTAATGTGTTCGATTATAATCAAAATATTTGGGGAACATACGGTTCTTATACCTTGAGTACAAAAAGTAAATGGAGTGTTAAATTAGGTGGTCGTTACGAGCATGCAGACATTACCGCAGATTTTAAAAATAAGGAATCTAATCAAAACACGGTTATTCCGTCTTATGGAGTATTTGTACCAAGTGTCAATTTCTCCAAGTCTTTCAAATCAGGTACATGGAGATTTAGTTACAATCGCCGTATTCAACGTCCAGGGATTGAAAATTTAAATCCAAACGTGAATGCAACGAATCCATTGAATATTTCTGTGGGTAATCCCAACTTAGCACCCGAGTATACCAATAATTATGAAATTTCATACAGCAAATTTGTGAAGCAAACCTATATTTCTTCATCCTTTTTTGTGAGAAATACGACGGGAGCCATTAGCCGAATTCGCCAAGTTGTGGGTGATGTGATTAAAACAACTTCTATGAATATTGGAAATGAAGATGCTTATGGATTGAACATCAACTTAAATATGAATTTATCCAATAAATTGATGTTAGGAGGAGGCGGTGATTTGTCTTACATGGTGTTAAATAACAATAACCCAGATCCATTGATGAGTGCCAAAAATGAAGGTTTACAGTCGAACTTTAGAATTTTCGGTAATTACAACATTGGAAACGGCTGGGGTGCACAGGTATTTTCTTTTTATCGCGTGAATCAAGTTCAATTACAAGGTTCTCAAGGAGGATTTGGTATGTATAGTTTAAGTTTTAAGAAGGACTTTAAGAACAAAAAGGGAAGTGTTGGTTTTGGTGCAGAGAACTTCTTAACGCCTGGTGGATTTGTTATGCGTAATGAGACGAAAACAGCGACATTGTATCAATTGTCCGAAAATACCATGCGAAACATGAACTTTAAAATTAATTTCTCTTATCGTATTGGTAAAATGAGTTTTGGTCCAACGAAGAAGAAAAAATCAGTATCAAATGACGATACCAAAGATGGCGGAGATGCTTCACCGGCACCAGCTGCACAACCAATGATGATGCCTGGAATGGGTGGTGGTCGTATGGGTGGCGGCGGAGGAGGTGGTTTCGGCGGTCCAAGATAACCATTCCCCAGTTGAAATTTGAAAAGAGCCTTAGGGCTCTTTTTTTATGCATGAAGGGTAAATTTAGACATTAATAAAATTTCTTTTCTTGTCGTTTTTTGCCTCATGACCGTTCGTCTTGTGATAAAACCTTTTTACACCTGTGATAAAAACGAATCAATAATTTTACTAGATGAAATTATATGTAATACGGAGGGCAAATTTTTTCTGTATTTTTCCATTTGTTAACGCTTCTCAAAGATTTTATCATTCATCTAGCTGAAAATTGTTGTCAAAAATAAGTTAATAGATGAAAAATATAAGTTTTCATTTAGTAATTATAGTTTCCATTTTTTATGGGGTAATGGGGCCCCTTACCCCCTGCAATTTAATGCTTTAAAAGTATAGTTGTTTGATAAAATGATGTAATAGTACTTTTCTGCTTTTGAATTCGATCTCATCAGCCATCGTTAATAATCACGAAAACTTTTTTCAGAAATTAAACAATCTCGAGATGTACGGTTAATCCGACGAAAGATTTGAACGTAGCGGTAGGCGGAGCTTTGACAATGCGCCTGGGGTATGTGCGTCAGGGTCAAAGAAAATAGCCGAAAGTGTAGTGAAAATCGTGCCGCTTGCGGATTCGTCTTGGATTAGCTGGCAAATTTTAAGTTTTTTTGTTTCTTTTTTTCTAAAAAAAAGAAATGCCATGGAAAATAAATTAACCAATAAGGTGCAATGCGATATCGATTGTTGAGATAGGAATGAATATGTTAACTCTTAATTCGCATTATTAAATATTACCTTTTACCTATTACCTAATTCCAATTCTTCCTATTTTTTAACCCGACTCTTTTCATCCTCCAAACCAGTACTTCTTTGTCTTTCACCTTTGATTAAAGTATTCCCAAATCGATAAGCAAAATTGAATCGGAATACTCGAGTATCATTTTTTGGACGAACGATAACATCAAGGTCAGCATATTTAATTGTTACCTCTGGATTACTGGTATAAAGTACGTCTTGAGCATTTATTCGGATGGTTCCTCGTTTATTTAAGATGGTTTTCTGGATTCCTAGATTTAGGGACCCACCCGGACCAAACATAAACGCACTTTCTAGTCCACCCGAAAAGTAATTTCCTCCAATTTCTAATTTAAAATCCTTCGGTAGTGTAAAGGTATGATTACTTGAGAAATAGAACATGTTTTTACCTGTTTTGATAGGTTTTGTGTCAATATTGCCGGTTAATTCAGTACGATTGATGTATATGTCGGTATTGGTTGACCACCAATTTTTGAGGGGTATTGGAAGACTTAAACCAATACTATACGTTTCTCTTTTAGCCAAATTAGCCGTTGTTTGGTAAGTCCTTCTCGTTTCAGCATCTTGCTTTAACAATTGTGTGATAACTTGATCCGTCATACTATAGCCCAATGTGGAGGAAATTCCTCCTTGATAGGTATGACTCAATTCCACCGAATTCGTTAATTGTGGCATTAACATCGGATTTCCAACATTGTAGGTATAATTATCGATGTAAAATATAAAGGGATTTAAATCCGAATATCCAGGTCTATCAATTCTTCTTGAATAGGTGAGTCCCAAGGTATGATTTTGGGATAAATCATATTGGAGAAAGGTACTTGGGAATAGTTGAAAATAATTTCGATGAAAAGATGAATCTGGAGCTTGGGTATAGGCCTTTGATGTACCATCCGCAAGCGTTAATTCGCCTCGAAGACCAATTTGGTAACTAAATTTGCCAATTTTTCGTTCTGTATTTAAATATCCCGCATGAATTTGCTCGGTATATATAAACCGATTAGCCTGTGCTGCTAAAAAAAGATAATCCACTTGCTTTTCATTTTTTCCCCTGAATTGTAAATCGTTATCCGTTTTGACATAAGATGATTTGATTCCCATTCCCCATTTCGATTTCCAGAAATTGGGAACAATGTAATCCGTCTTTAATGAATATTGATCAATATGTGAAATGGAATTAACTCGAATAATGGTATCAGGGGTAATTTTGGTAAAATCTCCTTTTAGATAGGAGGCTATATAATCGTTTTGATTATCGTAATTAAATTGAGCGTAATCCAAATCAACTGTTATTTCCCTTCCTGTGGTATCGAAATTGTGTTTAAAGTTGAAATTCGCTGCGAAATTGTCATTTGGCATGGAATACGAATTGTAGGTGTTCGTTCGAGTTAGGACTTTTCCTACATCATTTGATTGAACGGTCTCGTTTAAACCATTCGTTAATTTATCGCTGTTATATGCCCCAGAAAATAGGATACCAATAGTTGTTTTTGGAGAATAGTACCAATCCACTCCCGTTTTAATTTGGGTATTTTGATTTTTATTTGGATAGCTAAAATTTTGTTCAAATTGTTCCTTTTGAGTAGTAAATTTTCTCAAAAGATAATTCTTTTCCATCATGGGTCTTAATCCAGCCGTGGCATTTCCAAAGACGTTCCAGCCATTTTTACGGTAATTTAGATTTAATCCCAAAGCCTCTCTGGCATAAAATCCTTGTGCATAAGTTACATTCGCAGATCCATTCATGCCAATATTGGCATTTTTTTTCAATTTGATATTTACTAATCCACCAGTTCCTGCCGCGTCATATCTAGAAGAAGGATTCGACATGATTTCTAATTGACTAATTTGGTCTGCGGGCAGATTGCGTAAGAAATTCGATAAATCCGAACCCGTCAAATACGATATTTTTCCATCAATCATCACTTTGGCACCCGCTTTTCCTTTGATACTAATATTTCCATCTTTATCAATGAGAATCCCAGGTGATCTTTCAAGTAATTCATAAGTAGTGTTCCCAGCAGCCATGGCTGAATTTTCTACATTCACGATGGTTTTATCTAATTTTCGTTCAATGTAGGGCTTGGCGGCACTTACTTTTACTTCTTGTAAAAGGGTGGTGGAATTGGGTAAAATAATATCTCCTAAATCAAGCTTGCTGGTAGAATTCATTTCGACAGATTTAATTTCTTTGGCTGTAAATCCACTGGCTTGAATTCTTATGGTAAAAAGTCCATTAGGTACGTTGCTTGCTAAGAAAATTCCATTTTCATCACTTATGTATCCTTTTACAACACTCGAGTCACTTTGTTTTTTCAACAAAATACTGGCAAATGGAATGGCTTGATTCTGGCTGTCTTTTGTGGTAAATTGAAGGCTATTTTGAGCTTGAGATGAAAAAATAACGATGATTGTTAGAACTAAACTTAAGTAAAATTTCATTAGGCGGATTGATTATAAAAAGAAATAATTAGAGCTTTTAAGATGCATCCCATTCCCAATGGTTGCATGCCAAGTAACAAAATTATCGCAAGTACCTTGTAATGCATAGTACTTAATGATGAATGGCAAATATTTATTACAAATGATAGGAGAATTATTTGCCAACTATTTTCTGTGGAGAGCTGCTTCTTATATTTGCTAAAATTTTGCTAAAATCTTTTCATCTATTTGTATCCCTTCGTCCATAACGACCTTATTGTTGATTCCATCTTAATATCCATAAAGGTGAAGGATATCATAAGCGTTATTTAATATCTTCATAAATTGAACCATTGGCTTGCCTTGGTAGTAAAATGTCTTCGGCATTATACAACTACCGTTCTGTTTCTATTTTGGAATTTTTGATATTTTTCATTTATTTATTAGTGTTTAGAAAAATATAAAATAGCCCAATAAAGTCAAATCAATAGGTTAATAAATTTATTTGGCGCGGATAATTTCTAAATGAGCTAAATGATGCATTGAATGCCATGCATAAATGCCAATCACACGATCCAATGGATAGGTAATACCTCTTGTCGGATGTAAATATGTTTTGCTCCAATCTGCTTCCTCTAAAGAATTCAACAAATAGACCCAGCGGGCATGCAATGCTTTCAAGCCCATGATGGAAAGTTCAATAGGCGCAGAAGAGCCATCTGCCAAAAGGGCATAAGCATTTTCATCATAATCTTTGATGGTTGGATTTTCTCCTTCTGTCAAAGCTGCTTTGATACGAACGTAGCAGTGTATATGGCTATCGAATAAATGATGAATCACTTGTCTGCCTGTCCAACTTCCTTCTCGGTACGTAGTTTCAAGCTGGTTTTCATTCAATTGAGATGCAAGGGCTTCTAACTTCGCTGGAAATTCTTTTAAAGTAGCGATCCATTCTTCACGAATGGCAGGAGTGATGACTTCTGGTGCAGAAAAACGACCAATCGGGTATTGCAGAGGATTGATTTCCATGTTAAATAATTGTATTGGTGTAAAATTTAGTGATTGCTTCGGCATTTTGACGGGTATTAGCGATCAATGGATGAACCCCTTTTTTGATGGCTTCCATCATTTCTTTAGCGGAATCTTTGGAAATTTGAGCGGTATTTAATTCAAAGGCCATTTCACCTTCTTCCATTTCCATTGGGGTGATTATTTCAACTTGTTGAATTCCTTTGGCGGCTAATTCATTGACTTGCATTTTTGCTTTTTGGAAGCTTAATTCCAAAGCATCAGCGTTGTCACCACTGATTTCGATCATAATTTTTTCGCTTTCCGATTTGATCTTCAGCGTTTTTTGAATGGAAGTATCCAAAGCTTCTAACATGCCTCTAAAGGTATGATAATTTTTACCTGTTCTTAGTCGTTCACGAATGGATTGACGGATAAAATAAGTTAGCGAATCCGTAACATTTAAGCCAATTTCCGCCATTTGTTTGAAAATTAAGGAACTTGGCGACATACCTGGAATAGTGTTCGGGTCATGTAATACGACCTGACCTTCAGAAGTTAAAAAACCATCAATTCGCGTACAAACCCCAAACCCTAAATCCTCAAATGCTTGTTTGACTTGTGCTTGGATGTCGTGTAAATGCGGAAGGCTTGCCTCCATGGGGATTCTTTTGCGCGTTGCTTTCGATTTGTATTTGGCATTAAAATCAAACACTTCAACACTTTCATCAATTACAATTTCGGTAGGAGGTAAGGCTACTGTTTTGCCTTTAGGAGTTTGTATGACTCCACAACTAAATTCATTTCCATTAACAAACGATTCTAATAAAATGGCGTCTTCTGAATGCACTGACTGAATACTAGCTTTGGTAACGGTATGGCTGAAATATGATTCTAACTCAATCAACAAATCTGCTGGATGGTCATAAATCTGATGTTGGAAAACAACCGGAAAACCGATTCCTTCATCTAAATTGACCATTTTTTGCAAGAGAATCTCTTTATCTTCTGGTGTATATTGTAACCATTGTTCTCGGTAAATCTCTTGGCAAAAAAGACATTTTTTCATCGCTTGATCAAAATCCTCTAAGGAGTCTTTTTTAACAAAAGCTAAACCAATGGACGAACCTTGGTGCGGTGCTTTGGCAACAAATGGAATACCAATTTCTTTTTTTACTTGTTCAAATAATGTTTCTCGGCCATATTTTTCATAATCGTCTCTTTGCAAGACGAAAAATTTCTTTTCTAAACCAACACTCTTTTTTAGCCATTCATTTTGCTTGGCTTTATCGATCCCAATCGCAGAACCTAATAATCCTGGACCAGAATAAGGTATGCCATACCATTCCAATAAACCTTGAATACTGCCATCTTCACAACCGGGGCCATGCATTGCAATAAAGGCAAAGTCGAAATGTTTAGAAAATTCCTCAGGTGAAATTCTTTGTCCAATGGACTGAATGATGTTCGAATGTTCTTCCGCGGATAAATGGGATAGAGATTCTATATATACCGAAAATGGTGCTTTTTGATACGATTTAGGTGGATAGAAGTCGCGAATAGATTCTTGGAAAAGTAATTCTTCTTTGATTAAAATAAAATTACCTGACCCATCCACAAAAACGGGAACTGGCTGAAATAATGCTTTATTCAGGTGCGCCATGGCTGTTTTTCCGCCTGCAAAGCTAATTTCTCTTTCTCTAGCTGGGCCACCAAATAATATTCCTATTCGCATAATAATGGTAATTTAAAATCTTTCACTTACATCTTCAACGGCCGAAACTTCAGGGACTTCTCTTCGGATGGCCTCTTCTACGCCCGCTTTAAATGTCATGGCTGACATATTGCAAGATTTACAAGCACCTAATAAGTTTAAGCGTAGGATATTTTCTTGGGTAATTTCGACAATCTCTACATTCCCGCCATCCGCAATTAAATAGGGTCTTATGCTATCTAAAGCCGATTGGATTTTTGTATATAAAGGGTGATTTTCCATAGTTGACCTTTTATATGTTAGGTGTTTTTGAGTTGGTAATGGCAATTTGTTGTGCTAAATTCTCTGCAATAATTTGAAATGCAGTGGCACTTGGACTTTCAGCAGCAGCAATAGGTTTCCCTGCATCACCAGCCTCTCTAATGGCTTGTACCAACGGAACTTCTCCTAAAAATGGAACTTGGTATTTCTCGGCCAAAGCTTTTCCACCGTCTTTGCCAAATAAATAATACTTGTTTTCTGGTAATTCTTCAGGAGTAAAATAGGACATATTTTCAACCAATCCTAAAATTGGAACATTGATGCCTGCTTGTTTGAAAAACTGCAAACCTTTGGTTGCGTCTGAAAGAGCTACTTTTTGAGGCGTCGTTACAATAACCGCGCCCGTCAATTTAATTAATTGAACCAAAGTTAAGTGTATATCGGAAGTTCCTGGAGGTAAATCAATTAATAAATAATCTAATTCATCCCAATTCGTATCTCCAAAAAATTGTCGCAAAGCCTGCGTCATCATGGGACCTCTCCATGGCACTGGACTTTCGGTAGGAGCCAAAAACCCCATGGAAATCATTTTAATCCCATATTGTAAAATAGGTTGAATTCTATTTTTACCATTCACTTCCTGAACCATCGGTTGCATATCTTCAGCCCCAAACATCACAGGAATGGATGGCCCAGAAATATCGGCATCTAAAATTCCCACTTTGGCACCTGCATTTTTCAATGCCATGGCCAAATTGGCTGTAACTGTTGATTTGCCTACGCCACCTTTGCCAGAAGCAACCGCAATAACGTTTTTTACACCTGGTATCAATGGATCGCTTTGTTGTAAACTAGTCACTTCAGCCGTCATGTTGATGACAATTTTCAAATCTGGATGAACCAGGTTTTTGATTGCATTTTCACAATCTTGACGAATTTTTTCCTTCAAAGGACATGCCGGTGTGGTTAAAACAACGGTAAAACGAACTTCGCCAATTCCTAACTCGATATCTTTGATCATTCCTAATGTGACCAAATCTTTTTTCAGATCGGGTTCTTGCACGGTGCTCAATGCTCCAAGAATGATTTCTTTACTTACGCTTAATTCTCCCATTTTCAAATTTTCCTTTCAAACTTCAAATATACGGTATTTTGAAATTCTTTTTTCATCTCTCTTAACTAATCGTTAAAATTCGAGAATTAATCAGTTCTTCCATTTTGTGAATCGGTAAATGTGAATAATTTGTCTTGATTTCGTCTATCATTTTCATCAATAATTCATTGTGAATGGATTGTTTTTCTTTTTGAACCCGGTGATGAATACTTACTAAATAATTGGTCCATTTTTTCTCCAATTCGATTAAATCCAAATCAAAGAAACACCTTTTAAATAAATCCCATATGTAATTGATTGCCACTTCATTGGGATGAATTAAATCCGCGGCATAAAACCGATAATCCCTCAATTCATCCATCATGATTTCATAGGACGGGAAATAATGTACAAAATCCAATTTCTGGCAAATTTCTGCCGCAGCTACTCTTAATGTCGATTTAGAAATTGAATTTTCCTGCAATCCGTCTTTTGTATGTCTAACTGGCGAAATAGTTAGAATAATTTTTAGTTGGGGATTCTTTTTTTGTAATCCTTCAAAAAATTCAAATGTTTGGTTTGTTAATTCTTCAACCGTACTTAATCGTTTTTCAAATTGTGTATTACGTTGTTTATGGCAGTTGGCGATGGGCCTCCCTAATGTTTTGTCATAGTAATAAAACGCAGTTCCCCAAGTAATCAGTAGCCAATCGGTCTTTTGGCAAAATTCAATGGATTCCGTTTTGACTTGTTCTAAGCGCTTTATCAAATCCACTTTAGATGGAGAAGTGAATTGTGAATGGAAATCAGGATGAACAAAAAAATCATCTTGTGAAACACATTCATCTCCCTTTAATTCAAGTGGAGTTAAACTTCTTTGAATGGAAAAGGGATGAAATAAAGTTCCCAATGGTTGGTTAAGAATGGTCATGGGCAATCTTTCAAGTAGATTGCCCATGTTTTCAGAAAAACAAGAGCCGAGGCACAAAATGCGATTGGATACGCTGATTTTCTTCAACGATTCAGGAATAATAATGGAAGTTGCTAACTTCATGTTGCTTATTTTTTGGACCAAAGGTTCATTTTTGACTCCAATACATCCAAAGGCATGTTGCCGTCTTTCAGTAGTTCATCATGGAAATTTGAAATGGTAAATTTACTTCCCATTTCTTTGGAAAGTCGTTCCCGAATTTCTCGTATTTTCAAAGCCCCAATTTTATAGCTCAAAGCTTGCGCTGGGATTGCCATGTATCTCTCGATTTCTGCTATGGCGCCTTGTTCGCTGATAGGCTCATTTTCCATCATATATTGAATGGCTTCCTCCCGCGACATGTTTTTAGAATGTATTCCTGCATCCACCACTAAACGAATCGCACGGTGTATTTCATCTCCCAAGGCTCCCATATATTGATATGGGTCAGTATATAAACCTAATTCTTTACCTAAGCTTTCCGTATAAAGTGCCCAACCTTCGGCATAGGCTGAATTTCCTCCGAAACGACGCAATTGGGGTAAATCTTTGTTTTCTTGTTGCAAACTGATTTGATAATGATGCCCAGGAATAGCTTCGTGCAAGAATAAACTTTCCATGCCACTTGTGGTATTAAATTTGCTAGCATCTAAGATAGGAACATAAAAAATTCCTGGACGTCCACCTTCTAAAGTTCCTTGAAAATATTCTGCACTAGCACTTGCAGCTCTAAATGCTTCCGTTTGTCTTATTTCAAAAGGAGTTTTAGGTACTCTTCCAAACATTCGTTTTAATTTAGGTTCCATTTTTTTGTGAATGGCATGGAAGGCATCTAAAACCTCTTTTGGACTATGAAAAGGAGTGAATTGCGGGTCAGTTCGCATGAATTCAAAGAAGGCTTTTAAGTCGCCTTTGAAACCAACTTTATTTTTGGTGTTTTCCATTTCAGTGCGAATTCGTTTTACCTCGGCTAGTCCAGTTTGATAAATTTTATCGGCCGGTTCTTGGGTTGTCGTCAATACCTTAATTAAATATTGATAATAATTTGCTCCATTCTCTGTGGCACCAATTCCAGATGATAAACGAGCTTTCGGTAAATATTCATTTTGCATAAATACCGCTAATTTTTTATACGATGGTAATACTTTTGATTCAATTAATTGTCGGTATTCCGCCGTCAAACGTGCTTTTTCTTTTTCGGAAAAGGTTTTTGGGAATTGTTTGATTGGACCATAAAAAGTACTTTCCTCTATGTTTTTTACCTCAAATGATTGAAGTTGAGGAATTATTTTTAATACCAATGATTTGGGTAAAACATAATTTTTTGACAATCCTTTTTTGAAATATACTTCGCAACTGTCCAGGTAATTGGCTCCAAGATTCATTCTTTTTAACCAATTATCGTAGTCTTTTACCGTTGCAAAGGGTTGAATGACCGAGCCACTACCTAATTGAGCAAAAGTGAGATGAAAGCCATAAAATTGATTAAGCGGAGTTAAATTGTCTTGAAAAGTTAGTCCTTCTAACCCAAGCGTTAATTCCCTTTGGAAAATGTCAAAGGTGATTTGATCATTTGGTGTTAAAGTAGCTCTATCAATGGACGATAAATCCTTGGAATATTTGTCCAAAAGTTCCTTTATTTTCGCTCGGTGGGAATCCGTAAAATCAATGGTTAATTGGTCATTGAAGCGATTATCTCCATTGGAAGTAGCTGAAATCGGATTTAATCGAAGCTGATCTTCGTAATAATTAGCTACCAGTTTGGATAAATTTTCATTTGTTTGGTTGTTGCTTGTACAAGCAATTAGGCAACTGACTGCAAAAAAGAATACAATAATTTTTTTCATGAATAGTTTGTTTAGAAGTCGCAATTTAAAGAATTGTGCTAAGTGCCACAGATAAATTTCAATAAAATTGTACTCATTGGAGTTAAAATAATATCATTTCCGAAAAAAGGAAGGTTTAGAGCAATTTTGACAACTTACTATTATTAGTTTTGTTTGAATTCAATATATTTGAGGTTACAAATTGAATTCAAAGTTAGAAAATAGATATATGTCGGAAATTGGAGCTGAGCGTGCGCGATTAAAAACTAGAAATGACAATAAAGGTTGGAAAAAATGGGGGCCGTATTTGACTGAGCGTCAATGGGGTACTGTTCGAGAGGATTATTCAGAAAGTGGTTATGCCTGGGGTTCTGTTACGCATGATATGGCTCGTTCGAAGGCCTATCGTTGGGGTGAAGAGGGGATTGGTGGTATTTCAGATAATAAACAACACGTGTGTTTCGCTTTTGCTTTTTGGAATCACCGTGATCATATTTTAAAGGAACGTTTTTTTGGATTAACTCCCGCAGAATCAAACCATGGAGAAGATGTGAAGGAATTGTATTATTACCAAGATTCTACGCCGACACACTCTTACCAAAAAATGCTCTATAAATATCCTCATCAAACTTTTCCTTATCAGAAATTGATTGATGAAAGTCAAAAAAGAAGCCGTTTAGAGCCCGAGTATGAGTTGATGGATACCGGAATTTTTGATAAGGATGAATATTTCAACATCACCATGGAATATGCCAAAGCGGATGAACAAGATATTTTGATCAAAGTAACAGTTGAAAATAAATCCAAAGTTGCGGCACCCATCACTGTTTTACCTACTATTTGGTATCGTAATACCTGGTGTTGGGGTTATGAAAATTACCAGTACAAGCCAATTTTAACGGGTGTTGGCCATTCATTTATCGAAGTGGATCACCGAGTGGTTGGTCGATTTAAATTATATGCAGAACAAGCAGATGAATTTTTATTCTGCGACAATGAAACCAACAATGAACGATTGTATGGTGCACCTAATCACAGTCATTTTACCAAAGATGGGATCAATGATTATGTAGTTAATAAGAGAAAAAATGCGGTTAATCCCAATCACATTGGTACCAAAGCGTCTGTCAAATACACCGATAAAATCCCGGCGGGTGGTAAAAAAGAATACCGATTACGTTTTTCATCACAAACTTTGCGTACACCTTTTGAAGATTTTGATCAAATCTTTGATTTACGAATTCAGGAGGCCAATGATTTTTACCATGATTTGCATGGGGAAGTGAAGGAAGAATCCCTGCGAAAAATTCAAAGGGAATCCTATGCGGGAATGCTTTGGACAAAGCAATGGTATTATTACAATGTTTTTGAATGGATCAAAGGGGATCCATCCATGCCTAAACCTCACGGGAGTCGGAAAAATGGTAGAAATAGTACTTGGCGACACATGTACGCTGCCAATATTCTTTCCATGCCCGATAAATGGGAATATCCTTGGTTTGCTGCTTGGGATTTGGCATTTCATACGATTCCATTGGCCAGATTGGATCCTGATTTCGCCAAAAGGCAATTAGCGGTTATTCTTCGCGAGTATTACATGCATCCCAATGGCCAAATTCCAGCCTATGAGTGGTCATTTTCAGATGTAAATCCGCCAGTACATGCTTGGGCAACTTGGAAGGTTTATGAAATTGACAAGCAAATGAATGGCGTTGGGGATGTTACTTTTTTAGAGCGCATCTTCCATAAATTATTGTTGAATTTTACCTGGTGGGTCAATTTAAAAGACGAAGGCGGAAACAATATTTTTGGTGGTGGATTTTTGGGAATGGACAATATTGGGGTGTTTGATCGGTCTGCTACTTTGCCAACCGGCGGACACTTGGAACAAGCCGATGGAACTGGTTGGATGGCCATGTATAGTTTAAATATGCTTCGCATTGCCTGTGAAATATCCTTGGAAAAGCCGGTTTATCAGGATATGGCGTCCAAATTTTTTGAACATTTCTTGCACATAGCTGGGGCAATGCAGTCCATTGGGGGTGAAAAATTAAACCTATGGGATGAAGACGACCAATTTTATTATGACATGTTGCACAAACAGGATGGAAGTGCCATGTTATTGAAGGTTCGTTCCATGGTCGGATTAATTCCTTTGTTTGCAGTGGAGGTTATCACCCATGATTTATTGGATAAACTTCCTCAGTTTAAACGCAGGGTAGAATGGGTATTGAACAATCGTCCTGATTTGGCCAATCTTATTTCACGTTGGTACGAACCCGGAAAAGGTGAAAGCAGATTATTGTCGATACTTCGGGGCCATCGGATGAAGATGATCATGAAACGAATGTTTGATGAATCTGAATTTTTATCGGATTACGGTATACGTTCGATGTCGAAATTCCATAAAGAACATCCCTATCAGTTCTCTTTTGATGGTGGGACGGTTCAAGTGGATTACACACCAGCGGAATCAACAGGAGAGATGTTTGGAGGGAATTCCAATTGGAGAGGTCCGATTTGGTTTCCTATGAATTACTTGCTAATCGATTCATTAAGGAAATTCTCAGATTATTATGGCTCAGATTATGAGGTCGAATATCCAACAAATTCTGGAAGTATGGTGAACATCAAAACAGCAGCAGAAGGGGTTTCTAAACGATTATTAGATATGTTTTTACCTGATAAAGATGGAAAAATTCCGATGTACGGGGAGTATGAAAAAATGCAAAAGGATCCCGATTTTCATGGTTCTAATTTGTTTTTCGAATATTTCGATGGCGATACGGGAAAAGGTTTAGGTGCCAATCATCAAACAGGTTGGACAGGATTAATTTCCGAAATTATTCATCAATTAAATCACAAATAAATGACACCTGAAGAACAATTTTCGAGTTTAGGATTCGCTTTACCACCAGCACCCAAACCGCTAGGTGTTTATAAGCCGGGATTACAATTAGGCAATTTATACTACGTTTCAGGACACGGTCCGGTACAACTCAATGGCGAATTAATCATTGGTCGTGTTGGGGAAGATTTGAGCTTGGAGGAAGGTAAAATGGCCGCTCAACAAGTAGGTTTAACGATTCTTGCAACCTTGAAAGCCCAATTGGGGAGTTTAAATCGAGTAAAACGAGTGGTTAAAATATTGGGCATGGTGAATTGTACCAGCGATTTTGGTCGTCACCCTTATGTCATCAATGGTTGTAGTGAGCTTTTTGCTAAAATTTGGGGAGAAGAATTGGGTATTGGAGCTAGGAGTGCGGTAGGCATGGGCACATTACCCGATAATATTCCTGTGGAAATTGAGGTAATTTTTGAGTTACATTAATTTAGGTAATAGGTAATAGGTAAAAGGTAAAAGGTAATAGGTAAAAGGTAATAGGTAAAAGGTAATAGGTAATAGGTAATAGGTAACTTTTACTAAAAACTAATACCTAATAATAAACACAATTAACTAATAATGCCTATAAGACAGTGTCTCAAAGATGTAAATTACCTATTACCTATTAATGCGAATTAAGAGTCAAAATATCTGATTTTCATTTCTCTAATACCGCTTTTGGCTTCGTCGCCGCTCAGCCAACGCTATTTCTTTTTTTTTCAAGCTCATCAATGAACTTTTGGTTAATCCCGACGAAAGATTTGAACGTAGCGGTAGGCGGAGCTTTGACAATGCGCATGGGAAATGTGCGTCAGGGTCAAAGAAAATAGCCGAAAGCGTAGTGAAAATCGGTCAGCTTGCTGATTCGTCTTGGATTAACTTGCGACTAATAAGTTTTTTTGTTTCTTTTTTTTCAAAAAAAAGAAATGCCATAGAAAATGAATTAGACAGAAAATTGCATTGTTGGCCAGGAAATGTGTAATTGAATTTGATTTAACCACAATTAATGGAAAAGATCCTGAATTTTAGTTTTTAACCCTTAATTCGCATTATTACCTATTTACTTACCTCCAACATCGCCTTCAAAGCTTTATAAGCAGGTTTTCTGATTTCTTCTGAAATTTCAATTTCGGGTAATTCATAAAACAAGGCATTGTATAATTTTTCCAAAGTATTCATTTTCATGTATGGACATTCACTGCATGCGCAGGAGTTTTGTTCATTAGCAGGAGCAGGAATAAGGTGTTTGTTGGGAACAGCTTGTTTCATTTTGTGTAAAATGCCCGCTTCTGTGGCGACAATGAAGGTTGTATTAGGCGATTTTTCAACAAAATGCAATAGGGCAGTTGTTGATCCTACATAATCGGCTTCTTTTAAAATGATTTCTTTGCATTCAGGATGAGCGATTAACAATGCATCTGGATAATCCAATCGAAGTTGATTTAGTTTTTCCAATGAAATATCGATGTGAACCATGCAAGCACCTTCCCAAAGAATCATTTTTCTGCCGGTTTTGTGCTCCACATATCTTCCTAAATTAGCATCAGGGGCAAAAATGATTTCTTTTTCAGCAGGTATGGATTCCACAATTTGCACGGCATTAGATGATGTGCAAATGATATCCGTTAATGCCTTAATTTCTGCGGAGCAATTGATGTAACTGACTACCACGGCATTCGGATGTTTTGCTTTTAAAGCGATAAACTCAGCTGTTGGAACGGAATCGGCTAATGAACATCCTGCATTGAAATCTGGTACAACCACTTTTTTGGATGGGTTGAGGATTTTTGCCGTTTCGCCCATGAAATGAACGCCACAAAAAATAATTAAATCAGCATCTGTTGTTTCGGCAGCCTGAGAAAGTCCCAAACTATCTCCCACATAATCAGCCAATTCTTGTAAATCGCCATCAACATAATAATGTGCTAGAATTACGGCGTTTTTCTCTTTTTTTAATTGTTTAATCGCATCAATTAATGCTTGATCTTTGGGAGTGGAGCGAGAAATATATCCTACTTCCTTTGCTTCTTCTGCTAAATTCATTCGTATTTGGCTTTAAGACTTAAATCTATACTTTTTACTTGATGCGTTAAGGCACCCACTGAAATAAAATCTACCCCAGTTTCGGCATATGCGCGGAGTGTCGTTTCATTAATTCCACCTGAGGCCTCCGTAATAAATCGACCATTTATTTTTCGGATGGCGTCTCTTAATTGGAGGGGACTAAAATTATCCAACATAATTCTTTGAATACCACCGATAGCTAAAACTTCGTCCAACTCTTTTTCGTTCCTTACTTCTATTTCAATCGCTAAACCTAGTTGATGTTCTTGATTGTAGGCTTGAGCTTGATTCAGCGCATTTTTAATTCCACCTGCAAAATCAACATGATTGTCTTTGATTAAAATCATATCAAAGAGCGCATATCGATGATTACTGGCGCCTCCAATTTTACACGCCCACTTTTCTGCTAATCGGAAATTCGGAGTGGTTTTTCTTGTATCCAACAATTGGGCTTTTGTTCCTTCTAATAAGTTGACCAAAGATCTTGTATAGGTGGCGATGCCAGACATGCGCTGCATACAATTAAGCACCAAACGTTCAGCTTTTAATATCGATTGAGCTTTACCTTCTACTTCTAAAACTATTTGGCCTGGTTCGACGCGTTGTCCATCCGGGATAAATGTATGGCAAATCATTTCTGAATCCACTTCTTGAAAAATATAGGAAGCCATTTCTACACCAGCAATAATCCCATGGTCTTTTACCCATAATTGCGCTTTCCCTTTTTTATTGAGTGGGACAGTCGAAAGAGAAGTGAAATCTCCGGGTCCAACATCTTCCATTAAAGCGGCTTGAATAAATGCCTTAATATGTTGAGGCGCTAAATATGGGTACATAGACTATTTAAAAAGAATGACGGCAAAAGTACGAAATTCCTTATTACTAATTTACTTCGTGTTTCAACATGCTATTTATTTTCTCTTTTTTTTGTTTATTTGTAACAAGAACCTATTTAAATATCCCATGTCTATTAGCATTGTTATTCTTTGTATCCTTTTATTGGTTTTCTTAATCACCTATTTAAAAGTAAATCCATTTATTGCTTTTTTGATCATCAGTTTAACAGCAGGGATGTTGCTAGGAATCCCTTTGAGTGATCTTGCTAAATCTGTTCAAAAAGGAGTAGGGGATACCTTGGGTTCTTTGGTAACGATCATCGTTTTGGGTGCCATGCTTGGAAAATTGGTTGCAGAAAGCGGTGCAGCGCAACAAATTTCACGAACATTGATCAATGTATTTGGACAAAAGAATATGTCATGGGGATTGATGCTGACCGGTTTTATCATCGGCATTCCTTTGTTTTATAATGTAGGATTTGTGCTCATGATACCATTGATTTTCGCATTGGTTCATCAATATAAATTACATCCCTTGGTAACAGGGATTCCCATGATGGCCTCTTTGTCGGTGGCGCATGGATTTTTACCTCCACATCCATCACCAGCTGCATTGGTTAGTCAATTTGGAGCCAATATGGGAACAACGCTTAGTTATGGAATTTTGGTAGCAATTCCAGCGATTATCTTGGCCGGACCCATTTTTTCTAAAACCTTAAAAAACATGCCCATTAGACCTTTGGGTGTTTTTAGTTCAGAAGAGAAAGCTGTGGAAGATTTACCCAGTAAATCGATGAGTTTTATTACCGCTTTATTCCCTGTTTTTTTATTAATTGTTACCACTGTGTGTGAATTTTTGATAGCCAAGGATTCACCATGGAATCCCGTCGTAAAATTCATTGCGGATCCTTCGATTGTGATGCTCGTAGCAATCATTCTTGCTACCTATACCTTGGGTTTACGAATGGGTAGAAAAATGGAAGATATCATGAACGTATACACTAGTTCGGTAAAAGAAGTAGGGATGGTATTGTTAGTTACGGCCGGTGCGGGTGCTTTGAAAGAAATTTTGTTGGTTTCTGGCGTAAGCAAGGAAATTGCAGGTTATTTATTGGAATTACCTTTTCCTCCTTTGGTATTAGGTTGGATGACGGCAGGCATCATTCGTATTTGTGTGGGTTCTGCCACAATTGCCGGTTTAACGGCTGCAGGCATGATTTTTCCCATCATTCAGGTTAGTGGGGTCGATCCAAATTTAATGGTTTTAAGCATCGGTGCAGGGAGTTTAATGTTTTCTCATGTGAATGATCCCGGCTTTTGGCTATTTAAAGAATATTTCAATATTAGCGTCAAAGAAACCATCCGATCGTGGTCCATCATGGAAACAATTGTATCCTTTGCCGGACTTTTGGGCGTCTTGATTTTGAATACCATACTGCATTAATACAATTTCATAATTTAGATTTTGTTGGTTTTAACGCAAATTCATTGAATTAATGACATGATTACATAGAATAATGCAAATATTTGCATTATTTTTTTTGTCATTTCTAAATTTATTTTTAATTTGCGAACAAGTGTCTTAAATATATCATTCATTAAACTAAAAAAAATGAAAAAACTCTTACTAGTATGGGTACTAGTAGCGACTGCTTTCAGTTCGTTATTAGCCCAAAACAGGCAAGTGACCGGAAAGGTAACTTCCACAGAGGATGGTATGCCGCTTCCTGGCGTAAACGTTAGTCTTAAAGGAACTTCACGTGGTGTATCTACGGATGCCAATGGTTCTTATAAGATTACAGTTGGTACCGGTGCCTCATTGCAATTCAGCTTTGTTGGTCACAAATCCCAAACGGTTGCAGTTGGCAATCAAAGTGTAATTAACGTAGTTCTTGTATCAGATGCTTCAGAATTATCTGAAGTTGTTGTTACAGGTGCTTACGGAACAAAGCGTTCAGCTAGATCATCAACTAACAATGACCAGGTAGTTGACCAAAAAGCTTTGAACGTTATCCGTCAAACTAACTTAAATAATGCTTTGGCAGGTAAGGTATCTGGTATCCAGGTACGTTCTCAATCTGCTGCAGCTTTAGGCCGTTCTACCGAAATCCGTTTACGTGGGGTTTCAGGATTTGGTTTAGGTAATGGTGCATTATATGTTGTTAACGGAACTATTTTACCAAACGGTGATGATATCAACTTAGATGATATTGAAAACGTAACAGTGCTTCAAGGTGCTGCTGCAGCTGCTCAGTTTGGTGCTCAAGGCGCAAACGGTGCCATCATCATTTCATTGAAAGATGGTTCAACTGCTCAACCAGGTATAGGTGTAACATTAAATACAGGTATTCTATTTGAAACACCTTACATTTTACCTAATTACCAAAACTCTTATGCGGGTGGTGCTGTTTCTGATTTGATGCAATACAAATGGAAAGCAGGTCAACCTGAAGATTGGAAAGCATTAGATGGTAAATATTACCATGATTATAGTGATGATGCTTCTTGGGGACCAAGAATGGTTGGACAAGAATATATCCCTTGGTATGCTTGGTATGGTGGAAGCAAATATTCTTTCCAAACAGCATCTTTGACACCTCAACCAAATAACGCGCGTGATTTCTATCAAACTGGTGTGACTAAAAATAATAGTTTCACAATTAATTCATCTACGGATAAATTGAAATTCAAATTAACTTATGGAAATCAGTTAATTGATGGTTTGTTGGCGAATACTTCTTTGAATAAAAATACATTGAACGTAATGACATCCTATAAATTGAATAATCATTTTTCAGTTAGCGCGGATATCAACTACATTTCTCAAGTTCAAAAAGGAGAAATTGATGATGGTTATTCTAACCAATCTTCTGGAGCATTTAACCAATGGTTCCACAGAGATTTGGATATGAACATTGTAAAAGAATTGAAAGATTTGAGAACTCCAGAAGGAATTTATGCTTCTTGGAACCACGCAAATCCAGATGCTTATGATGCAGGTAATCCAAGAAACTTCTATGCAGGTAACTATTGGTATAACTTCTATACTTGGTTCGATTTAGTAAATCAAACCAATTCAAGAAATCGTTTATACGGTAACGTGGCTTTCACTTACAAAGTAAATGATGATTTGAAAATCACTGCTACTTATAGAAAGCAACAAAACAATGGAATGGCTGATTACCGTTATAGCTCTCGCTTGAACGAATCAGGTTTGCAAACTACAGGTAACTCACCTGAAGCAAAAGGTTACTACTATACAGGACAAACCTATTCAGATCGTACGAATATGGAATTGTTTGCTAACTATACCAAGAAAATCAAAGATTTCACGATCGATGCAAACGTTGGTACTGACTTTTTTGAGTGGAATTACGTAAGTAACTCAGCAAACACCAACAACGGTTTAAGTGTAGCTGATTTGTATACAGTAACTAACTCGGTGGATCCTGCTACAATTGGTAATGATCGTATCACAGAAAAATATCGTGCATTAATTGGAAAAGGTACTTTCGGTTATAAAAACATTTTATTTGCTGATATTACCTTGAGAAATGACTGGTATTCTACTTTACCAGCAGCGACCAATTCGGTATTATCTAAATCAGCAGGTTTATCATTTGTCTTCGGTGATTTAATTTCTAAAAAATTACCTTGGATTAGTTATGGTAAATTGAGAGGTTCATGGGGAGAAATTCCAAAAGCATTGGGAACTAGCAATGAGACTTTTGGAGCTTATCGTTTCCCAGGTTCAGCTTATAGCTTAGGACAAAACAAATGGGGTAATAATTTCTTGATGTCTGCAGCTAATACATTAGTGGATCCAAACATCATGGGATCAGTTGTAACTCAAGGTGAGATTGGTTTAGACTTATCTTTCTTAAATGATCGTTTAGGATTCTCTGCAACCTATTGGGAAGGATCAGAAAAGAATTTCCCTTATGCTTTAAGTGTAAATGGAGCTAGTGGATATACTTCTTTATTAACTAACATTGGAGAGATTGCTAAGAAAGGTTTGGATATTCAATTGAATGGTCGCCCAGTGGTTACTAAAGATTTATCTTGGAAAATTTCTGGAACTTTATCTAAGTTAGTTGCTAACGATGTCGTTTCTTTATCACCAAAGTATGGTATTACTCAAACTGCTTCTGTTCAAACTATCTGGGGCACAACAATGCCTTACATGGTTCATAAAGAAGGAATGCGTTGGGGTCAAATCTACGGAAATGGTATCAAACGTATCAATGGACAACCTGTTTTAGATGCTAGTGGATTTTATGTAAATGATCCAGCTGTTTATTTTGGTAGTGTTCTTCCAGAATACACAGGAGGTTTACAAAACTCATTCACCATTTTGAAAGACTTTACATTAAATGTTAATATGGACTTTCAAGTGGGTGGAAAATTCGTTTCATTGTCTAATATGTGGGGTTCATTCTCAGGTTTGACAGCACAAACTGCGACAATCAACGATAAAGGAAATCCAATCCGTGATGCTGTTGCCGATGGTGGAGGAGTTCATACAAAAGGAGTAAATGATAAAGGCGAGCCAGTTGATTTTTATGTAGAGGCTCAAGATTATTTCCACAATTTGTACAACAACAAAACTTTCGATCCTTATATCTATGATTTGACATTTGTTAAAATCAGAGAGATTTCATTTGGTTACAATTTGCCAGTTAAGAAATTAGGTATGAGCAAATATTTCCAAAATGTGAATGTTTCTTTAGTAGCAAGAAATCCAGTATTGGTTTATGCTACTACGAAAGACTTTGATCCATCTGAGATTTCTGCCGTTGCTGGAGAAACGAGTCAGTGGCCAGGTACACGCGGTTACGGTATCAATATCAAATTCGGATTTTAATTGATATAAACTCTTTAAAATAATAAAGACATGAAAAAGAAAATCATATATATATTCGTTTCTCTACTTTTTTTAGGTGTAGAGGGATGTACGAAAATGAGCGACTTTGGTGATACCAACGTCAATCCTGCAGCGACATCAGAACCGATACTTTCTGCTTTAATGGCAAATGTTCAGTCGGGCTTAGGTGGATATGCTGCATCTGTTAGACCAGGTTTATACGGTCAATATTTCTCTGAAACTCAATACACAGATGCATCTTTATACAGTTTGCCTCAAATTGAGTTCTCAGGAGAATACGCAGGTCCCTTACAAGATTTGCAAGTAATCATTGAGAAAAATGAGAGCAATAACATGACTCAAGTTGCGAAGATTTTGCAACAATATATTTTCTGGACTATCACAGACCGTTGGGGTGATGTTCCGTATTCAGAAGCCTTATTAGGTGTTAAGAATGCGAACCCTAAATATGATCGTCAGGAGGATATTTACAAAGGAATGATTGCTACTTTGACCAAAGCAGCTGCTTCATTTGATGCTTCTACAATCAAAGGTGATTTGATTTATGGTGGAGATGCTGCTTCATGGAAACGTGCTGCTAATTCAATGAGAATGTTGATGTCATTGCAATTGTCTAAAAAATTCCCAGCTGCTGGTGGTTATGCTGCATCTGAATTTGCTAAGGCTTTGGCTGATGGTGGTGGATATATCCAATCTAATGCTCAAAACATGTTATTGACTTTCCCAGGTGGTAATTACAAAAGCAACTGGTTTAATTTATACAATGGCCGTAAGGATTATGGTGAAAGTAAGCCAATGACTGATTTAATGGCTTCTTTAGGAGACAATCGTCAAAAAGCATTTGGTGGTGCTACGCAAGATCAAACTGCTGGAAATGCATCTGAAACTTCAAGTGTTGGTGTTCCTTATGGTTTGGTTCGTGCAAAAGTAGAAGCATTTACTTCAGCGAATACCAACTGGGCACGTATTTTACGTGGTGATTACCGTAAAGAAAATGGTAGTGTGGTGATTATTTCAGCGGGTCAAATTGCATTGGCTAGAGCGGAAGCTGCTAACTACGGTTGGACAACTGAGAACTTATCTACTGTTTATTCAACGGGTATTGCTTTATCTCATGATCAATGGGGAATGACCTTGCCAGGCGATTATTTAAGTCAATCAGCTGTTGCTTTAGAGTCGGCAGGTGCAGCGGGTAATTTGAAGAAAATTGCTATTCAACGTTACATTGCTCATTATCCAGATGGAATGCAAGCATGGAATATTTGGAGAAAAACAGGCTTCCCTGAATTAACTCCAGCTCCAGATGCGACCAACTCTTCGAAGCAAATTCCAAGAAGATATACGTATGGATCAACGGAGTTTACTTCAAACAAGGCAAATGTTGATGCTGCGGTTTCTGCATTACCTGGAGGTGACAAACAAGATTCTAAAGTTTGGTGGAATAATTAATATTTCCCCATTTTATAATTTTAAAATATTTATAATATGAAAAAGATCAAATTATTCCTTTCATTGATGTTCTTAGCGACATTTTTGATGCAGTCATGTATCAAAGATGAAGTTACTCCATTAGGTGATACAGGTTCAACCTTAGTTAAATTTCAAGATGGACCCGATCTATCGTTGTTTTATTTGCCGTTTTTAGATACCAAACAAATCAGTTTATTTGATTTGCGTCGTGATCCAAATTCAAGTGCTGAATTAAAAGCTACGAAAACGATTGTTATTCAAGAAGCTCCTGAATTGGTGACAAAGTACAATACAGATAATGGCACAGATTATGAAGTGTTACCAACTGATATTTATACATTGGCAGCTAATCCTAGCATTGTAAAAAGTGGCAATAAATACACGATTACATTTGGATCAGGTGATTTTGCTAAAAATTTCGTAATTAATTTGAACGGCGCGAAATGGGATTTGTCTAAAAAGTTTGCCATGGCATTCAAAGTTGTTGATGCAGGTGGTGGCTTATTAAATAAAGACAAAACATCGATCATTACTAAAATTTCCATCAAAAATAAATACGATGGAACTTATGTAGTAACTGGAACGATGGAGGATATTCTAAATGCAGGTTTAACTCATGCTACTGACAATTTAAAAACTCAAGGGGCAGATTTAGAATTAACCTTGAAAACGGTATCAGCTACTAAGTGTGCGGTATATGATCCAACTGTTTGGGCTGATTATTTCATTCCAATCTCTACAGGTGGTGGTACAGGTTTATCTGGTTATGGTTCATTTGCTCCTATTTTTGAATTTGATTTAGCAACAGACAAAGTGATTGGTGTAACGAATTACTATGGTACTCCTGCTAATACAAGGGGTGGTCGCTTAGATCCAACGGGTGAAGTGAATGCTTATGATGCTGGCAAGAAAACCTTGACAATCAAGTATAACATGACTCAAAAGTCATTAGTACCAGATCCTCCACACGTTCGTACAACGTGGACAGAAGTTTGGAAATATGCACATGAGTAATTTTCAATACTGATTGATTTTAATCAAACGAGCCTATAACGATTGTTGTAGGCTCGTTTTTTTTTGTTACACGAATTGATATTCGTCAATTTTACAGCAACATTATTTTTTGGATTATTCGGCGATAGAATCTGCTATAAAATTGTATTATTTTAATCTTTACAGGCTTCTATTTATCTTGACTCATTTTCATTAATGCCTTTTATTTACATCATAAGGCTTTTTTATCATTTTCAACATACTTGTTTTTTTCATCAAAAGGGTTCAACAGATGGCAAAATAGCTATTTATGTGGATTTATAGAAGTTGGACTTAATTGGTAGTTTTAAGATTCAATTTTTTTTTAATCTTTATTTATCAACATGAAAAAAATCTTACTAGTAATGTTGCTAATGACGACGGTGTTTAGTTCGTTAATGGCACAAAGTAGATTGGTAACCGGAAAGGTTACAACTGCTGAAGATGGATCCGCACTTCCCGGTGTTGGCGTATCTATTAAAGGAACTTCCAAAGGTGTTTCAACCGCCGCTGATGGAACGTTCAAAATCAATGCCTCCGATGCGACTGTTCTACAGTTTAGTTTTGTAGGTTTTCAATCACAATCAGTTACAGTAGGGAAGCAAAACACTATTAATATTGTTTTGGCACCAAATGCTTCCGAATTAAATGAAGTAGTTGTTACAGCCTTAGGTTTAACCCGTACCAAAAACTCTTTACCTTATGCTGCTCAACAGGTAAAAGGTGATGAGTTAACACGTGTTAGAAATGGTAATGCATTCTCTGCACTTTCTGGTAAAGTCGCTGGTTTAAGCATTATTCAAGGTAACTCTATAGGTGGTTCTACCAACGTAGTTATCCGTGGTAACAAATCTTTGACTGGTAATAACCAAGCATTGTTTGTAGTGGATGGTGTACCTATTGATAATTCAAATACTAACTCAGGAAATCAAAAAACAGGACGAGGTGGTTATGATTATGGTAATGCCGCTGCAGATATTAACCCGGATGATATTGAGTCAATGACGGTTTTAAAAGGAGCAGCTGCGACCGCGCTTTACGGTTCTCGTGCTTCGAATGGTGTAATCATGATTACCTCAAAGAAAGCAAAGAAGGGTTTAGGTTTGACAGTTAATGCAGGTTTGACCGTAGGTACAATCGATAAAACTACCTTTCCAACTTACCAAAATCAATATGGTGCAGGTTATTCCGATCCGTATCAAAAGGATGGTTTCTTGTATTTTGATGCCAATGGTGATGGTACTAAAGATTTAGTTGTACCTACCGCTGAGGATTCTTCTTATGGAACTAAGTTTGATCCTAGTTTGATGGTTTACCACTGGGATTCATTTGATCCTGCTGGCCCCAATTATTTAAAAGCTAAGCCTTGGGTTGCAGCACAAAATATGCCAGACACTTTCTATGAAACAGCTATTTCGAATAATACGAATATTATGTTAGATGGTGCAACAGATAAAGGAACATTCAAATTAGGTTACACTCGTAATGATGAAAGAGGTACATTACCTAATAGTAATATCACCAAAAACATCATGAACTTAAGTGGTACTTATGCTATTTCTAGCAAATTAACAGCTTCTGCAACGGCTAACTTTTCAGTTATTGATGGTAAAGGACGTTACGGAACAGGTTACAATGGTTTGAACGTTAACCAAAATTTCCGTCAATGGTATCAAACTAACGTAGATTTACAAGAACAAAAAGATGCCTATTTCAGAAATCGCCAAAACGTTACTTGGAACTGGTCGGATCCTTCTACAGCAGCAGGTTTAAAGCCAATTTATACGGATAACTACTACTGGACTCGTTATGAAAATTATCAGAACGATACACGGACTCGTATTTTTGGAAATGCCATGTTAAATTACAAAGCGACTGATTATTTGAATTTAATGGGCCGAGTTACATTAGATACTTATACAGAATTTCAGGAGGAGCGTACTGCATTCGGTTCTCAAGGAGTTGCAAGTTATTCAAGATATGATCGTTTTTTTAACGAGACTAACTATGATTTCTTAGCGAATTTTGACAAAGAAATCCTTTCAGGCTTGAACTTGAAAGCTTTAGCTGGAGTTAACTTACGTAAAGCTTTGGTACGTTCGGTATATTCTACTACAAATGGCGGTTTAATTGTTCCTGGTTTGTATTCTGTAGCTAACTCTAAAGGAACTGTAGCGGCACCAAGTGAGGCATATCAACCAAGAGAAGTGTTTGGTGTATTTGGAGGTGCAACTTTAACATACAAAGATTTCTTAACATTGGATGGAACTATTCGTCGTGATCAATCATCTACTTTGCCCGTGAATAACAATGCATATAACTATTATGCAGGTTCTGCTAGTTGGTTATTCTCACATCACATCGAAGATTTACCTTGGTTAACTTCAGGTAAATTGAGAGTCAACTATGCAACAGTTGGTAATGATGCTCCTTGGGGATCTATCAAAAACGTTTATGATCAACCATCCCCATTTGGGTCTAGTATTTTATTCTCAGTGCCAAGTACTCAAAATAATCCATTCTTGAAGCCGGAGCAAACTCAATCGAGAGAAATCGGTTTAGAAATGGCTTTCTTGCAAAATCGTATTGGATTTGATTTGACGTATTACCAAACAAATACCTTGGATCAAATTATGCCAGCATCAGTTTCTGCTGCAACTGGGTTTACAAGTGCTTATGTAAATGCCGGTAATATCGAAAATAAAGGTTACGAATTAAGTTTATATGCAAATCCAATCAAAACAGAGAATTTTTCTTGGAATGTTAACTTGAATTGGACTAAAAATAACTCTTTGGTTTTGAGCTTGTACAATGATAGCCAAAATTTACAATTAGCATCTTTCCAAGGTGGTGTAAGTGTTAACGCTACAGTTGGTCAACCTTACGGGATAATTCAAGGTAAAACTTGGAAGACCTTAAATGGTCAAAAATTGGTTAAGGCAAATGGTTATTATGATATCACCACCACAACTACAAATAACATTGGTAATGTGAATCCAGATTGGATTGGGGGTATTAATAACTCTTTTAAATACAAAAACCTTGCATTTAATTTCTTGATAGATGTAAAGAAAGGTGGTGACTTGTTCTCTTTAGATATGTATTATGGGGCAGCAACTGGGGTATTAGCTGAATCTGTTTTTATCAATGATTTAGGTAATCCTTCCCGTAATTCTGTCGCTAAAGGTGGTGGTTTTATTAATCCTGGAGTTAAAGCAGATGGATCAGTAAATACTACTCGTGTGGAAAATGATTGGGGTGCTTTAGGATATTATTATAATCCAGCTGCAGCATTTGTGTATGATGCAAGTTATGTCAAGTTAAGAGAAGCTAATTTAACCTACTCATTACCTAATTCAATCGTTAGAAAATTGGGTGGTGTTAAAGGAGTAGATGTTTCCGTGTTTGGTAGAAATTTATGGATTATCTATAAAAACCTTCCATACTCAGATCCAGAAGAGAATCTTTCATCAGGAAATGCCCAAGGTTATCAGTCAGGTGCATATCCCACAACAAGATCTATCGGATTTAACGTTAAATTATTGTTTTAATCATTCTTAATTATATAAAGATGAAAAGTATTTTGAAAATTTTTGTACCGCTATTGCTTTTAGCAACCGCTTGTACGGAAGATATATCTCAATTGAACATTGAAACAAAGAAGCCAGCGGCTGTTCCTGCTCCAACTTTGTTTACTAATGCGGTTAGAACTTTGGCTGACCGTTTAGCAGCTACAAGTGTTAATACGAATGTGTTCCGTTTTACGGTTAGCCACTGGGCTATGGCGGTTTACCAAGATGAAGCCAACTATGATTTTGCGACAAGAGCAATTCCTCAGGCATGGTGGACAAGTATGTATCGTGATGTGATTGCTGATTTAAGAGAAGCAAATAAAATTATCACAGCTGATGCATCATTGTCTCCAACTGAAAAAGCTAATAAGTTAGCTATTATTGATATCATGGAGGTTTATACCTATAGTGTATTAGTTAATACATTTGGAGATGTTCCTTACAAAGAAGCTTTAAATCCAGCCATCTTATTCCCAAAATATGATGATGCTAAAACGGTTTCTTTGGATTTAATCGCTCGTTTGAATGCTGATATTGCTAAGTTGAATACAACTGGTTCTTCATTTACTGCAAGTGAAGATATCATGTACAAAGGTTCTCCAGCAAAATGGTTAAAGTTTGCTCATTCCTTACGTATGCGTTTAGGTATGATTTTAGCTGATGCTGATGGTGCTACTGCAAAAACGGCTGTTGAGGCTTCTGATGCAGGTGCTATATCTGCTCCTGCTGATAATGGTTTGTTTGCTTACATGACTGCATCTCCAAATCAAAATCCAATTTATGTTGATATCGTAACTGGTGGTCGTTCGGATTATATTGCTGCGAGAGACTTAATGGATAAATTAATCGGTTGGAATGATCCTCGTAAAACAAAATTCTTTAGCACAAATAATGCTGGGAATTATGCGGGTGGTACTGTTGGAGCTGCAAATACGTTTGTAGATTTCTCTCGTGCAGGTGCTAAAGTTTTAGACCCAGCTGATCCTGCGGTTTTGATCGATTATGCTGAGATGGAATTTTTAAGAGCGGAAGCTAAAGAAAGAGGTTATAATGTAACAGGTACTGCCGAATCTCATTACAATAATGCTGTAAAAGCATCTATTCAATATTGGGGTGGTTCTTCAGCTGATGCAGATGCTTACTTAGCCCAAACAGAAGTTGCTTATTCAACTGCTGCTGGAGATTGGAAGCAAAAAATCGGTACACAAAAATGGATTGCATTATACAATAGACCATATGATGGCTGGACTGAATTACGTCGTTTGGATTATCCTAAAATTACTGCTCCTAAGGGCGCAAAATCTGGATTCCCAACTCGTTTGACTTACCCAGCTAACGAACAACAATTGAATGGTACTAACTATACTGCTGCTTCAGCTGCAATTGGTACTGACGTTGTTACAACAAAATTATTCTGGGATAAAAACTAGGTTTTATTTTAAGAACTTTTAAAAGGGCAACTGATTCAGTTGCCCTTTTTTTTTGTTTTTTTATAGACTAACATGAATCATATTATTTGACTCGGAAATTCATCAACTAGTCTATCAAGGATTTTATTATTTGTTATATCTATTGATAATTATCATTTCAATGGCAGTTATTTTATTGTATTATTTTGGTATTGAAATAATTGATTTATTGCATTATTTCAATTTAACATTAGGCAATTACAGATTTTACATATGTTTAAAATGGCTTTTTTGTTGATTTAATGGTCTTTTTTGCCAATTAGACGCTTTTGGGTTTTTTATAAACCCTTATATTATGATGGTATTTTGGTTATTTACAAGGATTAATAAAAATAGGACTTAATCGGTAGTTTTAAGATTCAATTTTTTAATCTTTATTTATCAACATGAAAAAACTATTACTCGTATGGGTTTTGGTAGTATCGACCATAGGTTCGGTATTTGCGCAAAACAAACAAATTACCGGTAAAGTCACATCTGCTGCAGATGGCAGTTCTCTACCTGGAGTTAGTGTAAGCGTTAGAGGTTCCTCAAGGGGTACATCTACTGCAGCAAATGGAACATATTCCATTGCTGTTTCCGAAAATGCTACTTTGGTATTCTCCTTTGTAGGCTTTAAAAGTCAAACAGTATCAGTTGGTTCTCGTTCCGTTATCGACGTGCAAATGGCATCAGATGATCAACAATTATCAGAAGTTGTTGTGGTGGGTTATGGCACCAAAAAAAGAGTGGAGTTTACTGGTGCTGCATCTACGGTTAAAGCTGCAGCCATCGCCGAACGTCCTGTTCAATCTTTTTCACAAGGTTTGACGGGTCAAGCAGCTGGTGTCAACATTACTCAACCGAATGGTTTATTGAATAACCCTCCGGTTATTCGTGTACGTGGTTTGAGCTCATTGTCGCTTAGCTCTTTTCCTTTAGTTGTCATTGATGGTATTCCTATTTCAACGGACAACGTTTCTGCTAACTCAACTACCAATAATCCATTGGCAGATATTAATCCTTCGGATATTGAGTCTTTTGACATTTTGAAAGATGCGGCTTCTGCTGCTATTTATGGTTCTCGTGCAGGTGCAGGAGTTTTATTAATCACTACTAAACGTGGTAAATCAGGTAAAGCGAAGGTTTCCATTGACTCGTGGGCTGGTATCAGTAATGCTGTTCGTTTGCCAGATGTGTTAAATGCACAACAATACATGGATCATAAAAACTACGCGATTGCCAATGCATTAGCGTTAAATCCAAATGCTGTTGCAGCCTCTCAAAGAAATGCATCTAATCAATCGTTTTTGCCCAATTACAATGCGGATGGAAGTTTAATTGATACAGATTGGTACAAAGAAGTTTACCAAACAGGTGTCTCACAAAATCATAATATGACGATCAATGGTGGAAATGATAAAACTACCTATTATTTCTCTGCTGGATATTCAGATCAAGATGGTTTCTTGAAAAGCAACAGTTTTCAACGTCGTTCTGGCCGTTTCAACATGGATCACCAAGCTACAAAATGGTTGAAATTAATAGCTAATTTTAACTATTCAAATACCTTTAATAAGGCCCCTATGTCTGGTTCCAATCCAGGTGGAGCATTCAATACTTCTGGTTTGGGTCGTATAGCAGTTGCTCAGGTTCCCAATTTACCTGCTTATTTACCAGATGGCAATTACAATTTGGAAAATAATACCGTTGGTCGTATGAATAACTTATTACCGGCTCAATTTCCCAATCCAGCAGTTGTACGTGATTTAGATAAAATCACTTCAGAAAATACACGTTTGATTGCCAATTTGGGAGCTGAAATTAGTTTGGCAAAAGGTTTAACAGCTAAAACTAGTTATTCATGGGATCGTCGTAATACAGAAAACATTCGTTTCTTCAATCCATACAATGGTGATGGTTGGTCAACTGCAGGGGATGCGTATAACAATACTGCACGTTCAGACAACTGGAACTGGATCAATACTTTACAGTATAATTTAACTTTAGCTGATAAGCATAATTTTTCAGCCATTGTAGGTTCAGATGTTCAAAAGACAAGAGTATTGAACTGGGGTGCTCAACGCCAAGGATTAGCTGATTTTTTCTTTTCTGATTTCCAAGGAAATTACGGAACGAATTTAGCTGCAGGGAATGCAATTTCTCAAGTTTCATATGAAGCCTATTTCAGCAGTTTCTCTTACAGTTATGCAGGTAAGTATTTCTTAAATGCGAACTATAGAAAAGATGGAAACTCTGCTCTATCTTCTGAAAATCGTTGGGGAGATTTTGGTGGAGTATCTGTTGGTTGGACTTTATCGGAAGAAAAATTCTTCAAGAATTTAGATTTAGGGAACACTGTTTCCAATGTACGTTTGAAAGCTAGTTATGGAAAAGTAGGAAATGGAAATGTTACGAATGCTTATGGATCGTATTCCACTTTTGCATCTAGTTTATATGGTGCAGCACCTACCTTAGCATTTAACCAAGCGGGAAATAAAGACTTGAAATGGGAAACATCTGCACAAACCAACATTGGATTAGATGTTAGTTTCTTGAATGATCGTATTACTTTAGAAGCAAATTATTATTACAAGGATATTAATAATTTGATTTTAAATGTCCCTCAAGCACCTTCTAAAGGTATTCCTGGGAATTCGATTTTGGCAAACGTAGGTTCCATGTATAACAAAGGTTATGAAATAGCACTTACTGCCACGCCGATTAATACGGGTCAATTTGTTTGGACATCTAATATCAATTTCGCTACAAACGAAAATATGGTTACATCTTTGGTGGATGCCAATACACCAATCTTGACAAATACGAGTGGTTTAGAGGCTACTTCCATTACCAAAGTAGGATATTCTGCAGCACAAATTTATGGTGTAAGAACGGCAGGAGTAAATCCTGAAAATGGTCGTCGTATTTTTGTTAGAAAAGATGGAGTTAAAGTTCAATATTTACATCAGGGTGGAAAAAATGCTTGGACATTGTTAGACGGAACTCCTACGGTTTCCCCTTCCGATCAACAACAAATTTTGGGTAACACCTTACCAACGTTCTACGGAGGTTTCAACAATACTTTCAAATACAAAGGTTTTGACTTAGGATTGAACTTTACTTTCTCAGGAGGTAATTACATCTACAATGGTAGCCAAGCTGGTTTACGTGATCAACGTGTTTGGAACAATTCAGTGGATGTATTAGATTCTTGGAAAACAGTTGGTCAAATTGCTGAAATTCCACGTGCGGTCTATGGAGACAACGTTTCCAATGGTTCTTCTTTCTTAATTGATGCCAATATCCAAAAAGGAGATTTCTTGCGTTTACAAACAGCAACCTTAGGTTATAAAGTTCCTGCTAATTTAAGCAATTGGGGAATTTCTAGTTTAAGAGTTTATGCTCAAGTAAATAATGCTTTCCTTTGGACAGCCTACAAAGGGGTAGATCCCGAAATTTCAACCAATGGTGATACAAACCTTGCATCTGGTATAGAGCGTAACTCAATTCCACAAGGAAGATCATTTACATTGGGTATTAACATAGGTTTATAATTTTAACACAGATATAAAATGAAATTATTCACAACAAAAATGAGTATACTCTCAGTAGCTTTAGCACTGACAGTTTCCTCTTGCAATAAGGAGTTTCTTAATGCAGTGCCTGAATTAGATTTATCAGATGCAACGGTATTTAGTACACCTGCCAGAGTTCTTTCTCAAGTAAATGGTTTGTACGCTTCTGCTAAATCAGGAAATTTATTTGGTGGTCGTTATTTAATTTATAACGATATCCGTGGAGAAGAATTTGTTAATCGTACAACGAACTCCGTTACAGGTTATTCAACTTATCAAGGTAACCAGGATCCATCTGATACTTATTTAGCTAATTTTTGGATTCAAGGTTATTTGACAATCAACCGTTCCAATCTTTTTTTGGAAGGTTTAGCAGCAAATCCAAATGCAGTTTCAACCGCTTTGGCTACCAATTACCGTGGTGAGGCTAAATTTTTACGTGCTTTAACATATTTTTCTTTGGTTCAATTTTTTGCAAAACCTTATATTTTAGATAAAGGTGCTTCTGCGGGTTTACCACTGCGCTTAAAAGGAGAGACTTCTTCTGCTAACAATGATTTGCCTCGTAGTACGGTTGCTCAAATTTATGCACAAGTACTTAAAGATTTGAATGAAGCTGAAACTGAATTGCCAGATAGCTATTCATCTGCTTTATTAAATACAACTCGTGCACACAAAAATACGGCTATTGCACTAAAAACACGTGTTTTATTAGCTATGGGAGATTTTGCTGGGGTTATTTCTGAATCAAATAAAATTGTTTCAGCAAATGCCCCTTTTAAATCAGCCAATCGAGTTGCACATGCTTTACAAGCTGATGTTTCAGCCGTATTTAAAGCTCCATATACAACAACTGAATCTATTCTTTCATTCCCAATGGATGCAACAAATACTCCGGGAACTCAAAATCAATTGGGTTACTATTACAATGCTGGTAACGTTGAGTATTATTTGAATACAGGAGCAACTGGTATTTACAATAATCCACAATTTGCAGCAACGGATGATCGCAAAACTAAATTGACGGTGGCGAAAACTTCGGTTGCTAACTTCCCGTCACCAACTAAATTTAGTGGAGTTTCTCCATTTATCGATTACGTACCCAATATTCGTTATGCAGAAGTTCTTTTGAATGTAGCTGAAGCAGAAGCGGAATCTGGTAATTTGACTCGTGCAACAGCATTATTGCAAGCTGTTCACGGTCGTTCCGATGCTTCTTATGAATTTTCTTCTATTTCTACAAAAGCTGATTTGATTAAAGCCATCTTAACGGAACGCCGTATTGAGCTTTTATCGGAAGGATTTAGAGCGAATGATGTGTTACGCCGTGGTGAATCATTAAATTCATTTGGAGCTGGAGCAATTATTGCACCATCTGATCCAAGATATATTTATGGTATTCCATTAATTGAAACACAAACCAATCCATCGGTTGGGAAATAATAAGATTCCATTTCCTAAAAAAGGCTCACCAACTGGTGAGCCTTTTTTGTTAAAGTTTTTTTTAAAAAATTGAAACAAAATTTCGAACAAAAAGTTTAGTCAATAATTGTAATTAAATAAATCATTAACAAACAAAAAAATTATGAAGAAAAAGTTACTTTTCAGTATCTTTTTGTGCGTCATGGCAATGCTGCCAACTTTTGCACAAGAGAGAGCCATTAGTGGTAAAGTCACCGGAGATGATGGTGACGGAGTGCCCGGTGTGAGTGTTGTTGTCAAAGGTTCTTCTAGAGGAACAAGTACAGATGCTCAAGGAAATTACAAATTATCTGTTGCACCGAATGCCTTAGTAGTTTATTCCTCGGTTGGATATTCTCCTCAAGAAATTCGAGTAGGTAATCAGTCGGTCATTAATATTGTCTTGAGATCAGAATCATCTACATTGGATGAAGTGATTGTGACTACATTTGGAACTGCCAAAAAAGCTTCTTTTACAGGTTCATCTGCCAAAGTAGGGGCAGAAAAATTAGCCGTTAGGCCAATTACTAATATTGGTCAAGCTCTGGAAGGTATTTCTGCCGGTGTTACTACAACCTCTACTTCTGGCCAACCAGGTTCCTCACCTGATGTTCGTATTCGTGGATTTGGTTCTATTTCATCGTCCAACGCACCTTTATATGTAGTGGATGGAGTTCCCTATTCGGCTAGTATTGCCAATTTAAACAATGATGATATCGAATCAATTACAGTTTTGAAGGATGCTGCTTCGACAGCCCTTTATGGTGCTCGTGCTGCCAATGGGGTGGTGATGGTGACTACTAAAAAAGGTGCTAAAGGAAAAAATTCGATCAATGTTAAGTATACCAAAGGATTTAATACGCGTGCCTTACCAGAATATGATCGTGTAGGTGCTGCTGAATATTATCCTTTAATGTGGGAAGCTAATAGAAACAATTTGGCTTATCGTTCGGCAAGTCCATTATCAATCTCTGCCGCAAATGCTTCAGCTTCCTCTGGTTTAGGGGGTATTTTAGGAGCGGGTTACAATGTTTACAATGTACCATTTGCAGAATTGGTAGGTGTAGATGGTAAGTTAAATCCTAACGCTAAAATGATCTATAACCCAGACGATTTGAATTGGGAGAAAGCAGTTCTACGTCAAGGAGTACGTGATGAAGTAAATGCTAATTTTTCGGGGTCAAATGGAAAAACGGATTATTTCCTTTCTGTTTCTTATTTGAACGATAAAGGTTATCAAATCAAATCGGATTACGATCGATTTACAGCTCGTTTGAACCTAAACAGTCAAATGAATGATTGGCTTAAAGTAGGTGCCAATATGAATACAACCGTAACTTCTTCTAACCAGTCTACTGCTGATGGTGGTACCTCATTTGTTAATCCTTTCTTCTTTACAAGAGGTATGGCACCTATTTATCCAGTTTATGCCTATGATCCAGCAAGTCCTGGTTCTTTTTTAACACTTCCAAATGGTAACAGAAGATATGATTATGGTAATTTAAGTTCTTTAGGCTTATCTAACCGTCCTCAATATGGTGGTCGTCACGTTGTGGCAGAAACAGAATTGAATGAAAATTTCTTTAGAAGAAACCTTTTAGGTGGCCGTGCTTATGCAGAAATTTCTTTCTTGAAAGATTTTAAATTAAGCAATAACGTAGGGGTTGATATTACCAATGCCAATACAATTATTTTCGGAAATCCAGAAATCGGTGATGGCGCTCCAGCAGGTCGTGCTCAAAATACATTTGAGAATATCACGAATTATAACCTTTCCCAATTATTGACTTACAATCACTCCTTTGGAAAACATAATGTGGATGCCTTGATTGGACATGAAAATTACAACTTAGTAAGTAATATTTTGGACGGGTCTCGTTCTCAACAAATCCTAGACGGTAATTATGAATTGATCAACTTTACGACTACCACAAATTTAACATCTCAATATGACATGCGTAGAGTAGAAGGTTTTTTCTCACGTGTGAATTATGACTATGATTCGAAATATTTTGTTTCCTTTTCTGCGCGTCGTGATGGATCATCTAAATTCTTTCAAGACAAACGTTGGGGAACTTTTTATTCAGCTTCAGCTGCATGGCGTTTAGATCAAGAAGATTTTATCAAAGAATTGCCATTCATTGATAATTTAAAATTAAGATCTTCGTATGGTCAAACAGGTAATGATGGTGGAATTAGTAATTATGCTTGGCAACCGCTTTATGCCTTGGGTTGGAATAATGCCTTAGAGCCAGGTGTTTTGCAATCATCTCTAGGTAGTAAATCCTTGGAATGGGAAACGAATACTTCTTATGACATTGCCTTAGAGTTTGGAATCCTTAAAAATCGTATTTCAGGTACCATAGAATATTTTGATCGTCAATCGACTAATTTGATTTTTGCTGTACCTCTACCATTGTCGGTAGGTATTGCTACAGAAACGAGAAACATCGGATCCATGTACAATAGAGGTATCGAATTGCAATTGAGTGGAGATATCGTTCGTACCAAGGATTTGGTTTGGAGCTTAGATGTGAATGCAACTAATTTCCAAAATAAAATCACTAAAATGCCAAATGAAAGTAAGGAAATCATCGATGGAACTAAAAAATTAAAAGAAGGAAGTTCGCTTTATGATTATTGGTTAAGGGAATACAAAGGTGTAAATCCTGAAACAGGAGTTGCTGAATATCGTGCTATAAGTTATGTCCCAACCAATTCTCGTATTACAGAAAAAGGCGATACCTTAACGAATAATATTGCAAATGCACGTTACAGATATACAGGTAGTTCTTCTATTCCTGATTTGTCTGGTTCTGTTAATACTTCATTGAAATACAAAGGTTTTACTTTATCGGCCTTAATGGTATATCAATTAGGCGGAAAAATTTATGATGGGGCTTATGCCGGCTTAATGAGCGCAGGTTATCACAATGCAAAACATGTGGATATTATGAAACGTTGGTTAAATCCAGGAGACATTACGGACGTACCACGTATGGATAATGCTCGTACCTCAGATTTTGATGCCGCTTCCGATCGTTGGTTGATTGATGGAAGTTATATGAATATCCGTTCAGTTACTTTGTCTTATCGTTTGCCAAAATCTGTTTTATCTAAATTGAAAATTGATAATGCACAAGTCTATGTTAGTGGAGAAAACTTCATTATGTTGTCTCGTCGTAATGGTATGAACGTACAACAAAACTTTGGTGGAACAACAAGTAACGTTTACAGTCCTGCGAAGTCTTTAGTCTTAGGTCTATCATTCTCTTTATAATAATTGAATCATGAAAAATAAATTTATATTACTCTTAGCTTTTGTTTTCGGCATGATTTCATTTTCATGCGAAACAACCTATTTAGATACGAATCCGACGGCTAGTATCGATGCAAATGCGGCCTATTCCACAACGAAGAATGCAGCTGCGGCAATTAATGGAATTTATCGTTCGTTTATCGTTCGTTATTTAAGTTCTCAAGGACATTCTGGTCACCCTGCAATGATGATTATTTTGGACCATATGGGTGAAGATATGGTCATAGGTACGACTTCAGTTTCCTGGCACCGGGATGAAACAAGATGGATTGCTCATCGTTCTGATGTGACTACAATGACTCAATTCCCTTATGAATTGTATTATCGAATCATCGGAAATGCCAACTTAGGTATTGCAAATATTGATAAGGCCGTTGGACCCTCAGCGGATAGAAATACCCTTAAGGGCGAAGCGCTTGCTTTACGTGCATTTGGTTATTTTAATTTAGTTCAATTGTATGGTAAACGTTACGATGCTAGAGCTAAACCGAATACTCAACTTGGGGTGCCTCTTGTTCTAGAGCCAACAACAGAAGGAAAAGCACGAAATACGGTTGAAGAGGTTTATACGCAAATCAACAAGGATTTAACGGATGCAGCAGCCTTATTGAAGAGTACTCGGGTAAATAAGTCACACATCAATTTGAATGTTGTAAAAGGTTTGCAGGCAAGAGTGGCTTTAGTGCAACAAGATTGGACTAATGCGGCTAAATATGCAGCAGAAGCAAGAGCTGGATACACACCAATGAATGCCACCAATTATTTAGATGGTTTTCAAGATATAGCAAATGCTGAATGGATGTGGGGTTTTGATCACTTAGAAGATCAATCAGAATATTTTGGAGCTTATCACTCTTACATTTCTTGTAATTATAATTCAACGGTTATTAGAACGTATCCAAAGGCAATTAATAGTTTATTATATAAACAAATTCCTTCTTCAGATGTACGAAGTAAAATGTGGGTTGAATCACCAACTGCCGCGAACTCGATTGTTCCTCCAGGAGGTATTCGGGTGAAATTTCTGAACCAAAAATTCAGATTACCAGGTACACCATCCACATCTGCGATGGGAGATGTTCCTTATATGAGAGCTGCAGAAATGTATTTAATTGAAGCTGAAGCAAAAGCTCGATTGAATGATGAAGCAGGTGCAGCAACGGTATTATTTGATTTAATCAAAACAAGAGATGCTTCTTATGAAAAATCTACCAATTCGGGTCAAGCTTTAATTGATGAGATCTTAGTACATCGTCGTATTGAACTTTGGGGTGAAGGTCATCGATTCTTAGATTTGAAGCGTTTAAATGCACCATTGAACAGAAATGGAGCTAATCACATTGCTTCAGTTGCTTTGTTATTTGATGTTGCTCCGGGTGATGTAAGATGGGAATTCTTAATTCCTCGTCGTGAAATTAATGCTAATCCAGCAGTGGTTCAAAATCCATTATAATTTGATTTTAGAATTTAAAGGTGGCTTTTATTGGCCACCTTTTTTTTTCTCCTTAAATTCCCTATTAACAAATTATTTAATATGAAACCTATGATAAGATTATTGATTGTAGCTCTATTATTTTTGTCCCATACAGCTATTTTTTCTCAAGATGCTACAGGATATCAAACTCCTCCCAAGGAAATTGCCGATTTACTTTTAGCCAAACCAACCCCAACCATCCGAATTGATAGCAAAGCTACATGGATGTTGGAATTTGGCAGAAATTCTTATCCAACGGTCGAAGAGTTAGGACAACCAGAATATAGAATTGCAGGATTGCGATTAAATCCCAATAACTTTTCTCCATCTCGGCAAACCTTCCTTCATTCTATTTCCGTTAAGAATTTAAAGGATAAAAAAGAAGTTGTTTTAACAGGAATGCCAAAAGATCTTCATGCAGGAAATATAGTTTGGAGTCCTTCCGAAACTAAAATAGCCTTTACTCAAACAGAATTTGACCACATTGATTTGTACATCATAGACTTGAAAACTGCCAAAGCAACAAAAATGAATAAAAGATCACTGAATAACGTTTTAGGATCTCCATTTATTTGGATAGATGATCAAACCATTTTATATAAATCCATCATTCATTCGGCTTCTGGCGCTCCCAAAAAACCGATCACTCCTTTAGGTCCAACTATTCAACAGAACATCGGCAAAGCAGCACCGCGACCTACGTTTCAAGATTTAATAAAATCACCATATGATGAACAATTATTTGAATATTATGCGATGAGTCAATTGGTAATCAATCAAAATGGGCAAGAGAAATTAATTGCGTCTTCTGCCATATATTCAAGTATGGATTTGTCGCCGGATAAGAAATATATATTAACAAAACTTATAACTAAACCTTTTTCCTATGTCGTTACTGCATATGGATTTCCTTCCAATGTTCAAATAATGGATTTGTCAGGAAAATTGGTCAAGCTTGTGGCAACACTTCCTTCAACAGAAACAGCTCCTGCGGGTTATGATAATGTTCAAAATGTAGCAAGAGGTTTTGAATGGAGAGAGGATGAAGCTGCAACCATTGTTTGGGCTATGCCTCTGGATAGTGGATTGATTAAAAAACAAGTAGATTTTCGGGATGCTATTTGGGCTTTAAAGGCACCTTTCAAAGATGACCCTAGTGAATTATTTAAAACTAAATCGCGGTTTGCAGGCATCACTTGGGGAAATGCTCAACTAGCCATGGTAACAGAGATGTCCCGTGTTAAACAAAGCCTAAAAGTGAGTCGATTTAATTCCGAGAGTAATGATTTATCTCTTTTGTATGAAAGAAATATGACAGATGCTTACACCAATCCAGGTAGTCCTGTACTGACAAAAAATTCATTCGGAAGATATGTTATTCAAACAACTGATGGTGGTTCTAAAATTTTGATGAATAATACTACGGGATCATCGCCTAAAGGTGATTTGCCATTTTTGGCTAAATTTGATTTGAATAGTAAACAAAATGAGATTATTTGGCGTTCTTCTGAAGGTACATTTGAAATGGTGGAAGATGTTTTTGATGCAGATAAGCTCTTGTTTTTAACGAGAAAGGAGTCTCAAAAAGAAGTTCCTAATTATTATTTGAAAAATATTTCTTCTTCTTCTTCTTCTTCTTCACAAATTGTTCAACTGACTAATTTTCCGAATCCTTATCCAGCATTGGCAGGTATAAGCAAGGAAAAAATCAAGTATAAACGTGCAGATGGAGTAGATTTAACGGGTGATTTATATTTACCCAAAGGATATAATAAAGAAAAAGACGGCCCTTTACCTGTATTAATATGGGCTTATCCCAGAGAGTTTAATTCTGCTTCTGATGCAGCTCAAATCCGAGGAAGTAAAGATCGATTTACGACACTAAGTTGGGCTTCTCCTATTTACTATGTGACGCAAGGCTTTGCCATTTTGGATAATGCCGAAATGCCAATTGTAGCTACTAGTCCAGATAAAAAACCCAATGATAGTTTTGTTGATCAATTGAAAATGAATGCAGAAGCTGCGATCAATCAATTGGTTGCTTTAGGTGTAGGTGATCCCAAAAGAATGGCTGTTGGTGGGCATAGTTATGGCGCATTTATGACAGCCAATTTGTTGGCACATACAAATCTGTTTAAAGCGGGAATTGCTAGGAGTGGAGCTTATAATCGCACATTGACTCCATTTGGATTTCAAAATGAAGATCGTACCTATTGGCAGGCTCCTCAATTGTATTATGAAATGAGTCCTTTTAGTTATGCCGATAAAATTAAAGAACCCATCTTACTAATTCATGGTGAAGCAGATGACAATACGGGGACTTACCCTATTAATAGTGAGCGTTTATATGCTGCTATTAAAGGAAATGGAGGAACAGTTCGATTTGTTTTTTTATCTTATGAAGCACATAGTTATCGCGGAAAAGAAAATTTGTTTCACATGCTTTGGGAGCAACATAATTGGTTACAAAAATTTGTGAAGTAATTGTTGGTATCATAAATACACATTTATCATTAAATAAGTTTGAAAGATGAAAATATCAGGTTGGATTAGCATTTTTACATTTTTTCTAGGGTTGAATGTCGCCTTTTCACAGTCTTCTAAAGGTGGGTCTACAGATCATCCTGTTGTGGAAGTAGCAACAGAAAAAAAAGGAGAAAAGAAATCTAAAGAATATCACCAAATTATCACCAAGGAAGCTATTAGCTCAAAAGGTTTATTTACCTCCCACAAAGTAGGCGAAAAATACTACTTTGAAATACCTAAAAAATACTTAGGAAAGGAAATGCTACTCGTTAGTCGAATTGCAAAGATACCAAGTGGATTGGGGGGTGGATATTACAATGCAGGAACCCCTACCAATGAGCAGCTTATTGTTTGGGAAAAATTCAACGAAAAGATTTTAATCAAAGTCAAATCATTTGCCTCTGTTGCTAATGATTCCCTACCCATTAGTTTATCTGTGAAAGCGAATAACTATGAACCAACATTATACGCTTTTGATATTGAAACAATAAGTAAAGATTCGTTGAATTTTGTCATAGACGTAACTAAGTTTTATTCAAGTGATGTCATGGCTCTTAGCGGTTTAGATGCATCGATGCGAGATACATACAAAGTGAAAAGCTTGGATGCATCTAGAAGTTTTATTCATTCTGTCAAGTCTTTTCCTTTGAATATAGAGGTAGTTCAAGATTTTACTTACAATGCTTCAAAACCTTCTATGCTTTCAAGTACTGAAACCATTAGCTTACAAATGAATCAGTCCATGATTTTATTGCCAGAAGTACCCATGAAACCCCGTTTGTTCGATCAAAGGGTGGGTTGGTTCACACAGAAACAATATGATTATTCCAGTGAAGAATTGAAGTCGGACCAAAAAGTTTACATTAGAAAATGGCGATTGGAACCGAAAGACATGGCGGCTTATTTGAGAGGCGAACTAGTTGAACCCATTAAGCCAATTGTCTATTATTTAGATCCTGCTACTCCTGAAAAATTACGTAAACACATCAAAAAAGGGGTGGAGAATTGGCAGAAATCATTCGAAAAGGCTGGATTTAAAAATGCCATTATTTGTAAAGATCCACCAACAAAAGAAGAAGATCCTGATTTTTCTCCCGAAGATATACGTTATTCTGTTATTAGATACGTGGCTAGTACAACTCGTAATGCGATGGGACCTAGTGTCAGTGACCCACGAACAGGTGAAATCATTGAAAGCGATATCATTTGGTATCACAATCATTTAAGATCTTATCGCAATAGGTACTTGTTGGAAACAGGGGCAGCCAATGAAAAAGCAAGAACATTGGATACAAGAGAAGAGGATATAGGGGAAATGATGGAAATGGTTATTGCACATGAAGTTGGACATGCTTTGGGATTTCCACATAATATGGGGGCAAGTAGTTCTTACGAGGTAGAAGATTATCGTAAAGCAGATTTTACCAATCAATTTGGTATATCATCTACCATCATGGATTATGCCCGATTTAATTATATCGCACAGCCGGGAGATAAGGGAGTAAGATTTATCCGCCAAATGGGACCTTACGATGATTATGCCGTCAATTGGGGTTATCGAATAATACCTGATGCACCAACTCCTGAATCAGAGGTTTCTGTTTTGGATAAATGGATAGAGGAGAAAGCGAATGATAAACGTTTTAGATTTGGAAGTCAATCAAGCACTTTTGACCCTAGTTCACAAACAGAAGATATTGGAAATGATCCCATCCGAGCAAGTACTTATGCGATTAAAAATTTAAAATTTGTAGCCAAAAATTTATCGACTTGGACAAGCTCAAAAACAAATGATTACGAAGATTTGATCGAATTACATGAGGAATTATTGAGTGCATGGTTTAGGTATATTAGTCATGTGACAACCAATGTAGGTGGTTATTATGAGCATTTTAAAAAACCAAATCAGGTTTCTAACACGTATACATTGGTCTCCAAACAAACCCAACAAGCCTCTGTTCGCTGGTTATTGGATAATCCTTTTACCGATTATCAGTGGTTGTTGAATAAAGAATTAATTAAAAACAATCAATTTACGGGTTCTATTGATCGAATTAGGTCCTTGCAAGTTTCAACGCTCAATCGATTAATGAGTTTTGAAACCTTTAGTCGTTTGGAAAATGGATTAAACATGGAAGCAGAATATTATCAGCCCATTGATTTATTTACGGATTTGAGAGTCGGTATTTGGAAGGAATTAGCATCCGTTTCTAAAATAGATGTTTACCGCAGAAATTTACAGAAGGCATATATTGACCGAATGAAGTTTTTACTCATTGAGCAGATGCCCGTTTCAACTGGAAATAAAGATTATTTTTCAGTCAATCAATCGGATCTTCGTTCAATAGTTAGAGGTGAATTAAAACAATTGCTAGCCAGTTTGAAATCCGCTAAACAATCCTACAAGGATTTAGCCAATCAATACCATTTGGAGGATTGTATTGATCGAATTCAATTAATACTTTTTCCAAAATAAGATTTGATAAATGTAGAGCCTTTGTGGAATCTCTGTGACCTTGGTGTTAAATTTAACACTAAGTCACAAAGGTTTCACAAAGTTACTCAACCATCATTAAACGAAATTTAAAATCTCGATGGAATGTATAAAATAAACCAATGGAAATTAGTAGACCATGCTTTAATTAAAACGTTTGAATTTGCTAGTTTTGAGCAGGCACTTTTATTTATGCAATCAGCGGTTCCTTTTATCAATGAAACTGATCATCATCCAAACTGGACCAATGTATACAACAAGGTACATGTGAAATTAAATACCCATGATGCAGGAAATGTTGTCACTGAAAAAGATTGGGTTCTCGCAAGGTTTTTAGATGAGATTTATATAAAACAAAACTAGGTGGCTGATCCCTCAGCCACCTAGTTTTACCAATTATATCCTTCGACTGCGACTCCGCTCAGCCAGTAATTTTTTCTCTCTTCTCACTTCTCTCTTCTATTACCAAATCTTAATTCGATCTTCAGGTTTTTTATACAATTTATCACCAGGCTTCACTTTGAAGGCTTCATACCAAGCATCCATGTTGACCGGTGCTCCAATCGTTCTGAATTCTGCAGGAGAATGTGGATCTGTTTGAACCAATTGGGCTGCTGTTTCAGGTAATGAACTTCCTCTCCAAACTTGAGCCCAAGCTAAAAAGAAACGTTGATCAGGTGTAAAACCATCCAATTTCTTCTTTGATTTCCCTTGTTCTGTCATTTTGAATGCTTCATAGGCCATATTTAAGCCACCTAAATCGCCAATGTTTTCGCCCATGGTTAATTTACCATTGACATGTAGCGTATCTAAAATTGTATAGGCATCAAATTGGGCGCCTAATAGTGCTGTTTTAGCTTTGAATTTAGCCAAATCTTCTGCCGTCCACCAATTTCTTAATGATCCGTCTTTGTCATACTGACTACCTGAATCATCAAATCCATGGGATAATTCATGTCCAATAACAGCACCAATACCTCCATAATTTAAGGCATCATCCGCTTCTGCCGCAAAGAATGGGAATTGTAAAATACCCGCAGGGAATACAATTTCATTCATGACAGGGCTATAATAGGCATTTACCGTCGGTGGAGTCATACCCCATTTACTACGATCAACGGGTTTACCCAATTGGCTAATATTTTCTTTGAAACCCCAAATTCCTGCGCTACGAAGATTATTGAAAAATGTCTTATCATTGATTTCCAAACCTTCATAATTTTTCCATTTGTCTGGATATCCGATTTTAGGAGTGAAGGCATGTAATTTAGCTAAAGCTTTTTCTTTGGTTTCAGCACTCATCCAATCCAAATTTTTGATTCTAATTTCAAATGCTTTTCGCAAATTCGCCACCAATTCAATCATTCTCGCCTTGGCTTCCGGTTTGAAATATTCTTTGACATATAATTGTCCCAATAGTTCTCCAATTGTTCCATCAGTTAAACTAGACATTCTCTGCCATCTAGGAGTTTGTACTTTTTGACCGGATAATACTTGTGAAAAAGCGAAACTAGCTTTGACAAACGGACTACTTAAATTGCCTGCTGAGTTCTTTAAAATATTCCAAGTCAAATACGTTTTCCAATTTTCCAAAGATTCATTTTCTAAGAGTTTATTCGCTGCCACAAAAAATTTGGGTGCAGAAACTAAAATGGAATCTTGTTGAGGAACTCCGTAGGTAGCAAATTGTCCTTTCCAATCAATTTCGGGTGTACTCTTTTGGAATTCAGCAAATTTCAACTTGTTATAAGTTTTGTATGGATCACGCATTTCCACTCGCGACATCTGTGCATCGGCTAATTGCTTTTCCAATTGAAAAATGGTCTCTGCATTTTTTTTAGCCGCTTCTTCGGAGGTTCCAATCAGCGTAAAAAGTGAAACAATGTACTTTTTGTAAGCTTCTTGGATTTTCAAACTTCTTGCATCCGATTTTAAATAATAATCTCTATCAGGTAAACTAGTTCCACCTTGACTTAATTGTGGAACCATTTTCTCAATGTTTTTTCTATCTTGGCCAACATAAAATCCATAAAGTGGAGATCCAATTCCAGAAGTTCTGAAATTCGCCATTTCATTGACAATTCCAGCTTTACTTGTTATAGCATTAATTCGACTAAGGTCTTCTTTGATGGGGCTATAACCTAATTTTTCAATCGTTAAACTATCCATAGCAGCTGCGTAAAAATCAGCCACTCTTTTTTCTATTGAGCCTGCTGCAGCATTCGATTGGTTTTTAATTGCATTTTCTAAGATACTTTTAACCGCATTGATGTTAAAATCTCTTAATTGATTGAAGCTACCCCAACGAGTTTCTTTGGCTGGAATGGGATTATTTTTTACCCAAATTCCGTTGGAATACTCAGCAAAATCATCTCCTGGTTTTACTTTTAAATTCATGTTGGATTTATCAATGAATTTAAAGGGTTTATCTTGCGCGAAATTAATTTGACTTAAGGATAATAAACCGGCTGTCAGTAGCCAAACGTATTTTTTTTTCATTTTTTTAGGTTGATGTGAGTAAAATCTGGAAATTTGAAATCCAAATCTAAAAATATGAAAAAAATCTGCCTTTTCAATCTCTTATTGCTCCTTTCTGCATTTTCTAGTTTTTCTCAACAACCTTTGAAAACAATGAGTCATGAAGATATGATTCTTTTAAAGCGCGTGGGAGCCCCCAAAATTAGTCCAGATGGTAAATGGATCATTTACAATGTCATGATTCCTTCTTATAATACCGAAGAAAATTCTACCGATTTGTATTTGGCAAGTGCTGATGGAACCATTGCTCCTCGAAAATTAACGAATTCAAAAGCTGCAGAATCTGATTATTTTTGGCATCCTACTGCGAAGAAAATTTATTTTACAAGCAAAAGGGAAGGGGATGAAAATGCTCAATTATATTCCATGGATTTAGATTTAGGAGGTGAAGCACAACGCTTGACCAATCTCTCTACAGGAGTATCTAGTCCCAAAATTAGTGCAAATGGGCAAAAAATACTGTTTACTTCCAAGGTTTTTCCGGGAGCCTTCACCGATTCTTTAAATAAAAAGATTGCGGAGGATAAAAAGAAAGTCAAATACAAAGCACGTGTTTATACGACCTTCCCTATACGTTATTTTGATAAATGGTTGGATGAAAAACAAGATCATATTTTTTTATTGAATTTGGAAAATGATTCAAAGCCGGTGGATTTGTTCAAAAATATCTCTTTAGTGGAATCCAAAGGTTTTCAATTAGGTGCTTTTTCTTTTAGTCCGAAGGATGAAATGGTGGTTTTTACTGCCACTACAGAATATCATACCAGCGCCTTTCAAAATCCTACCTCGCATCTTTATCAATTAAGTCTTTCGGGAGGAGCTGAAAGTTTACTGGTGAAAGATCCATGGGATTATTCTCAAGTGCAATTTTCTCAAGATGGAAAATATTTGTTGGCTTTAGGGAATTTAGATGATCAGAAAATCTATCATTTGGCTCATTTATTGCGTTTTAATTGGCCTTCCATGACAGAGAAAACAGATTTGCTAGCTGACTTGGATAGACCCATCAATGGTTTTGAAACAAAAGGAAACTCGATTATACTAAGTATAGAAGATCAAGGAGTAGATCGGATTATTCATTTGGATATCCGTTCTGGTAAATGGAATAATTTGTTAGGTGGCGATAAAGGTTCGTTGACGAATGTATCCTTGTCCAATAATCCCTCCGTTTTTGCCTATTCCTACGAACATTTAGCGGCACCGAGCGAAGTTTATTCGTCAACAGATAAGCAGATAAATGCTATCTCTAAATCCAATGTAGAAGCGCTTTCCAAATTGGATGCAGCTGCACCTGAAATTTTTTGGACACAAACGAGTCGGGGCAAACGTATCAGAAGTATGTTGTTAAAGCCTGCAGGATTTGATTCTTCGAAGAAATATCCATTATTTGTTTTAATGCATGGGGGACCCGCCATTTCCTTCAAGGATGTTTTTGGATTTAGATGGAATCCGTATGTTTTAGCATCCCATAAATATGTGATTGTCATGACCGATTACACGGGTTCCGTGGGTTATGGTGAAAAATTTGCGCAGGATATTCAGTTTGATCCTTTCAAAGGTCCAGGACAAGAAATTATTGAAGCTTCCAAAGATGCGATGAAAAGGTATTCGTTTATCGATGAAAGTAAGCAGGCAGCGGGTGGCGCAAGTTACGGTGGACATTTAGCAAATTGGATGCAGGCAACCACCACACATTTTAAGTGTTTAATTTCTCATGCTGGATTGATGAATTCCGAGGAACAATGGGGCACTTCGGACGTGATTTGGGGAAGAGAATTGATGAATGGTGGAGCTCCTTGGATTCCGACAAAAACTTGGAAAGAACAAAATCCGATGCGCTTTGCAGCTAACTTCAAAACTCCCATATTATTGACAGTAGGAGAGAATGATTTCAGGGTTCCTATCAATAATACTTTAACGAATTGGAGTATTCTTCAGCGCTTACAAATTCCTAGTAAGTTGATCGTCTTTCCAGAAGAAAATCATTGGATTTTAAAACCTGAAAATTCAAGATTTCATTATAGCGAGATTTCGAATTGGTTGGATAATTATTTGAAGTAAGATGTATGAGGTAAAAGGTAATAGGTAAAAGGTTTTTTATATTTTGGCACCTATGAGGCCTTTTAGTGTTAAAAATTTCAACCCTTAAATTGCATTATTAGGTATTAGTTTTTGAAATTTACCTATTACCTATTACCTATTACCTATTACCTATTACCTATTACCTATTACCTATTACCTATTACCTATTACCTATTACCTATTACCTATTACCTTTTACCTCAAAACCACCATCTCGCCCGTTTTAACTGATTCATCACAGGCGAATGCAATGCGTAAACTATTGACCGCATCTTCCACATGATCCGTTAAATCCATGTCTTCTTTGATTGCTTGTAAAAAGTAGGCTTGTTCCCGATCGCATAATCCTTGGTGATCAGGTTCATCTGTTAAATTCACCCATTCATCTGGTTGGGTAAATTCATTTTGGTCATCAATAGTGGCATGATGTACGCGAAGCGATTCGGTTTTGGTATGTGATCCAACATCATCTGATTTGCCTTCTCCACCAGCTTCTTTCGCTACAATGGAAACAGATCCTTTGGGTCCGAATACATCTTTGACAAAATAAGCAGTTTGCGAAACCATAGGTCCCCAACCGGCTTCGTACCAGCCAACTGAACCATCTTCAAAATGTATTTGTAATTGTCCGTAATTGTAATTTCCCTCTGGAATATCATCTGTCAATCTAGCACCAATGGCAGATACTCTGATGGGTTTGGATCGGGTCATTTGACACATGACATCAATATAATGAACACCGCAGTCAACGATGGGACTAAGACTTTTCATTAAATTTCTGTGGACACCCCACATGTAGCCATGACTTTGTTGATTTAAATTCATGCGCATTACCAATGGTTTTCCCATGGATTTTGCAATTTCAATGAATTTAATCCATGAAGGATGATGCCTCAAAATATATCCTACAACCAATTTTTTTCCTGTTTTTTTAACCACCTCTGCCACACGAATAGCACCTTCTAGTGAATCTGCAATTGGTTTTTCTAAGAACACATGACATCCTGCTTCCAAGGCTGCAATGGAATATGCTTCATGGGTATCTGGATAAGTTGAAATACAAACTGCATCTGGTTTGGATGCTTCTAAAGCGGTGTAAAAATCTGCATACAATGTTTGTCCACCTCCCAATGCTTTATTTAATGTCTCTTTACTCGATCCTGGAGATACTAATCCACAAATTTCAAATCCTTCTAAATGTTGATAAGCTTGTGCATGAGATGCTCCCATATTTCCACAACCCACCACTAGTACACGAATGTTTTTCATAGGTAAATTTTAAAAATTGAAATTAGTAAAAATTGCGTATAAATGGGTGATTAATTTTATTGTATCATTTATATACATTAAATTTGAGTAATCCTAAAATGATTTATAATGATGAACTCAAGAAGAAAATTTCTGCAACAAACGGGTGCTTTTATCGCAGCCAGTGTAATTGCCCCTCGCTTATTAACTGCACAAACGTATGTTTCTCGTCCATTAGGCTTACAGCTTTTTACGTTGTTTGGACAAATTGAAAAAGATGTAAAAGGTTCTTTGCAAAAAGTAGCCGATGCTGGATATAAAGAAATCGAATCTGCCTTCAGTATGTTGCCAGCTTTTTATGGCATGTCGGGGAAAGAATTTAGTTCCTATTTATCTTCTATCGGAATGACTTGGACTTCGCATCATGCCATTGGTGCACCCTTAAAACCACGACCAGGTTTTGATTTTTCAAAAATGCCTAAGATGCTTTCATTGAAAAATGATACGAATGAAATCATTGATAGTTTAGCTGGTACAGGAGTGAAGTATTTGGTTTGTGCCAATATTCCCATCGAATCAAAAAAAGAAATTGAGGAAGCAGTTGTGATTTTAAATAGGTCTGGTGAAGCAGCCAAAAAAGCTGGATTGGTATTCTGTTATCATAATCATGATGCTGAATTTAAATCTGTAGAAGGTGTACTTCCCTTCGATGTTTTTGCAAAAGATGTACCTTCCGATTTATTGAAATTTGAATTGGATTTGGGTTGGGTATCTAAAGCCGGTATTGATCCAGTGGAGTTATTTAAAAAACACCCAGGGCGTTTTCCATTATGCCATATCAAAGATTTTAATAAGGATTATTCAGAAATTTTACCCGTTGGAGAGGGTATCATCGACTATGCTACCATTTTCAAATCAGCCTCTTTAGGTGGTTTGGAGCATTTCTTTGTTGAACATGATATGCCTAAAAATCCTTATGAAAGTATTGCTATTAGTATGCAAGCTTTGAAAAAGATTCTTTAGAAGGGAGGATTTATGAGTTGAAAGGTAATAGGTAATAGGTAAAAGGTAATAGGTAAATGGTAATAGGTAAATGGTAATAGGTAATAGGTAATGGGTAAAAGGTAATGCGAATTAAGGATTGAAATTTTCAATTATTAATCTCTTACCTTACCGCTTTTGGCTTCGATACTTCGGCAAGCTCAGTAACCGAGATCAGCTAACGTTATTTATTTTAGATCTTATAAATGAACTTGCGGTTAATCCGATGAAAGAAACGAAATAAATGATGAGTTATGAATTTTAAAAAATGCTCATAATTCATACTTCATAATTAAATTGATTCGTCTTGGATTAACTGGAAGAAAATGAATTTTTTTGTTTCTTTTTTTTCAAAAAAAGAAATGCCATAGAAAATAAATTAACCAATAAATGGCAATGCGATATCGGAAGTGTTTAGTTATTAGTGTTCAGTTATCAGTGTTTAGTGATTAGTTTTTAATTTACCTAATAACTAATAACTAAAACCTAATAACTAAACACTATTACCTATTACCTCATTTCTTCTTCCAATAATTCGCTAAGGCGGAACCATTGATATTCATTAGCGGACCAAATATGGCAGGTGCTAATCCAAGAGTGGAAACTTTACCCAAAGCCATGGCTAATCCAGAGGCTAAGCCTGCATTTTGCAATCCCACTTCAATCGCGACTGTTCTACAATCTTTCTCGGGTAATCGAACCAATTTAGCACCCATGTAACCTAGAATGAATCCCAGCAGGTTGTGTAAAAGACAGGCAACAACCAATAAAGGCCCAACGGTCAATAAGGCATTTCTACCATTTGCCGTAATAATAATGATGATAATGGCGATGCTCCACATAGAAATATTGGATAAATTATTTTGCAACCATATCCATTTGTCGCCTATCAATTTTTTATAAATCACCCCAAAAAATATTGGGATTAAAATCAATTTACATATCTCCCAAACCATGTTCCAAAAATCAATTTTAATCAATTGACCGGCTAATTTTTCCATTAAAAATGGAGTTAAAATAGGAGCTATAATCGTTGCAATAGCAGTTAAAGTTAAGGATAGTGCCACGTTGGCTTTTGCGATAAATGACATCACATTGGAAGCTAAACCGCAGGGCATGCAGCCTACCAAAATGATTCCAGCCGCTATTTCTGATGGAAAATCAAATACTCTGGTTATTCCATAACCCACGAATGGCATGATGGTAAATTGAAATAATACGCCCAATACTACTGCTTTTGGTGATTTCAAGATTTCTTGAAAATCCTCAATTCCCATGGTTGTACCCATCCCAAACATGATGATTTGAAGCAAGGGTATAATGAATATTTTAAATTGGATACCACCAAATCCAACAAATGGGCTTGGGTAAATCAAGGTAATCCCAACAGCAATAATTATCCAAAAGGAAAATGAAGTTCTTTTTAAAATGTCCATCATTTCAACTAATTTATTTTCTTAAAGAGTTTATCCAACCAGCAATTTTAAGTACATCTCCTTTTGGAACATGACTCATAGCAGCCATCGGTGTGCTGTAATCAGGCCAATTGGAAGGCTTCGGTTGTGCTACCAAAGCGGCAATTTGGGCATTCGTATATTTTCTTTTAGCGATTTCCGTGTAGGCCGGGCCAACAGCTCTTTCATCTACTTTATGACAAGCCAAACAAGCATGTTTTTTCAATAGCGCCATCGCTTCGTCTGTAGAAATTACTCCTAATTTAGCATTGGCCTTTAATTTTTCGCCTTCCACATTCGGTGCTGCTTCTTTCTTTTGGTTATCAGGTGTATTTACTTTTGAACCTTTGTCTTCTTGTAATTTACCTTTGTTTACTTTTTGATTTGTCAAAGGAAATGTTGCTTTTTCTCCAACAGGAATATTATTTAAAGTATAATAGGCAGTATTATGAAGTAAATTATTTCCATCAATGGCGGAAGTTACATTTGGAATAATTGTATGAACGTATCCCAACCGTAATCCATCTACCACCATTCTTAATCGTAATCCATCCTCTGAAAGTTTTACTCCTCTGACTAAGTTCGCCTTTTGATTGGTTAATGGACTACCATATACGGGAAAGTATTTATAGGTATGGCTACTTACTTCATAGTTAGCTACATTTTCAGCTGTTTTTCGATTGACAGGTGATGTGAATTCTATCTCAAATCCATCTGGCATCGCACGGACCGCTTTCATCTCAAAAGGCATTTTTCCTGTAAATACCAATCTTTCTAATCCAAAGGGTTCTTTCCCCACTGATCCCCAACCTCTGTTTGTACCACCTACAAATAAACCATTTTCTCCACCAGCCCAAGCCATTCTCAATACCCCAGAACGGAAACCTGACCTAAAATCGAAAGAAGCGCCTTGATATTGACCATTCACTTTTTCAAGAAATACACGTGCAATTTTTGACATCCCTTGGTCTCCAACAAAAATTTGACCCGAAAATGGACCAAAATTACCATTTGATTCGTCGCTGATGATTTCGGAAGTAGATACACCTAAAACACCGTGGGGCAACCACACTGCTGGTGATTTAATTTGTTTGTCAGGATAAATATTTTTCGACATTTCATAAATCGAAGTATATTTTTCGTTTTCAATATTTTCTGGTTTGACAAATGGGTTATCTCTTGGATCTACTTTGGCAAATACCAATTCTTTTCTCATTTTAACAGGTGATTCAGGACGATCCGCCCATTTTAAGGAAGCAGGATGACCCATAAAATCGCCTTTTTCAACGTGGGAAATAAATCCTGATCCTTGCCAATCGCCTTGATTATCTCCATAAAAGAAATCGCCATTAAGCATTCCTATTCCACATGGTGATCTCATACCTGCTGCAAATGGCTCCATTTTGCCGTCTTCAGAAATCTTCATGGTCCAACCTCTCCATGGAACATACGACTTACCAGCCCACCAATCGGATGCACCAAACCCAACGTTTCCAGTGATATAAAATGATCCATCAGGACCCACTTTAGGGCCAAAAGAATATTCATGGTAATGACCAGAAATAGGTATGGAATAGACCGTTTCATATTTATCAGCCTTCCCATCTCCATTTACATCTACCAAACGGGTTAGTTCTCCTCTTTGTGCACAATATAAATGTCCATTTTTGTAAGCTAATCCCAGTATTTCATGTAATCCACTGGCAAATTTTTTGAAATTCGGAGTGCTTGACAAAGGGTTTTCGATGATGTAAACATCTCCTCTTCGAGTGGATGCTGCTACATCTCCATTGGGTAAAGTCACAAGACCACCCACCTCCAAGACGATGCCTTCCGGTACTGGAACTTTTACGATTTTATAATAATCATTTTCACTGCTTACTTTTTGGGCAAAACATTGTCCAACTAAGGCAAAAAGCAGAATGCTAGTTTTAGCGAAGTAATTGATTGCTATTTTCATTGTTTGATTTCTAATTTTACCAAAGGATTTCATAAGTCACTTTTTCTGCTGCAGGTGTTGTCAATACTTTCTTGAAACCTGCAACCGAGATACTCGCATGGCTGGCTTTTATGTAGTATTTTTTTCCATCGATGGCATATAAATCATTTCCCAATGAAATAATTTCATTCCCAATAGCTAATCGGATGATGGGACTGTCAGAAATATTTTTCAATAATAGAGTCCTTTCGATGAATTCATTATTCTTGATTCGTATTTGATCTGAAACATCCGTTCCTTCCATTTTGTAATGAAAAGTAGGTAAACCTTCCTCATCTAAGTCATAACCTAAGGTTCTAAATGGAACGTTTTCTGACGTTTGATCTTCCAATAAGTTCTTTGTTTTTGACACAAGTAATGTGGATAAATCGTTTAAAGTCAATATCGCACCTCTTGCTTTGGATGAACCATCTCCACGGTCATCCCACATGGGGGATGTATCTAGGAATTGTCCTTTCCAAATTTGGACGATACTTCCATTGTCCAAATTATAGGTATAATGTAAATTGCTTGGACTTCCTACATTCACGCCATGTACGATTCTTTTTACCTTTTTGCCATCATTCATTAAATCAGTAAATGACCTGAAAACTGTATTGGTTTTGGCATCCAATAAAATAGGGTCTGAAGGAGTGGCTCCTAACAGGGATGAGATACTGTGGTAAGTCTTTGATCGAAATTCAGGACCTTCGATCCACATGCCTAGTGCAGGTCTTAACCAAGCATCTGTTTTGTAAGAGCTTATTTCAATGGGCACTTTTCCACTAGGTAAATCAACTTCAACACTTCTCTTAGTACTGTTGTCTCTCCATTGATTACTCAGAACTTCTTTGCCATTGATACTAACCATCGAATTGCCAGAAACGATAAATTCAAAAGTGTGTTTTCCTGCAATTGGAATATCTAATGTGGATTTGAATACTTCCGCTAAATTATTTTCTTGGGGACTAACCTCCCAAGTTAACTTATCCATTTTACCCGAAAGATTTGGTTTTTTACCAATGAAGTCTTTTGGATTCTTAAATTCGCCTAAAAACACCTGGTAATCGATGCCTGACATGTTAACTTCTTTGCCTGAAAAAGACTTTACCATTAAATTTTTAAAAGCAACGGCACCGTGATCTCCTTGTATCATAAATGGTCCCAAGGCTGCTTCTGTTTCAGAAATTGCTCCGCCGGTAGGGCCTGTTAATTCGACATTTTCGTGCAAAATGGCTCCATTTAATTTGATTAAAATGATTTTTGCATTTCTGATTTTTTGGCCTTTTGCGTCAAATTTGGGAGCTTGAAAGGAAATTTCCATGTGCTGCCAAAGTCCTGGAGCCAAGCAGGCATTGATTCTTGGCGCATGTCCTTCAAACAAATATTCTTCAGGAATGAATTTCCTTCTTTTGTAAATTCCACCGCAATCGCCTGTGCCAGGATTAAGAACTCCCCAGCTATCTAACAATTGAACTTCATAACGTCCTTGTAAATAAAATCCAGAATTAGAATGTTTGGCCATCATGAAATCGAATTCAACATCGACATCTCCGAATTCTTGATGGGAAATTAAATTTGCCCGATTTTCTTTGTTGGGTAAATTAACTAAAATGGATGCTCCCGGAGTAGCTGTCATGGCTTCTGCCACGTGAAGATCAGCATTGACATCTCCGGCAATCTGCCAATTGGATTTATTATTTGATTTCCAAAAACTCAAATCATTGAATGAGATTTTTTGTTGGGCAAATAATACAAATGGGCTACAAAAAATAAGCAAAAAGCTTAATTTTTGCATTCTAAATTTTTGAAACATTACAATTTGGATTATTGATATAAAAAATAGTACAAGTACTTACAAATATAGGAAAGTTTTAATTTGCTCTGTGATGATTTCACACGAATGGTCATAAATAAGATCGGTCCTATTAGAAAATTGTGCTTTCAACAAAGAGACTTATGATTCCTACTTATTTTCCCTTAGAAATTGTTGCCTAGAAATATTTTCTTTGGGTAAGAATTCATAGGCCTTTTTATAGTCTTTTCGTTTTAAATCGCCATTTTTGACGGATTTAATGAAGCTCATCCAGGCAAAAGGATTGGCCAAAGTTAACATGGGAGAATTAACAAATGTTCGATTGGCCATTGAATAGGTCATTTGATCAGAGAAGGTTCTGAAATTGGAAACAGCACCCATACCTGCTTGCATGGCAAATACATTTAATTTCGACTGTTCTAAATTTTTCTCTGCGATGTTCCGTTGTTTTTCATCAGATAAACGCATTTCAAGAAATGCTTTTTTGAATTCCTCCTCACTGGAATGGCGATAAACTTTTACTTCAGAAAGCATTTTCGATTCTTCTTCCATGGCAATAATCGCTCTGTGGTTCAGTTCTGTATCTCTGGGAATGATGTAATATTTCTTTTTGTGCCCGATATAGGAAAAGACGATACTATCACCTGGAAAAACGTACATTTCAATGATTCCAAAATTGTCACTCAAGGAACCATTACCTGCTTGAGGATTGAAGGCATAGGCGAGGGGTAAAAATTCTGAATTTTCGGCTGAAATGACGCGGGCAGTAAATAATACTGTTTTATCTTGACCTTGCGAAAATGCTTGGAATGTGCCTACGAAAAGCAATAGTACACAAATGAATTTAAATTTATTCCAAAATTTCATAAAGCGAATTTTACCAATATTGAATGTATTACCAAACAGCTATCGTTAAACGATGTTAAATTAAAATAATTTTAAAAAGGTGATAATAAATGGAATCGACAACAATAAACCATCAAAACGATCTAAAAATCCACCATGCCCAGGAATGGTATCTGCTGAATCTTTGATGTTCATACTTCTTTTAAATAAGGATTCCACCAAATCTCCATAAGTTCCTGCTATCACTATGATGATACCAATACTAAACCATTGCCAAACTTCGTAATGGGTGAAATATTTGGAAATCATCAAAGCAACGATCATAGCAGTTATTAAACCTCCTATGCTTCCTTCCCAGGATTTTTTAGGTGATACCCTTTCAAATAATTTCGTTTTTCCAAATTTCGTACCTGCAAAGTATGCACCGGAATCGCTAGCCCACAACAAAAATAAACAACCCATCACCAATTGTGGATCGTAGGTTTCATTTTTGATAAAGGCCAAAACGGTTAATAATGCAAAGGGTAATGCCACATAAATGATACCTAGAAAAGTATAGGCGATATTTTGAAAAGGTTTTTCATCTTGTGATTTATACAATTTGATGAAAAAGATAATGGCTAACAGGGGTGAAAGGATATAATAATTTTGATAACCAATCATACCCTTTTCAATGAAAAAAGTCAATAAATGTAAGACAATCCCACAAAAGGTGCCATAAAAGGTCAAAGGCAGGTTCCCATCAAAACTTCCTACTAATTTGTAAAATTCTAATTGAGCAGCAGCTCCGATGAGCAAAAACAAGCCTAAGAATGTGTAATCGCTAAATTGAATACAAAATAGGAGAAAAGGCACTGCAATAATTGCTGCAATAACTCTTTGTTGAAGATTTGAAAGGTGTCTGATACCCATTAAGATGTAGTTGTTGTTTCTGATAAACTTGATAAATATTTTTTTGCTTCTTCTATTTGAGTTTCGTGAACATAGAGTTCCCAATTTCCTAGATCATAAGCACTTACTTTCTTATTTATAACGATGGCATTTATCTGACAATTTTCTTGTAATAAGGATTTTTGAATTTCTAAATCAATTCCATTTTTGGAAATTCCAATTAGTTGCCAATTTTTCATCTTGTTAGGTAGTTTTGTGTTTGTATAAACGGTTCAAATAGAAAGTTACGAAAATTAATGATATCGCTGCTGACCACATGGGCATATATTGAATGCTTCGTTCAGGATCAATGTTAATTTTTTTCAATTGATAAAGATAATTCATCGTTAAAGCGAATCCATTATTGAAAAAATGAGCGATGATTGGAATCCATATATTTCGATACCAAACATAAAGATATCCGAAAAATGCGCCTAAGAAAAGTCGCGGGAAAAAGCCATAAAATTGGAAATGAATAAAACTAAATACGGCTGCTGAAGCCCAAATGGCCACATGTTTGTTGCTTAAATATTTTTCAAAGATATTTTGTAATATACCTCTAAAAAATAATTCTTCCCCTATGCCAGCCATGGCAGCTATCACGAATAAACCAGAAATAAAATCGATGGGTCTATCAAAGTGAATTAAAAATTTGGTTAATCTACCTGCCATTTCTTCTGTATTTTTCATGGTAGATTCTAATTGACTATAGGCAGGTGGAAGTTTAATTCCTTGGTTCCATTCAATCATGTATTCCATTAAAGGCATGGATACCAACAAGGCGATGATGGACCAAAAAACGATGTGCCAACTAGGTATTTGGTTGGGACTTAGGTCATTTAACGTTTGTTTATTAATGAATCGGTTATATGCCCAAGCGCTGAAAACAAAACTAAATAGCGCTGAAAACCATTGAAAACCCATCATGGCTTTTTGTCCGTTCAAATAGCCTTCTGGTTTGCTCAAAAATTGCATCATTTGTTGAGTCATTAATTGTTGGTTGCTAACCGACACTTGGTTCAATATGTCCGTTTGAATTAGCACACATAACAATCCGATAAACTGCCCAATAAAACTGCCTAAAAGGAAGAATCCAAACAAACTAAGCAGTTTCGAGAAAATGTTAAACCAATTGCTTGGTCCTGAATGATAGTTTTCTTGCATAATGGTCGTAAATTTACAGAATTTTTTAAGAGAATGGTAAAAATAGGTAATATAGAACTTGGTGATTTTCCTTTGCTTTTGGCACCCATGGAAGACGTGTCTGATCCTCCTTTTCGGGCTGTTTGCAAGGAAAATGGGGCAGATTTAATGTACACCGAGTTTATTTCTTCGGAAGGCCTGATTCGTGATGCGGCAAAAAGTGTTCAGAAATTAGATATTTTTGAATATGAACGTCCAATTGGTATTCAATTATTTGGAAGTTCCATTGAAACAATGGCTTCTTGTGCGAAAATCGCTACTCAAGCTGGACCCGATTTGATAGATATAAATTATGGTTGTCCTGTCAAGCAGGTCGCTTGCAAAGGGGCTGGAGCCGCTTTGTTGCAAGATATTCCCAAAATGGTGGAAATGACCAAAGCCGTAGTGGACGCGACTCATTTACCGGTAACCGTTAAAACCCGTTTAGGATGGGATGAATCCACAAAAAACATTGAAGATGTGGCGGAACGTTTACAAGACATTGGAATCCAAGCATTAACTGTTCATGGTCGTACACGGGTGCAAATGTACAAAGGTGAAGCGAATTGGGATTTAATTGCTAGAGTGAAAAATAACCAAAGAATAAAAATTCCCATTTTTGGCAACGGTGATATTGACACGCCGGAAAAAGCTTTGGAGTATAAAAATAAATTTGGAGTTGATGGTATCATGATTGGTCGGGCATCCATCGGATATCCATGGATTTTCAATGAAATCAAGCATTTTTTAAAAACTGGCGAACATTTGGCTGCTCCAGATTTGAATGAACGTATTCGAGTTTGTTTAAATCATTTGGAATTTTCCATTCGTTGGAAAGGCAACCATGGTGGAATAGTGGAGATGCGTCGTCATTATGCCAATTATTTCAAAGGAATGGATCATTTTAAACCTTTTCGGAGCCGATTGGTCACATCACCTAGCTTTGATGAAATTAATCAGATTTTAGCGGAAGTTGCGGATTTTTACCAAGAAACGGCCTTATTTCAATAGTTTACGAATGAATCAAGAAAACAAATCCACTTCCTTAATTGCGTTTATCGGAATTATCGTTCTTGCCTTAATTTGGGGAAGTTCATTTATTTTGGTTAAAAAAAGTTTAGTTGCTTATTCTCCAATGGAGGTCGGCGCCTTACGAATTTTCGCAGCATCTATGTTTTTTCTGCCCGTTTTCATGGGTCGAAGTAAACACATGGAAAAATTCCATTGGAAATATTTTTTATTAGCGGGTTTAACAGGAAATTTATTTCCTGCTCTACTTTTTTCATTGGCCGGACAACATTTGACCAGTGCCTTGTCGGGTATGTTAAATGCGTTTACCCCTTTATTTACACTCATTCTAGGTGTTTTGTTTTTCTCTCAAAAATTCCAAATTCGTCAAGGTTTCGGTGTTGTATTGGGTCTAATTGGCTGTATAGGTTTATTGATAGGAGGAAAGGATTTTCATCTGGATTTCAATGTTCATGCCTTGTGGGTCGTATTGGCCACTTTTTTGTATGGAATTAATATGCATTTGGTCAAAAATAAATTATCTAGTTTACATCCATTAACTTCTACCGCTGGGATATTTATTTCAATTGCCCCATTGGCGCTTGGAATCTTATTTGCTTCCGGATTTTTTAGCAAACCCATTGATCAGGAACATTTTTGGCCTTTGATGGCTGGTATTGCACTCGGTTTTTTTGGTTCAGCTTTGGGAATGCTATTGTTTAATCAAATAATTAAATGGACCAATGCTATTGTGGCTAGTTCGGTTACTTATTTAATTCCCATTGTCGCTCTAGCTTGGGGATTATTTGACAATGAAGCAGTCTATTTATCTCAAATGTTCTTTATGTTGGTGCTGCTTTTTGGGGTTTATCAAGTAAATAAAAAATAGAGTTGATAGTTAAAAGGTAATAGGTTATAGGTAATAGGTAAAAGGTAATAGGTAAAAGGTAATAGGTTACTTTTCTCTCTTCTCTTTTCTTTTCTTTTCTCTCTTTAAAAATGAATAGTTTAAAACAACCTACACAAAAATTATGCCTTCCGTCTACCAGAGATACCATATTTCTTCAAAAAGGATTTTAACTCTTAATTAGCAATATTACCTATTACCTATTAATGCAAATTAAGGGTTGAAATTTGCAATTATTAATCTCTTAATTACCGCTTTTGGCTTCGACTCAGATCGGTGGACCCTATATATTCTTTTTTAGGACATATAAATGAATTTGCGGTTAATCCGACGAAAGATTTGAACGTAGCGGTAGGCGGAGCTTTGACAATGCGCAAGGGCAATGTGCGTCAGGGTCAAAGAAAATAGCCGAGAGCGAAGTGAAAATCGGTCAGCTTGCTGATTCGTCTTGGATTAACTTGCGACTAATAAGTTTTTTTGTTTCTTTTTTTTCAAAAAAAGAAATGCCATATAAAATGAATTAGCCAGAAAATTGCATTGTTGGCCAGGAAAAATGTAATTAAATTTGATTTAGCCACAATTATTAGAAAAGATCCTTATTTTTTTTATTAACCCTTAATTCGCATTAATAGGTAAAAGGTAATAGGTTACTTTTCTCTCTTCTTCTCTTTTCTCTCCTTAAAAATGAATAGTTTAAAACAACAGACACAAAAATTATGCCATCCGTCTACCAGAGATACCATATTTCTTCAAAAAGGATTTTAACTCTTAATTAGCAATATCCTAATACTATTACCTATTACCTATTACCTTTTACCTATTACCTCATACCTTTTACCTATTACCTCATACCTATTACCTATTACCTTTTACCTATTACCTCATCCCTATTTCTTGATATTCTATTCCATAAAATCATTTTATCAAACAACTTTTAATCCATTCCCTTACTTTCGTTTTACCTAACGAAAGATTATGAATGAATTATACCTAGCCTATTTTTGGAAAAATCGTTTATTTGAACAATTGTCCTTGAAAACTATTGATGGACAAGAGTTAAGCATCTTATCCACTGGAACAGAAAATTTTCATTCGGGTGCCGATTTTCAAAATGCTAAAATCCGAATAGCTGGTATCGAATGGGTTGGTTCGGTGGAATTACATGTCAAAGCATCCGATTGGTATTTACATCATCACGATTCCGATTTTGCCTATGAAAATGTTATTTTACACGTGATCTGGGAAAATGATTTGATTGTTACCTATCAAGATGGTACCAATATTCCTACCTTATTGCTTTCGAATTATCTAAACAAATTTTCATTAGCTGATTTTGCTACTAAAATTAATCTTGATTCATCTATTCTTTGTGCTCATTTTTTTGAACAAGTTCTGCTTCCAATCAAGTATGATATGTTGGAGAAATGTTTGAAAGAACGATTAAATGAGAAAGCCGATTTGATTTACGACTTGCTTGAAAAGGCACATTTTGATTGGGAGGAAACATTTTTTCAATCCTTAGCCAAAAGTTTTGGTTTTCGAGTTAATGCAGATCCTATGTTACGATTAGCGCAATCCATTTCGCTCAAAGTTATTTTACGGTATAGGGATCGTCCTTATGCGGTGGAAAGTATGTTGTTTGGACTAGCTGGATTTTTGGAAGAACCGCTGCAAGATGATTATCAAAAAGAACTTAGAAAAGAATTTATTCATTTGCAAAAAAAGCATCAATGGGAAAACTCGTATTTGAAAATGTCCGATTGGAAGTTTCTTCGACTTCGACCTTATAATTTTCCGACCATCCGAATTGCTCAATTTTCAGAAATGATCAAGTCCAATTGCTCATTGATTTCCTTACTTCTAGAGATTAAAGAACTAAAAACCATTAAGACATTATTTGATATTCCCTTGGATTTTTATTGGGACAAGCACTATCATTTCGGGAGGGAATCAACCAAAAATTACTCAACACTTGGACTTTATTCATTTCAATCTATTTGCATTAATACCTTAATTCCCATGTTAATTTGTTATGCCAAAGTAAAACAACAGTATGAATACGGCGAAAAAGCCATGCGATGGTTGAACGAATTGAAAGTGGAAGAGAATAGTATCGTGAATGTGTACAAAAAATTACATTTGCCTATTCGATCAGCAGCGGATTCACAAGCTTGCCTACATTTAAACAAGCATTACTGTAGCGAAAAAAAATGCCTTTCTTGCAGCATTGGGAAGTCGATCATCAATCATCCTCCAAACCAGCCTCTTCCTCATTGATGGATTTACGCTGTTTGGGATCTTTGATTTTCTTTTTTCCTTCAAGTTTATAGGTAAATCCTAGGTAATATATGCGGGTTTCTTTCTTTTTTTCAAGGTCCAAGACATACCCAAAACTGTCAAAATGATATTGCGTTCGTTGTGTATTGAATAAATCATTGATTTTTGCATTAAAGGTCAATTTACCCTGCATAAATTCCTTTTTAATACCTAAATCAATGGAATAAATGGGGGCTATTTGCCCTAAAGCACTAATTTGTGTGGATTGATAAACACCAATGATTTGCGCTGTCCAATTGTTTACCAGTTTAAATGTTTGATTCAAGCGGCCATTATATGACCATCTATTTTGATTAATGGTCAATTCATTGATTTTACCTTGTAAATCATTTTGATAAATACTTCCATTGAGTTGAATTTTCCAAATTGGATTGACTTGCCAGGAGGTTATATTTTCAAAGCCCCATGAAGTGAATTTTTCAATATTTTCAAATCTGGTCAAAGTGGTATCTCCATCTTGCAAAGTGCGGAATCGACCAACTAAATCATGGGTTTTTCTGTAAAATAGTTGATTATTAATAGAAAAGTGTTTGAAATCTTTGGCCTGACCCATCTCCATTAATAGGGTTTTTTCTGGTTTTAAATTGGGATTTCCACTGGATAAATTGATCGGATCAGCGAAGGAAATAAAGGGATTTAATGATTTATAACTGGGTCGATTGATGCGACTCGAAAGATTAAAAGATATGGTTCCCAAGACATTTTTGTTGTTCACGGCAGAAAATGAAGGGAATGCATTAAGGTAATTATTGCTAATGTTTTGGATGGGAAGATAAATTAAGCTTAATTCTGCTCTAAGACCGGCTTGGAAATCCCATTGATGTAAGGTTTGGGTCCATTGTGTATACAAAGCAGCGATGTTCTCATCATAGTCAAATTGATTACTTCTAGCTCGGTCAATTTGCCAAAGATTTGTTTTCCATTTTTCGTAAGAAAATTGGTTACTGAATGATCGATTACTCCATTTAAAACCATATCCCCAATTGGCTTTAGGCTTAATTTTTTGGATCCAATCTCCCTGGAGGATAAAGGTATGATTTTGATTATCATTAGCACTTCTTTCCAATCTTTGAGGAATATTAGAGTTAAATGTTTCAAAATCGTTGTAATAATAATTTTGAACAAAATCATTTCGATCCTTACCAACATTGTTAATCCATAGAAAATCCAAACTCGATTCAGATTTCCTTTTTTTGGTTTGATAGGATATAGAAAAATCAAAACCATAATCAGTACCTTTTTTCAGCGCATCGCGAATATATAAACGCTGAGGTGAAGAAAGGTATTTGGTGCGATTTTGTCTGATTTCATTGTTTTCATCCAAGGCCGCTCTTCCTAAAAAGGAAACTACTAAATTATTTTCTGTCGTTATTTGCCAATTATTTCCCCATTTGAGGGTATGATTTTCATCCCGATTGATTTCATCCATTTCTTGATAAATTCTAGCAAATCCGTTCGAACTTGGATTTTCTCGGAATAAATTCTGGTAATCATTTCTACGTGTTTTTCGAAAGTTATAATCCAAAAATTGAGTAAATTTTTTACTTGTTTTGGCGTAGGAAGAAGTGACCGAATATTTATCACGGGTTCCAAAATTGGCTGTTAACTTAAAGGAAGACGGCATTTGAGTGCCTTTTTTCAATATGATATTTAAGATACCAGAACTTCCTTCTGAGGAGAAATTGGCACCTGGAGATGAGATGATTTCAACGCGTTCCACCATATCCAAGGGAAAAAGACTTAAGGCATTCGTTTTGGAGGAATTGACAAAGCCGGAAGGTTTTCCATCGAAGTAGATCGTCATATTCTGATTTCCTCGGTATTGTATAATTCCATCTGGATTGATGTATAGAGATGGGATGTTGGCCAAGGCATCCAGTAAATTACCTCCAATGGTGGTTATATTTCCACTTATTTGGTAGATTTTTTTACTAGGACTGTATTGAATATCTGATTTTTGTTCTTGTACAATAACTTCTCGCAGTATTTTTGTGGAGTCTTGTCCAAAACCTGGAACAATGGGACAACTAAATAGAAGGATCGTGAGGAGGCTAATCTTCGGCATCCCCTGAAAAGCTTTCATTGATGTTGGAAAAATAAAACACCTTTAACTGTGCAAGTTGTTTTTGATAATCGACTTTGATGAGCTGTATTTTATGAATTTTTAGACCAATTCGGTCTTCAAGAACTTTCGTTAATGTATCTCGATCTTCGGGTTTCAATAACTGTAAATCTTCAAAATTGATTTGCAATGAATTTTCATGTTTTAGGGATAAATATCGGCCTAAAATAAAAGTCAAGGATACCAAAATTCCGTTAGCTAATAGCAATAAATATAAATTATTGAACGAGCTGATGGAGTTGATGATTCCTAACGTCACGACTAAGAAAAAATAGCCCATTTCGCCGATTGGAACCGTAACTGTCCGATAGCGAAACATGGAAAACATCGCAAAAAGGCCAAAAGCAAAACCGAACTTTAAGTCGGCCTCGCTTAACAAGAAACACAATACAAATAAAATATTATTGAAGAGGAAATAAGTAAAAACGAAATCTTTATTTCGGTAAGTAGGATAATAGATTAACCTAATGACTAAAAAGGTGAAAATAAAATTCAGGGCATATCTTAGTAAAAAGGTTTCTATCATAATGTATTAAGTTAAACTTCTTCCAAAATATAAAATTGATAAGGTTGGAATGATAAATGTTCGTGATCCATTCCTACCGAAATAGATTGATTCGTCCATAAATCTCGTAGTTTTTCGGGTCTTTCCTCGTTTTTATCAAATGCAAAGAATGTTAATTCTTGTTTAAACTGACTAAAATTGAAAAGGAAATACATGCGTTTTTTGCCAATAAAACGCTCATAACCTACAATCGCTGAATTATGACTTTTCATCCATTCAATATTTTTCAAGTCGGCGACGACCTCAAGACTTTTTCTAAGCACAATTAATTTTTGAATGGAAGAGAATACCTGATTTTCTATTGTTCCTGGTTTTTTGGCTTTATTATTTTTCTTCCAATCGATGATCGGACGGTGCATCCAGCGATTATCATAGCTCTTGCCTGAATCTTGTAAGTACGAGTAATCATTTTCGTAACCTACTTCATCTCCATAAAACATAACGGGCACACCGCCTAAAAAGAAGCAATGCGCTTGCATCATCACTATTTTTTGAATGGCAGTTTGAATTTTCTTCTTGTCTTTGCTGTCATTGGCTTTTTCCAAGCCACAGAGTGAAGCCAAAGAACCCGAAATTCGAGCATCTTGTGTTTTAGGATTCACCGCAAAAAGTGCTCCAGTCGCTGGAGAATCTTCTTGGAATCCACCGTAGTAATTTTTCAAATACATCCGGTGTAAATAGGGGTTGTATCCTGACTGTTCAATCATATAATCGTCATAACCTAAGCCGATATCATCATGGCAGCGCGTGTAAGTAATCCAAGTTGCCCCCAAAGGTTTTTTCTCTAATTCGTGTTGAGCAGCCAACATAATCCGTGTATCTCCGGTGGCTAAAGCATCCCATTGCAAAGCCATTTGAGTGGCATTATAAGCAAAATCACATTCATGTGTAGCAAATCTACCTGTTCCAAAATATTCCATGATTTGGGCAGGAGCCACAATCGCTTCACCTAATAAAGCCATTCCAGGAGTTGCAACTTCCACACAAAGCTTGATCATTTGGAGAAGTTTATGTGCTTCAGGTAAATTTTGACAAGTTGTACCATTCTTTTTCCAAATAAAGGCTGGAGCATCGATTCTTAATACATCAACGCCTAAATTGGCATAAAAGAAAACATTGTTTAACATCTCCACAAAAACCTTTGGATTGGTATAATTTAAATCCCATTGGTAATGATGGAAAACGGTCATCGCCCATTTGTCAACTTCTTCAATGTAGGTAAAACTTCCAGGTGAACTTTCTGGGAAAATTTCTGGTAAGAATTCTTCCATTTGGTCCGGAATACGACGGTCATCATAGAAATAGAAATAATCTAAAAATTCCTTGTCGCCTGATTTCGCTTTTTTGGCCCATTCGTGGTGGTGAGAGGTATGATTCAATACGATATCGATCATTAAATACATGTCTTTTGACTGTAGTTCTGATTGTAATTTTCGTAAATCTTCAATACTACCCAATCTTTCTTCTACTTGTCGAAAGTCTTCTACTGCATATCCACCATCACTTTCGCCTTCTGGACTTTTGAACAATGGCATTAAATGAAGGAAATTGACTCCAAGGTCCTCCAAATAATCAAGTTTTTTACCTAATCCTTGTATATTTCCAGCAAAACGATCGACATAAAGACTCATGCCCATTAATTGATTGCTCAAAAACCAATTCCCTTTTTGTGCCTTGGCATCATCTCTGGATTTTAAGTCTTTGTTTCTATCTAAATGAGCTTGAAAAATACTTTTGATTAATAATTCGAAAAGTGGTTTGCCAATTGGATGTTTGCCATAAATGTGGTCAAATATTTCATTTATATCAGCAATATTAGCAGCGAATCTTTGCAAAAAAGCTTTGTCATTTGGCGTACTGCCAATTTTTAAATTTTTTGAATATTCGTTAATCGTATTTTGTAAGTATGAATTGTACACAGGTAAATTAATTAAAAATGCTATTGTTTAAATGTTTAAATGCTTCCATAGCGCCCATGTATTCACAGGTTCTAGCGCCTGCTTTGTTGGCATTTTGAATGATTTTATTCCAATTTTCAAAAGATAATTCGGAGACACTTTTTAAACCCATTTGATCAATTTGATATAAAACTGCCCCTACAAATGCATCTCCTGCTCCGGTGGTATCGACAGGCTTAACTTCAATGCTATTGATTTTATGGGTTTCATTGTTTAATCCTAACAGGGTTCCTTCCTTGCCAATGGTAATCGCAAAAACACCTTTACAGATTTCCAATAATTGGTGGATGGCATCTTCCAAAGTTTGGGTCCTAGTGATCAGCATGGCTTCTTCGTCACTAAGTTTAGTGAAATCAGCTTGTTGTAAAAAAATCAAAGACTGCTCGATGAAAGTATCTTGTTTGTCACCAAATAATAAATGTCGGTAATTGGGATCAAAACTGACGATTTTACCTTTTTTTTTCGCTTCTGCTAATAGAAAATAATAAGATTCTTTAAGCGGACCATCTAAAAATGCCGTGGCCGATCCAAAATGTACAATGGAAAATTCACTTAAATCAATTGCTTGAATTTCAGCTAAATTCAATGCCGCATCTGCTCCTCGATTAAAGACAAAATCTCTTTCGCCATCCAACATCAAAGAAACAAAAGCAAATGTGGTGAAATGGCTTGGATCTAAAATCAAATTTTGGGTATCGACTTGGAAAGAAGCCATAACTTCTTTTAAGTGTTTACCAAATGGGTCATTTCCCACTTTGGCACTTAAGCCTACTTGCCCGCCTAAGGCACCAATAGCTGCTGCTACATTGGTAGGTGCTCCACCCGGTTTTTTTAAAAAATTTTGGCCATCAGAAAGGGGAGAACCCTTATCTGTGCAAATCATATCAATCAAGGCTTCGCCTATACACAATACACTCATTATACTTCTGAATTTTTATGGGTGGGTTTAATTATTGCCGTTGCAATAGCTGCAAGTATCAATAAAACGCCCGCAAAGATAATCGCATTTCTTGAGTCATTATCTAAAAAATGCTTTAAAATATATCCAAAAGTTAGATTTTGTAAAATCATTGGAATAACTATCATCATATTGATAATTCCCATGTATACACCATAACGTTCTTTGGGTATTTCATTTACGACCAACAAATAGGGGATGCCCATCATACTTGCCCAACCAATACCGAAACCAGATATGGCTACAAATAAAAGGTTTTTATCATGTATCATTGGGAAAGCTAAAAATCCAACAGCTGCCAATATTAAGCAAATCATGTGAACACTTTTTGCACCATATTTATTGGCAAATCTAGCTAGCGCTAAGGCTGATAAAAAGGTGACGATATTGTACCAACCGTTCACTAAGCCTGTCCAAGAAACGGCTTCTTCGTATAATTTTGGTTGGTCCTTCGGAGTGGCATTCCAAACGGAAAGTGCAATGCTTTTGGATGAATTTTGCCAATAACAAAATAAGGCATACCATTGAAATAAGTAGATCAATGCTAATTGCCACATTACCTTGGGCATTTCTCTAATCGCCTCAAAGATTTCTTTTAAAGATTCTACAAAACTGACTTTTTTGGAGCGAATTAAGGCTAATTCTTCTGCACTCGGTACGATTTCTTCGGTGGTTTTCATCGACCACCAAATGGATCCAATGGAACAAACCGCGCCAAGGAAAAAGGAAGCATAAACCCAAGTAGGTAATGAACCTGTTTTGCCGATGAAAATCAATGGAAATATGAATAACGATAAATTTGCCAAGGTTTGTCCAAATCCTGTAAAAAAGCTTTGCATTTGGAAACCTGTTGGTTGTTGCTCCTCATTCAGTTTATCTGCCACAAAAGCACGATAGGGTTCCATGGCGGTGTTGTTTCCTGCATCCAAAATCCACAATAATCCAGCGGCCATCCATAATGAACTACTAAATGGATAAAGAAGTAGGCAAATACTGCACAATAATGCTCCAATGAAAAAGTAAGGTTTTCTGCGGCCCCATTTAGGATGCCATGTGCTGTCACTTAATGCACCAATAACAGGTTGAATTAATAAGCCCGTAACAGGACCGGCTAGGTTTAACAGAGGAATTTCGTCGGGACTAGCCCCTAGAAAATCATAAATAGGGTTAACGGCGCTTTGTTGTAATCCGAAGGAATATTGAATGCCAAAGAATCCGACATTCATGTTGATAATTTGACTTAAAGAGAGGTATGGTTTTTTAAATGACATGCTTGGGGGTTTAAATGCAATTTTAAATATAAATAATCATATCGTTATTAGCAAAGAAACGCATTAATTAAGAATGATTAGAAAGGAATTGATCCATTATTAACTCGTCATTCTAATATTCTTGATTCAATGGATGAATCATCAATTCATCGATTACCACATGTGCTGGTTGATTCATGATAAAGGCAATACTTTCGGCCATGTCTTCCGGACTCAGCCAGTCTTTATGGCTAGGATCCCCTTGAGGTTCCCGGTGAAACATGGAATCCACCAAGCCGGAATAAACCACTGAAACCTTGATTCCGTCTTTTCTGATTTCCTTTCGTAAAGCCTCAGAAAAAGCATGCTGAGCATACTTGGAGGCACAATACAAAGATCCACCATCAAATACTCGTTTAGCTACATCCGATGCAATGGAGATAATATGTCCTTTTTTTGCTGATTTCATAGTTGGCAAAACCGCTTGGGAAAATAGAAAAGTTCCTTTGACATTGGTCGAAAAAACTTGATCCCATTGCTGACTTGTGTACGATTCAATAGGGCCAAAAGCACCTACTCCTGCATTGTTGATCATGAAATCTATTCGCTGAAAAGTATGTGCTGTTTTTTCAACAACCATTTTGACAAATTCTTCATCTGCCACATCACCGGCAAAATAAAGTGGTCGGTGTCCGATTTCAGTTATTTCCGCGGCTAAATCTTTCAGTTCACCGACATTTCTTGCGATTAAACTTAATTGGAAATTTTGTTTGGCTAATAAAATAGCTAATGCTCTTCCGATGCCTTTGGATGCACCTGTAATAATGGCTGTTTGCATAAATAATTAATTCATTTTTTATTTTTGAGTAAAATAAAATAGTTTTGTGTCCGTTTTAATAAACTATTTCAAACTTAACCATCTAATCTTTCAATGAGAAATTCTATCCATAGTATTTTTATTCTAATTTCTTTTTTGATCATTCATGCATGTTCAGCTCCTTCTGAGATTTTAACTCCCATAATTCCAGATGGCCCAATCAATTATCCCAATATTTCAGATAAGTCATTGTTAGCCATTGGGCAATTTGAAGGTCCAATGACTTGTACTGCAACTTACATCGAAGTTCCCAATCAAACATTGGATTCTCCTGCCTACATCCTAACCAATGGACACTGCACCAATTATAGCTTTGAGGACAATTCTATATACCTGGATACACCCCTTTCTGCTCAAGTTACATTTAAAAGATTGGAAGGTATTCCAGAATCAGAACAAATAAGTTTTGCAACCAATAAAATAGCTTATGCTACCATGAAGGGTACAGATTTGGCCATTGTGGAGTTAAAACATAGCAATAGGGAATTACAAAATGCCGGCATTTTACCCATTAAAATCGCCAATTCGATTCCAGCCGCTGGCACTAAGATTCAAGCCTTTGGTTATCCGCTTTCTCAGCAAACGGTTCAATTAAGAATAAGCAATGGAATTCAAGGAAATAGTACAACTGTCGCGGAATTTATTTGGCTTTGGTATGATTTCTTCTCTAATAATTTTAAAAACATTGCATCCGGAAGTTCAGGCTCTCCCGTGTTTGAAGATTTGAAGAAAGGAATGTGGGGAATGATTAATACAACTACAATAGGTGGAATCGGTAATTGCGAGTTAGGGGCTCCTTGTGAATTCTATTCCAATGTTCGTCCACAAACTAAAAACGAGACTACCTATGTCCTGGATATCCGAAAAATGAAAGGTAGTTTTAATTCGAAAGGTATTTTTGATATAAACTCAGCAAAAAATGAATTAGAAAAACCGCTCGATTTTTCTGTCAATTTAGAAGGCGCTGTTCGAAATTTTGGGAAGGAAAATTTGAAGGACAAAAAATTGGTTTTTCAAACGAGCAATTTTGCTCAGTTATCTTTTCGCTTAGATCCCTTTGAAGCCTTTGACCCAAAAAATAAAACTGGTTTTTCTCCTATGATAGCCGATCAAATGCAAATTCCTTTTCCGAATGAAGAAGGATTTTATGTGCTTTCATTTTTGAAAAATAATCAAAAAAGCTATCTGACATTTAAAATGGATTTCACGGCTCCAAGTTCAGATTATATTCAATTGAGTCAAAATAAAGGCTCAGATGGCTATTTCATAGAGCCTATTTTTAAGTATCCTGAAATTGTTAATTATGCTTGGAAAGTTGGACCCCTAGCAACCTGCAACTGTGCTGATCAAAGTGATTTAGAACCTTATTTTCGGTTTTCCAAATTAGTTCCCACGGCCGATTTGCCTGCAAAGGTTTGTGTGTATGGATACGATTTGGCAGGAAATCAAAGTAATGTAAAGGAATTTGTCCTCGCAAAATAGATAGTTGAAATTTTCAGGATAGAAATATTAGAATATTAATTTTAAATTTTCTATTTTCGAACTTTCAAAATAATACCTATTTTATGATAAACGATTCTATTAATATTAAAGCTCAGCAAGAAGTATTTGATGTTGTCATTGTTGGTTCTGGAGCTGGAGGAGGGATGGCAGCCTATACTTTGGCTAAAGCTGGAGTCAAAGTCTGTGTTTTAGAAGCGGGTCAACCTTTTGATCCAGCTGATCCAAAAAATATCACTCAATTAAAATGGCCTTACGAATCTCCGCGTAGAGGAGCAAGCACAACACGTCCTTTTGGCGATTTTGATGCTGCTTATGGAGGTTGGAACATTGAAGGAGAGCCATATACGGCAAAAAATGGAACAACATTTGATTGGTTCCGTGCTAAAATGGTGGGTGGTCGTACCAATCACTGGGGAAGAATTTCTTTGCGTTTTGGTCCAGATGATTTTAAACGCGCTAGTATAGATGGTTTAGGTGACGATTGGCCGATTGGTTATGACGACATGAAACCATATTATGATCGTGTAGAGAAATTAATAGGTGTTTTTGGTTCCAACGAAGGACTTCGTAATGATCCAGATGGACAATTTTTACCACCTCCTAAGCCTCGTCTTCATGAATTGATGATCATGAAAGCCAACAAAAAGTTGGGAATTCCAACTTATCCATCTCGTATGGCTATGTTGACTAAAAAAATCAATGATGAACGTGGTAAATGTTTTTACTGTGGTCAATGTGGAAGAGCTTGTATGGCTTATGCCGATTTTTCTTCCTCATCTGTTTTAATTAAACCGGCCGTAGCAACTGGAAATACTACCTTAATTACTTATGCGATGGCTCGCGAAGTGATCACAGATCCGATATCTGGATTAGCAACGGGTATTTCTTACGTTAATACAGTTAATTTACAAGAATATACGGTTAAAGGTAAAGTGGTTATTTTGGCAGCTAGTGCTGGAGAAACCGCTCGTTTATTATTGAATTCCAAAGGGCCGAAATATGCGAATGGTTTAGCTAACTCATCAGGAGTAGTAGGAAAATATTTAAATGATTCTACAGGGGCTTCCCGTTCAGGAATTATTCCTGCTTTGTTTGATAGAAAACGTTACAATGAAGATGGAGTAGGCGGAATGCATATTTACACGCCATGGTGGTTAGATAACAAAAAATTAGATTTCCCAAGAGGTTACCACATTGAATATGGTGGAGGAATGGGAATGCCAGGTTTTGGATTTGGTTCAGGTATCGAAGGCGTAAATGGAAAAGCGCAATATACCAAAGATGGTAAAGCTAAACCAGCTGGAGGATACGGATCTGGCTTGAAAGAAGATTATGCAAGATATTACGGTTCATACATCAGTATGGCGGGTAGAGGTGAACCAGTAGTTAGAGAAGATAATTATTGTGAAATCGACCCGAATACGGTAGACAAATATGGTATTCCTGTGTTAAGATTTCATTATAAATGGTCTGATTATGAAGTGAAGCAAGCGAAGCACATGCAGGATACTTTTGAGGAAATCATCGTTTCTATGGGTGGTGTTCCAATGGGTAAAAAACCAGGACCAGAAAACAATTATGGATTGGCGGAACCTGGAAAGATTATCCATGAAGTAGGTACTGCTCGTATGGGTAATGATCCGAAAACTTCTGTGTTAAATTCGAATTGTCAAGCTCATGATGTAAAAAATCTTTTTGTAGCGGATGCAGCGCCATTTGTTTCTCAAGGAGATAAAAATGCTACTTTAACTATTTTGGCATTATCCCTTAGAACTTCTGAATATATTCTTGATCAACGTAAAAAAGGCAATATCTAATGAAAAGAAGAGATTATTTAAAAAACTTAGGTTTAAGTTCATTAGGACTTGCAGTGTTGAGTCCAGATATTCAAGCAGCAGAATCCTTAGACCAATTTGGCGCACCTAAAACAGCATCTGGAGAATTAAAAATTCCAGGAGGAAGAACCAAAGATGAGGCTGAAAGAGATGCTCGTTTGATGGCTGAAAAGTTTTTGAACGCACATGAATTAGCAACCATTACTGTTTTGACAGATATTATTATTCCTGCTGATGGAAAATCTGGAAGTGCATCTCAGTCGGGAGTGACCGGTTTTATCGAATTCATTGTAAAAGATAAACCTGAAATGAAAACACCGATGCGCGGAGGTTTACGTTGGTTAGATGCTGAATCAAACAAACGCTTTCAGAAATTGTTTGTTGATTTAACTCCAGCTCAACGCATTAATATCGTAGATGATATTGCCTATCCTGAAATAGCAAAGAAAGAATTTTCCCAAGGGGTAAGCTTTTTTACTATGATGAGAAATTTAACAGCTACAGGCTTCTTTACTTCTAAAATGGGTATTGAATACCTAGGTTATAAGGGTAATGTTCCGAACGAATGGGAAGGTGTTCCTAAAGAGGTTTTAGCTCAATACGGATTATCTTACGAAAGTTAATTTAGGAATGAAGTAAGATGTAGGAAGTAAGAGGGCAACTTCTTACATCTTACATCTTTCATTATATTTTATTTTTAATCATTTGGAATTAACCATTTCCCCCCAAATTTTTCAAGCTTTTCCTGAAATTGTTGCAGGCGTTAGCACGCGGCAGGGTGGTGTAAGTCCATTTCCATTTAGCTCTTTGAATCTTGGAGTTCATACCAGCGATTCATCAGAAAATATTCAAAGAAACCTCGAATTATTCACCAATCATTTGGGAATTAAAGTAGATGCTTTAGCTAGAAGTTATCAATGCCATGGTGATGAGATATTACAAACTCAAGTTCCCATTTATGCTGAAAATTTTGATGCCATCATCACTCATCAATGTGGTGTATTTCCAGCAGTTGGTGTAGCCGATTGTTGCCCGATTTTATTGGCTGATCCCATTAAAATAGTATCTGCTGCCATTCATGCTGGCTGGAAAGGGACAGTCAAGGATATCGCCAGGAAGACAGTAGAAAAAATGGTGATTGAATACCAGTCCAATCCTAGTGATATTTTAGCCTATGTGGGTCCTTGTATTAGTCAAGAGTTTTTTGAAGTGGGAGATGAGGTAGCCATGCAATTTTTACCAGAGGTCCAAATATTAAAAAATGGTAAATACCATATTGATTTAAAGCTTGCCAATACTCTGCAATTGCAACATTCTGGAGTTAAACAAATAGAAATATCTCCTTTTTGTACGGTAAAAAACAATGATCTTTTTTTCTCTTTTCGCAATGAAAAAGGACTTACTGGCAGAATGTTGGCGGTGATAGGTTTTAAATAGATTTAAGGCCTATTCATGTAATTCTGTTGTCCGTAAATCGCTTTTTTATCCAATTCGAGAAATTCATAAATAGTGTGGATTAGTTCATTTTCCAAGTATAATACTTCCGGCCGTTTTTTTCGCTTATTATCAATAAATGTGCTAATTTTCATTGTTTTAGAGGGATTACTAATCAGATTGACGCAATAGATATAACTATTATTTTCTTCTTTAATAAACAAATCATAAATATCATCAATTCGTATTTTTTGGGTTCGAATCGGATTTTGTCGTCTAATTTCATTTGTCGTCAGATTAATGTTGATAACTGTATGTTGTTCAATGAAAATCCGATAGAGTCCATTCAAAATTATGCTGATGCCCATTATTAATGCATATACTAGGTATTCGCGAAAAATAGAAAAATGAAACATTAAAAAAGCAATAAACAAAAAACTAAATCCGATGTAGATGTAAATTTTGTTTTCTTTCTCATCGTATAAATAGGGTTTATACTCGATGCATTTTTCTGATCCTAGAAAATCATAATAGTGGGTCATCAGCTTTATGTAATTATTTTAGAGACATAATTTGATGTATTTCTTCATTTATACTCTGCATGGTTTTACCCGATATATTTTGGCCTAATAAAATTTCCTGGTATTTGCCATTTTGATCAAATCCTAATTTAAAGGCATTTCCCGTTTTGATGCCATACATATTTTTGATGTTTTCTTGAGTAGATCCATCTAATTCATCAAATTGAAATTCCACAAAGCCTGCACCAATTCCTTTTGAATATTTGAAAATTTGTTGTTGTGGATAAATAATGAATTGTTTGGTAGTACGCCAAAAGACCAAGGCTGTGATCGCTAGCATGAATAATGCTGTGTAAAGAATAGTTGGAGATAATGTTCTAAAATAATTGATAAAAAGGTAAATGGTTAAAATAGAAAATACTGTGCCAAAAATAATGACCGAAATAATTCCTTGTTTTTTTAGTGAATAGCCACCGTCTGTTGTTTGAGTGAAATTTTTGTACATAAGAATGAATAAATAAATGGTTAAAATTGACTGAATTTCAAAAGAAATTTTTTCAAAAATGCAATACAGATAACCGATTAATTCAACTCCCAGAATGGGTTTTGTACGTGATATTAATGGTTAGATGTATAATTTAAACAAATGTATGAAAAAATGCAGTAAAAAAATAATTATTCTAAGGGGTTAGAATGGTCGAAATGCTATTGATTTTTTTGTGTTTCTTTTTTGAAGAATTGTTCCAATCCGCCTAAGGATTTCTGAATGTGATCTAAACTATAATCCGCTTTCAAATTTCCTTCATTGATCAATAATATTCGATCACAGATCGCTTCTACTTCGCTCAGTAGATGGCTTGAAAATAAAATGATTTTTCCTGGACTCAATTGCTTGATTAGGTTTCTAATTTCGGTCATTTGGTTGGGATCCAAACCACTGGTAGGTTCATCCAGAATCAAAATTTTGGGGTCATGTAAAATGGCTTGAGCAATTCCTACTCGTTGTTGATAGCCTTTTGATAATTCATGGATTTTCTTAGTCTGCTCTTTTTGTAATCCAACTAAATCAATGACTACTTGAATTCTATTTTTTAATAGTTTTGTGGGAATTTGATGCATTTGACCAATGAATTGTAAAAATTCTTTTACATACATTTCGGAATATAGTGGATTATTCTCAGCTAAATAACCAATAATCTTTTTGATGGCTAAATGATCTTTGATGACATCTAATTCGTCAATTTTGGCAAATCCTTCATCGGCCGTAAGATGCCCCATTAGCATTTTTAAGGTTGTCGATTTACCTGCTCCATTGGGTCCCAAAAAACCCACAATTTCGCCTTCCTGGATAGTGAAAGAAATGGAATTTACGGCTTTTTGTTTCCCAAAATTTTTGGATAACCCACTAACTTGAATCGACATAGATAAAAGAAAATTGATAATATTACAAAGGTAGGTAAAATGGGAACTAAATCTGCTTACCTTTGTGTTTTCGTTGTTAAAAAAGCTCCAATTATGCAGGAAGAAGTGATTCGTTTAGATAGTATTGAAGATGCAATTGAAGATATTCGTCAAGGAAAAATCATTATAGTTGCCGATGATGAAGATAGAGAAAATGAGGGGGATATGATTTGTGCGTCTGAAGCAATTACTCCTGAATTAGTCAATTTTATGGTGACAGAAGCACGAGGTTTGATGTGTGTTTCATTAACGGAAGATCGTTGTCATGCATTGGGTTTAGAAATGATGGTCGATAATAATACGACCTCACATGAAACACCTTTTACGGTTTCTGTCGATTTATTAGGTCATGGATGTACCACGGGGATATCGGCTTCGGATCGTTCTAAAACCATCCGTTCTTTGGTGGATCTGTCCACCACTCCCCAAGATTTGGGTCGTCCAGGACATATTTTCCCATTAAAAAGCAAAACAGAAGGCGTTTTAAGAAGAACTGGTCATACAGAAGCTTCCATGGATTTTGCACGATTGGCGGGATTCAAACCTTCAGGCGTTTTGATCGAAGTGTTGAATGAAAATGGTGAAATGGCTCGGCTACCTGATTTACGTCGAATTGCGGATAAATTTAATTTGAAGTTGGTTACGATTAAAGATTTAATTGAATATCGATTGAACAAAGAGTCCTTGATTCACCGTGAAATTGGTGTCAATATGCCAACAGAATGGGGTAATTTCGAACTCATTGCATTTAAACAAAAAAATACAGGAGATACGCATTTAGCTTTGATTAAAGGTACTTGGGAAAAAGATGAACCAGTTTTGGTTCGAGTTCATAGCTCTTGTGTTACCGGTGATATTTTTGGCTCTTGTCGTTGTGACTGTGGAGGTCAATTGCATAAAGCCATGCAAATTGTTGAAAAGGAAGGTAAAGGCGTTATCTTGTACATGTTTCAAGAGGGTAGAGGAATTGGCCTACTCAATAAATTGAAAGCGTATAAGCTTCAAGAAATGGGTCGAGATACGGTGGAGGCAAATTTGGAATTAGGTTTTGCGATGGATGAAAGAGATTATGGCGTTGGGGCCCAAATTTTACGCGATTTAGGAGTTCATAAAATTCGTTTAATTTCGAATAATCCTAAAAAACGAGCTGGATTGTTGGGATATGGTCTGGAAATTATTGAATCAGTACCTATCGAAATTGAATCAAATCCGCACAATGAAAATTATTTAAAAACCAAAAGAGATAAAATGGGTCATACCATTTTGAAATAATATTTTTGCTAGCTGAGAATAAAAGCTATGATTGAAATTAAAGGCATACATAAGGAATTTAACGGTCGGGTAGTCTTGGATGGAATCGATGGAGTTTTCAAACAAGGTACCATCAGTATGGTTATCGGAGGTAGCGGTACGGGGAAAAGCGTTTTGTTGAAATGTATGATTGGAATTTTGAATCCAGAAAAAGGCCAAGTTCTTTTTGATGGTCGAAATATCATAAATGGCGATTTAGAAACCGTTAAGGAAATCCGTCGAGAAATGGGAGTTCTTTTTCAGGGAGGAGCTTTATTCGATTCAAAAACAGTCATAGAGAATGTTCGTTTTCCTTTGGATATTTTATCAACACAAACAATTTCAGAGAAAAATGACCGGGCCATGCATTGTTTGCAAAGAGTCGGTTTAGAGCATGCAGCCAATCTAATGCCTTCGGAAATTTCAGGTGGTATGAAAAAACGTGTCGGAATTGCTCGGGCAATTGTAATGAACCCTAAATATCTATTTTGTGATGAACCCAACTCTGGTTTGGATCCATTGACCGCCGTTAAAATCGATTTATTAATTCAAGAAATTACCGAAGAATATAATATCACCACGGTGGTAATTTCTCATGATATGAATTCTGTTATGCGAATGGGAGAATATATTATGTTTTTGAAAGATGGGAAAAAATTGTGGGAAGGAGATAAATCCAATTTATTACAAACTACTGTTCCTTCCTTGCAAGAATTCTTGTCAACTAAGTTAATCTAATATGGAGCAGAATTATAGCGCCCCTGTTGTTCAGAATGATATTACTTTAAAAGCCTACAATACCTTTGGTATTGATGTAAAGGCCAAATATTTTGTGGAAATCCATCAAATTGAGCAATATATTTCCATACTTAAATCTGGTGAATTTGCCCATGTCCCTCATGTATTTTTAGGAGGTGGAAGTAATATTTTGCTAACTCAAGATGTTGATGCATTGTTGGTTAAAAATTCTATATCAGGGATTGAAGTTATTGCAGAAGATAATCATCATGTGTGGGTAAAATCAGGTGCAGGAGTAATTTGGGACGATTTTGTTCAATTTGCTGTAGACCATCATTGGGCAGGTATTGAAAATTTATCATTGATTCCAGGCACTGTTGGGGCTGCCCCTATGCAAAATATTGGAGCCTATGGAGTGGAAATTAAAGATACATTTGATTACTTGGAGGCTTTGAATTTAGAAACTTGTCAGATTGAAAAATTTGATAATTTAGCATGTCAATTTGGCTACCGAGAAAGTTATTTTAAACATAAGGGAAAAGGAAAATATTTGATCATTTCTGTTTGCTTCAAATTAAATAAAGTATCAAAAATTCAAACTTCTTATGGAGCAATTCAGGATGTTTTGAATGAAAAAAATATTCAAAACCCTTCCATCAAGGATGTTTCGAATGCAGTAATAGCCATTCGGAAAAGTAAATTACCTGATCCCAAGGAAATCGGCAATTCAGGTAGTTTTTTTAAAAATCCGACCGTTAATAAAGAGGAGGCGGATCGAATGATGCATGCATTCCCTGGTATTCCCCATTATCCAGTTGCTGAAAGTACGGACGTGAAATTTCCCGCTGGCTGGTTGATTGAACAAGCAGGTTGGAAAGGATATCGAGATGGAGATGCAGGTGTGCATGCGAAACAAGCTTTGGTTTTGGTTAATTATGGCCATGCTAGCGGTCATCAAATTTTATCTTTATCCGAACAAATCAAAAAGTCCATTTTTGAAAAATTTGGAATTCAATTAGAAACAGAAGTAAACATTTTATAATATGCAATTACCCACTTTATCATCCATTGGTAATGGTCCATTTTTTTTAATGGCAGGAAGCTGCGCAATCGAGAGTAGAGATTTAGCATTTGAAATTGGTGAAAAAATTGATACCATGTGTAAATCCATGGGAATTCCCTTTATTTTCAAAGGTTCTTATCGGAAAGCTAATCGAACCAAAATAGATTCCTTCACAGGAATAGGTGATATTAAAGCCTTAGAGATTTTGAAAGAAGTGGGTGCCCACTTTAATGTGCCCACGGTAACCGATATTCATGAAAGTTCCGAGGCCGCTATGGCTGCAGCATATGTAGATGTACTGCAAATACCTGCTTTTCTTTGTCGACAAACTGATTTATTAGCTGCCGCTGCTAGAACTGGTAAAGCTGTTAATATTAAAAAAGGACAATTTATGTCGGGCGCATCCATGAAATTTGCTGTGGAAAAAGTCTTACATGAAAATCCAGAAGCCATTGTATATTTAACTGATCGTGGTAATTCTTTTGGTTATGGAGATTTGATAGTGGATTATCGAAATATTCCTGAAATGTCAGCTTTTAATGTGCCAGTGATTATGGATTGTACGCATTCATTGCAAAGACCAAATCAAGGTAGTGGTGTGACGGGCGGGCAACCTGCCTTGATTGAAACCATAGCAAAAGCGGCAATTGCTGTTGGTGCTGAAGGTTTATTCATTGAAACGCATCCCAATCCAAGTATTGCTAAATCGGATGGAGCCAACATGCTTCCATTGGATCAATTAGAAAGATTATTGGAAAAACTTCTTCGAGTTCGTGAAAGTATAGTTTAGGATCTGCGTAATTGTTAAAAGTGAAGATAGAAAAGAGAAGATAAAAAAGAGAAAAGAGAAAAGAGAAAAGAGAAAAGAAGAAATCTATTACCTATTACCTATTACCTTTTACCTATTACCTTTTACCTATTACCTTTTACCTATTACCTTTTACCTATTACCTTTTACCTATTACCTATTACCTCTTTTTGACTTTATTCCAAGGTGCTGTTGTATTTCTGGCCATATCAATGGCTAATCCAATCATTAGGAGAGTAAATAAAATAATTACCCAACGGAAAATGGTTCGATTTCGGTTCATGATTATATATTGGGGTGATATTGATAAATTATTTCTGCTGAATTGGCACTGGTTTCCATCCAATTGTCGGCATATTCCCATTGTAGATGAATGATTTCTGCAGTTTGCATTTGAATCGCTTGATTGGTAAAATGGGAAGCCAAAAATGAAATGGAAGGATTATGTCCAACTAAAAATAGGGTAGGATCCTTTTGTTCATAAATTTTCTCCAAGTATTTTTTTCCCCCTTCTTTGTACCAATATTCATCTATTTGGAGTTCACCACAGATTGTCGGATTTTTTTCACGAATGATTTGTGCAGTTTCCAATGTTCTTTTGGCAGAAGAACATAGCCATATGCCTTTTTGATGATTAGAATATTTGAGAATTTGTGCGGATTGATTGGCTTCTAATTTTCCTTTTTCAGATAATGAACGATCAAAATCTGGCTCTGTATACAAACCTGCATTGGCATGTCGAATAAGAATAAGTTCAACCATTTTATTTATTCTTTAATCAATGGAAAATCTCCATTGGCGTGTTTTTGCCCCATTTCAATGTAATGATTTGCCCCATCTTTCATTTTTTGAATTTGTTCAACACTTAGGGTTTTGATGATTTTTGCAGGAGTGCCTAAAACCAAGGAGCAATCAGGAATTATCATTCCTTCTGTTACTAAAGCATGGGCTCCTATCAAACAATATTTGCCTATTTTAGCTCTATTTAAAACGGTAGCATGCATCCCAATCAAACTGCCTTCACCAATTTCTGCGCCATGAACAATAGCAGAATGTCCAACAGTTACAAATTTTCCGATAATAGTTTTATCACCTTCATCTGCATGCAAGACAGCATTGTCTTGAATATTGCATCCTTCATGTAAGATAATCTCTTCCACATCGCCACGAATCACTGCACCATACCAAATGGTAACATCTTTTTCGATGGTAACTTTTCCCATAACACTCGAGTTGGGTGCGATAAAATTGGCCATTTTGCTATATTTTTTTCAAATATAGCTCCAAGTATGTACTTTTAAACAAATTTATTGGATGAAAAATGTATTGAATTTTATTGATTGGGGAAAAGATGATCATTTATTGTCCTTAGGTTGCGGAGGTGCCTGGTGGGAAATTAATTTATTGTTCCATAAACCTTGTCAAAAAATAATTCTTCTCGATCGAAATGAGGAAATTCTGAACACTGATGAAATTCAATCAAGTATTCAATATTTTGAAAATCACTACCAAAAAAGCTTTTTACCCTTTGTGCAAGTTTCGAATTTTGATGCTAAATCAACTGGAATTTCTAACTGCGAATTGGACGGTATTTTTATCTTCAATGCATTGCACGAAATGAATGGTCAAAAAGAAGTCGTTGACGAGTGTTTTCGAATCTTGAAATCTGGTGGATTCATTTTGGTGGAAGAGGACCTTTCTATGACCGAAAGAAAAATTCATTCAGGCTGCGAAATGCCTTTGTTCTTTCAAAAGGAACTCATTGAGTTATTTCTTGAAAAGGGATTTACCTTGGATTCACTTCTAGAAAAAGACGATGTTGCCGCTTATTTTAAATTTATTAAGTGAAAAAAAGCATTTTAATTCAGAAATAATCAATTGCTTTTTGCAATTTTGCGTCCAAATATTTTGCATGACATCCATCGATCGACCCTTTATTATTGGAATTACAGGCGGTAGCGCTTCGGGTAAGACATTGTTTTTACAAAGTTTAATGGAGCAATTCCAAGAAAATGATATTTGTTTGCTTTCCCAAGATAATTATTATCGTCCTAAGCATGAACAAACGAAGGATCACAATGGAATCGAAAATTTTGATTTACCAGGTGCCATAGATGATGTCGCTTTTGCTAGAGATGTGGAAAAATTACGCAATGGTGAAATAGTTACCCGTCTGGAATATACGTTCAATAATTCGGAGAAAATTCCTGCTACCTTAACATTTGAACCAAGGAAAATATTGGTAGTTGAAGGTATTTTTGTTTTTCATTTTCAAGAAGTTGCCAACTTGTTGGATCTGAAAGTCTTTATCGATGCCAAAGATAAAATCAAATTAAAAAGACGAATCAAACGAGATAATGAAGAAAGAGGTTATGACCTTCAAGATGTGATGTATCGTTGGAAATATCACGTAAAACCTACTTTTGAGGAATTTATTCGTCCACATAAACGTACATGCGATATTGTTATTCCCAATAATGTTCATTTCGAAAAAGGCTTGGAAGTTGTGGTTAGTTATTTGAAAAATAAAATTCAATAAAAATAAAAGGTGGCTGAACGAATTCAAAGCCACCTCTTACCTATTACCTATTACCTTTTACCTTTTACCTCTACTCCGGTCTCAATCTAAATACCATTCCTGGATTTTCTACTCCCACGTATAAATATCCATCGGAGCCCATTTTTACATTTCTCATTCGACCAATATTCAACAATACTTTTTCTTGCCCAATTACCTTATTGTCTTTAATGATACAACGATTCATATAATTGAAACGTAAAGAGCCAATCATTAAATTACCTTTCCACGCCGGATATTTATCGCTTGTAACGAAGGCTAATCCAGAAGGAGCAATGGATGGAATCCAATAATTAATAGGTTGTTCCATTCCTTCTTTTTGACTGATATTGGTGATGGGTTTTCCATCGTAATTGATGCCATAAGAAATAACAGGCCATCCATAATTCTTACCGGCTTGAATAATATTTAATTCATCGCCACCTCTTGGGCCATGTTCCGTTTCAAAAATAGCCCCTGTATATGGATTCAATGTTAAGCCTTGTGGATTTCTTTGTCCGTAGGAATAAATACTATGATGGTATTTATTAGCATCTTTCCCCACAAATGGGTTGTCTTTAGGAATAGTTCCATCATCGTTTAAACGATGTATTTTTCCGTTATCATTGTTGGTTTCTTGAGGGAATTCTTTTTCCATTCCTCTTTCTCCAACGCTGAAAAACAAATATCCTTTTTTGTCAAACGCAATTCGTGATCCAAAATGATGAAAGGTTTTGGTGTAAGGCATTGCTTGGAAAATCTCTTGCGCTTCCACAAATTCATTGTTTTTGATTTTCCCTCTCACAATTGCCGTACTGGTCAATGTGATCGCACCATCTTTTTTGAATTTAGAGTACGACATATACACCCAACCATTGTTTTTGTAATCTGGATGTAAAACAACATCCAATAAACCGCCTTGTCCTTTCGACATCACTTCCGGTGTATTTTTGATCAATGTCTTATGTTGTTTTTGATCAACTAAGTATAAAGAACCTGCACGGTCTGTGATTAAGTAATCATTGTTGGGTAATTGTGCAAATCCCCATGGACTATCAAAGCCTGTTGCCACAGTATCCAAAACAATTTTCATACCTTCCGAACTAAATTTGTTCGATGTTGGCTTATTGGCAAATTTGTATTGATCAACAGTTTTTAGATTTTCAACAATTAAATCTGCTAATTGATTGATTTCCTCGGCACTTAAAATCCCTTTCCAAGTTGGCATACCTAAATCTGTATAACCATTCGTGATACTCGCAACTAATTCATTTTTACTTTTTCCATGTTTCCATTGGCGGTCAACAAATGCTTCTACTTTTTCGCCGTGACAACTCGAACAATATTGTGTGTAATTTTTTTCTGGATCTTGTAGAATTGGTTTGGCAGTATTGGAAACCTTTAAAGACATGATGCTTAATGTTCCTGCGCAAATTAACCCCAAGGTTAGTAATTGCTTTTTCATTTTTTTGGATTTAAAATAGGTAAGATGAATCGAATGCGAATCTAATAAAGAATCAGGATAAATTTACAGGTATGAAGAAAAGATATGAATCGAATTATCTGTAATCTTCTTTTTTATATTTCTTTTTTTCTATTTATTATTGTCATATGAATAAATTAGAAATTGCTTTTCTAGTTAATCCGTTAAAGACAAAAGCCCATACTAGGGAATATGTTTTGTGGGTACTAGAAAAATCCAAAGAAGTTACAGACATAGAAATCACTATTCAATTATTTGATCAAAATTGGCCAGAATCGTTGGCTTTATTTGACCGAATTTGGTTATTAGGTGGAGATGGAACGATGTGCTATTTTATTAACCAATACCCAAATTGTTCTCAACCTATTTCATTATTTAAAGGTGGTACCGGCAATGATTTTTATTGGAAAATCTATAAAAATATAAGTCGTGAGGACCATTTTCAATCAGCGATCTACGGCCAGATTGAATCAGTAGATGCTGGAATTTGCAATGGTAAATATTTTTTAAATGGTGTGGGAATGGGGATAGAAGGCGAAGTCCTTAAATCAATGAAGTCCATCCGAATTTTGGGTGGGTTTTTGGGGTATTTTTTGGCAGCTATTCCTCATATTTTCACGTTCAAGTCATACACGATTGCATATCAGGATAATCATGGTAAACGAATCCAAAAGAAGGTTTTTTTATGCATGGTTTTCAATTCCTCTAGGGCTGGAGGTGGATTTTTGTTTGCTCCAATGGCATCCATTCAAGATGGTAAATTGAATATGTTAATTTGTGACCCAATTCATATTTTGAAAAGAATCATATTTATGCCTACCGTACAATTTGGCTGGCATGTTCATTTCCCGTTTGTTCAAACCATGGAAATTGACGAAATTACTATTTCTGCGGATCGTGTGTTAAGAGCACAAGTGGATGGAGAGATGTTAGAATCTAATGAGTTTGTATTTCAAGTATTACCTAATCATTTTCAATTTTGTTTTCCTAAACTTTAAATCATGTTACAATCTTTTCGTTTGCAAAGTTTATCTGTTCTATTTCTCCTGACTTTTTTGGCTAATGCACAAGATGTTTCCAAAAAGAAAATCCTTCTTTCGATACAATCAAAAAGCCAATCGTATGAACAAATTGCACAAAAAATATGGAATTTCGCGGAAGTAGGATACAAAGAAAATAAGAGCTCATTATTGCTTCAAGAAACATTGAAACAAGCTGGATTTACCATTCAGCCGGGCGTAGCAGGAATTCCAACTGCTTTTATTGCAACCTATGGTTCGGGTGGCCCTGTTATTGGAATTTTGGGAGAGTATGATGCTTTGCCTGGATTATCACAAGATACCATTCCAACCAAACGTACCTTAGGAGCCAACGCAGGTCATGCTTGTGGCCATCATTTATTTGGAACTGGATCTGCCGCTGCTGCTATAGCAGTGAAAGAATGGTTGAAAGAAACTGGCAAAAAAGGTACCATTCAATTTTTTGGCTGTCCAGCCGAAGAAGGAGGTTCAGGGAAAGTATACATGGTAAGAGAAGGCTTATTTAATCAAGTGGATGTGGTACTTCATTGGCATCCCAATGATATCAATGCGACAAGTAATACGACTTCTTTAGCCAATAAAAATGGGAAATTTAGATTCTACGGACTTTCATCTCATGCATCTGCCTCTCCTGAACGGGGTCGGTCTGCACTAGATGCTGTTGAAGCCATGGATTTCATGGCCAATATGATGAGAGAACATGTTCCCAGTTCCACACGGATTCATTATGTAATTACCAATGGAGGGCGAGCTCCGAATATTGTTCCCGATTTTGCGGAAGTTTACTATTATGTACGATCGCCACAAAGGCAGACGGTGGAAGATGTTTGGAATAGATTAGAAAAAGCAGCCGAAGGAGCAGCTTTAGGCACAGGAACAAGGTACAAAGCAGAAGTAATTGGTGGCGTTTATGAATTGCTTCCCAATGATGCTTTGGCAAAAGTATTAAATACGAATCTAAAGACGGTAGGGGGTTATGAGTTGAATGCAAGTGAAAAGGCATTTGCCCTGCAATTACAACAAACCACTGGCATGCAAAAATTGGATTTAAATTTAACAAATACCGTAAATCCGGATCGCGAAGACCCTTTAAGTAATGCCTCCACAGATGTGGGAGATGTAAGCTGGGTAGTACCTACGATTGCTTTGGTATCTGCTACATGGGTACCCGGTACCTCAGCCCATAGCTGGCAGGCTGTCGCTTCCGGTGGAAAGAGTTTTGGAACAAAAGGAATGATGGTAGCAGCAAAAACACTTGCTACCACAGCGATGGATTTAATCAATAATCCTATTTTAGTCCAAGAAGCGAAAGAAGAATTGAAAAAACGACAAGGTCCTGGATTTACTTACAAGGCTTTGTTGGGTGACCGTAAACCTGCTCTTAATTACCGGGATTAATACATGGTCGTCGGAATGTCAGGGTATGTCTACTTGATGATGTGCCATTCATAAATGTTTGAGATTAAAAACATAAATTAGAGGAATTCAATTGAAATTTTTATGTCGAAAGAGAGCCTAAGTCGTTTTCAATTTTTGAAAAAAGTAGGATTTACTGGTCCTGCGTTGTTAGCCGTTTTACAATCTTGTAGTCAAAAAGAAGACTATTTTATCGAATCCCTTATTTTGAATAAAAAAGGGGAGACAGTCGCAAGTCTTGATAGTACAACCAAAAGTTCCTCATCCAGTTCAGGAGGTTCTTCAGGAGGATCTAATTCTGGCGGAGGTACGTCGGGAGGATCTGCCGGAAAATTTCCTTCTGGAAAAGTTTCGACAGCCGATTTAGCCAAAATTACAGCACCTTTAGCTAAAATTGATTTAACATCTTCGGGCGCAAAAAATTTGGCCACCGCAGGTGGATATGTGATTGTTAATAATTTATACGTTGTTGGTACCACTTCGGACGGCGATTATGTGGCTGCATCTAATTTATGTACGCACGAACCCAAAAGAAGAGTTATTTTTAATCGGTCCGAGTTTTATTGTACAGACCACGGTGCTCGTTTTGCATTAAATGGCGCCAGGTTGACGACAAATGCACGATCCGATTTATCTGTTTATACTACCGCCAATGATGGTAAAACCTTGGTCATTTATTAAACCATTCCTTTTATGAAATTAGCCTTTTTATTATTGTTGAATTTATTTTTTGTTGGAGAATGGGGCTTGGATTTTAATCAAGCCTTAACTGACTCAAAGCAAAACAATAAATTGATTCTCTTGAATTTTAGTGGCTCAGATTGGTGTGGGCCCTGTATTAAATTAAAGAAAGATGTGTTTGAATCAGCTGAATTTAAAACATTTGCTGAAGATAAATTAGTCTTAATTCGTGCGGATTTTCCTCGGTTAAAGAAAAATCAATTGGACAAAATTCAGCAAGATAAAAATGATGTTTTGGCTGAAAAATACAATCCCAATGGAAAATTCCCCTTAACGGTATTAATTGACTCGAAAGGCAAAGTATTGCATGAATTCGAAGGATATCAACCTTCTATTTCCAAATTCATTTCGGAAATCAAACATTTTAATTGATTACTGATGATGAGCCAACTTTTCAGAAGAACCGAGAAACTGATGGGCAATCGATTTGCCTTGGGTGTCGTTGGAAAAGATGCTGAAAAAGCGGAATTCGCATTGCAAAAAGCTGTGGATGAAATTAAACGAATTGAACAACTTTTATCCACTTATCAGGAAGATAGTCAGACCAATTTAATTAATCAATCCGCAGGTATTTCTCCTCAAAAAGTAGATATCGAACTATTTCAATTGATTGAACGTGCTCAAAAAATATCTCGCCTCACCCAAGGGGCCTTTGATTTAACGTATGGTTCAATCGATAAAAGTTTATGGAATTTTGATCAAAAGATGACACAATTGCCGTCAAAGGAGCTTGCTGAAAAATCAGTCGAATTAATCAATTATCAACTTATAGAGCTTGATGCGATTCGTCAAACCGTTTTTTTGTCGAAAAAAGGCATGCGCATCGGTTTTGGAGGAATTGGTAAAGGATATGCAGCGGATCGAGCGAAACGGGTTCTAATCGATTTAGGTTTTGAGAATGGTTTAGTAAACGCATCAGGTGATATGTGTGCCTGGGGTTTACAAGAAACGGGCGAACCTTGGAATATTGGGATAGCGCATCCTGATAAATCGAACGAAATTTTTGCTGATTTTGATTTAGATAATTCGGCTGTTGCTACCTCAGGGAATTATGAAAAATTTGTTTGGATAGACGGCGTGAAATATTCACATACAATTCATCCCAAAACAGGATTTCCAATTCGTGGGATTAAAAGTGTAACGGTATTGGCACCCTTTGCCGAATTAGCCGATGCATTGACGACTCCAATTGCTGTCATGGGAGTGCATGTTGCTTTGGATTTAATCAATCAATTGCAAGGCATTGCGTGCGTCATTGTTACCGATGAAAATAAAATTTTTACCACTAAAAATATCTCAATTAACCAACATTTAGAAATTGCCCTATGAAAGATAGATCATTCAAATTATTCATTGTTTTGGCAGGCTTTTGCTTGCTAATAACTTGTTCCTGCACTCGAGTAAAGGAGTACCAAAAAAGTAGGATAAATGACAGCGAGATGGAACTGGCTGCTCGCAAGAGTGAAAAATTTGAGCAAAGTTTTTATTTATATCGCGAAGGTGCATCAGGAGCCAATGGCGGTAAGAGTGGTGGTGGATGTGGTTGTAATTAATCGAAAATAGAAAGATGAAAAAAATAATTTTAGCCATCGGACTCTATTGTTCTTTCTTACAAGGTATCAAAGCACAAGATTATGTTCCCAAACAAGATTCCATCGCATATCAAAAGCGAAAATTGAAATTTGAAGAAGTGAATTTGGTTTCAGGATATTATATGCAGGACGGAAATAATTCTGCGATTACGGGTGGAGTGGGTTCTGAAAAATTGACCAACATTGGAAATTCGTTCGAAATTCGTTTTTCCAAACTGGATATGTTTAATCGTCTACATAGTTTTACAGCTGATTTCAATATTGATCGATATACTTCAGCCTCGTCAGATCAGATTGATCCATTGACCTATTCTTCTGCCTCAAAAGAGGATACGCATATTTACCCAAGTTTAAATTGGTCAATCAAAAATGATTTGTCGGGAATAACGCAATCATTGGGTTATGCATATTCTACGGAATATGACTATAAGTCGCATGGTTTCAATGCTGGAATCACCAAGCTATCCAAAGATAAAAATACCGAAATTTCGTTGAAAGGAGGGGCCTATTTGGATACCTATATGTGTATTTTACCTTCTGAATTACGACCTTATAATTATCCATCAGGTGCGCAAGGAGATCAACGAAACATTGATTTTAAAGCAAGAAATTCCTTTAATGTAGCCTTCTCTGTTTCTCAGGTGATCAATCAAAGATTACAAATTTTAGGTATCATCGAACCGAGTTATCAAGAAGGATTATTGAGCACGCCCTTTCACCGCGTTTATTTTACCAATGGAAATGAGACGGTAGAAAAATTGCCAGGAACTCGATTTAAGTTGCCTGTAGGTTTACGATTAAGTTACTTTTTGGGAGATAAAACCATTATTCGTGCTTTTTACCGTGCGTATATTGATTCGTGGGGAATGAATGCCCATACGTTTAATTTGGAAGTTCCATATAAAATATCACCCTTCTTTTCGGTAAGTCCATTTTATCGATTAAATATACAATCGGCTGTCGACTACTTCAAGGCCAAAGGTAAGCATTTGCCAAGTGAGGAGTTTTATACCTCTGATTATGATATTGGAAAATTCACCAGTGCATTTGTAGGTGTAGGGGTGCGCATTGCTCCTCCGGGTGGAATAGCTAATTTAGTCAATTGGAATGCCCTGGAATTCCGTTATGGTTATTACTCGCGAACCACTGGAATGGTTGGTCATAATGTAAGTTTGATGATAAAAATTAAATAAATGATGAAGTATGAGGTATTTTAAATCATAACTCATACTTCAACATTCATATCTATTTTTCTATCGCATTCGCAAAAACATAGAACATTTCGGAAGCTATTTGCATCGATCTTTCATCGTATTTTTCTGATTCCAGTTCGGTATCATCAAAGGCTTTTGGGTCTTCAAAACGAACAGGTATTCGTTCTTCTGCACCTGGGATGAATGGGCAATTTTCGTCGGCATGTGAACATGTCATAATAGCTGAAAATCCATTTTTGGCATTTATTTCATCATCAAATACCTTGGAATAAGCAATAATGGGTTGACCATCTTGAGTATGAAAGACAAAATAAATGGGATTCGCATGTCCTCTTTTGACCACCTTAAAGCCAAATCGCTCAATGGATGCAACCGCACGTTCATTGAATGAAGTCACTTCCACTCCACCAGAATAGCATTGCGCAGGAATTCCATAAATATCCGCAGCCGTTTGTGCCCAAATTTGGGAAAATTGACTTCTTCGCGAGTTATGCGTACAAATGAAATTCAATCGAATGGGTTCTTCTTTCTTTCTTTTGTTTTTGATATAATCAATCAAAACTTGTAAAACGGCCTTTCGCTCATCAGATATGGCTAAAGCAAAGATTTCATCTAATTTGTTTTCTAATTGAGGTAACATATAACGGACAATTTAACAACAACCTGAACCAGGTGCGCATGTGGAAGATGTAGCTAATTCTGCTATGGTAATTTTTTCTTTTACTTCTTGAACAGGAGGCATGCAACAAGCACTTGATTCCGTACTTTCGTAGTGTGGATCATTGAATTCTACATCTTCATGAAAATAATAAACCTCCCACTGAACCCCATCCGGATCATTTGCCCAAAATTTGTCTTGAACAGCATAACAACAAGAGGTTCCAATTTCTTCTTTGGAAACGATTCCCTGATTTCTTGCCAAAGTTAATTTTTGCATCATTTCCTCCTGTGTTTCCACCTGAAATCCTAAGTGTCCAAAATTGGATTGTACTCGTTCTGGATTTTCAATAAAAGAAATGATTAAAGAGGGTGCATCTAAGATATATTTAGCATATCCGGACTTTATTTTATCAGCTGGTTTGCCGAAAAATGTTGAATAAAAATTGACAGTCGCAGCGAGGTTACTCACATAGAGTGACACGTGCATACGTGGGAAATTGGCGGATTTGGACATAATTAACAACAATTAGAAGTTGAAATAGAAGGAAATTGACTAAAAAAATATTCAAAAGTATCTTGAATTTGTTTCCATTTCTCTGCGTTAATGCAATAGCAAACGGATACACCTTCAATATTACCTTGAATCAATTCAAGGTCTTTTAATTCTCTGAGATGTTGCGAAATAGTGGCTTGAGCTAATCCTAATTCGGAGACCAAATCATTATTTATGCATGTATTGGCTTTCAGTAAATGACCCAAAATGGCAATTCGAGCAGGATGGCCTAATACCTTGGCATATTGCGCGATTTGATTTTGATCTTCTGTAAACAAATTGGATTTAGTAACGCCCATTGTATTAAATATTACATTGCAATATTACGATTAATATTGGATAAAAAATAATTATGTTAGAAAAAATCTCATTGTTTGAATGATTGACATGATGATGATAATTCCGAGAACGATGTATTTGAAAATTTGATCAGAAATTTTAGCTAATAACAATTTGCCGATATAGGTTCCAACAATGCTGATTAGGATCAGGAATGGTATTAATATCAAATGTTTGCTTTGAAAATAGCCGTTATAAATATATACCATCGCTCTACTGCTATCTACCCCAAAGTCAATCAATGCAGAAGTGGCGATAAATGTATTTTTTTCCAAATTAAATGCTGCTAATGTGATTCCTCGGATGGCGCCACCCGTCCCAATAAGTCCTGCCAAAAAACCGGAAACGATCCCTCCCGAATAAAGGTTGGTATTTGTTTGCTTGAGTTGATTGCCTTTCCCAGAAATCAGGTAGAAGGCCATAAAAAGAATAATGAAATTCATTCCAAGTTCGATTTCTGTTTGTGAAATATAATTGGTTAAGAAAGCTCCCATGATGACAAATAATACGGCTGGGATGCCTAATCTCAAGGCGATATTTTTGTTAATACCGGTTTTGAATAGATAAATTTTAGAAGTATTACTGAAAATGTGGTAGACAGCAGTAATACCCAAAACGAGTTTGAAATCAATAAACATGGAAGCAATTGGAACAAAAAGGATAGAGGATCCAAAGCCACTTACGGTACCAATAATTTCTGCCAACAAGGCTAAGAAGAAAAAAAGGTAGTAATTGGATTCCATAACTTATGCTAATTAAACACAAGGTATTATTTTTCTGCTTCTCCGAAAAATTTATTTTGAAAGATAAGAATGGCTACCACGCCACAAAAAATGGAAGCATCAGCAAAATTAAAGATAGGAGTTGAATAATAGGTTCCTCCCCAAAGTGGAATCCATTCGGGTAAAGTGCCTTCCCAAAAATCAAAGAAGAACATGTCAATTACTTGGCCATGGAACCAAGTAAAAGGCGCTGATTCGGGTGCATTACCCAGCCAAACACCGTAAAAAATTGAGTCAATTAAATTTCCGATGGCTCCACCTAATATCATAGCCACGCAAATCAATAAACCTTTGTGTGAATTTTTTTGAGTTAAATTATATAAACCATATCCTATTCCGAACATTGCGATAATGCGAAAGCTCGTTAACATGAGTTTTCCATAAATGGAACCTAGTTGAATTCCAAAAGCCATACCAGGATTTAAGGTGTAGTGTAACTTAACAAACGATCCAATGATTTCAATTTGACCAAAATAACCGGGTTCCATGTAAAAATGAACCGCCATTTTGATGGCTTGGTCAAGAGCTATGACCAATAAACTAATTAAAAAGTACTTCAATGTATTATTTTTCATTATTATTTCTTCTCGTCACTTCTTTTTGTAATAAGGCAAATTCTCTGGAAGTTTGTCCAGCTATCGAACTGTTCTCTTCTGCTCTTCTGAATAAATAAGGCATTACAGCATCAATGGGTCCGTAAGGTACATATTTTGCTACATTATACCCATTGGAAGCCAAGTTATAGCTAATATTATCAGACATGCCCAAAAGTTGTGCAAAATAAATATTAGGATGATTTTTTTCAATGGATTTTTGATTCATTAAATCGCACAATAGCACACAACTTTCTTCATTGTGAGTCCCAATGCAAAAATGGATAATTGGTAAATTATTCAAACAATGACTTAAACCAAGATTGAAATCTTTGTCAGTTGCTGATTTTTCCTTGTGAATAGGTTCCGAATATTCTTCTTCATGTGCCCTTTGCCTTTCTTTCTCCAAATAGGCACCTCTTACCAATTTAGCGCCCAAAAAGTAATTCTCTTTTTGTGCATTTTCTGTAGCCAAACGTAAATTATCCAACATATCAACTCGGTACATCTGATAGGTATTATAGATGATGGCTTTACTTGAGTTGAACTTTTTCATCATGGTATAGGCTAATTCATCAATGGAATTTTGAATCCAACTTTCTTCTGCGTCGATGAATAATTTTACATCTAATTCCGATGAATATTGACATATTTCCAATAAATAAGTTTTGCTTTCTTCGAAATTTTCTAGTTCAGTTGGTGAAAATTCTTGTTCGGCCTGAAATTTCTCTAAAAGTTCTGAATTAAAAATGCCTGTTATTTTGAAAACGGCGAAAGGAATGGAAGCGCTTTTATGTGCTTTTTCAATGGTTTTAAGTATTTCATTCTTAGTGGATAAGAAGGATTTTTGGCTTTCTTCTCCCTCCACCGAATAATCTAAAATCGTCCCTATGTTTGATTCTTCTAATTTTTTTATAGTAGAATTACATTCTTCGATACTTTCTCCACCACAGAATTGTTGGAAAATAGTGATTTTTATGAGTTTTTTTATCGGAAAATGAAGAAAAAGGAATAGTTTGATAAAAAAAGTCCCTAACTTTACAAGCCAATTTAAGTTCATAATGGCGAAAATCCAGTATGATTTAGTTAATTGAAAATTGTTTTTGGAAGCAAATGCAATTTGGGTATCTTCAAAAGATAAATTGATTTGATTTGTTTCCGATGAAGTTGTTTGTTCCATTATTTTTGAAATAGCTTGCAAATATAAGAGAATAAGTTTTACCTGAAATCGGTTTTTTTTAGAAATTAGTTATAATACATATTTGAGCGAAGGCTCTAGTTAACCTTAGAATTATTATGAATGCCAATTTAGAAATAGTGCCAATGAATGAATGGATCAATACAGATGGAAATCCATTGATCATTGCAGGTCCATGTTCGGCTGAAACAGAAGAACAAGTATTAGAAACAGCTCGCCGTATCAAAGCGGAGGGTTATGCACACATCATGCGTGCAGGTGTTTGGAAACCTCGTACTCGTCCAGGTAGTTTTGAAGGAATGGGAGAACCCGCTTTAAAATGGTTAGTGGAAGCTAAAAAAGAAACTGGATTGCCATTAGCGATTGAAGTTGCAACTCCAGAGCACATTGAATTAGCATTAAAATATGGAGTGGACGTTTTGTGGATTGGTGCTCGTACCACTGTTAATCCATTTAACGTACAAGATTTAGCAGATGCATTAAAAGGTGTGGATGTTCCAGTTTTAGTAAAAAATCCGGTAAATCCAGATTTAGCACTATGGGTTGGTGCATTTGAGCGTTTGCAAAATTCTGGTATTAAAAAATTAGGCGCGATTCACCGTGGTTTTTCGAATGCACAAGAAACGAAATATAGAAATTCTCCGATGTGGGCGATGGCTGTTGAATTAAAGCGTTTGTTTCCTCAAATGCCTTTAATTGGTGACCCATCTCACATGGCTGGAAAACGTGCATATTTAGCAGAGTTATCTCAAAGAATTTTGGATTTGAATTACGATGGTATGATCATTGAATCTCACCGTGATCCAGATGCAGCTTGGTCAGATGCCGCTCAACAATTAACTCCAGAGCAATTGGGCGAAATGTTACGTTCCTTGGATGTAAGAAAATCAAATTATGGATCTGATTTCTCCAATGAATTAGCATCACTTCGTGAGAAAATAGATAACATTGATCGTGAATTATTAGAGGTTTTAGCTGCTCGTATGTCTGTGGTTGAACGTTTAGGAGAATACAAACGCGATAACAATGTAGCTGTATTGCAATTAGATCGTTGGAAACAAGTTCACGGTGACCGTGCTACTCAAGCAAAAGGTTTAGGATTGTATCCAGAATTTATCGAAGAATTATTCAAACTTGTTCACTTAGAATCTATTCGTAAGCAAACAGAGGTAATGAATACCACGACAGCTTAAGAATTAAAAGAGAAAAGAGAAATGAGAAAAGAGGAAAGAGGGTCTAAATGACATCTTTTTCCTCTTTTTTTATATCAAACAAAATTATTTCTCTGACCATTTACCTCTTATTTATCCTCCAGCTTTCAGAGCCTCAGCCATCGGATACTAAAACCTATTACCTATTATCTATTACCTTTTACCTATTACCTATTACCTTTTACCTTTTACCTATTACCTCTAATACTAACTTGGTAACTTCCTACAAGTACCAATCCCATACCGATTAATCCTACCCAAGTTGGTATCCCGTGCCCAATAAATAGTTCAATAATAATCGAAAATAACACACTGCTATTTCCAACCGCTCCTACAATACTTGTTTTCTCAAATCTCAACGCTTGAGTCGTAAAGCTTTGGACGCCCAAGGCTAATAAGCCTAAAATGATAATTTTCAGCCATTCAATTCCCTTTGGTTGTACCCATTGGGCAATCCAAAAATTGGGAGTAAAACCAAAGTGAGTACCCAATATCAGTGAAATGCTTGAAGCGGTAAAGCCTGCAGCCATAAAGGAAAAAATTACCCATCTTGAATCATAGTAATTTTGAGCCTCTTTAATCGCTATGTATCCCAAGGCGGTGCCCACTGCATATAAAATTCCAATACTATGTTTTTGCCATCCTACCGCTGTGTCTGGTCTGAAAATTAATAGAATCCCATAAAAACCCATTAATAAATACAAGACTTGCTTTCCTGATAGTTTTTCGGACGGTATCCAAATGAAAGTGAAAATGGCAATAAACAAGGGGAAAGCCTGTCCATAAGTGTTGGTTAACGACAATCCCAAATGTTCTAAGGCATAAAACAAACAATACAACGTAAAGGCACCTAAAAATCCTCGGTAGATTAAAAAACCTAATCGTCCGCCTTTCTGAATGGTTGGTTTCATGAGAATACTCCCAATTAAAAAAGGTAGTCCAATCATATTTCGAAATAATACCAATTCAATGGAAGGAAATACCTTATTCATATCTTTTGCCAATGCAGACATCAATGCGAAGCATAATGAAGACAATAACATGAATAAAATTCCTTTTTTAGCAAATAAGAAATGTTGGATTTTTTTAATCATTTAAATGGGTAATGCCTTGGTGGATTCGGGAATTAGCAACAAATTTTGGTAACTTGCATTTCTTTTCAAAGTTATGACAAAAAAAATCATTTTATCGAATGCCGCCCCAGCGCCAATCGGCCCTTATTCACAAGCTGTTTTGATAGGGAATGTATTATATGTATCCGGTCAAATTGCTTTAGCTACTTTTGAGGCTGGAGCCAGTATTGAAGAAGAGACTGATCAAGTGATGAAAAATATCGATGCTGTATTATCAGAGGCTGGTTTCACTTTTGATCATGTGGTCAAATGTTCCATCTTTGTCAAAAATATGAACGATTTTGCAGCCATAAATGGTGTGTATGGTAAATATTTTACCGAAAATCCTCCAGCTAGAGAAACGGTTGAGGTGGCTCGTTTACCTAAAGACGTTCGTGTTGAAATTTCTTGTATTGCCCATAAATAATCAAATTCATGTCATTACCCGTTCGAGTTCGTTTTGCACCTAGTCCAACAGGACCTTTACACATTGGTGGAGTACGTACTGCTTTATATAATTATCTGCTTGCTCGTCAAACAGGAGGAAAGTTTTTATTGCGTATTGAAGATACAGACCAAACTCGATTTGTGCCTGGCGCTGAACAATATATTTTGGATAGCCTTGCCTGGTTAGGAATAATGCCAGACGAAGGTGTTGGTGTTGGTGGACCTCATGAACCATATCGTCAAAGTGAAAGAAAGGATCTTTACAAGCAATACGCTGATCAATTATTGAAAGATGGAAAAGCCTATTATGCTTTTGACTCATCCGAAGAATTGGACGCCATGCGTGCCCAATTTGAGAGTCAAGGTTCAGCTTTTCAATACAATGCTTTAACTCGTGTTAAATTACGGAATTCATTGTCCTTGACCGAAAATGAGGTTCAAGCACTCTTGAATTCCCATACTCCTTATGTTATTCGTTTGAAAGTTCCTGCCAAAGGTGAGATTCGTTTTCAGGACAGCATCCGCGATTGGGTACATGTTCATACTTCCAGTATTGATGACAAAGTTTTGATGAAATCGGATGGTATGCCGACTTACCATTTAGCCAATGTGGTGGATGATCATATCATGGAAATTACCCATGTCATTCGTGGAGAAGAATGGTTGCCTTCAGCGCCTTTACATATTTTACTATACCAAGCTTTTGGTTGGACAGCTCCAACTTTTGCACATTTACCTTTGTTGTTAAAACCGGAAGGAAATGGCAAACTGTCCAAAAGAGATGCAGATTTAGGTGGTTTTCCTGTTTTTCCTTTGGAATGGACAGACCCTATTTCTGGGACTATTTCAAAAGGTTTCAAGCAAGAAGGCTATTTGCCTGATGCCACTTTGAATTTCTTAGCTTTCTTAGGCTGGAATCCAGGGACCGAACAAGAATTATTTAGTTTAGAAGAATTAGTTCAGGCATTTTCGTTGGAAAGAATCAACAAAGCAGGTGCAAAATTTGATGTCAAAAAGGCTCAATGGTTCAATGAACAATATTTGAAAAAATCCGATATTCATCAATTGGCCAGTGATTTTTTACCTGGTTTGGAAAAAGGACAAGCGGAGGCATTTGTGAAATTATTCATTGATCGAATTACTTATCCAAAGGATTTACAAGTTCTAGTGGATGATTTTAATTCATTTCCCGGAGATTATGATGAAGCTGTCATCGCCAATAAGTGGAATGTTGAAGCTCAGCAAGGATTAGAATTGATTTTACAGAATTTACCAAGTTGTCATGATAATTGGAAAGCCGAACAAATCAAAGAATGTATTCACCATACTTTAGAGGCCGCAGGAATTAAAATGGGAAAGGTTATGCAAATTTTACGAGTTGCTTTGAGTGGCAAAGGAGCAGGTCCGGATTTGATGATTTCCATGGAACTTTGGGGCAAGGAATCGGTGTTTGAACGATTGTCATTAGCTATGGAAAAATTCCCTAAACTATCATAATGAAAAAGAAAGGTCCAGTAAAGTCCGAAACCAAAGTACCTAAAGTACATCCCGACTTAGAGGGTTTTGAATTGAATATTGATTCATTTGGACAAATTATTTCCAACCTGGATCGTGATAAAATAAATGCATTTTTGGATAAAGAAATGCCAGAAGATAAAAAAATAAGATCAAAGGAAGATGAAGGTAACTAAGCAAGACGTTGAAAAAATTGCTCATTTGGCTCGTTTGGAATTAGATCCAAACAAAACAGATGAGATTCAAACTTCGATCAATAAAGTATTGGATTGGATGGAAGCTTTGAATCAAGTAGATACGACAGGCGTAGAACCCTTGGTTCATATTACCCCTGCCATCAATCAATTCAGAGAAGATGTCGCTATTCAGAAATTAGATCGACAAACCGCATTAGATTTAGCGCCTGATGCTAATGATCAATATTTTAAAGTTCCGCAGGTGATAGAGTAGATGAGAGGAAAAAGGTAAAAGGTAATAGGTAATAGGTAATAGTTTTTTTTTCTTTTACCTATTACCTTTTACCTCATCAAAGGTAGTACTCCAGCGCTTTTTTCATCTCGGATTTGCTGACTGGAATGTCATAACCACAATCTCCAATTCCTGTTAAAAGCGAGAATCGAACCTCATTTCCTTTGTTCTTTTTGTCTTGTAGGGTTAAGTCAATGATAGACTGTATTTCACTTTCTGCTAATTCGACTTTGCCATAAGTGGCAAATAAGTATGCTTCAATCGATTCCAATTCATCTAAACTAATCAAAGATCTTTGGTAGGAAAGAAATGCTTCCGTAATCATTCCCACGGCCACGGCTTCTCCGTGCAAAATTCGACGTTTTCCTTTATCTAAAAGAAATGTTTCAACGGCATGCCCTAAGGTATGGCCAAAGTTTAAGATTTTCCTAAGTCCAGCTTCTTTAGGGTCTTCAGCTACTACCGCTTTTTTAATATCAACAGAATGGCCAACTAATTTGGCTATATCTACCCTGTCCCAATCTTGTTTACTGATTTCGTACCATTGGTCTGCATCACGAATTAAGCAATGCTTGATAATTTCTGCATATCCAGAACGTTTTTCTCGCCAATCCAATGTTTCTGTAAAGCTTGGGTCAATTAAAACCGTTTTGGGTAATTGAAATACACCAATGTGATTTTTAAATCCATGGAAATCAATTCCTAATTTTCCACCTACACTCGCATCTACTTGAGCCAAAACAGTTGTTGGTATCTGGATAAAATCGATTCCTCTTTTGTATGTGGATGCACAAAAACCACCTAAATCGCCAATCACACCGCCACCTAAATTGATTAATAAACCATGGCGGTCCATGTTTGCTTTGGTCATGGCTTCCCATACTTTTTCACAGGTGCCCATATGCTTATTTCCTTCTCCCGATTTGATGACAATTTTGGTGAATTTTTTAGGTAAAAATGAAAGCACTTTAGGTAAGCAATGTTTTTGAGTGTTTTCATCCACTAAAACTGCAACAAAAGAATAATCATTTTGACTTAAAAAATCTGGTAAAGACGAGGAAATAGGGGCAATATGAACAGACATGCTTGTGAAAATTTGTATTTAATATCAAAAATACCACGAAAATATTAAAATGAGTGATTTATCGAATATTTTTGGTTTTGTGGTATGCGATTTCTTAGCTAATTTTGCGCTCGGTTGGGATTTTCCAAGACGCTTTATATTATTATGAGAGAAATTCAATTTAGAGAAGCCTTGCGTGAGGCCATGCAAGAAGAAATGCGAAGAGATTCATCTGTTTTTTTAATGGGTGAGGAAGTAGCTGAGTACAATGGTGCTTATAAAGTTTCACAAGGTATGTTGGATGAGTTTGGTCCTGAACGTGTAATCGATACTCCCATTGCTGAATTAGGTTTCGGCGGAATTGGGGTTGGTGCAGCCGCGAATGGATTGCGTCCAATTGTCGAGTTTATGACTTTCAATTTCTCTTTGGTTGCGATTGATCAAGTGATCAACTCGGCTTCTAAATTAATGTCGATGTCGGGTGGTCAATATTCTTGCCCAATTGTATTTCGTGGTCCTACAGGGAATGCCGGACAATTATCTTCTCAACACTCTTCTAATTTTGAGAACTGGTTTGCTAACACTCCTGGTTTAAAAGTAGTTGTACCAGCTAATCCAGCCGATGCAAAAGGTTTATTGAAAGCATCCATCCGCGATAATGATCCGGTAATTTTCATGGAATCTGAATTGATGTATGGAGATAAAGGTTTGGTTCCAGATGGTGAATATTTAATTCCAATTGGTAAAGCTAATATTGTTAAGCCTGGTAAAGATGTAACCATTGTTAGTTTTGGTAAAATGATTTCAAGAGTGGTTTTGCCAGCAATTGAAGAATTGGAAAAACAAGGAATTTCTTGTGAATTAATTGATTTGCGTAGCGTTCGTCCTATTGATTATCCTGCTGTAGTAGAATCAGTGAAGAAAACCAATCGTTGCGTAGTAGTGGAAGAAGCGAATCCTCTAGCGGCTATTTCTTCTGAAATTGCCTATCATTTACAACGTTGGGCTTTTGATTATTTAGATGCTCCAGTGATTCGTGTGAACTCAAAGGATTTACCTTTGCCTTATGCTCCGACTTTGATTGAAGAAATCTTACCAAGTATTGAGCGTACCATTCAAGCAGTTAAAACGGTAACTTATAAGAAATAGATTTACCTTATCAGATAATATCAAAGAACACATTGGGCGACTGATGTGTTCTTTTTTTTAAGGTTTAGCAAATATTTCGTTGATATTTGTCATTTTTCAAAGAGAGTTTTTGTGTTATTTTGAAATTTGATTAGTTTTTATTTGTGTTTTCAAAATCGTTTTTTTTTTTTGACAATCTCTTGCAAGGTTTGGTCAAAGTAAATAACCATTAATATTTACTAATCACTATAAATAATTTGTCAAATGAAACTTATTTTTAAAAAATATCTAAATGGATGGATATCAATTGTATTAATTAAGTTAGTTGTTTTAGCTTCAGTAATATTATTAAATTCATGTGAAAAGAATACTGAGATAATTGAAACATCTGCTCAAAAAGAATCAATTCAAAAATTTGAAAATATTGCTAAACAAACTACTTTTAAATTAAAGAATTCTCTTACTAATAGAATGTCCGTCATGAATGTTAATCGTAAAGATACTCTGAGCAAGGAAATCATGACGGAAATTGAGGCGAAAAGTAAATTATTACCTTTGTTGGAAGCTTCAAAGGAGCTTTTACTTAGTTATGGTATTGATGAAGCTGAAATTTCAGAAAGTCTAGATAAAGATGATCCAAGAATTATAGTTCTTAGTTTAGCGATTTTTAGTTCCAAATTTAAAAACCAAGACGTAGCTTTAAACTTAAATAGTATTCTAGGTACTGAATTGTATGCAAATAAAGCTGATCCTGATGTGCTTGAGTGTGCGTTGAAGGCAGGAGGTGTAAAAACTCTTTATGAAATTTTTAAAGATGGAGTGGTGACTAAAGCTGTTTTAAAAAAGGCTTTAAAAACGATTGCGAAAAAATATATTGGAGCGGTTGGAATTGCTTTCGGACTATATGAATTCGGTTCTTGTATGGAATGGTACTAAACAAATTATTTATGAAAAACAAACACGGAGTATTATATAATTCAATATTTCATTTAGCTCTATTTTTAGGTTCGTCATATCATATACTCAGTCATTTTTCTGAATATTTCCATGATCCATCCTTCAAAGATTTATTTGCTGCATTTGTGGTTGTTCCGTTGCTAGGATATGCTGGAATATCGGATTTGGTGAAGACCATACGCTTATGGAAAAATGATAATTGAGCGATTAAAATTTAACTTATTAGCAAAAAAAAAGCCCCAGAATTTCTGGGGCTTTTTTGATTTGAACCTCAAACCATTACAGAACATAGATGAATCGGGAGCCATCTACATCAATTCCTTCTAACTTGATTCTTCCTTTTCTAGCTTCCAATAATTCGATAGCTTCCTTCGGGTTATTCACGGGTTTATCATTGATTTTGGTAATGATAGAGCCTTTGTTAAGTCCATACATTTCTAAACGGCCATCGGCTAAAACTTCCACAACTTTCACTCCAGAAGAGATATTGAATTTTTCTTTGTCGGAACTTGAAAGATTACCAAATTTAGCTCCTAAAAATTCGGATTTAAATGATTCACTTGCATCACCTTTCAGGATAGATGTATTTCCATCTTTATTTTTCAAAATAACCGAAAACTCTTTGTTTTGTCCATCACGATTCACCGTTACATTAACTTTTTCACCTGGACGCTTGCTACCCACTAACTCCATTAATTTCGACAAGGTTTTGATTTCATTGCCTTCGATTTTGGTGATTACATCATTGATTTTAATACCAGCCTCTTTTGCAGCGCTATTCTCAGAGAATCCATTGACATAAACTCCCGAAGTGGTTTTTAAATCTTTTTCTTCTACTAATTTAGAATTGACATCTCTGATTTCAACACCCAAGAAACCTCTTTGAACATTGCCATATTTGATTAAATCTCCAGAAACTTTTTTCACAATGCTAACTGGAACGGCAAAAGAATAACCAGCAAATTGTCCAGTACGTGAATAGATCGCGGTATTGATACCAATTAATTCTCCTTTTAAATTAACCAGAGCTCCTCCTGAATTGCCAGGATTAACCGCAGCATCTGTTTGAATAAAAGATTCCAATGGATTTGCTGATTCTTCTGAATCTCGATCAATGATGTTTTGACGACCTTTTGCTGAAACGATACCAGCAGTTACGGTTGATTCTAAGTTAAATGGATTGCCTACTGCCAAAACCCACTCACCAACTCGCAAAGCATCGGAATCTCCGAAATTTAAGAAGGGAAGGTTAGTTGCTTTGATTTGAATCACGGCCAAATCGGATGCAGGATCTGTGGAAATAACTTTCGCTTTAAATTCTCTTTTATCATTTAGCATGACAGATACTTCTTCTGCTTCTGCGACTACGTGATTATTTGTTACAATGTAGCCATCTGCGCTGATAATTACGCCGGATCCTGAAGCTTCTTGTACTTGGGGTTGTCTACGACTTCCTCCACCAAATGGGTCGCCAAATCCAAAGAAGTCGTCAAATGGGCTGGATTGTCTACCCATGGATTTTTGTGCCATTTTTGTTTTGATGTGAACCACAGCTGGAGTTGTTTTCTCCGCGGCATAGGTGAAATCTCCGGGATTCCCAGGAACGGAAGTCGATGATACGGAAGTGGTGAATGCGGAAGGACCTTCAAAGTTAGATCCAGAATTACTTAGGTTGAATAATTGAAAGGCACCCAAGGTGATACCGCTAGATAAAAGTGCGATAACGACATAGGATTTAATTGAGTTTTTCATTTCCATTGCTATTAATCTTATTTAAGTTGAAAAATCTTGTTGCGAATTTAAACCAAAATATGAATGCTTTGTTTCTTCTTAACAAAAATTAAGGAATTTAAAGTAAGTTGTAAGACGGAATAATGATGTATGTTTTTTGATGTATGTAATAGGTATTATCTTATGAGGTAGTATTTAGAATCAACTTTGATATTCGAAGCTTGAATTGAGAGTTGTAAATTTTCATATCCCCTAATAAATAGCTAATTTTGCGTTTTATTTCATTCAAATTGAATACTCTATGATTTTAAGTGAGCAAGAACAGCTAAGAAGACAAAAACGTTTGGACTTAATGGCATTGGGCATAGATCCGTACCCTGCGGCGGAATATCCCGTTAACATTCAATCTTCTCAAATCATTTCAGAGTATAAACAGGAATTGAATAATTTCCAAGACGTTACTTTAGCAGGTCGATTGATGGGCTTTAGAATCATGGGAAATGCTTCTTTTGCTGAATTGCAAGATGCATCCGGTCGTATTCAATTGTATTTTCGAAGAGATGATCTTTGTCCAGGAGAGGATAAAACCCTTTACAATACTGTTTTTAAAAAATTATTGGATATTGGCGATATTATAGGTGTTAAAGGCTATGTTTTTACCACTCAAATGGGAGAAATATCTATCCATGTTCGAGAATTCACCATTTTGTCGAAAGCTTTAAAACCTTTACCTGTTGTTAAGGAAGCAGATGGTCAAACATTTGATGCTTTTTCAGATCCTGAAATGCGTTACCGTCAACGATATGTTGATTTAATTGTTAATCCCGGAATTAAGGATATTTTCATTAAACGTGCAAAGATTATTTCAACCATGCGTTCAATGTTTGATGAACGAGGATGGTTAGAAGTAGAAACACCCGTACTTCAAGCCGTTCATGGAGGAGCTTCAGCAAGGCCATTTAAAACGCATCACAATACCTTGGATATGCCATTGTATTTAAGAATTGCCAATGAGTTGTATTTAAAAAGATTGATCGTTGGTGGATTTGATGGCGTTTATGAATTCGGTAAAATGTTCAGAAATGAAGGAATGGATAGAACCCATAATCCAGAGTTTACATCCTTAGAATTTTATGTAGCCTACAAGGATTACCATTGGATGATGAATTTAACTGAATTGATTTTTGAAACAGTTGCAAAAACCTTGCATCAAAAAACAAAAATTCAGGTAGGAGAGAATGAAATTGAATTTGCAGGTCCTTATCCTCGTTTGACGATATCAGGTGCTATTTTACAATATTCTGGCGTGGATGTAGATGCTTTATCGGAAGATGAACTTCGTGCCAAATGTATATCGTTTGGGATGGAAGTGGATGAGCAAATGGGAAAAGGCAAATTGATTGATGAGTTATTCGGAGAAAAAGTGGAGGCCAATTTGATTCAGCCAACATTTATCACAGATTATCCAGTGGAGATGTCGCCTTTAACCAAGAAACATCGTTCAAAAGATGGATTGGTTGAGCGTTTTGAATTGTTTGTGAATGGTAAAGAAATAGCGAATGCCTATTCGGAATTAAATGATCCTATTGATCAAAAAGAGCGTTTTGAAGATCAATTGCGTTTAGCCGAAAAAGGAGACGATGAAGCAATGGCCATGGATCATGATTTTATTCGCTCTTTGGAATATGCTATGCCACCTACTTCGGGTATTGGAATTGGTATTGATCGATTAACGATGTTAATGACGAATCAAGCGTCTATCCAAGAAGTGCTATTTTTTCCTCAAATGAGACCGGAGGTAGTGAAAGAGGTGGATTCTGAACAAGATTTTAAAGATAGAGGAGTGGATGCCATTTGGATACCCGCTTTGCAAAAAATGGGAATTCTAACCATTGAGGCATTGAATGAAGCGAATCCTAATAAAGTATTCAATGATTTAGGCGGTATGCGCAAAAAATTAAAAATTGATGCTGCTATGCCAAGTAAAGAAGAGGTGGAGAAGTGGATTTTAAGAAATGGGTAGGGTCGACCCTTGCGGTCGACCTTAATTGTTTTCAATATATTTTTTTTCAAGAGAAATTTTTCAAATGATTTTTTTGAAAATGAAATTTTTTCAAAAAAGAGAAGAATGGATTTGTGATTGATTTAAAATGAATCACAAATAGTTAAAAAATGATCATAAAAAAAGCCCCCATTGCTGGAGGCTTTTTTGTTTCCCTTTAACTAGAGATCAATGTTGCAATCTTTTTAGGTAATCCTATATATATTGTTAGTTACTGATTTGCTCTAATCAAAAACAACGAAGAAAAATTAGATTTTCTTAACATTGATTGCGTTTGCACCACGTTTTCCGTCAGTTACCTCGTAAGAAACTGAATCGTTTTCACGAATAGTTACTCCGGATAAGCCAGTTACATGTACGAAGATGTCCTCACCTGTTTGATCATCTACGACGAAACCGAAACCTTTAGTTTCGTTAAAAAATTTTACTTTACCAGTTTGCATAAAAAAAAAGTTAAAAAATTAAAACCCAAAGAATTTAAACTGCACAAAAAAAGACTGGATGAATTTAGAATCAAGAAACTGGAATAATCAGAGGAGATACTAGAGACAGGAAGTCGAGAATTTTGAAGAATTAAATAATTTAAGTGTCCAAATGTATAAATAAAATAATTAGATGCAAGCATTTTGGAAATAAATTATTCAAAATTTACTATTTTTATTTTAATTATATAAATTATCAAATAAATAATTATATTATATTTATAAATTTGAATATTGAATTCCTCAGAAATAGTTTTATCTTTGTGTAAAATTTACTCATCAATGGAAAAGCTTAAATATTTTGTTGAAAATCAGGCTTTTGGAGTTTGTACTCGATTAGGGGAGAAGTTTAAAATTTCAACAAGCAGTATTCGCTTATATTTTATTTACACTTCCTTTATTACTATGGGTTCCCCCATCATTATTTATTTGATATTGGCATTTTGGATGAATATTCGCCGGTATTTACGTCAAAGAAATCATCCTTCCGTTTGGGATTTTTAATCCAAATCTAAAAATTTCTTGTTGCCTTTAAGGAAATACTGTAAAATGATCCATTTGGGATAAACTTCAACAGGATGCTTTTTACCTTTGAATATCTGTTTATTTGAATAAAATAAGAGGTAATGATAGAAACCAAAATGGGCTTTGATAATCGCCCAAGTATGTGAAAATTGTAAATTTGCGGCAAATTTAATTCCAGCTATTCCATCCAACAGTAATCTTAATCCAATGGTTTGGTATTTTTGCTCAACGTTTTTGTGCAACAAAATTAAGTTATTACGAAAGTTTAAATAAGTTTTGAAAGGGTTGTCTTGTTGTAAAGTACCACCTCCGACATGCAGAACTTCGCTTTCTGCCACCGCTGCACATTCATATCCCGCTCTCCTTAAACGCCAACATAAATCAATTTCTTCTTGATGGGCAAAGAAATACTCATCTAAACCGTCCACTTCCCAATATTTATTGGCATCCACCATTAAACATGCCCCACTTGCCCAATGCACCTTTGAACTTGTATATTGCCCTGTGTTTTTTTCCAGCGTATCAAAAATTCTTCCTCTGCAAAATGGATAGCCTATTTTATCTATGAATCCTCCAGCTGCTCCTGCATATTCAAAATAGTCAGGTTGAGCAAAGGATAATATAAAAGGTTGAGCAGCTGCGGTAGTTGGATTTTCTTTGAAATACTGAATAAGAGGAGAAAGCCAATTGGCTTTGGGTTCTATATCTGAATTCATCAAGACATAATAATCAGCTTTAATTTGTTTCAAAGCATGATTGTATCCTCCGGCATATCCGCGATTTTTATCTGAGGAAATTAATTTAATTTGAGGAAAATGGCTTTGAAGAAATAAAATGGAATCATCCGTCGAGCAATTATCAGCTATGTAAATTTCGCCTTCTGGGGAAGTTGAAATGACCTTTGGTAAAAATTTTTCCAAAAAATTTCGACCATTGAAATTCAAAATGACAATTGCTACCGACATATTTATAATTTGTCACAAAGGTAAAGGTTTTACTGAATTAGAATTTCAATGATAAAAATGTATTTTTACTTTTTATTAAATTTCATCCAACTAATACGAATGGCCAACTCAATTTTCCGAAAAAAATCCGTTGATAAAATTATTTCCGATCAAAAAGCTATTGAAAGTCTAGAGGGGCATTCGATGTTACGAAATTTAGGAGTTCGCGATTTAACATTTATGGGTGTGGCTGCCATCATTGGAGCAAGTATATTTTCAGCGATTGGTCAAGCATCTGCCAATGGTGGTCCTGCAGTATCTTTATTATTCGTATTTACAGCCTTAGCCTGTATGTTTACGGCTTTCTGTTATGCTAGATTTGCTTCGACAGTACCTATAAGCGGTTCAGCATATACGTATGCCTATACAAGTTTAGGGGAAATAGTTGCTTGGATTTTGGGTTGGAATTTATTATTGGAATATGCCATTTCCAATGTCGCGGTTGCTATTTCTTGGTCCAAATATTTTGTTGATTTGGTCGAAGGATTAGGAATACATGTTCCAGAATATTTAACCATGGATTATCTTTCTGCCAAAAGAGCTTTTGTTCAAGCGGAACCATTATTGTCTCAAGGTCAAGCTTTAGAAAGCTTGAGTGTGAATATACGAGAAGGTTATGTTGCTTTTTCTCATGCACCGACCATTTTTGGATGGCATTTTGTGGCCAATATTCCTGCTTTATTAATCACGGTAGCCATTACTTATTTAGTTTACATCGGAATTAAAGAAACCAAAAATATGAATAATGTTTTGGTCATACTGAAATTATTGGTCATTATGATTGTGGTTGGAGTAGGGGCATTTTATGTTCAAGTGGAAAATTGGACCCCTTTTGCTCCCAATGGAATTAGTGGTGTTTTGAAAAGCGTTGCCGCTGTATGTTTTGCCTATATCGGATTTGATTCTATTTCAACCACCGCTGAAGAATGTAAAGATCCACAAAGAGATATTCCAAAAGCCATGATGTGGGCTTTAATTATTTGCACCGTTTTGTATGTATTGGTGACTTTAGTATTAACAGGAATCGTGCCTTCTCAGTCTTTGGCTGGTATTGAGGATCCTTTGGCCTATATGTTTATGAAAGTAAATTTGCCTGGAGTTGCAGGGGTCGTTGCGGCAAGTGCGGTAATCGCATTAACCAGTGCCTTATTGGTTTATCAAATGGGTCAACCACGAATTTGGATGACTATGTCTAGAGATGGATTATTGCCAAAAGCATTTGCTCGAATTCATCCCAAATATCGCACTCCTTCTTTTTCAACGATCATGACTGGTGTTTTGGTGGGAATCCCTGCATTATTCGCCAATTTAGAGGAAGTGATTAATTTGAGTTCCATCGGAACCTTGTTTGCATTTGTTTTGGTGTGTGGAGGTGTTTTGGTGTTGGATTTAGATCCTGAAAATCAGAAGAAATCTAAATTTAAAATACCATATATCAATGCCAGCTATTGGGTAGGTTTAACTTGGTTAATTGCTATTTACTATACCTTTAAAGATATTGAATTAACATCTTATTTTTCGGGAGAAAGTAAAATGGATCATATCATCATGTTTGCCTTTTTGCTTATTTGGTTAGTAATGTCCATCTTCAGTGTCACCAAAAAATTGTCTTTAATTCCCATTTTAGGGCTTTTGGTGAATATGTATTTAATGACCCAAATGGGCGCTCAAAATTGGGAAAGGTTCACATATTGGTGCTTAGCAGGGATTATTATCTATTTTGCTTACAGTTATCGAAAAAGTAAATTGAGATCTGAAAACTAAGCTTTATTTATAAAAAGGCTTTTAACATTAAATAAAATACCGAAGGACAAAGTAAGCATCCCAAACCAGTATAAAAGGTGGCCGTCATGGCTCCATAAGGAACCAATTTAGGATCTGTAGCAGCTAATCCTGCAGCAGTTCCGCTAGTGGTTCCCATTAATCCACCAAAAATCATAGCTGATTTTGGATTGTCTAATCCAATTGTTTTAGCAATCAATGGGGTTCCAATCGTCACTAAGATGGATTTTACCACTCCAGCACCGATACTGATGGCAACAATGTCAGAACTAGCACCCACAGCCGTTCCTGTGACGGGTCCTACCACGAATGTACATGCGCCTGCGCCAATGGTAGTTAAACTTTCAGCATCTGTAATGCCCAAAGCATAGGCAATGCCAACTCCTGAAAGAAAAGAAAACAATACTCCTAAAAATAATGAAATAATTCCGACAGCTCCAGTTTTTTTAATTACCGCAAAGCTGGCACCCATGGCAGTAGAGACAATGGCAAAATCTCTAAACATGGCTCCGCCCATTAATTTGAAACCACTAAATCCAGGAATATCGGATAGACCATTTTTACCACCAGTCAAACTTCCACCTATATATGCCAAAACCAATCCTAAAAAAATAGCAATAGCAGAGCCGGGTAATTTTTTGCGGGTAAGAATGACGGAGATTCTATCAGAGAAAAACATCAAAATGCCCGTGCAAACAAAAGCAAAAACCAAACCGAATTTATCTAATACTTCAATAATCAAATCCATATTAATTTTCTTTTTTGCTCAAAAGTGGCATAAATAATAAACAAATAATGACAGGAATGATTCCAGCTAATACAGCTAACCAGCCATTTGTAAATGCAACTTTGACATTTTGAACAGATGACATGGCAACAATAATAGGGATGTACATTTTACTCCAAAATAATATTCCCTCACCCATTTCTTGGTGAAAAAGTCCTTTTTTTTCCAATTCATTTTGACTCAGAATTAAAAATAACATGGCGAATCCAACTCCACCAACATTGGAATTGATACCAATCCAATGTCCAAGTCCCTCACCGATTAATTGTCCAAGGATAAAACATCCTGCTAAGAGGGCAACTCCTTTTAATAACATAGCTTATTTAATTAACTGAATAACATCTTTTTTAGTCACTTTGCCCATAGCATTTCTGGGTAATTCTGTTAGAATTGTATATTTTCTGGGTGTTTTATAAGCTGGCATTTGGGTTCTCATCCAATTGCTTAGGTCATCAATCGCTAAATCATTCGTATTTACAATCAATGCTGCAGCGACCAATTCTCCCCATTCGTCATTTTCCAATCCAACCACACAACAATCCGCAATTCCTGGGTATTGTCTTAACACCTCTTCAATTTCCAATGCTGAAATTTTGTACCCACCTGATTTAATAATATCCACTGAATTTCTTCCTAATATTCGATAACCACCCACTTCATCAATGACAGCTATGTCTCCTGTTTTAAACCAGCCATCTATTGTAAACGATTCAGCTGTAGCTTCTGGTTTTTGCCAATATTCTTTGAATACATTTTGGCCTTTAATTTGAATTTCTCCGGGTTCATCATGGCTAACCGTTTCATTCAATTCATTGGCTAAACGAGCAGAAACACCTGGCAGAGGAAATCCAACATGTCCTGCAATACGTTCTCCGTCATACGGATTACTCAATGCCATTCCGATTTCCGTCATCCCATATCTTTCTAATAAACGATGACTACTCATCAATTGCCACTTTTCCATAACAGATACAGGAAGGGCAGCTGAACCTGAAACCATTAAACGTAATTTAGAAAGCGCAGTTGATATGTTTGTTTGCTCTATTGAGGTTAGTGATTCCCAATAAGAAATAAGTTTGAAATAAATAGTAGGAACGGCCATGAAGACACTTAATTTGTCTTCTAGTATAAGTTTGAAAATTTGTTCTGCAGAAAATCCATTGTTTGCTGGAAATAGAATGGTCGCACCCGCCCACAAGGAACATGATACGACATTAACAACTCCATGCACATGATGCAATGGTAAAATGCAAACCGTAGTATCTGACATTTCCCATTTCCAAGCCTCGATCAAAGATGATATTTGAGCGTTTAAATTTCCGTGAGAACTGACCACTCCTTTGGGTAAATTGGTTGTTCCGCTGGTATATAAAATCAAAGCCCTTCTATCGTCTGTAATTGTAGGTAGTGCTACGGAAGGTTTTGAATTTTCATCATTAGTTCCAAGGATAATCAATCGACAATTTAATTCTTGAGCAAGTTCCTTCAAAAATTCGGCATATTCTTGAGAAACCACTAAAATACTTGCGCCCGAATTTTCGATAGTGTACCTTAAGGAGGGTAATGGATAACTTAAACATAAAGGAACTGCGACACCGCCCGCTAACCATATGCCCCATTGGACCCGAACATAATCGAATCCGGGATTAACCATGTAGGCCACTCTTGCTTCATTTAAATCGGAAGATGGGTGAAGAAGTAATTGAGCAAATGCATTACTAGCTTGATGTAATTCAGAATAGGTATATTGGCTTCCATCAGAATGAATGGCGATTTTGTCCAAATAAGGCAATGATTTTTCGAAAATTGAAATCATATTGTATAGATATTTAAGTGGTTTAATTAAGAAGTATGATCTCTTAGAACGAGCCATTTTCCGTTGATTTTTTTCATTAATAAGGTAAAATGTCCGCCCACATCTCCTAATTTAGGCCTATTAAGATCCCATCTACCGAGCACCCATGCAGTTTTACCTTCTGTAATGTCAATTTCTACTATGTTAAACGTCAACTTTCCCATGGTCTCTTGGTTTGGGTAGGAGGTAAGATATCTTTGCAAGGTGGCATTCCATCCTTTGACAATATTTGTTTTTCCGATGAATTTCAAATCTTCCGATTTGTCATAATATTCCATGAATTCTCGAATATTACCTTTGTTCCAAAGTTCTTGTTGTTGAAAAAGAACTTTTTTGATATCCTCTTGATCGGATGTTGATTGAGCAGTTAGAGATATACTAAAGAAAATAAAGAAGACCAAAAGGGATTGTTTTAACATAGGTTTAGCAAATTTTTTGATAAATATAGGAGAAATTATTGTCGACAAAAAACCTTATTTGGTATCATTCAGGATAATTCATTTTTTGTTATGGTATTATTGTATCATTTTTGTAAAATAACATATTAAAACCTGTCAAATCCAAATCTATGAAACGACTTCTTCTTTCATTTTTATTAGTTTCTTTATTTTATTCCATTTTATTTCAAGCTAATGCTCAAGCTCCTGAGGAAAATAGATTTGTAAAATCTGTTTTGGTGGAGAAATTGGATGAGCCGATGGAATTAACTTTTTTACCGGACGGCCGAATACTTTTTGCGGAAAGAAAAGGTGATGTCAAGCAATATGATCCCATGTCTAAAATTACGAAGGTCATTGGTCATATTAATGTCAATACAAAATATACCAACAGAGCTGGCCAGAAGCGTGAGGCGGAAGAAGGTTTGATGGGTATCATTGTAGATCCTAAGTTCAAAGAAAATCATTGGCTTTATTTGTATTATGCACATCCAACAGAAGCTAAACATGTGTTGGCTCGTATGGAATTAAAAGATGAGGAATTACTGATTGATCAACAAAAGGTGATCATGGAAGTTCCGACACAACGGGAAGAATGTTGCCATACAGGAGGTGGAATGGTTTTTGATAAATCAGGTAATTTATTCTTAACGATTGGAAATAATACATCAAATAGTAATTCTGATGGTTATGCAACGATTGATGAGCGTCCAGGTCAAGCCTATTGGGATGATCAGCGTGGGGCAGCGAATAGCAATAGTTTATTGGGAAAAATTTTACGCATTCACCCCGAAAAAGATGGTTCTTATACCATTCCAAAAGGAAATATGTTTGCGCCTGGTACTCCTAAAACTCGTCCAGAAATATATACCATGGGTCATCGTAATCCTTGGAGACCAAGTTTAGATTCCAAAACAGGCTTTTTATATTGGGGAGAAGTTGGTCCAGATGCTTCGGTAGATTCAGATAAAGGATCGAAAGGATTTGATGAATTTAATCAAGCGAAAGGTCCAGGATTTTTCGGCTGGCCATATTTTATTGGAAACAATCAACCTTATACGGATTTCAATTTCGAAACAATGGCGATTGGGCCGAAGTTTGATCCTGCTCATCCGGTGAATAACTCTCCAAATAACACGGGTTTAAGAGAATTACCTGCCGCACAAAAACCTATGATTTGGTATCCTTATGGTATTTCAGAAGACTTTCCTTTGGTAGGTTCTTCGGGTAGAAGTGCTACGGGCGGGCCGGTTTATCATCGTTCAGATTTTCCAAATGCAAAAAGAGCATTTCCTTCTTATTATGAAGGAAAATGGTTGATAGTTGAATTTATGCGTGGTTGGATTATGTCTGTTACCATGGATGAAAATGGAAATTATAAATCCATGGAGCGTTTTATGCCTAATTCCTCTTTTGGTAGTGCAATTGATATGGATTTTAGTCCAGAAGGCGATTTATATGTATTGGAATATGGTTCTGCTTGGTTTAAAGGTAATGACAATGCTCGATTGGTGAAAATTGAATACCAAGGCGGTAACCGCAAACCTTATGTAGAACTAAGCGCAAGCAAAACAAAAGGCGCTGCACCAATGACCACACAACTTTCTGCTGATGGTTCCAAAGACTATGATGGAGATGCTTTGACTTACACGTGGACCATTAAAAAAGCCGGTAAATTTGTCAAAAATTTGAGTGGTTCTTCGGCTCAACTTAATCTAAAGGACGCAGGTAAATACACGGTTACTTTGAAAGCAACAGATCCTAAGGGTTTGAGCAATACAAAATCTTTGGAATTATTGGTTGGAAATGAAGCTCCTAAAGTAAAAATCGCTTTTGAGAATGCAAATAAATCATTTTACTTCTCAGATTCTGCACCTAAATATAAAATTGAAGTAGAAGATAAGGAAGATGGATCTTTAGGTAAAGGTATTGCTCCAGAGTCAGTGGCTGCAACATTAGATTATATACCATATGGTTATGATCCAATTGAAATGTCTCAAAGTCACCGCAAAGCAGATAGCGAGTTATTTGCATCAGCTGGTTTACGTTTAATCAATAAAAGCGATTGTAAATCTTGCCATATTTTAAATGTTCGTTCTGTGGGACCTAGTTACCAAGAAGTTGCAGAAAAATACAAAGGTCAAGATGTATTGGATAAATTAGCGGATAAAATCATCGTTGGTGGTACGGGAGTTTGGGGAGAACATTCGATGGCTGCTCACCCGGGGATCTCAAAAGCAGATGCGAAAACGATGGTATCTTATATCATGAGTTTGACTGAGAAAAAAGCATCGAATAACATTGCCTTGTCAGGAGAGTTAGCATTGAAAAAACCAGATAATCAAACTGGGACAAAAGGTGTTTTTGTAGTTCGTGCTACATATTTAGATAAGGGTAATAACAAAATTGCACCTGTTCAATCTGAAGAATGGTTGTTTTTGCGTCATCCTGCATTGGATGTTGAAAAAGCAGATTTGTCGAGTGGAATTCAACAATTAATTACTCCGATGCGAGCAACTAATATGGTTGGCAAAAATCCATACATTGCTTACAAAGGATTAGATTTAACAGGTATCAATACCATGGAAATTTCTGCATCTGCACAAGCTAGAACCAATGCTTCTGGAGGAGTAATTGAAATACATATGGATTCGCCGACCGGTGCAATCATTGGAAAAACAAATCCAATTGAAGTAGCACAAGGTGGTTTTGGCGGTCCGGCTCCAGCAGCTAACCCCAATCAAAAAGGTGCTCCTTTAGGTACTCCAACAGGTCCTGTTGCACCTGCAGCTGCACCAGCTGGAGGACAAGGACCTCGTAGAATGGCGCCTGCGGCACAAAAAGTATCAGTAGTTCCAACTTTGGGAACACATGATGTGTATTTTGTAGCGGTTAATCCGACAGTGAAAGAGCAACAAATTGTTGTTCAGATTTCGGGTATTGAAATGAAAAAATAATTAGAATTTAAATTTCAAATAAGGTTTTACTATTTTAAGTAAAAAAAAAGGTTTCTTCGCTTTCATGCTTAGAAACCTTTTTTTATGAGATATATAGTAATTTTTCTTTTCCTTTCCGTGCATGTTTTTGCGCAAAAAAACATTACGGCAGCATCTGACGCAACGGCTCCATTACATGCTTTGCAACCTGATTATCCCATACCTTATGGTGCCCCTTCGGTGGAGAATATACAATCAACCATTGATCGTGTTTTTACTTATTTAGAAATAGCGACTCCTAATAAATTTGTCAATAAAGTGTCCGGTGAGATTTGGAAATCAGGTCAAGAATTTACTGATCAAACCGTTTTTTCAAAAGGTGATTTTCGACCCATTTCCTATGAATGGGGAGTAACTTATTCTGGGATGTTGGCATTGACCAAAGTAACAGGAAATCCTAAATACAAAGAGTACGTATTCAATCGGTTGAATTTAATTGCATCTGCAATTCCAGCTGCACAAAAAAACAATACCAAACATGTATTGCACGGATTGATTCACCCTCGAGCATTGGATGATATTGGAGCAATGGGTATGGCAGTAGTGAAGGCCCAAAAGGATGGTTTTACGACCGATATGTCCTTTGTGACTCAACGTGCTAAAGATTTTATTTTGAAGGAAGAACATCGTTTGCCAGATAAAACCTTAGTCCGTATACGTCCTTTACATCATACCATGTGGTTGGATGATTTGTATATGGCAATTCCTGCATTATTACAATTAGGGGAATATGATGAAGCGGTTTTTCAGTTTGAGGCTTATCGCAAAAGGATGTTTAATTCTAATTTGAACATATTTATGCATGGTTATTTGGTGGACGCAACGGAACATCCGGAATTTCATTGGGCCAGAGCAAATGGTTGGGCTTTGTTGACAACCGCTGAAATGTTGGAATATTTACCAGCGAATCATCCCGCTAGACCTGAAATTATGAAGCAATTGAAAAATCATTTGAAAGGCTTAATGTCTTACCAAGATGGTACGGGTTTTTGGCATCAATTAATCGATAAAAATGATTCTTATTTGGAAACTTCAGCCACAGCTATTTATTGTTATGTGATTTCAAAAGGTATCAACATGGGTTGGTTAGATGCAAAAACCTTTGGACCCGCTGCTATTTTGGCTTGGAATGCTGTGGCAACGAAAGTTAATGAGAAAGGACATGTAGAAGGAACTTGCGTAGGAACTGGTTTAGCCTGGGATCCCGCTTTTTATTACCATCGTCCAATTTCACCCTTTGCTGCACATGGTTATGGACCTGTTTTATTGGCAGGTTCATCAATGATGGAATTGCTGACCAATAAAAAATATCAAATCAATGATTCAGCTGTTCATTTGATAGAAAAATGAGATAAGTCAGATTTTATTTGTTACAATTTCCTTACTTTTGCAGCATGATTCGCGTTTTAGCTATCTTTTTGCTTTTTTCCTTGCAATTACCCCTTTTTAATAAGTGGGGTTCGGTAGCTTATTATCAGATTAATCGCGATTACATTGCAGAAAACCTTTGTGTGAACCGTGATAAACCGATGTTGAACTGTAATGGTCAATGTTATTTAGCGAAAAAACTAAAGGCTGCAGAAGAAAAAGAGCAGAAATCAAATTCAGAGCGTTTAGAAAAAATGCCGGAAGTGGTGTTGAGTTTTCAAGCCATTCAGCCTGTTTTTAATTCCCGTTTCACTGCTTCAGAACTCATTGAAAATCATTTCACTTCAACGGAATTCTTCCCTAACTCAGCCGATAAAGGCTTTTTCCACCCTCCACAGGTCTAATTAATTTTCTTGACACTTTACCCTTGGCTGGAAGTCATGGGCATTACTCATTTTAATTAATTATACATGAAACAGATCATTCTGGGGCTATTGTTGTGCATTACATCCGTAGCTCAAGCTCAAATTAAAGTACTTAATTCGATTACAAACGAGCCTATCGTAGGTGCTAGCCTAAAAAAAGGCGATAAAACAATTTCCATTTCAAATGAAAGAGGGGAATTCCAAGTTAAAGAAAAGGGAGAATTCACGGTAACGGCTTTAGGTTTTAAAGCAGCTAAAACGACTGGGGAAACAAGCCCTATTTTTCTAGAGGAATCCACTCAAACTTTAGAATCAGTCGTGGTGACTGCCTCTCGCCAAACGGCGACGCGTGCAGAGACGCCCGTAGCCATTCATAAAATTGGATCTGCGCTGATTCAAGATACGAAGGCGCTTCAATTAACGGAGATTATCAATAAAGTCCCCGGTGTGGTGATGTTAGATTACCGAAATGAACAACACGGGATGGGTATTCGCCAGCCTTTTGGAACATCTGCTTATTTCTTGTACATGGAAGATGCGCTTGCATTGCGTCCTTTGGGGGTATTTAATCACAACGCCTTAATTGAATCGAATCTACAAGGATTGAATTCAGTGGAAGTAATTAAGGGCCCAGCGTCCTCCCTTTATGGGCCTGAGGCCGTGGGTGGAGCGATTAACTTGATCACGAAGACGGCACCAGGTATTCCGACGGCACAAGTAGGTTTACAAGTAGATGAATGGGGTTACAATAGGATTCAATTCACAGCTGGAGCACAAGTAGGCAAGAAATGGTCGATTATGACGGGCGGTTATGTGGCTCGCCAAAAAGGATCTTGGGCCTCTAATTCCGACTTCGACAAGTCTTCAATCAACGTACGTTTAGATTATCAATTTACGCCTAAGACAAAACTTTGGGGCTCATTTGCCTATAATGATTACTTCTCGCAGACGGGTGGCAACATCGACAGTACGGGTTATTATTCTCGTAGCTATAAAAGCCCGGCGGATTTTACCTACCGTTCTTCGTTCTCGTCTCGTTCACGGTTGACCTTAGAGCACAAATGGTCGGATCAGGCGAACTCTAGTTTGACCGCTTTTTATCGGGATAATGCCTTAGGTCAAAACCCATCCTATTCGATTTCTTGGACCAGTCCAGCGGTTACGGCGTCAGGACAGATAAACCAAAACAGTTTCAAAAGCTTTGGCTTGATGGGCCAGCACTCGCAAAATTTTGAATTTCTGAACTCAAAATTAGTAGCGGGCTTTTTGTTAGATCGCTCGCCTAATGATTATTGGGCTTACAAAATTAACTTAGCTGCGACGCTTCGCCCGGACAAGAAATCGGTGGAGAAATTCACGATTACACAAGTCTTGCCATCGACGTACTTAGGCAATTATTCGGCGGTGATTTGGAACAAAGCGGCTTACGCACAGTTTGACCTGCATCCAATAGAGAAATTGCGTCTTTCTTTAGGAGGTCGTTTCGATCAAATGTCCTTTGACTACACGAATTTCATCGATAATTCAACGGGCACAAAAAGCTACGAACAATTCTCGCCTAAGTTAGGGGTCACGTATGAGGCTTCCTCAGTCCTAGGTTTCTATGGTAATTTCTCCAAAGGCTTCTCGCCACCTGCCCTTTCAGCGGTATTCCGCGCGAGACCAGCGGCACAAGCGGCGGCAACAGGGGAGAAATTCTATTTAAGCATTGACCCAGCTGTGTTTTCGAATTACGAAGTTGGAGGTTGGGCTTCACTTTGGCAAAATAAAGTCTTCTTTGATTACACGTTCTATCGTTTAGAGGGTAATAATGAGCTTTTAGGAATTCGCCAGCCGGATAACACGACGGATTATCAATCTGCAGGTAAGACTTTGCACGAGGGGATTGAGTACCAAATCACGATCCGGCCGAACGATTCTTGGAACTTCCGCTTTGGAGGAACAAATGCAAAACATACGTTTGTGGATTTTGTATTAAGTACGCGTTCGTCAGACGCATTGAAAAATGTGAATGGAAAAGAGATGCCACAAGCGCCTAACTTCATCGCAAACTCAGAGATAACTTACAAGTACAAAGGAGCGCGTATTTCCTTAGAATGGCAAAAAATTGGGCCTTGGTTTCAAGATCAAGTGAACAAAGTAAGTTTCGAAGGCGTATCTGTTTTCAATTTACGTGTAGGGTATAACTACAAAGCGTATCAATTCTTCACTAACATCTTGAATCTAGGTGATGCTTTATATGCCACAACGGCGACTCGTGGAAATAACGCTACAGATAAATCAACCTATACGCCAGCGGCTCCTCGTACAGTGGTTGCCGGTGTACAAATCGACGTATTCCAACTATTCAAAAAATGAAAAAATTAATCCTTTTGCTCGTTTTCTTTGCGCAGGTCTCTTTCGCGCAAACGGTGTCTAATCCTGCTAATCAGGCGTTAGACCCCTCTTTTGCACTGAAATCAAACGGCGATGTCGTTCTATCTTGGGTAGAGAAATCAGCCAATGGGGTTTTATTCTTTCGAAAAGTTAATCAGGGGCCTGTGGAGCAGGTCCCTATTGATAAAAAAGCGTCAACGCACGCAGAGGGAATGCCTAAACTGGCCTATAAAGCGGATGGTACTTGTATCCTTTTGTATGAGATGAATCGCCCTACAGCAGCCTCTCGATTTAATGGGGATTTGCTGTATGCGATGGAGGAGAATGGGGTTTGGCAAAAACCACAACACATTCACACAGATACCGCGGCTGGACTGAGCCACTCCTTTGGGAAGATCATTTCCTTGCCGAATGGTCAGGTGGGCGCTTATTGGTTAGATGTGAAAGTAGGGCCCAAAGGCCGTACGCTCGTTACGGCTTCTACTGCGCCTGGTTTAGGTTTTGGGGACATGAAAATTCTCGACAAACAAACCTGCGAATGTTGTCGAATTGATGCCTTGGCTGATGAAAAAGGAAATGTAGATGTAATTTATCGGGATTTAAACGATAAAGGTGAAAGAGATATGGGTTATATTCATTCTGAAGATTTTGGAAAAAATTATTCAGAATCGGTTCCATTGTATGAGGATCATTGGTTGGTGAATGCGTGCCCTCACGCAGGTCCATCTTTAGTTCGTGGGTCAAAAGGTCTAGAAGCTGCTTGGTATACCGGTGCAGAGGGTTCCTCTGGTGTAAAATGGGCGTATCAAGGATCTAAAAAGATGATTCTCCATTTAACTGGTGATAAAATCAGGATGCCTCAGTTAGCCTCGAATCCGAAAGGTGAAACTGCTTTGGTTTTTGCAGCAATTAAGCAAGAAGGTGATCGGTATTTTAAACAAATTGGATTAGTGGTAAAAGATCTGAACGGCAAGTTGACCAAAAAATACATTTCTGATCCGAAATGGGATTGTTCTTATCCAGCCATACAATGGACAGGTAAAACTTGGTTAGTAGCGTATGAAGCGGTTAAAGATGGAGCGCAAGTTATTCATTTGAAGTATTAGTAAAAATTAACCTTTGATTGAGTAAAGATTTGCTTTGAATTTCTTTTAGAGTAAATTTAAAACATGCAAAATTCATTTGATTTATCTGGTAAAATTGCCTTAGTAACAGGTTGTAAAAGAGGGATTGGGAAAGCAATGGCAGTGGCCTTGGCAGAGGCAGGTGCAGATATAATCGGTGTTTCGGCTAATTTAGAAATAAATCATTCGGAAGTTGAAAAAGAAATTACCGCTTTAGGAAGAAATTTCACGGCCTATCAAGCAGATTTTTCAGATCGTGAATCTTTGTATGATTTTATCAAACAATTGATTAAAAAGTTTCCTCGGATAGATATTTTGGTGAACAATGCAGGAACCATCTTAAGAGATCCAGCTGCTGACCATTCGGATGAATATTGGGATGAAGTGTTGGAGGTAAATTTAACTTCCCAGTTTATCTTGAGTAGAGAAATTGGTCGTAATATGATTGCCAATGGATCTGGAAAAATTATTTTCACAGCTTCTTTATTAAGTTTTCAAGGCGGAATAAACGTTCCTGGTTATGCAGCAAGTAAAGGTGGAATTGCTCGTTTGACCATGGCTTTGGCCAATGAATGGGCAAGTAAAGGAATCAATGTTAATGCGATCGCACCGGGATATATCTCAACGGATAATACAGAAGCTTTGAGAAATGATGCGGACCGAAGTGCTTCTATTTTAGCACGTATTCCTGCGGGTCGTTGGGGACAACCTGATGACTTTAAGGGTCCAGTAGTGTTTTTAGCCTCTGCAGCTTCAAATTATGTTAATGGTACGATTTTGACCGTTGATGGCGGTTGGATGGGAAGATAAAAATAGAAATATAAACCTTGTTAAAACTATGAAAAAATTAATTCCTTTATTCGTTTTATTATCCAGTAGTGTCTTTGCACAAAAAATTGATGTTAATAAGCAATTTCAATTAGCTGGTCAACAATATGAGCGTATGTTGGCAGATCATCCAGATACGAGCGTAACCATACATTCGGCAAAAGCAGATGGGTCCTATCGAAATATGCCATCCCATTGGTGGTGTTCTGGATTTTTCCCGGGTGGATTGTGGTATTTGTATGAAAAAACCAAGGATGTTAAATGGGAAAAAGCGGCAAGATTATGGACTGCCGCTGTTGAAAAAGAGCAATACAACAAAGGAACCCATGATTTAGGTTTCATGATGTTTGATTCTTTTGGGAATGAATTGCGATTAACAAAGGATCCAAAAGCTAAGAAAGTTTTGATTCAGTCGGCGAAATCATTGGCTTCTCGTTTTGATCCAAATATTGGTTTGATTAAATCTTGGAACAGTTTCAAAGGCGGATATAAATTTCCGGTTATCATCGATAACATGATGAATTTGGAATTATTGTTTTGGGCATCAAGAGAAACGGGAGATAACTCGTTTCGTCAAATAGCTATTACACATGCTGATAATACGATAAAAAATCATTTTAGGCCTGATTTTTCTAGCTATCATGTGATTTGTTACGATATAGATGGAAAAGTTTTGGCCAAAAAACAACATCAAGGATATCAAGATGAATCGACTTGGACGCGTGGCCATGCTTGGGCGATTTATGGATATGTGACCATGTATCGCGAAACAAAGGATCAGAAATATTTGGATTTTGCGCAGAAAATTACGGATTACTATTTGAATCATCCGAATTTGCCATCCGATAAAATTCCTTATTGGGATTTCTTTGCTCCTAACATGCCTAACGAAGAAAGAGATGCTTCCGCTGGAGCAATTACCGCTTCTGCTTTGTTGGAATTATCCACGTATTCAGGTGCTAAAGGTAAAAAATACTACGCTGATGCGGTTAAAATGTTGGAATCCTTATCGAGTCCTGCCTACCGTGCAGCTCTTGGAGAAAATAATAATTTCTTGATCAAGCACTGCGTGGGAGCAAAAGGTTTGAATTCTGAAATCGATGTACCTTTGATTTATGCCGATTATTATTATTTGGAAGGATTATTGAGATACGAAAAATTAAGGAATAAGAAATCTAAAAATTAGTCGAATTTTGTTTTAATTCGTACCTTTGGGGCTTCCATTTATTACAAGCCCCATGTCATTAAAGAAAATTCAATCAGCCTTAATTTCAGTTTATTACAAAGACGGTTTAGCGCCAATTATTCAAGAACTTCATCAATCAGGAGTTGTATTGTATTCCACTGGTGGAACGCAACAATTCATTGAGGAAATGGGGATTCCTGTGATTCCTGTAGAGGATTTAACAGGTTATCCTTCTATTTTTGGTGGTCGGGTAAAAACCCTACATCCAAAGGTTTTTGGTGGTATTTTATATCGTCGCGATTTACCTTCGGATGTTGAGGTAGCAAAACAATATGAAATTCCAGCTTTGGATTTGGTGATGGTGGATTTGTATCCATTTGAAGAAACTGTTGCTTCTGGTGCCTCAGATGAAGATATTATTGAGAAGATTGATATTGGTGGTATATCATTAATTCGTGGTGCAGCGAAAAATTTTGCTGATGTTTTAATTGTATCCTCTCGCGATCAATACGCAGAGGTGCTTACCATTTTTTCTGAGAATGGTGCAGCGACAAGCTTAGATCAAAGAAGAAGTTTTGCTCAAAAAGCATTTGCGGTTTCTTCTCATTATGATGGAGCTATTCAACGCTATTTTGCGGGTGAAGTGGCGGATTTGGCAAGTTATAAAGCTTTGCCTGCTCATTCTTTGAGATACGGTGAAAATCCACATCAACAAGGAAAATTTTACGGTGATTTAGAAAGTCTTTTTGATAAGTTACATGGAAAAGAATTGTCATATAATAATTTAGTAGATGTGGATGCGTGTTTGACTTTGTTGGATGAATTTGCAGAAACGGCTTTTGTGATTATTAAGCACATGAATGCTTGTGGAGTAGCGACAGGAAATAGTGTACAAGAAGCATACGAAAAAGCTTTGGCTTGTGATCCGATTTCTGCTTTTGGAGGCGTGTTGGCTACGAATCAAACGGTTGACAAGGCAGCTGCCGAGTCTATTAATCCATTGTTTTGTGAAATATTAATAGCTCCAGGGTTTACTGAGGAGGCTTTGGAAGTTTTAAGGACCAAGAAAAATCGTATTTTGTTAAAAAGAAATGCGCAAGATTTTCCAAAAGTAATGTTCAAAACATTGTTGAATGGTGTTTTGGAGCAAGATAAAGATTTAGTGATGGAAGGTGTAGAAGACTTTAAAACAGTTACCCAAATGGCACCAACGGAAGAGCAAAAGCGTGCTTTAGCTTTTGCATTGAAAATTTGCAAGCATACGAAATCGAATACAATTGTATTAGCTAAAGAAGGCCAATTGTTGGCTTCAGGAGTTGGTCAAACATCTCGTGTAGATGCTTTGAAGCAAGCCATTGAGAAAGCAAAAGAATTTGGATTTGATTTGCAAGGATCTGTGATGGCATCTGATGCGTTTTTCCCATTCCCAGATTGTGTTGAAATTGCGGGAAAAGCAGGAATTGTTGCCGTAACTCAACCAGGTGGTTCTATCAAAGATAAGGATTCCATCGAATATTGTGATGCGAATGGCATTGCGATGGTCATGACTGGAATTCGTCATTTCAAACACTAAAATTACTGCTCGTTTTTTTCTGCTAATAATTTAGTTTTTCAAAGGAAAAAATTGTATTTTTAAGATTGAAATTTAATAATCAAATAAAGGATAGTCTCTATAAATTTAGAAGGCTATAAAAATAACATTTATACAAATTATGTCAGAAGCACAAGATTCAGCCGCTCAGGATAGAGCAAATTATGGTGCAGATAATATTCAAGTATTAGAAGGTTTAGAGGCGGTTCGTAAGCGTCCATCCATGTACATTGGTGATACGGGATTTAAAGGTCTACATCATTTGATATGGGAGGTAGTTGATAACTCCATTGACGAAGCTTTAGCAGGTCATTGTGATCAAATCAACGTAACGATCAATACGGATAATTCTATATTGGTTGAAGACAACGGTAGAGGTATTCCAACCGGAATGCATACCAAGGAGAAGCGTTCTGCTTTAGAGGTTGTAATGACAGTACTACACGCTGGTGGTAAATTTGATAAGGATACTTACAAGGTGTCTGGAGGTTTGCACGGGGTGGGGGTTTCGTGTGTGAATGCCTTGTCGACTGATTTGAAAGTAACGGTTTATAGTAGAGATGGTAAAATTTACCAACAAGAATATAAAATTGGTGTTCCTCAATATCCAGTAAAAGAAGTTGGAACAACTGATCGTACTGGTACTTCGGTTTTATTTAAGCCAGATGAGACCATTTTTACGGTTACTGAATACAAATATGAGACAGTAGCTGGTCGTTTGCGCGAGTTATCTTTCTTGAATGCTGGTATCCGTATTCAATTAACGGATTTACGTGAACTGGATGAAAATGGTGTTGCGAAAACGGAAGAATTTTTCTCTGAAGGTGGACTTCGTGAGTTCGTTATGTTCTTGGATTCAACACGTGAGCCATTATTATCTGAGCCTATTTACATGGAAGGTGATAAAAATGGAGTTCCCGTTCAAGTGGCCATGATGTACAATACGTCTTACACGGAAAACGTGGTTTCGTATGTAAACAACATTAATACCATTGAAGGGGGAACGCACGTTGCGGGTTTCCGTGGAGCCTTGACACGTACCTTGAAGAATTATGCTGATAAATCTGGTGCTTTAGATAAATTAAAAATTGATATCGCAGGTGACGATTTCCGTGAGGGTTTGACAGCTGTTATTTCGGTCAAAGTAGCTGAACCTCAATTTGAAGGTCAAACGAAAACCAAATTAGGAAATGGTGAAGTTTCCGGTGCGGTTTCATCTGCTATGTCAGATATGTTGGAATCATGGTTGGAAGAGCATCCTAAAGAGGCTCGTCAGATTGTAGCCAAGGTTATTTTAGCAGCACAGGCACGCCATGCGGCTCGTAAGGCTCGTGAAATGGTTCAAAGAAAAACGGTCCTAGGCTCGAATTCATTACCGGGTAAATTGGCCGATTGTTCTGATTCAGATCCCAATGTTTGCGAGTTATACCTTGTCGAAGGGGACTCAGCTGGTGGAACTGCCAAGCAAGGAAGAAATAGAGCTTTTCAAGCAATTTTACCATTAAGAGGTAAAATTTTGAACGTAGAAAAAGCGCAGGAATATCGTATCTATGAGAACGAAGAGATCAAAAACATGATCACTGCTTTGGGCGTTTACTTCGGTAAAGATGGTGACGAAAGAGCTTTGAACATTGAAAAACTACGTTATCATAAAATCATTATCATGACCGATGCGGACGTTGATGGTAGTCACATTCGTACCTTAATATTAACATTCTTCTTCCGATACATGCGTGAATTGGTTGATCATGGATATATCTATATCGCTCAACCTCCTTTATACCAAGTGAAAAAAGGACAAGCGGTTCGTTATGTTTGGACAGAGCAACAAAGAGATGAAGCCATTCGTGAATTAGCCGGTGGTGGGAAAGAGGAAAGTGTGGGTATTCAACGTTATAAAGGTTTGGGAGAAATGAATGCTGAACAATTGTGGGAGACTACGATGAATCCAGAATCAAGAACATTAAAACAAGTGACAGTTGATTCGGCCATTGAGGCAGATTTGTTGTTCTCTATGTTAATGGGTGATGAAGTTGCTCCTCGTAGAGATTTCATTGAAAAAAATGCTAAATACGCTAAGGTTGACGTGTAGGATATGGAATTTGATTTTAAATCCTACCATGTTAGAGCCATTAATGCGCATTCTGATTTAGAAAAAGCGGCAATTAATCAAGAATTAAAAGATTATTATGCATCACTTTCCGAAGAAGAAAAACGTTTTTTTAATATTGAATTGCAAAAGTATTTAATGCAGGAAGTGGGTCGTTTGGGCTCCGATTACGAGGCAATAAAGGATCAACAAAATAATGATTAATATATGAGTCTTACTACTGGAGATCATGATAAGGTAAGTTCAAAAGATTCCCAAAAAGGGAATCTTTTGTCGTTCTTACAACCCAAAAATTGGAAAATCAATTTAACGGTATCTCAGCCCAAGCATAAAAAATCCGATAAGACTTTGTTGAAATCGCAAGAGATTATCGCTAAGTCAAAATTCATTTCACGTGATTTATCTTGGTTAAAATTTGATGAAAGAGTACTGGATCAAGCCAGAGATTCATCCAAAAATTTGTTCGATCGATTAAAATTTTTGGCCATTACGGCATCTAATTTAGATGAGTTTTTTACAATTCGTGTTGGCTCTCTTTATAATTACATTGATTTTGGTAAAGAAAGAACGGATTATTCCGGCTTAACCTTAATGCCGTTTAAACATACTTTAATTTCTGAGGCTCAAGTATTTAGTGTTGAAAAGCATCGGATTTTTAGAGAAGAAATTTTACCCTTATTTCCTGATAATGGTCTGACATTGGCTGCTAATTTGGACGGCCTCAATTCAGAGGAGATGATGGAGGTTGAAACTTATTTTCATCGAACTATTTATCCGATGTTAACTCCAATGGTTTTTGACCATACGCATACATTTCCGAGTTTATTAGCGAAAACCTTGATTTTTGGAGTAGTGACGGTGGGGTATTCGGAAAAAAAACATGGGAAAGGTAAGATTGATAAAGACCATAAGATTTCTTTTGTTCAAATTCCCTTGAATTTGGCGAGATTTTATGTGATTGAACGAGAAGATCAAGTATTATTTATTCCCATTGAGGAAATTATTCGTCACCATCTTCAGGTTTTGTATCGGAACGTCGATATAGAATCTTCAACACTTTTTAGAATTACGCGTAATGGCGATTTTGATGTGGTAGAACATGAAGATGCTGAAACAGATTTCGTGGATGAAATCAAGAAAAAAATCAAAGATCGCCGATTGGGTCGTGTTACTCGGGTAGAAGTGGAAGAACACCATTCCGAATATTTATTGGATGAAATGCTGAAGCGTTGGTCCTTGGAAAAATCGGATATTTTTGTAAAAACTTCCATTCTTGATTTTACAGCATTTTGGCAAATATTAAAGCATCCTGAGTTTAAAGCTCAATTACCTAGTCAACATGCCGTGGTTCCGCCTTTGGGCTTAAAGTCGGTGAAAATTGATGATATTTTTGATACGATTCGTCGTGGGGATATTTTATTACACCATCCTTATAATAATTTTGAGCTAGTGATCCAGTTATTGGAGCAAGCAGCGGATGATCCCAATGTTTTGGCTATCAAAATTACTCTTTATCGAATTTCTAAGCATTCTCGAATATCCAATGCCTTGTTACGTGCTGCCGAACAAGGTAAACACGTTTCTGTTTTGTTTGAGGTAAAGGCTCGTTTTGATGAAGAAAATAATATTAGAGAAGCTACCAAATTACAAAAGGCAGGTTGTTTTGTGATTTACGGAATCCCAGGTTTAAAAACGCATACCAAATTATTACAAGTTATTCGAAATGAAGGAACACATGTGATGAGTTATGCCCATTTATCTTCAGGAAATTACAATGAAGATACAGCCAAATTGTACACTGATATTGGTTTATTAACCACCGATTCAAGAATTACGCAAGACATTTCAGAGTTCTTTAATGTAATTACGGGTCATTCCATGCCGACGCATTACGAACATTTAATTACTGCGCCAAGAGATATGCGAAATCGGTTGGTGGAAATGATTGAACAGGAAGTGGCGAATTTCAAAAATGGAATTCCGGCAGGTATTTGTTGGAAAATCAACTCCCTACAGGATAAGAAAGTCATCGAGGCACTTTATGCTGCATCCAATGAAGGATTACCTATATTGTTAATCATTCGTGGAGTTTGTTGTTTAAAACCACAACGGAAAGGCCTTTCTGAGAATATTTTCATTAAATCCATTGTGGGTAATTATTTGGAGCACACACGTTTGTATTACTTCCATAATGCGGGTGAACCCAAAGTGTATGGCGGTTCAGCAGATGTAATGGTTCGGAGTTTTGATCGAAGAATAGAATCATTGTTCGAATTAGTGAACACTCGATCTAAAAATTTAGCCATTACCATTTTGGATTGGAATTTACGTGATTCTGTCAATTCTTATGAAATGCAAGAAGATGGAACCTACTGGAAAATTCAAAGTGATACCCCATTCAATATTCACGAAGAATTTTATCATTTAGCTGAGAATGATTTAGTTAATGAAATTAATTTCAATCAATACACACATAATTTAGAAACCAAAAATTAACCAATACCAATATATTATGGAAAGATTTACTGGCCTTTTAGGAATAGTGCTTATTCTGGGCGTTTCGTTTTTAATGTCGAATAACCGAAAGGCGATTAATTATAGAACCGTTGGAGTAGGCTTACTATTGCAAGTTATTTTAGCCGTTTTTATTTTAAAAACAGAAGTTGGACAAGCTACTTTTCGTTGGTTGGGTGATTCCATTAATACCTTGTTGGGACAAGCAGATAAAGGCGCCGTTTTTGTATTTGGTTCTTTGGTGGATCGTAGTTTAATGACAAAGGCTTTTGGAGCAGGAAATGATTATATTTTCTTTTTTAAAGTGGTTCCTACCATCATTTTTGTGGCGGTTTTGGTCAATATGTTCTATCATTTAGGTGTTTTACAAAGAGTTGTTTCCGTTTTAGGCAAAGGTGTACATTGGTTAATGGGTGTTAGTGGAGCGGAGGCATTGTCCAATGTGGCATCTACTTTTGTTGGTCAAGTGGAGGCTCAAATTATGATCAAGCCTTATTTGAAAAACATGACGAACTCCGAATTAATGGCATCCATGACGGGTAGTTTTGCATGTATTGCAGGTGGAGTGATGGCTGTATATATTTCGTTGGGAGTACCTGCTGCATATTTATTAGCTGCAAGTTTGATGGCAGCTCCAGGTGCACTGGTAATTTCCAAAATTATGTTCCCTGAAACTGTTAAGTCGGAATCACATGGAGAAGTTAAGTTAGAAATTCAAAAATCGCATGCCAATTTAGTTGATGCAATTGCAGCAGGTGCAAGCGAAGGTTTAAAGGTAGGATTGAACGTGATTGCTATGCTGATTGGTTTTATTGCTTTGATTGCTTTGGTCGATTTAGGTTTAGGTCAAATAGGAAATTTGGTTGGACTGCCTACCTTATCTATGAACTTGATTTTAGGAAAAGTATTTTCTGTTTTTGCATTTGCAATGGGAGTTCCTGCGGTTGATGTGGAAGTAGCAGGAGCATTAATGGGTAAAAAAATGGTCGTTAATGAGTTTGTCGCCTATTTAGATATGGTTAAAATCAAGCATACATTAGATCCTAAAACAGTTGCCATCACCAGCTTCGCGTTATGTGGATTTGCTAATTTTAGTTCAGTGGCGATTCAAATTGGTGGTATTGGTGAATTAGCACCTTCTAGAAGAAGTGACTTGGCGAAATTGGGTTTTAAAGCATTGATTGCAGGAACTTTGGCCAGTTATTTATCAGCAACCTTAGCAGGTTTATTATTGTAATATGAGAATTAATCCCGAAACCGTTGATCGAATTAAGCAAACGGCTGCCGTGGCGGATGTCATTGGGGATTATGTTACTGTAAAGAAAAAAGGAGCTAATTATTGGGCGTGTTGTCCTTTTCATGGAGAAAAAACACCCTCTTTTTCTATTTCACCGAGTAAAGGAATTTATAAATGTTTTGGATGTGGTAAGGCCGGTGATTCTGTTCGTTTTATTATGGACATGGAAGGATTGGGATATGGAGAAGCCTTAAGACATTTAGCCAAAAAATACGGCATAGAAATTCAAGAAGAGGAGATGACAGACGATCAGATGATTCGTCAAAATGAACGTGAAAGTTTATTCATCATCTTAGAATATGCCAAAGAATTTTTTAAAAATCAATTACTCAACTCTGATGAAGGTAAATCCATTGCTTTGCCTTATTTCAAAGAGCGTGGTTTTTCAGATGCAACGATACAAACCTTTGATTTAGGCTATAGTCCTGAATCTTGGGATTTATTTGTTAAAACTGCTTTGAAGCAGGGCTATAGTCAAGAAATTATTGAAAAAGCGGGATTAGTTACCCAAAAAAACGAGGAAGGTAAGGTTTATGACCGTTTTCGAAATCGAGTAATTTTTCCTATTCACAATGTTTCGGGTAAAGTGATTGCCTTTGGAGCTCGCATTTTGAAAAGTGATGCGAGTAAATCATCGCAAGCTAAATACCTGAACTCGCCTGAAACCGAGGTTTACCATAAATCTTCCATTCTTTATGGAATCGCTCAAGCCAAAAACGAAATCCGAAATTTAGATGTATGCTATTTGGTGGAAGGATATACGGATGTAATTTCACTGCACCAAGCTGGTATAAAAAATGTGGTAGCGTCCTCTGGTACTTCCCTGACGCCAGATCAAATAAAATTGATTGCTCGTTTCACGAAACATGTGACAGTTCTTTATGATGGAGATGCAGCTGGAATTAAAGCGGCTCTTCGAGGGATGGATTTGATATTAGAAGAAGGTCTGCAAGTTAATTTAGTTGTCTTTCCGGAAGGAAATGATCCCGACAGTTTTGTTCGTAAAATTGGTAGTGAAGCCTTTTTGGAATACATCAAAAAAGAAGCAAAAGATGTGATTTCTTTCCAAGCCAATTTATTTATGAAAGAGGCGGGGGATGATCCATTCAAAAAATCGGAGTTAATCAAAGAAATGGTTCAAAGTATTTCTAAGATACCGGATGCCATACAACGAAGTCTGTTTATTCAAAAAACGGCCTCTTTGATGCGATTGGAGGAAGATGTGTTGATTTCCGAATTAAATAAAATTCATCTAAAGGGAATTAAACAACGTCCTAATGGTCAAAATACGGAGGGGAATAAACAATTAAGTGCACAAGAATACCAAGAATTACAAGGTCTCTTTGAACCGACTGATCACGAGAGTCCAGCTCAAGTACAAAATTTAGCTTTCTATCAAGAATCAGAATGCATTCGATTAATCATGAATTTTGGGCATTTGGAAATCAATGCCGAGGCAGCACCAGGACTAACCCTGACGCATTATATGATTGATGAATTGGAGTCGACTGAATTCCAAATCCCCATTTATAAGCAAATTTTGGATATATGTAAAATCGAATTACAACAAAGAAATCAAGTTAGTCCCGATTTCTTTTTGCACCATCCGGAAGAAGATATTCAAAAGATTGCCATTGATTTTTCTTCTGAAAAACATAATTTATCTGACGAATGGAAAGATAAGCACGATATTCGAGTAAGTAGAGAGGAGGATATGTTAGAGGATTTAGCCTATAAAAATGTCTTGCGCTTGCGGAAAGTTTATAATGATCAAAAATTGCAAGAGGTACTAAATGCTCTCGAAGTTGCCGATACATCTTCTGATCATATCAATGAATTACTAGCTGATTTTATTCGTTTAAAAGAAATACAAAAAAATATTTCACAAGAATTAGGTACAGTTATTGAAAAATAGCCTAATTTTGGGAGATTTTATGAAAAAAGCCCTATCTCTTTTATTGATGTGTGTACTGCTTTATCAAGCAGGTGGCTTTGCTTTGAAATATATTTTTGATAATGATTTAATCGTTTCTGAAAGCGAAAATACAGAAACGCTTGTGGTTAAAATTCCTATTTCGTTGCCATATCAAACTAACTGGGAGGCTCCAAAAGATGTAAAAGGTGAATTACGTGATGGTGACGACTTCTATCAAATGAAGGAGCAAATCATGGAAAATGATACATTATATACCACTTTGGTAGCTGATAGAAGTGCTCGTGAAAACTTTTTTGATTTAGCTAACCAAGTAAATGAACATTTGTCTGATCAGCCGGAAAAAAGTCCAACCAAAACGAAATTAATCAATACCCTAGTAAAAGAATATTGTGCTCAGACATCTGGCTGGGTATTTTATATATTGGAATGGCCAGCTCAATTTTCTTCACCCATTCATCCCATTTTATCTACTCAAGACATTACGTCTGATTTTTTCTCGCCACCGCGGCAAGCTTAATTTTTATTGATTCTCTTTAAAGCCTAGGACAAATACGTCTCAGGAAATCGTGTATTATTTTAAAAATTAAGCAAAATGAAAAATATTTTATTATCACTCCTTTGTGTAGGAGTGTTTACTTCCATTTCTTTCGGTCAAGGTTGTGTAGCAGTTCGTCATATGAGTTGCTCAGTTGGTACAGGTACCAATACAAATGCTATGATGCATCCGGGTGCTTGGCAGGTGGCATTGGGTTTTCGTAGTTTACATTCTTATAAACATTTTGTAGGTGCTGATTATCAACCCCAAAGGGAAGCGGCTAATAATAATGTCATCAATGATACGCAGTCTTTGGATTTAGGAATTACCTATTCTTTTACTGATCGTTTTTCATTGGCGGCCAATTTGCCGATCAACTTCAATTTAAGATCTTCTATGTATGAGCATTATGGAAATGCTGCATCAGGAAACCCGGATCAAAAAAGATTCTCCACGATGGCGAATGGTATTGGCGATTTACGTTTGACGGCTTCTTATTGGATATTAGATCCGTTAAAGCATGCTAAAGGAAATTTTAGCCTAGGTTTTGGCGTTAAATTGCCGACTGGTAATAGTAATGTGATGGATGTTGTACACAGAAGAAAATCAGACGGAACAGATTACACGGTTGAAAAAGCGGTAGATCAATCCATTCAATTAGGTGATGGGGGTGTAGGGATTAATCTTGAAATCCAAGGATACCAACAATTGTTTACTCGTACTTCCGTGTATTACAACGCATTTTATTTGTCTAATCCTCGTAACACCAATACAACACTTCAAAATGCTCCAGACAAACCCGTAACTGATTTAATGGTTAAATATCATTCGGTTGCTGATCAATATGCAGGTAGGGTTGGATTAAATTATGTTGTTTCTGCAAAAGCAGGAATTGGAGCAACTTTGGGAGCTAGAATTGAAGGTATTCCAGCTTATGATTTAATCGGAGAAAGCGATGGATTCCGTCGCCCAGGTTATATTTTCTCAATTGAGCCAGGAGTTAGTTATACACGTCATAATACCATGCTCTTTGTTTCATTGCCTTTGGCCACACAAAGAAACCGAATCAAAAGTGCAAGTGATTGGGCCAATAATAAGCACGGAGATGCTGCTTTTGCTGATTATTTATTATCTGCAACGATTTCTCAACGTTTCTAACTATGAAAAAACAAGGTATTCATCTTTTGTTTTTTTATTTCATAATGGTGGGCAAATTGATGGCACAAATGCCTCATGATGCTATTTATATGAATAAAAAATTAGTTTGCGGTGCACTGATTTATGGTAATAATTCTTGGACGAATTATTGGGAAAATGGCTTAAAGCGTGATAATCCTAATATTGGACGTTTGACAACTCAGTCGATGACCGCCATGTTTGCTGTAGGAATTAAGCGTGATTTGAATGTAATTGCGATGATTCCTTATTTGAAGACGGATGCCAGCCAGGGTAATTTGTTAGGCCAACAAGGCTTTCAAGATGCCTCTGTGTTTGTTAAAGCTAAAACAAAGGCCTATCATGGCCTTGTTGCACATGGAGTTTTAGGTTTCAGTATTCCGGTGTCAAATTATGTCCCTGATTTTATGCCAATGTCCATTGGTTTAGGTGCTAAAACATTAATTGCTAGAGGTATTATTTCTTACAATCTATCGAAGAATGTTTATGTAAATAGTTTAATTACGTATCAAGCTAGGTCAATGGTTAAGGCGGATCGTGATGCTTATTTAGCTGGCGGAAAGTTGTATAATACTAATCAAGTGCCTGTACCAGATGCGTTTGATGCGGCTTTAAGAATTGGTTATCTCAAAAAGGATAACCAATTGGAATTATTTGCCGAACATTTTTCTTGCACCAAAGGAGATGATATTCGCCGTAATGACATGCCTTTTTTGACAAATGACATGACAATGACATCGGTGGGTATATATGGTAAATACCAGCCAAAAGCTTTGGGAGTTAATGCACGTATCGCATACGTTATTGATGGTCAGAATATCGGTCAAAGTGCCACTTATTCTTTAGGTATTTTATACCAATTTAAATTGTAATCAAATGAAATATATAATATCCATATGGGTCGCAATATTGTTTATATCGTGCGACAAAAGTGTCAATGAAGTAGGTTTTGTTCCTTATAATCCTACTAGCATTGATGAAACAGCGGGGGGGTGGAAAACCTTTGTGTTGAATGATCCTTCTGAAATTAGTATTAGTGTTCCCGTATTAATTTCGGATCCATTATACAAAAAAGAAATCGATTCACTTAAAACCATTGTTGTTACAGATGCTCAGAAGGAAGCTGTTCAATATTGGGGAGCAGGAGTTGTATTACGTTGGAATGAAATTGGAAGGGAATTGGCTGCGAAATACAATATTCCTCCAGCAGCTAATTCATCAGGAGTTTATCCTGTTCCAAATGCTGCCGATCCTTTGGCGGATCCCAAATTCCCCTTTGCGAATCCTCCCTATACTGCTAGAGCTTTAGCGTATCTAAGTGTGGTACAATATGATGCATTGGTTGCCGCATGGAAATATAAATTTCAATACAAAAGGTCAGCGCCTTATGTATCAGATGCATCCATAAAACCATTATTACCAACCTCTACATTACCAAGTTATCCTTCTGAATATGCAGTAGTTTCTCAAGCAAGTTATACTGTTTTATTGGCGATGTTCCCTGGAGAAGGGCCATTTCTGAAACAAAAATTGGAGGAAGCGAAAAATGTGCCCATTTGGGCAAAAATAAATGTCGGTTCTGATGTAATTGCAGGTTTATCACTTGGCACCTCTGTTGCCGCCAAGGTAATGGCTAGAGCAAAAACGGATGGAATGAGTGCTGCCAATAATCAAACCATTGTTCCGGATTTAATTAGTCATGCTAAATCCATTGGCTTTGTTAATCCTTGGATGAGTCAAGAAATACCTGCAAGACCTCCTATGTTACCTAACTATGGAGCAGTTAAAACATGGAACTTTGATCGACCGATTCTGGAATCCATTCGTCCTGAAAAACCTTATTTAGAAGGTTCTACTGAATTTAAAAAGGATTTGGAAGAATTACAAAATATCCTATCTAATCAAACGCGTACACAAGCTTCCATTGCTAATTATTGGGCGGATGGACCTGGTTCGTATACCCCTCCAGGGCATTGGCATAGGTATGCTTGTCAAGCAGGTTTTGATTCTAAATATTCAGAAATTCGTATGGCTCGAATGTTGGCATATGTAGGAACCGCCTTAATGGATGCAGGAATTGCTTGTTGGGATACAAAGTATTTTTATTACAGTCCACGGCCTCAACAATTTGGACTGAAAACTTCTGTTGGTTTACCGAATTTTCCGAGTTATACTTCAGGCCATTCTACTTTTTCTTTTGCTGCCTCGACTGTTTTAAGTGCTTTTTTTCCTGATAAAACAAGTGCTTTTAATGCCTATGCACAAGAGGCATCTGAATCCAGAGTGTACGGGATGATTCATTTTCGAATAGACTGTTCAATGGGTTCTAAACATGGAAAAACCATTGGTGATTTTGCTGTTAAAAGGGCAAAATCTGATGGAGCTAATTAAATTATCTGATTAAAGTCATTCCTTAATATTTTTTTAATTATCAATTTTACACTGTCCATTTTAATTTTAAAATGGGCGGTGTTTAAAATCATATCCTCATGGAATTAGTTAGCAAACAATTTCTTGGCAAGTTGACGATTGCATCTTGGATGAATCGAGTATTGATTGCCTTGGTGTATATTTGGTTTGGTTTGTTGAAGGTTTATAGCGTTTCTCCAGCGGAAGAGTTGGTGACTAAATTATTTAATCTCACACTTCAACCATTTATGTCTATTCAGACATTTTTACTCCTATTGGGTTTTGGAGAATGCATGATTGGAATTCTGTGGTTGTTTCCACGTTTGACCAAATTTGTTTTTTGGATCATGCTCGGACACATGGTTACAACCTTTCTTCCTATATTTTTTCTGCCAAATGAAACTTGGCAGTCGTTTATGACTTTAACCCTTACGGGACAATACATTGTTAAAAATGTAGTTTTGTTATCAGCGGCTTGGTTTGTGTATGTATTTAGGTAGGTAATAGGTAAAAGGTAAAAGGTAATAGGTATAAGGTAATAGGTATAAGGAGAATGGCATCTTTGAGTTAAATACGGGATTTGTTTTTAACACAAAAGACACAAAGATTATTCAACATGCCTACCTTGTCAAAAAATACCAAAGTTGGAATTTAATCTATTACCTATTACCTATTACCTATTACCTTTTACCTTAATTATAGTCCTAAAATCTTTTTATTGAACTCCTCATCTGCTCCTGTACCCGCGAAATCATCGAATACTTTTTCAGTTGCCTTGATGATATGGGAAGCAATAAATGGTGCGCCTTCTGTCGCTCCTTGAACAGGATCTTTGATACAACACTCCCATTCTAAAACAGCCCATCCTTCATAACCGTATTGAGTTAATTTAGAGAAAATGCTCTTGAAATCAACTTGTCCGTCACCCAAGGAACGGAAACGTCCTGCGCGATTTATCCAAGATTGAAAGCCACCATAAACACCTTGTTTACCAGTTGGATTGAATTCTGCATCCTTCACATGGAACATTTTGATGCGTTCGTGATAAAAGTCGATGTATTGTTTGTAGTCTAAGGCTTGTAAAACAAAATGCGATGGATCATACAGTAAATTGGCACGTTTATGACCCTTTACCTCATCCAAAAACATTTCAAAAGTAATTCCATCGTGCAAATCTTCACCTGGGTGAATTTCATAACAAAGGTCAACTCCGCATTCATCAAACGTATTTAAAATAGGCATCCAACGTCTTCCTAATTCTGCAAAACCTTGCTCCACTAATCCAGCAGGTCTTTGTGGCCAAGGGTAAACGGTGTGCCACATCAACGATCCTGAAAAGGTAGCATGTGCATTTAAACCTAAATTTTGTGAAGCTTTAGCGGCATATTTTAATTGCTGAACTGCCCATTCGGTTCTTGCTTTTGGATTTCCTTTCACTGCATCAGGTGCAAATGCATCAAATCCTAAGTCATAGGCTGGATTTACAGCCACCAATTGACCTTGCAAGTGCGTAGAAAGTTCGGTTATTTGCAAGCCTTTTGAAGCTAACATACCTTTGATTTCATCGCAATAGGTCTTTGATTCTGCTGCTTTTTGCAAATCAATGCAACGAGCATCCCATGAAGGAATTTGTACCCCTTTGTAACCTAGAGAGGCTACCCAAGTGGAAATGTTTTCTAAATTATTAAATGGAGCTTCATCGCCCATGAACTGCGCTAAAAAGATAGCAGGTCCTTTAATTGTTTGCATAGTTGAATCGATTAAATTTTAACCCAAGCTTGTTTACGAGTACTTTCTAATATTTTTTCACAAATTAATAATTCTCTATATCCATCTGCAAACGTTGGAAAACTAGGTGTTTCAGGTTGCTTGCCTTGTTCAATAGCTGCATAAACTTCTTTGAACAATTGCTTCGATGTATCGGAGAATCCTTCATTGTGTCCACCAGGGAAAGTCATTAAATCTCTTGCCTCAGGATATGCTAAGGATGGATCTCTCATTAAAACTTGATTAGCTTTATCTCTATTTCCTATCCAAAGTTCATTTGGCGCCTCTGAATTGAAGGCAAATGTTTGGTTAGATCCCGAAATTTCTAATTTCAATTGGTTTTTACGACCAGCCGATACTTGTGAAACCGTCACAGAACCTCTGTTACCATTGTCAAAACGCAATAATACATTGGCATGATCTTCGGTATTGATAGGTACATCCGCATAATCTTCGGGTTGTAACATTTTACCAGAATAGGTTTCTACCGGCTTTAATGGTTTTTTACGTATAGGGTGTACCGTGTTAAAATCAGCCATTACCTCAACTGTTTTTAAACCTGTTATGTATTCAATGATATCCAAAAGGTGAGAACCAATATCAGCGATCGCTCTTGAGTCACCTGATTTGTCTGGCTCTAAACGCCAGTTGTAATCCGTGTTGTAAAATAACCAATCCTGCAAATAACTACCAATGACAGAGAAAATTTGACCTAAGTCACCTTTTTCACGCATTGTTTTCATCTGGCGAACCAATGGATAGTAACGTAAATTGAAGTGAACGGCATTAACTAATCCGGATTTAGCAGCTAGTTCAACTAACTCTTCTGCTTCATGTAAATCCTTCGCCAAAGGCTTTTCACATACAACATGTTTGCCGGCTAATAAGGCAGCTTTTGATTGCGAAAAGTGCAAGAAATTGGGAGTACAAATATGCACACTTTGAATATCATCTTGTTTCAATAAATCCTCAAAAGTGTACCAACGACCTATGCCCAATTGCTTCGCTTTTGCTTCCGCTAATTCGATGGTTACTTCACAAAGTGCAGCAACTTCCACATTGGGTAGTCTTCTTAAGGCCTCAATGTGTGCAGGTCCTATGAAACCTGTACCTACAATTCCAACTTTAATTTTCGTCATGATTATAATTAATATTAAATTTCAAATTTTGTCCATTTATTTTGATTGTCTCTCGACGAACGAACGACATTCTCAATAAATGCCATTCCATTGATTCCCTCCTCAATACCTGGAAAATCATACATAGGGTTTTGAGGTTTACCTTCCCATCTTGCTCTAACGGCTAATGCGAAATTTCGGTAAATATTCGCAAAAGTTTCCACATATCCTTCTGGATGTCCTGCGGGTTGGCGAGTATGTGCGTTAGTTTGAGGAGATAAGTTGCCTACACCTGTTCGTATATTTCTACTTCCGCCATCTCTAGATTTAATGACCATGGTATTTGGATCCATTTGATGCCAAACTAATCCAGCCTTTGAACCATAAATGCGGAAATTAAAATCGTTTTCTTCGCCATTGCAAATTTGACTGCAATGCAAGACACCTCGCGCACCATTGTTGTAATGGATTAATATATTGCCATCATCGTCCAATTGTCGGCCTTCCACGAAAATCGTTAAGTCGGCACATAATTCATCAATATGCAATCCTGTAATGTATTCAATGATGTTTTCAGCATGAGTACCAATGTCGCCAATGGCTCCAGCGGCTCCACATCTTTCTGGATCTGTTCTCCAAGCTGCTTGTTTCTGACCTGTTGCTTCTACTAAATCAATTAACCAACCTTGTGGATATTCTACAATAATTTTGCGAATTTCCCCTAATTCACCTGTATCAACCAAATGTTTAGCTTCCTTGATTAATGGATAAGCCGTGTAATTGTGTGTTAAGGCAAAAATTAATCCAGATTTCTCGATGATTTTTTTTAATTCTTTGGCTTCCGCTAAATTTAACGTAGCAGGTTTATCACATACGACATGAAAACCATTTTCCAATGCGAATTTTGCTGCCGGGAAGTGAATATGGTTCGGAGTAACGATGGAAACAAAATCCATTCGTTCACCATCTGGCAATTCTTTTTCCTTCAGAATCATCTCTTCATAAGTAGCATAAACTCGGTTAGCGTCCAAATAAAGAGCTTCACCTGTTGCTTTGGATTTTTCTGGGCTAGAACTAAATGCCCCACAAACTAATTCGATTTCCCCGTCTAATTGAGCTCCCCTACGATGAACAGCTCCGATAAATGCTTCTAAACTTCCGCCAATCATTCCCATTTTTAATTTGCGACTTTGGCGACTTTTGGAAAGGGTAGAGGTACCACCTTGAATCATAATTTTTAAGATTTAGTATTTACACAAAAATAGGGCATAATTTGATTAAAATGGGCAATGTTTCGCGTGGATTTTTTAAATTTTTTAAAAATATTTTGATTTTTTTGTGAATTATTAAAAATCTTTTCGTTTTTTTGACTTGATTTTTTTTATAAAATATTTAAATTTTTCAAGATTGAGTATTTTTCTAAACCTTTATATTAAATTAAATTCTTATGAACCAAACAGTTAATGCCAACCGTCTTTTTTTAGCGAGTTGTTTTGCGCTCATCACGACTGCTTTTTCTTTTAGTATACGAGCAGGTATTTTGCCACAATTAGGAAGTGAATTAAGTTTGGACAACGTCCAATTAGGTCACATTAACCAAATGTGGTTTTTAGGTTTTCCAATCTCAATGATTTTGGGTGGAGTATTCTACACTTCAGTAGGTCCAAAATTGATCATGCAAATTGCTTTAGTTGCACATGCTTTAGGTATTTTGTTAACTATTTATGCAGTGGATTACAACACCTTATTGATTTCAACTTTGTTGATCGGTTTAGGTAATGGTTGTACTGAAGCAGCATGTAATCCAATGATTGCAGATGCTTACACGGGTAACGAAATGAACAGCAAGTTAAATCGTTTTCACATGTGGTTCCCGGGTGGTATCGTTGTTGGATCTTTGATTTCTAAATTCATGACTGATGCAGCAATGTCATGGCAAGCTCAAATTTGGGTGATTCTTATTCCTACTGCTATTTATGCGTACTTATTCTTCGGTCAAACTTTCCCTAAACCGAAATCTTCGGAAAATTCTACGCTTGGAAATTTCAAAGCAATGTTGAATCCTTTATACTTGTTTATGTTAGCTTGTATGGCTTTAACAGCAATTTCAGAATTTGGTCCTCAACAATGGGTAGCTCCAATTTTGTCGAAAGCAGGTGCTAGCCCGATGTTAATTTTAGCATTGGTAACAGGTTTAATGGCTGTTGGTCGTTATTTTGCTGGACCGCTTATCGCTAAAATCAATACAGTGGGTGTTCTTTTAGGATCTGCTATTTTCGCTTTAACTGGTTTATATTTAATGAGTACTATGTCAGGCTCTACCTTGTATTTTGCAGCCTTTATTTATGCATTAGGTATTTGTTATTTCTGGCCAAATATGTTAGGTTTTGTAGCAGAATCTATGCCTGAAACAGGTGCATTAGGTTTGTCAATCATGGGTGGAGTTGGAATGTTCTCTTCTTCTATGTTCCAACCAATCATTGGTGGATGGATTGATGAAAATAAAGCGGTAAAAGTGGCTGAAGGTTTAGTAGGTGATGCTGCGGATTTAGCTGCTGGTCAGGCTACTTTAAGTAACATGATGATTTTCCCAGCTATCTTAATTGTTGTTTTTGCTGTACTTTATTTCACTAGAAAAAAAGTAGCTTAATTTACAATTTCCATAAATTGAATTAAATTAGGGGGCAATTAAGCCCCCTTTTTTATGCCCAAATTTATTCTTCTTTTGTTATTTGTATCAATGGTTGCTTGTCAACCGGATTGGAAATTAGCTCCTCAACAAGTTGCTCAACAATTGAATCAGCTCAAAGATCAATTTCCAGAAAATAAAGTGGTCATTGAAACTCGTTTGGGAAATATTGAAATTGAATTAGACTCTCGCACACCTTTGCATCGAATTAATTTTATCCGACTAGTGAAAATGGGGTATTTTAATGATAGGTATTTCTATCGCAATATTTACGATTCGGGTATCCAAGGTGGTGGAGAGTATTTTGATCGTTTGGATTATTTGGTCCCTGCCGAGTATATTGATGACCTGAAGCCTATTCGTGGGACAATAGCCATGGCGAGGTATGATGAAGGAAACCCTGAAAAATCATCTTCTCCTAGCGAATTTTTTATTGTTTCAAATACCGAAGAGGCAAAACCGTATGATAAAAATTATGTTGTTTTTGGCAGAGTAAGCAAAGGGATGGAAGTCGTTGATGCCATAAAAAAAGAACGTTCTTTTGACGAAAAACCTGTTGTTCCTGTAAAATTCAGTATTCGAATTAATTGATCAACTTTTTATAAAAATCAAACTTTTGCAAATGGATATTATCAGGCAAATAATATTTTTTTGAATAATAGTGTATGCCTGCGATATAGGGTTTTAAATAGGTCGGGTTTGCGAGGAGAATTTCTTGTTGAATTTGACCTATTTCTTTTCTTAAATCCTCATTTATGGGTGGAGAAAGAATGGATAATTTTATTCCTTTGGATTCACAAAGTTGAATGATTTTTGATAAATATATTTTTGATATAGTTGAAATACCAATGGTTGTTTTTTCTGTTGGATAGTCGGGCGACCATAAGCTTACCTTTATGGGATGGTAGTTGGCTAAGTAAAAAAAGGGGATCTGTTTAATTTGATTTACAGTGTAAGAATCCAAGTATTTTTTGTTTTCCTCGGTGTAAAATGGTTTTATAAAGTAATTATAAGTAAAGTTTTGATTTAAATTATTTCTAAAACTCAAAGGATGCATGATCAAGATAACTTCGTCAATGTTATTTCCGTTTGATATGTAATTATTTAATAAAATAAATTGTCCAGCCATGGAAATGGCTTGATTGGTACACAATGAAATATATTTACTTGAGTCAATTTCTTCATCCAATATCTGCTTACCAACACTATCACCAATCACTAATTTTTTTTGTTTATGCTTGGACAAACTTTGCGTGATGGCCTCATAAATTTCTGTACCTGCTACGTTTTTTTTATAATATTCCGTGTAAAAGCTTATTTCGGGATATATATGAAACAATACTAAAAATAGGCTGACGAACGTGGCAATGTCGCGAAGGAATTTTTTCATTGCTTTAGAATTGGAAATAGATAAATTCACTATTACCTCTGTAATAATACAAAATCAGGAAAATAATCATGTAATAAAATATCCACTTTAAGGTCTTGGATTTCCAAAGATTGGCTTGATAAAGTGGGCACAAATGTTTTCTTCCTATGAATTCGAATGCATAGAAACTAAATATCAAAATCAAGACTTGCGATAGGTGTCGTTTCCCCATTAAACTTATCATTATGGAGAAATCTTTGGTGAAAATTTGAAAAATAAAATCAAATGCACTGCCGATATCAGGGCTCCTAAAAAATACCCAAATCAAAGAGATTAACAGAAAGTTGAACGCTATTTGAAAGCTTGAAACCATCTTATGAGTGAATGAGGATTGTTGATTATGGAAGGCAGGTAATTTTAGAGCTAAATTATTGGGAAGAATAAAAATGGAATTTAGGAATCCCCAAAAAATATATGTCCAATTGGCTCCATGCCAAAATCCACTAACGGTAAAAACAACAATGGTGTTGTAGATTTGTTTGAGTTTCGAAACTCTATTTCCACCCATGGGTATGTAGAGGTAATCTCTGAACCAGGAGGTTAAGGAAATATGCCATCTTTTCCAAAAATCAGCGATATTTTTAGAAAAATAGGGATAATTGAAATTATTGAGTAATTCGATGCCAAATAATCTAGCTGATCCCAAAGCAATATCCGAATAGCCAGAAAAATCACCATAGATTTGAAATGAAAAAAGGACGGCTCCCAAAAGTAAGGTGAGACTATTGTGTTCGTTGTAGTTATTGAAAATTTGATTCACATAAATGGCACAATTATCAGCTATCACTATTTTTTTAAAAAAGCCCCAAAGAATTTGTTGTAAACCCATTACCGATTGTTGACGGTTGAATTTTTTTAGGGTTTTAAGTTGGGGTATTAAATGTTGCGCACGTTCAATGGGTCCAGCGACTAGCAATGGAAAAAAACATACAAAAAGCGAATAGTTTAGCAGGTTTTTTTCTGGTTCCGTTTTATTTTGGAAAATATCAATCACATAGGATATTCCATGAAAAGTGTAAAAAGAAATCCCAACTGGTAATGCGATTTGTAAGGTAATGATATTCACATGAATCCCGATTGATTCAAAAGAGTTGGAGATATTCGCGACAAAGAAATTGAAGTATTTGAAAACAAGTAAAACGGATAAATTACTGATGATACTTATCCAAAACCATATTTTTTTATTCCTTGGATTTTCAGAATGGTAAATTTTTAGGCCCGAAAAGTAATCTAAAAATGTGGAAAAAATAAGCAATAATAAAAAACGAATATCCCAAAATGCATAGAAGATATAGGATGAAATAAGTAGTAGGAAATTTTGTTTTTGAATAATGTTTTTGAAATTCTTAGAATATGGAATTAGCCAAAAAATGGTGTAAACAATGGGAAGAAAAATCAAATAATGGATGGAATTGAATAACATTATCAGCTCTAATTTTTGGAATTGATTTTACTCGAAATTTGATTCAAAGTTAAGGCAAACAATATCACTAACAAGCAGCCAAGCACATTTAGCCACAGAAAAGCCATCAAATCGATTTTCCAAGCATAGATGACAATGATTTCAGCCATGATGGCTGCCCAAAAAACTTCTGTGCCTTTTGTTTTGGGCAAATAAAATGCACATAAAAACACGCCTAGAATAGTTCCGTAAAACCATGATCCCAAAATATTCACAACTTCTATAAGGCTACCCATATTGACAGCAAATTGTGCAACGAACAAGCATAAAATACCCCAACCTAAAGTGACAAATTTGGATGTCCACCAATAATGCTGATTACTTTTTTCGGGTCGAATAAACCTTTGGTAAATGTCTACCATGGTGGTAGAAGTTAAGGAGCCAAATGCAGAAGCCATCGAACCCATGGAGGATAATAATATCATGGCAATTAAAAAACCCACTAATCCAACAGGCAAATAATCCGTAATAAATCGCAAGAAAATGTAATTTGTGTCTTGCGTTTCAACTTTGGCATTTTGTTTGACTAGTATTTCTTTTGCTTTGGTAACGATTTGTGTTTGATTTTCATTTAATCGAATCAGTCTATTTCTAGAAAGGTCTATTTGTTTCTCATTATTTTGCTTAATTGCCCGAATTAAGATTAATTCTTCTGATTTTTTCTCCAGAAAAACGTTGTTTTTTTCAACTTCCAATGGTTGATAAGCAGGATTTTTTTTCCAAACTTTTTCGGTATTCTTGTTGAAAAACATGGGAGGTTCTTCAAATTGATAAAATACAAAAACCAATATTCCGACCAACAGGATAAAAAATTGCATGGGGATTTTCAGAAATCCATTTAACAATAATCCTTTTTTGCTTTCTGTGGCCGATTGGCCAGTGAGGTATCTTCCTACTTGACTTTGGTCTGTACCGAAATACGATAATTGCAGAAAAAATCCACCAATAATACCTGACCAAATATTGTAACGGTCATTGAGGTCAAATTTCCAATTGATTAAATTGACTTTATTTAATTTTCCTGCGATGTGCAACGATTCATTTAGTCCTATTTCTTCGGGTAATTGTAAAATGATATAAACGCCTGCTATCACCATTCCAACCAATACAACCGACATTTGAAGCATCTGTGTGTAGGAAATCGCTTTTGAACCACCCAACATGCAATAAGTCGTTACGATGATGGCGGTTATGGTGTTGGTCCAAGTTAAATCCCAACCTAAAAGCGTAGATAAAATAATGGATGGAGCTGCAATTGTTACTCCCGTAGAAAGGGCCCTAGGTATCAAAAATAAAAAGCTCGTTAAAATTCTCGTTTTGGCATCAAATCGTTCTTCCAAAAATTGATAAGCTGTATAAACTTTAAGTTGATAATATTGAGGGATGAAGGTGATGGAAAGGACAATCATAGCAATGGGTAAACCCAAGTAAAATTGAACAAATCGCATGCCATCTGTATAGGCTTGACCGGGTGCCGATAAAAACGTGATTGCAGAAGCCTGAGTGGCCATCACCGATAATAAAATATGGTACCAAGGTAAAGCGCGGTCTGCTAATAAAAATCCTTGAAGGGATTGTTTGCTTTGATTGCCTTTCCAGCTGCCATAGGCAACTATTCCACCAATTGTAAGTAACAAAACTAACCAGTCGATTTCTTGCATATTAATGGTAATAATTACTTAAAAAGACAAAAATGATAATAGCCGTAAAAAGAAATGTTAGCAAGTAGATGTACCAATTTTTAAAATTGGATCTATTTTCAGCCATAGGTTTGATATTAGTGTACAAAAATAGAGGTTTAGGCATAATTTAACTATCAATAAGTATAAAATTTTCGATATTGATTATTTAATTTTCTAGCATCTTTGGATTAATAAAAATTGCTAATTACCTTTGCAGTCCAATTGTAAGCGGGCGTGGTGGAATTGGTAGACATACCAGACTTAGGATCTGGCGCCGCGAGGCATGGGGGTTCGAGTCCCTCCGCCCGTACACCCATCGGCAAGCCCTCAACACCGAAAGGTTTTGGGGGCTTTTTTTAATAGAAATTTTTAAACATTTCCTTATGAATATTTCACTCAACAAAACAAATGATTTAGAAGGTCGTTTGACGGTTGTAGTTTCTGGTCCTGATTACCAAGAAAAAGTTGACAAAAAATTAAAAGATTACCGTAAAAAAGCTAGTATTAAAGGATTTAGACCAGGTATGGTTCCAATGCCTCTAGTGAAAAAATTGTATGGTCAATCTACATTAGTAGATGAAATTAATCATTTGCTAGGTCACGAAGTAAGTGATTATATCAAGGCAAATAATTTAAATTTAGTAGGTGAGCCTTTGCCAGCTGTGGATGAAGCCGATTCCATCGATTGGGAAAAAGATACCGAATTTACTTTTCATTATGATTTAGGTTTTCACGGAGAGTTTGCAGTTGATTTGTCAAAAATCAAAACCATTACTTCCTACGAAATCAAAGCTGATAAGAAAGAGATAGATGAAACCATCGAAAATCTTAAAAAGCAATTTGGTGAGCAAACCCATCCTGAAACAGTAGAAGATCGTGATTTAGTGTTTGGAACATTTACTCAAGGAGATTGGGTAGAGAAATCAGCTATTCCGATGCATGCTATCGAAGATAAATCAAAAAAGATATTCTTAGGTGCGAAAGTAGGTGATACCTTGATATTCGCTATTGACAAGGTATTTGTCGATGCAAAATCATTGGCTTTAGCTACCGGTAAAAAAGAAGATGAAGTGGGGGATTTAGTAGGAGATGTTTCTTACGTTGTGGAAGATATCACTCGTTCTGTACCATCTGAATTGAATGTCGCATTTTTTGATAAAGTTTTAGGACCTGAAAAAGCAACAGATGAAGCTTCTTTCAAAGAGCAGGTTACTGAAATTATTCAATCGAATTACAAAAGAGAAGCGGAATATTTGTTGAAAATTGATGCTGAAAAAGCTTTATTAGAGCAAATTAAGATTGACCTTCCCGAAGCATTTTTGAGAAATTGGTTGATTCGCATCAATGAAGGTAAATTTACGCCAGAACAAATAGATCAAGATTTTGAGAATGTTAAAAAAGACATTCGTTGGAATTTAATCAAAAATGAAATTGCTAGCACATTTGAAGTAAAAGTTGAATATGCTGAGGTTGTAGAAAAAGCAAAAGATATGGTTCGTCAACAATTTGGTGGATATTTATCGGCTGATCAACCGGGTATCGATGAGATGATTGAAAAAATTGCGATGGGTTACCTAACGGACAAATCAAAATCAGATAATTTCATGAATCTGTACAACCAAGCTTTTGCTGATAAGATTTCTGAAGTTTTAGTGGCCAACATACCACATAAAGCAAGTAAAATTGATGTAGATAAATTCAAGGAGATAGCAGCTGCGCTGTAAATTTTTGTCACATATAATTTCAGTCATACCCCGTTTATTGCGGGGTTTTCTGTGAACTAAGCTTTTGAAAATTGTGTTAGAACGAAGTTCAGGATGTAATTATCCGAAACTTATTTTAAATTTGAATCTTAAATTTTACATACTATGTATCCAAAGGAATTATCAGGAGAAGAATTTCGTAAATATGCGGTCCATCACAGAGGCTTAAATGGTTTAGCCGTTGATCAATATATGAATCACATCGGTGATCGTCCTATTCATCAAATTGAAGATATGACCCAATATATTATTGAGGAAAGACCAATGCGTTTTGCACAAATTGATGTGTTCTCTCGATTAATTATGGATCGTATTATTTTTATGGGCGTCCCTGTAGATGATTATATGGCCAATATTATTGTAGCCCAATTGTTATTCATGGAGTCAACGGATGCTAAAAAAGACATTGTCATGTATATCAATAGTCCAGGTGGATCAGTATATGCTGGTTTAGGGATTTATGATACGATGAATTATATCCGTCCAGATGTAGCGACAGTTTGTACCTCTTTGGCAGCATCTATGGGTGCCGTTTTATTGGCAGGTGGAGCAGCAGGCAAGCGTTCTGCTTTGGAACATGCTCGTGTGATGATTCACCAACCTTCTGGTGGTGCTCAAGGACAAAGTCGCGACATTGAGATTACAGCAAGAGAAATCGTTAAAATTCGTCAAGAATTGTATGAAATTTTAGCCAAACATTCCGGTAAATCTTTTGAGGAAATCGAAAGAGATAGTGACCGTGATTATTGGATGAAAGCAGCAGAAGCCAAAGAATATGGCTTAATTGATGAAATTTTGACACGTACAGTATAATTAATCATGGCAAGTCCAAAGAAAAATAATAATTGCTCTTTTTGTGGTCGTTCAAAAAATGAAGTTGGTATTCTATTATCTGGTATCGATGGTCAAATTTGCGATTCATGTTTAGAACAAGGCTATAATGTAGTTCAAGAAGAATTAGGTTTTAAATCGGCTAAGACGAAAAATTCGAGAAAGAAATTCGATTTAGTCAAACCAATTGATTTGAAAAATCATTTAGATGAATATGTGATAGGCCAAGATGAAGCTAAAAAACATCTTTCCGTAGCTGTTTATAATCATTACAAGCGCTTGATGCAAACGCCCTCTGCGGATGATGTTAAGATTGAAAAATCCAACATTTTGATGGTGGGTGAAACAGGAACTGGTAAAACCTATCTAGCTAGAACTTTAGCTCAACGCCTTCAAGTGCCTTTTTGTATCGCTGATGCAACTGTCATTACAGAAGCGGGGTATGTAGGGGAAGATGTAGAAACGATTTTAACCCGACTTTTGCAAGCCGCTGATTATGACGTTGAGAAGGCCGAAAATGGAATTGTTTTCATCGATGAAATTGATAAAATTGCCCGTAAATCGGATAATCCATCCATTACTAGAGATGTATCAGGGGAAGGTGTTCAACAAGCTTTATTGAAGTTGTTGGAAGGATCGATTGTGAATGTTCCCCCGCAAGGAGGAAGAAAGCATCCTGACCAAAAAATGATTGCGGTCAATACTGAAAATATTTTATTCATTTGTGGTGGTGCGTTTGATGGAATTGGACGTCATATTGCAAAACGTTTGAACTCAAGGCCAATCGGTTTTTCCGGAGATGATATGTTCCATGATTCCTTTGAACAAGATCAAATCATGAAATATGTGACGGCTCAAGACCTGAAATCATTCGGATTAATTCCTGAATTATTAGGTCGTTTACCTGTCATTACGTATTTGAATCCTTTGGATAGTTCAGCACTTTTGTCCATCTTGACAAAGCCTAAAAATGCGCTCGTGAAGCAATATGAAAAGCTTTTTGATATGGAAAATGTTAAATTAACTTTCACAGAAGAAGCTTTAGCTTATATCGTTGAAAAAGCGATGGAGTACAAATTGGGAGCTCGTGGATTGCGTTCTATTATGGAGGCGATCATGACAGATGCGATGTTCGAAATTCCTTCTCAAGATACCTTAAGGTCATTTGAAGTCGATTTAAGTTATGCCAAAGATAAATTTGAAAAAACAGTATTTCATCAATTAAAGGTGGCTTAAGACTATTTGAATGAATACTCCACAGGTGCTATTTTTACATGGTTTTGGAGAAAATCATCAGGTTTGGGAAGATTTTCTTCCCAAATTTGAATGGAATATAACTACAAATTATCCCAATTATTCTTCTTGGTCTGATTGTCATACTCTAGAGGAGTATGCATTAAAAATTGCTTCTGACTTTTCCTTGGATGTGGATTATTATATTGTTGGACATTCCATGGGTGGATATATCGCTTTAGAGCTAGCCAAATTATTTCCACAGCAAATCAAACAGATTGTTATGTTAAATTCAACAGCTTTTCCAGATTCAGAGGAAAAGAAACATAATAGAGATAAAACTGCTGAATTTTTAAAAAATATGGGAGTAGAGAAATTTATTCCTCTTTTTGTGCCTAATTTATTTTCGACTGAATTTTCGAATTTACATCCAAATTTGTTGGAAAATTTAATCAAAAGGTATCAAAGTCTTTCTTCTAAGGGACTAATTTCGGCCACTTTGGCCATGAAAAATCGAATGGATGGTCGGGCATTGCTTGAGTCAACTACTATTCCTTTTTTGTTTATACATGGTAAAAATGATTCATTAATTTCCATGGCAGATATAGAAGAATGTGTAGCTTTGAATCCTAGATTACATAAAATGGTGCTTTTTGAACATTCTGGCCATCAAGCTGCCTATGAGGAATCTCAAAAATGCTTCGAAACCATTGCCCACTTTTTAAATTTGAATAATGTCTAAAATAGTCATTGCCTTAGATGGCTTTTCTTCCTGTGGAAAAAGTACAACTGCTAAAAAAGTGGCGGCGGCTTTATCTTACATTTTTGTCGATTCAGGGGCCATGTATCGAGCGGTTGCTTTGTATTTTCATCGACAACACATTGACATTACAGATTTGGGCCAAGTTAAAGAGGCATTAAAGCATATTCATATTACATTTCAATTTAATCCTGAAAAACAAGCATCAGATACCTTATTGAATGGTGAAAATATCGAAGCTGAAATCAGAAAAATGTATATTTCGGATATGGTAAGTCAGATTTCTGCTATACCCATTGTTAGACATGCGATGGTTGCATTACAGCAAAAAATGGGAGAATTAAAGGGCATCGTGATGGATGGAAGAGATATAGGTACTGTTGTTTTTCCGAATGCTGAATTGAAAATATTCATGACGGCAGAACCAGAAATTCGGGCACAAAGGAGAAAATTAGAGTTGATGCAAAAAGGGGAGGATTTGCCTCTGGAGCAAATAATTGAAAATTTAAAAATCAGAGACGAAATTGATTCCAATCGCAGTGAAGGTCCTTTACGTCGTGCGATAGATGCAGTTGATTTAGATACTTCGTTTCGTAGTTTAGAAGATCAAGTTGAATTTGTGTTAACCGAAGTTCGAAGGGTGCAAAGTGAAATCAGCTAACTCTACTTTTCCTGTTTTAATTGTTGGCCAAGGCCTCGCAGGCTCTATATTGGCACATCAATTGGAACAAAATAAAATTCCGTATCACATCTGGAATTCACCTCAAAGTCATTTTACCTCATCTTTTGCAGCTGGAGGTATATTTAATCCTATTACAGGTCGCAAATTGGAGCAAACTTGGTTAGCCAATGACTTGTTCGATTATTTATTTCCATTCTATGAATATTTAGAACGGATATTGGAAGATTCCTTTTTTTACCCCATGCCACTTTTTCGTCCTTTTGCCAATGATGAAATGAAAAATTGGCTTTTGGATCGGAAGTTGGAAATTGATAATCCTTATTTGGATTGGTCTGCAGATGGTGTTTGGATAAAAAAAACGGGTTGGTTGGATGTGGCTAAATTTCTTAGATGTTCAAGGGAATATTTTAAAAAAAATGGCCATTATGAAGAACGCGAATATGATTTTTCAACTTCCTCGCCATTAGATCAATTTTCTAGTATCGTATTTTGTGAAGGTTTTCATGCCCAACATAAGAATCCCATTTTCGGTCATCTGAACTTTTTACCCGCCAAAGGTGAATTATTACGGTTTATAAATAATGATTTAAAAACCGACGTCATCTTGAATAAAAATGGATTTATTCTCCCTTTGGAACAAAATGAATTTAAGGTAGGAGCCACCTATCGCTGGGATAATTTATCTTCCACTCCTCATGAAGATGCATTGATTGATTTAGAAAAGAAATTACGTTCTTTTGGGGTAGATGATTATGAACCATTGGAAGTAATTTGTGGGGTTCGACCAGCTACACAGGATCGCCGTCCTTTTGTAGGTTTTCATCCGACATTGCCTTATGCCATTTTTAATGGATTTGGTTCTAAAGGCGTTTCATTGTCACCATTTTTTGCTAAGGAATTCGTGGATGAATTATTAGGAAAAAGTTTAGTTAATTCGGAAGCATCAATTCGTCGATTTAACCATTTATTTTCCATTTAAATCATTAAATTTGAGTTATTGCTTTTAAAATTATACCCATGAGGAATTCTTTACGATCCTTTTTTATGTTTATGTTGTTGTGCTTGACTTTAACCACGCAAGCTCAAGACTTTTATCCTACCCAACGAAAAATTGAGAAGACAAGAATTCAATATCATTCATTCGATTGGAAATATGTATCTAGCCAAAATTTTGAAGTTTATTTCTATGGAAAAAATGAAGCTTTAGCTAGAACGACACTTAAGTTCTTGGATGGAGATTTCAACCGAATTTCAACTGTTTTAGGTTACTCGCCATTCGATAAGGTGAAAGTGTTTTTGTATCCATCCGATGAAGAATTGTTTCAAAGCAATAGTGGAGTTAGTCTTTCATCGTTGGCCGAAATCAAGGAAGAAAACTATTCGAAATTTAAGCTTGAAATAGCTTTTAATGAGAATTTGGCTCAATTCAAAAAGAAACTCGTTAAAGAAGTAGTTAAGATTTATGTACATGATATGTTGTTTGGAGGAAGCATCAAAGACGCTCTTCAAAATTCATTATTACTGAGCGTTTCTGATTGGTACATTTTTGGAATTGCAGCCTATATAGCTGAAGGCGATACACCTGAAATGAATCAATTTGCTTATCAGGTAATTAATCAAAATAAAATCCGAAAATTAAGTGTTGCTAGTGGACAAGAAGCAGAATGGCTGGGACAATCTATTTGGTCATATATTGTTAAAATGTATGGAATCAGTCCCATTAGTAATATTCTGAATTTGACACGAATAATCCGAAATGAGCAGTCCAGTATTTCTAGTACCTTGAAAAAACCATTCGTGAAAGTGCTTCAAGATTGGGCGAAATTCAATGTCAATCAATTCAAAGTAATTGAATCAAATTCCACCATTCCTGCCAATTTATCTGTTCTGACGGAGGTTGATTTAAACAAAAATGAATTAATCAAAGAATTTAAGCTAAGTAAAGATGGCAAATGGCTAGCCTATGTAACAGAGGAATCGTTGAAGTACAATGTTTTTCTGATGAATCTTACCACGAAGAAGAAAAGCTTGATTTATCAAACGAATGTCAAAGATCCCTTGCAAAATTACGATTCAAGAGGTCCTTTGGTTAGTTGGGGGAAATCCAATTCGCTTTCGATTTTATTTACGCAAGAAGGTTCTTCCTGGTTGCAAAGTTATTCTGCTTTGACAACTACCAAATCCAATATTCGACTTGAAAGTCGGAAAAAATTAGGTGATCTAAATGTGTTGGATTTTGAGATGTCATCCAATAATCAGCGAATTCTCTTACGTAATTTACGAAATGGTCAAGTAGATGTGGGGATATTTGATTTGAGAAGAAGTCGTTATTCCTCCATTACCCAGGATTCGCATGATGAAACAGAAGCTCATTGGATTCCGAATTCAGATGGAGTTTATTATGTTTCTAAAGGGATCATGGATTCTTTGAAAAATGTAGCTAATACAAAGGGTCAACTCACTGCCGTTTATCAATGGAACACAGAAGAGCCGTCAAAGCCCATTTCGCTTTTTTATCATCAAGGAGAAATCAAGGATTTACGATTGAATGCTGATTCTACATGGACTTTTTTAAGTAAGTTTCCAACAGGGAACTCATGGGTGGTTTATTCAATGAAGGATTCTACTTTTAAAGAGAAGTCGGTACGAAGCGGCGCTTGGCTTTCCTATGATCAATCTGAGGAACTATTAGTGGTTAAATCCAATGAAATTTTAAGCCAAAGTTTACAATTGCTTCCCAAAGAATCATTAAATAATTATTCTACCATTGATTGGCTTCCTTTTACCTATGATGTGGTTCAAGAAAGTAACTCAGTGGATTCTTCCGAAGATTCGACAAGTAGTACTAACAGACGTTTTGAGCAGCGTAAATCTCGTTTGGAGCGTCAGCAGTTGATCAGAAATAAAGCCTTAAACTCGAAAATAACAGGCCCGTTTAATTACGAAAATTCTTTTGTGGTCAATAATTCAGAAGGGCAATTTTTATCTGATCCTGTTCGTGGATTGGGATATTCCTTTGAAGTGAAAATGAATGATTTGATGGAAAATCATTTAATTAAAACGGGTGTTTATGTGGGGGCGAATTTGAAAAATGTGGATTTATGGGGTGAGTATTCGTATTTAGCTAAGAAAATTGATTGGACTGTTCGTTTTGATCGGAAGGTTTTGGATCAAGAAAATGAATTATTCGCCCAAAAAATTCGACATAATCGATTTGAATTGAAAGGGATTTACCCATTTAACGTGCGAAGTAAATTGTCATTTTCGGGCATATTTACCTTGAATCGAGCATTTGATCAGTTTTATTTAAACACCCCTGAAGATGTAGGAACGTTTGCAGGTTCAAAAGTTGAATACTCATTTGATAAAACAGAAGTGGTTGGTGTTAATTTGAAGACAGGTTACCGTTTGGTCACTTCCTTTGAAAATCAAATGGGTTTGGATAAAAATTCCAATGGTTTTTCTCGGATCAAGTTTGATTTTCGAAAATATGTCAAAATATCACCAAGTCTTTACTTAGCTACTCGTTTTTCAGCATCCCATATTTTTGGTGATAATGGCCCTCAAACGATGTTGGGAGGAATGGATAATTGGTTGTTTATTCAACGTGAATCTCGGAATAAGGAAAATCCTTTGGGTAAAAATGGAATAGCTCAAAGAGATGTTTTTATGAGTGATTTTGCTAGTCCTTTACGTGGTTTTAATGTTAATCGATTTTCTGGAACGAATCATTTATTATTGAATTTGGAATTGAGAGTGCCTGTGAAAAATCTTATTGGTACGGAATATGTGCATTCGACTTTCTTGAATACTTTACAATTGACTGGATTTACGGACATTGGTTCAGCTTGGACAGGCTCTAGTCCTTTTTCTAAATCAAATGGATTCAATACCAATGTATATGGAGGTAAACCCAATCCATTCCAAGCAACCGTTACTGATTTTAGAAATCCATTTTTATTGGGTTATGGAGTAGGAGCAAGGGCAGAATTTTTTGGTTATTTTATCAAGTTAGATTATGCTTTTGGTTTTGAAAGTGGTGAAATTAAAGCTCCAATTAGCTACTTAACATTAGGGCATGATTTTTAGAGGTTATTTAGTTTCTTATATCATTCTTTTTTGTGTTTCCATCTTCGAAATTCAAGCACAGGTCTTAAGAGAATCCAATTTACCTATCTTGCGGATTACTACTTATATTGGTAAGGATATCAAAGATGAGCCCAAAGTTCCGGCAAGCATGGAACTATTTGACAATGGTCCAGGGAAATGGAATAAATTGACCGATGTACCCAAACATAAATTTATTGCTGGAATTGAATTTCGGGGTTCGACTTCCCAAGGTGCACCTGGCTTTTATTTTTTACCGAATATTCCTGTTAAAATGCCGTATGGTTTTGAGATCTGGACAGATACAAGTGGTAAAAAAACGGTGGAATTACCTTTGTTGAATATGGCCTCGGAATCCGATTGGGTTCTCAATGCATCCTATAATGATCGTACTTTTTTGAGGGATTATTTGGCTCAACATTTGGCTAAAAAAATGGGCCTTTTGTCAAGTGATGTCAAGTATATTGAATTGATTATCAACGAACAATACCAAGGGGTGTATTTGTTTATGGAGAAAATTAAACAAGGGAAAAACCGCGTGCCTATTGATAAGCTTCATTTGACAGATACATCTGGTGATAATCTAACGGGAGGCTATATTTTGAAATTTGATAAGAATACGGGTTCATCTCAAAATATGAGTTTTTCGAGTAACTATGTGACACCATTGGGTAATTCTAAGCCCCAATTTCTGATTGATTACCCTAAAAAGGATTCTTTGGTGAGTCAACAATTCAATTATATCAAAGGCATTTTCGGTACTTTTGAAAAGAATTTATCGGAAGAAAATCCAACAGATCCTTCAGCCCAATACCGTAGAATGATGGATATTCCTTCCTTTGTAGATTATTTTTTGGTGAATGAATTGTCGAAAAACGTCGATGCATATCGTTTGAGTACCTATTTTTACAAAGAAAGGGACAGTAAAGGAGGGAAGATTAAAATGGGGCCAGTTTGGGATTATAATTTATCATTTGGTAATGCTGATTATTACAATGGAAATAATGCCAATGGTTGGATTTTTAATATCGTCAACGAAATACCAGAAATAACGAAAGATGGTACTCAAGCACCCTTTTGGTGGGGTAAATTGATGGGAGATACAGTCTATGTCAATAAATTAAAAAGTAGATGGTTTCAATTGAGAAAAACCATCTTCAATACCAATTACATCAATCAGCAAATAGATTCTGTACAAAATGTTTTACAAGAACCTTTGACCCGTAATTTCCAGCGATATCCATTGTTTGGAAAGTATATTTGGCCGAATGGATTTGTTGGCGCGAATATGAATCAAGAAATTGCTTATTTGAAAGATTGGTTTCCTAAACGAATTAGTTGGATTGAATCAAAAATTCAACTTTTATCTCCTCTGATTTTATCAAAAGAGGAGGAACCTTTCGTTTTTGATGTTCAAGTATTCCCCAATCCAGTTCAAGATAAATTGCAAGTGAGCTATCAAATAAATGCTGACGCCGAAATAGACTTATCCATTTATGATTTATCAGCTCAATATGTTCTTGCTCAAAATTTGGGTAAACAATTGATGGGTAGCCATTCTACGTGGATTGATATTTCAAGATTACCATCGGGAATATATGTTCTTTCCCTTCAAAAGGATCATTTGACTAGTAAGCAGATTAAATTTATTAAAAATTAATTGTATGAATTTGAATTCAGAAGACATCTTATCATTATTGGCTACTACCCGAGAAGCGGCCTCATCCATTGCTATGGCAGATTCCGAGTTGAAAAACCAAATTCTCTTTGAAATTGCCCTGAATTTAGAAGAAAATAGTACGGAGATTATTCAAGAAAATGCCAAAGATTTAATGAAAATGGCCGCTACTGATCCGATGAGAGATCGTTTGTTATTGAACGAAGATCGGATAAAAGCTTTGGCTAGTAGTGTTCGTGATATAACCCTTTTACCTGATCCTTCTGGAGCTAATTTACTTTCAAAAACCTTGAAAAATGGTTTGTTATTGGAAAAAGTAGCGGTGCCTTTAGGAGTGGTTGGAATAATTTATGAATCCAGACCCAATGTCACCATAGATGTAGCAGCATTATGTATTCGATCTGGAAATGCAGTCGTTTTAAGAGGGGGGTCAGATGCTTGGCACTCCAATGCTGTTTTAGTGAAAATTATTCATTTGGCCTTAAGTAAATGCGGCTTATCTACGGATTTAGTTCGTTTGTTGCCGACTGACAGAGAACATGTTAGCACATTGCTTACCGCAGTCAAATATATTGATGTTATTATTCCCCGTGGTTCAGAGTCTCTCATTCAGCGAGTAAGAAAAGAATCCTTGGTCCCAACCATCGAAACCGGCGCTGGAGTTTGTCATACCTATGTGAGTGAATTTGCTGATTTGAATAAGGCAGTGCCTGTTGTAGTAAATGCAAAGGTTTCTCGGCCGTCGGTTTGTAATTCTTTAGATACCATTGTGTTACACCAAAATCAAGCAGAAGAATTTCTTAAATTGATTAGCCCTGAATTGGCAAAATTTCAGGTAAGCATTTATGCGGATAATCATTCATACGAGATTTTGAGCAAATTGAATTATCCTCTTGTTCAAATAGCGGAAGAATCTGATTTTGGTAGAGAATTTTTGGATTTTGCTTGTTCCATTAAGATTGTATCTTCTTTGAAAGAAGCCATTAAACATATTTCTACTTTCTCATCTCGGCATTCAGAAGCCATCATTACTGAGGATGAATCGGAAGCCAATTATTTCCTTAAAGTAGTGGATGCCGCTGCCGTATATTGGAATGCTTCTACTCGTTTTACCGATGGAGGAGTATTTGAATTAGGAGCTGAAATTGGTATTTCTACGCAGAAACTTCATGCTCGTGGCCCTTTTGCTTTGGAAAAATTGGTGACTGAGAAATGGATTATTCGAGGGAACGGACAAATACGTTAAGACTAATATTCGTGGTCTAAGCCAAATTTCTGTTTCATTTCAATCAAAATAGGGTATTTGTTAGCCAAATATTCATATTTATCTGATTGAGTATACAAAGATCTTTTTTCGTTTTTGGCATATTCAATGATATCCAACTCGATGTCAATCAAGGAATTTTTCACTTTTTCCCTTAGGGTAGAAAGTAATTCTAAACGGATAGTTTCATTGAATTGTTGTACTTGTACTTCATTTTCAACTTTGATGTGTAGAATTGTATCGATTAATTCAATCGGACGATCCATCATCACAAATTTATTAATGAAGTTTTGCTTCTTGAATTCTTGCGCAATAATGTTCCATTCCCTTTGAACATCTTCAAAGGTAAAGGGATGGTTTATTTGATTAGATTGACCATCTAATTGACCTAAATCACTTTCTTTCTGACTATTATGATCGATGATTTTTTTAGCACTTCGTAAGCCCTTACCCGCCACCATTGTTTTTGGTTCATTAAAGGGGGGGTGTATGGCTGGTGCTATTACATTGGCAACTGTAGGTGTATTTTCAACTTCTACATTCGAAGAATTTACTTGCACAGCAGGTTCAACTACCGCTTTGGCTTGGATGGGTTGGGATGATTCAACTACCTTTTGGGTAGGTGTATCAGACTTTTTTCCGGCGCCGCCCTCCACCACAGGTTGGTTATTTGGCTGGTAAACAGAAGGTAGATAATTAATTTTTAGGATACTTAACTCTAAATGTAATCTTGGGTTTTTTGCACTTTTGTAATGTATTTCACATTGGGAACAAATGTTCATTGCAGAAAGTAAAAATGAAGCACTTGTTTGAGAAGATTGTTCCAAAAATTTGGTTTTTATTTCTTCTCCAATATCCATTAAGGCCAAGGTTCTAGGGTCTTTTGCAAATAACAAATTTCTTAAATGCTCCATAAAACCACTGATGAATTGATGTCCATCAAAACCTTTTCGCATAATTTCATCGATCAATAACAAGGATTCACTGTGATTTTGATCAATTAAAAATTGGGTTAAGGTGAAGTAATAATCGCTATCTAAAATGTGTAAATTTTCTAAAACATCTTTATGCCTAAGGATATTATCGGTCGAAAAAGTAACATTTAAATCAAACATGGAGAGCGCATCTCTTAATCCTCCATCCGCTTTGATACTAATTAATTCCAAAGCCAAAGGCTCTGCTTGAATCCCTTCTTTTTCCGCAATTTGTTTTAAATGCGAAGCCATATCTTTCCATTGAATTCGATTAAAATCAAATATTTGGCAACGAGAAAGAATGGTTGGTAAGATTTTGTGTTTTTCAGTCGTGGCTAAAATAAATATAGCATAACTAGGAGGTTCTTCCAATGTTTTCAAAAACGCATTAAATGCGGCTGTTGAAAGCATATGAACCTCATCAATGATGTAAATTTTATATTTACCACCTTGAGGTGGATATCGAACTTGGTCAATTAAATTACGAATATCCTCTACCGAGTTATTGGAAGCTGCATCTAGCTCATGAATAGCTAAAGATGTATTTTCTTGAAATGATTTACAAGATTCGCATTGTCCACAGGCTTCTCCGTCTTCTTGTAAATTTTCGCAATTGATGGTTTTTGCTAAAATTCTGGCACAGGTTGTTTTTCCAACTCCTCTTGGCCCACAAAATAAAAATGCTTGAGCTAAATGATTGGATTTAATGGCATTTTTAAGTGTCGTTGTGATATGACTTTGACCAACCACTGAATCGAATAGGGTAGGACGATATTTTCTAGCAGAAACAATAAAATTTTCCATACTGCAAGTTAGCTTTTAAGGCCTGAAATCCAAAATCAAATTAGGGTAATATTAAGCTGGCACTCACCGGAAAATGGTCAGATGGATAACGATTATTCCATGTCTCAGAATGAGTCGCATGTTGCAAACATTTTACTCCATTTTTAATGAAAATGTAGTCGATATGCGAGTTTTCTTTCTCCGATTTAAAGCCATTAAATGATCCTATTGGTCCGTAGTGGCCATTTTGGCTAATTAGCTCACTGTTGATTAATCGATCAGGATTTTTGGAGTCAACCAAAAGTTGAATAGGCTCATCATCCGGTGTTGCATTGAAATCACCTAAAAGAATGACGGGTTCATTTTTGGCAATTTCCTTGATTTTGGAAAGTACTAATTTAGCACTCTCTCTTCGGGCTATTTTGCCTAAATGATCAAAATGGGTATTGAAAACATAGAATTTTTTTCCGGTGGATAATTCTTGAAAATGTCCCCAAGTCACCACTCGGCGGCAAGCTGCGTCCCAACCAAATCCCACTTTTTCACAGGAGTCGGATAACCAAAATGTTCGTTGTTGAATGAGTTTGAATTTCTTCTTATGGTAGAAAATAGGAGAAAATTCACCGGCTTCTTTTCCATCATCACGACCTTTACCAAACCAAATATGCTGTGGAAGTTCTTTTTGAAGATCTTTTATTTGATGAACAAATGCTTCTTGCATTCCAATAATATCGGCTTGTTGATATTTGATTAAATCTCCACAATATCCGATTCGGTTTTTCCATTGATTGATTCCGTCCGATTCCGTATCCATGCGGATATTGAAAGTCATCGCCTTTATTTGACCATAACTTTGAAAGGATGTCAATGTCCCCAATACCATCAATAGCATACTTAATTGTTGAAAGATGGCGTTGATTTGTGGCCAAATTTTCGTCTTTTTGTTATTTTGAATGATAAAATCAGCACCTTTTTGAAAATCATCCTGGCTAGGTTGAATATCCATTATTTTCATTATTTCATCTAGGTTTAGTTGTCTACTTTTTTGAAGGTTGGTAATTCGCTCTTCCATTGGGCAATCCATTGCAATGATTTTGTCTACAAATTCGGGTTTGTTTTTGTCTGTTAACAAAGCCGATTCGTAAATCTTGAATGGCGCATGGGTCTTTTCCTTTTGCCATTCCCTTACATAGGAACGAACTGCTGGATGAACGATTGTATTTAATTGAGTTAATAATTCAGGTTGCTCAGTTACTCGTTTTCTAACCCAATCACGTTGGTATGTTCCTGCTTTTGAAAAAGCTTCCTTTCCCAATAATGTAGCGATGGGTTCCTTTAGTTTACTTTCTATCAATAAAATAGCAATTTTGTCCGCCTCTATGACCGGAATGTTCAAGCATGAAAAAATCCGGCAAATGGTTGATTTGCCGGATCCAATTCCGCCCGTGATACCGATGATAGGAATCAGGCTATTTGACATTTTTGTTTCGATTATTCTTCAGTTAAACGAGAAGAAGCATCTTTGGAAATGGCTGACTTTTCAAAGACAATTCGAACGCCTTTGCTTGAATCTACTTCTACCAAAACCGTTTTTTCACGAAGGGTAATAATGGTTCCATGAGCTCCACCGATGGTTACAATTTTGTCACCAGCTTTAAGTTCTTCAATGAATTTTTTTGCTTCCTTCGCCTTCTTTTGTTGTGGACGAATCATAAAAAAGTAAAATACCACAAATATTCCACCAAAAAGGATGATTTGAGTGATTTGAGGATTGGCTGCTTGTAAATAGATCATATTATTTATTGTTTGTATTTTTTGGAATAATTACTTCAAGTTTGAAACCCACCGAATTATCCATGGGGATGGTATTGCAATAAGCTGTTACCGTTTTTAATATCTTACCTTCTTTTCCTTGTGAATCAAAAGTTACTTTAATAAATCCTTTTTCTCCAGGCTGAATGATATTTTGGCTCCATTTCGGAGTAGTACATCCACAAGAGGCATTCACGCTGACAATCTTCAATGGAAGGTTTCCCTTGTTTTTGAAATGGTAGGTGAAGGAAGCTTTATCGCCCTGTTTGATTTTACCTAAGTAAACCAATGCTCGATCAAATTTCATGATCGGTTTTTTATCGGCAGTCGGTCTTAATTCAGCAGGAATTGCATTTTCTGTTGCGCTGGCTTCTTCCTTTTGCTTATTGGTGCAAGATATTGAACTTATATATACCAAAAAACAAAGGGAATAGATAAACCGCATATTAAGGTTTTGCTTTGATTTGGCTCATCATTTTTTCAACATCCTCAAGCAATTTTTCCGCTTTTACTTTGGTGTCGTTTACTACTTTTTTACCTTCTGATTTTGCCATGGTCTCTGGAATTTCTTTTCCTTCTACTATGTCATTGATCAACTGTTTCAACTGATCACGGTATTTATTCAGTTGAAAGTATAATTTACTACGGGTATTTTCACCTTTGTCTGGTGCGTATAAGATACCTAATGCAGCTCCTGTAGCAGCACCGACTAAAAATGCCCAGAAGGTTTTGGATGATCTACTCATATTTATTTGTTAGCTATGTCGATTAATCCTCGACCTGATTTTTTAATTATATTTTCTTTTATTAATCTGGCTGAAACTACATCAAGAACACCATTGATGAATTGTCCAGACTTGGGTGTTGAATAATCTTTGGCTAATTCAATGTACTCATTAATACTGACTTTAACTGGAATGCTGGAAAAGTTAATCATTTCCGCAATGGCCATTTTCAGTAAAATTAAATCTGTCATCGCTAAACGATCATTTTCCCAATTTTGAGTTTGATCTCCAATCCAAGTTTCTAAATTTTTATCTTCTTGAACGGTAAATTCAAACAATTGTTCGAAAAATAATTTATCGTCTTCCCATTGAAGAGCGATGTTTTGTAATTGTAAAACTTCTAGGGCTTCAATTTTGAAGGTCTTTGTTGATAAACTTTTCACCACATCTTTATTCAAATGCCAATTTAAATCTTTTTCTTCAAAATACTCCGTCATAATCGGGTGTTTTAAAATAAAAGTTTTTAAAATATATTTGATCATCTCCAAGTCGTCTGAAAAACTTTTTCCAGCATTGGGTAAGTATTCAACAAATTGTTCATCGGGTAAAATGCCTTCAATGAAAACCTTCTTCAAACGGTTTTCTTCATCCTCTGACCAACCGATGTGATTTTTTTTGATTTCATTTTGCAAATCGATCCACTTTGGCAAAATGGCTAATATTTTATTTTTACCTAATAAGGAGGTTTTGATTGGATTTTCCAGCAATCTACGGTTTTCATCCCAAAAGGCTATTTCAGTTAGGGATTGAAGGTAAAAAAGGATTTTAATATATTGAACGTAGATATTTTCTACTTCGTGAACCATTTCTTTTTTTAAACGACTGGCAATTTTTCGATGTTCTTGATGATAAACCCTGAATGCTGAATGAGCCGCATCGTTGGCTTCCTTGGGAATCGTTTCTTCGGTAGGGATTGATTTAAAGAGTTCCGTTAATTGAATTTCTGCTAATTTTTTCAAGCCCTCTAATTTAGGTGCTTGATCTTCCTTAGCAATCATTAAGGATAAATCAGGCTGGAAAATATTTCCCAATTCATCATATGCCAATTGAAATTGTGCGCGCTCTTGCGTGTTATATGCGTATAACTGCTGAAAAGCTTTCACTCGAAGTAATCTTCTGTTTACCATCCGAAATTAAAGACCGTTGTGTTTTTAGAATCACAAAATTAAGAATTTTAATTGATAAACATTCTATCTTTGCAGGAAGTTAATTTACTATGAAGGCACTAGCGCACTTAAATAAATTTTTTTGGAAATATAAATGGTTACTTTTTTTAGGTATTCTATTTACCTTTTGTTCCAATTTTTTTGGTGTCGTTCCTGCACAACTCATTCGCTTTGCCTTGGATTTGGTAACCGATACCATCAACGTTTATTTTCTATTCAAAGGCTTTGAGATGCAATCGGCTTTTTATGAAGTTTTTGCTACCACCTTGTTTTTCTATGGTGGATTAATCGTTGTTATGGCCTTGATCAAAGGCGTATTTTTATTTCTGGTGCGTCAAACTTTAATTGTAATGTCGAGGCACATTGAATATGAGCTGAAAAACGAAATTTATGAGCATTATCAGACTTTACCTTTGTCGTTCTACCGCAAGCAAAATACGGGCGATTTGATGGCTCGTATCTCAGAAGATGTTAGTAAGGTGAGGATGTATGTGGGTCCTAGTATCATGTATGGGCTAAATTTAATTAGTGTTTTCATTCTGGTGATTTATTATATGTACCAAGTAAATGTCAAACTGATGTGGTTTGTCTTACTTCCCCTGCCCATTCTTTCTTTGAGCATTTATTACGTGAATTCTTTGATCATGAAAAAATCAGAGGAAATACAAGCAGGTTTATCTGCTATTTCTACCTTTGCTCAAGAAGCCTTTTCGGGAATTCGAGTATTGAAATCATTTGTTCGAGAAAAAGAATCAGTTTCCTCATTTGGTGAAGCCTCATCTTTGTATCGTAAAAAGTCGCTAGACTTGGTAAAAATTGATTCTCTTTTTACTCCATTAATTGCATTATTGGTTGGTTTAAGTACTTTATTGGTCGTTTTTATTGGATCGCAAGAGGTGATGGCTGGTCGAATTAGTATTGGGAATATTGCGGAGTTTATCATGTATGTCTTTATGTTGACTTGGCCAGTTACTGCTTTGGGCTGGACCAGTTCCCAAATTCAACGTGCTGCTGCTTCTCAAAAACGTATCAATGAGTTTTTGGACGCTCGATCTGAGATGTCAACTGGTTTACAGGTTAGACAAGAAATTAAAGGTCATTGGGAATTTCAACAAATGAGTTTTGCTTACCCTGGGACCGAAAATTTAGTTTTGAATAAATTGGATTTTGAGATTAAACCGGGTGAATCTGTGGCCATGTTAGGTACCACTGGTTCAGGGAAAAGTACGGTGGCGCAACTTATGGCACGTTTTTATGATCCAACTCAAGGTCGAATTCTTTTGGATGGAATCGATTTGAAAGATTGGGATATACAGTTAGTACGAAAAAACCTGGGATTTGTACCTCAAGATGTATTTTTGTTTTCTACGACTATTTCTGAAAACATACGTTTTGGCCATGAAAATTTAAGCCAAGAAGAAGTTGAAACGGCTGCTAAAAATGCGGATGTTTATGATAATATCATGGAATTTCCAGAAAAGTTTGAAACTATTTTGGGTGAAAGGGGGGTGACATTATCCGGAGGACAAAAACAGCGTGTTTCCATTGCTCGAGCCTTGGCTAAAAATCCGAAAATGTTATTATTCGATGATTGTTTATCTGCTTTAGATACGCATACAGAGCATACCATATTGGAAAATCTTAAATCATTGATGAAGAACAAGACTAGTTTAATTATCTCGCACCGAGTTTCTTCTGCGAAATTAGCTAAACGCATTTTTTTACTTCAGGACGGTCATATTGTTGAAAATGGCACACATATTTCTTTGATGAAAAAAGAAGGCCTATACTATGATCTTTACCAGCAACAATTAGATAATCTTACCACTCAAACGAATTAATTCGATCTCAGCAGCTTTGGCAGAAAATTTTGCTTCAATCAAACGTGTTTCCGCAGCCACTGCATTTCTCTGAACTTCCCGAAGTTCATAAGAGGTGGCGATTCCTACTTTAAAGCGATCAAAAGCGATCTCAATATTTTGCTTGGCAATGGTGTAATTCTCTGTTTCTAAATTGATTAGATTTAAGGCATTTTCATACGAAACAAAGGCTTTTTCGATGGAAGAAAGTAAATTATTTTTTAGGTCTTCAATTTGTAAATCAGCGATTTCTGAATTGATCTTTGCATTTTGAATTCTTCTTTTCTGATTGCTTCCGTCAAAAATATTGATGGTTGCCCTTATTCCATAATTTAAGACATCAGAGCTTCCTTTTTCTACCCCAAAACCAGCTCCATTTTTAACAGAGGACATATTATATCCTGCCAATAAATCAATTTGTGGCATTTGTTGGCTCTTTAGATTTTGAATATCGTATTCTGCTACTTTTTTAGCTAAGATAGCGGACATCAATACGGGATTTTGTTGCAAAGCTTGCGCCTTTAAATCTTCAAGTTTGATTTTAGGAAAGAGCTCAATGCTAGTATTAACGGATACATCGGTATCATGATTTCTGACTAATAAAGCATTGAAGCCAATTTTGGTATTCATCAATGATTGTTCCTGTGCCAATAAAGCCGCTTTGTCTTCATTGAAATCGACTTGAGCTGAATAGTAATCGACTTTTGATCCTTGACCTACCTCATAACGATCTTTTGCTAATTTTAAACGGTCATTCGATATTTCTAAGCCTTTTCTGAAATTATTTACTCGTAAATTCTGGCGAATAATTTCATAATATGAAGTACTGATCAGTGCGATTAGGTTTTCGATGGTACTTTCAGTTTGTTTGGTTCCTAGTTTTTGTAATTCTGCAAATCGGTCACGTAAAATGAACATGCCTTTTCCATCATATAGCGTCCAAGCCATGGTAACTCCCGCATTACCTGAATTTGAATTAACTCCAGATTGAACCAATGGAGCCCTTAGGCCACCAAAAAATTCTTGATCAATTCCTGAAACTGTATAATTTTTATTGGCTGTTCCTGTGATTGTAGGTAGAAATCCAGCATTGCCTAAGGTATTGTCATTTTGAGCTTGAATTTCCTTTTTCTTTGAAATTTGGATGGAATAATGATTCTTCAAACCAAGTTCAATGGCTGACTCTAATGTTAAATTGCTTTGTGCAGAAATTTCGCCAAAGGCAAGTATGGTAAGACTTAATAGAAGGCTAATTTTTTTGCCTGAATGTTTCATAGGTAATTGTAAAATAGATTCTAATCACAAACATACTTAAAATGAATGAAATATTCGCTTGTTTAGCCGATAAGTAAGGTTAGTCAATAATTTAAATGCTATGTGTTAATCTAAATTCTAATATCTATTTTTACAGAATGAATCAAGCTCAAATTTCTGCTATCTATATTTATCCCATTAAATCCTTTGGACCGATTTCACTTACTTCAGCTGAGGTGGAGGTGATGGGATTGGAAAACGATCGACGATTTATGCTAGTCGATGCAGACGGGAAGTTTATTTCACAAAGATCTTTGCCCGGTTTAGTTCGATTTCATTTGAGTCTTAATTTGAAAGGTGGTATTGAGATATTGGATAAGGTTTCTCATTTAAGAAGAAATTTAAGTTTTCATCCGAATTTGGGAGAAAGTATCCAAGTTCAAATTTGGGAAGACATTGTTACAGCTAAGCTTGTTTTAGAAGATTTTACTGATTTTTTTTCTGATTTATTGGAAATGCCTGTTCGTCTTGTTCAGATTGACCCTTCCTTTCCAAGGTTAGTCAAAGAAAAATACCAAACCGAAATTTCAAATCAAAGTTCATTTGCCGATTCATTGCCTATTTTATTATGTTCAGAAGCAAGCGCAAATGATTTAAGTCAAAAAGTTGGAGCCTTTAATTTAATGCGTTTCCGCCCAAATATTGTGGTTTCCAATCCAATTCCGTTTGAAGAAGATACATGGAAAGAAATTCAAATCGGAGAAGTTCGATTATTTGGCGCTAAACCCTGTGCTAGATGTAATTTAATTAACGTCAATCCTAAAAATGGCACCGTTTCGACGGAAATCCTGAAGGGTTTAAGTACCTATCGGATGTTTAATCATAAGGTGTATTTTGGTCAGCAGTTTGTTCCTATTACGTTAGGGAAAATTCAGGTCGGGGATTCTATTCAGATAAGTGAGACAAAAGATGCGGTTTATTAAAATAATCCATTTTTTAAGTCTTGATGTTGCGCTAGGTGCATTACTTTTTCAATTGTATTTTTGCCGACTATTTCTCGGTGATTTTCCTCATTGGCCACAGATAGTCATCTTTTTTGTGAGTATTTGGCTGATTTATTTATTGGACAGGAGAATTGATTTTCAAATTCAACTTCCTTCGGATCATCGACATATCTTTCAATACAATCATCGAAAGCAGTTAAACTTGTTAATCGTTGCTTTATTTTCTTTTGCAATTTCTTTGGTGTTTTTCTTACCCATGGATTTAATCAAATTCGGTTTTATTCTTGTTTCGGGGATTGGTATTTATTGGGGAATATGGATTTTGGGTTGGTTTGCTTTTGTGCCGGGACTGAAAGAAATCTTTACCGCCATGATTTACACCTTTGGAACAGGGGCCGTTATTTTGTTTCAAGAGTCGATAACCTTATTGATTGTTCAATATTTTTTCCTCTTTTTCCTATTAGCTTTTCATAATTTATTGCTTTTTAACGCATTGGAAAAACCTTTGTTGGTTTTTTGGACTCCATTTATTCGAGTAACGGAAGGTGTTTTTATATTCTTTTTATTAAAAATTATTTTCGATAATTGGAATGATACATCCTTGATTAAATTAAGCCCACTGATCCTTACGTTTTGTATTCAAATATGGATACATTATTTTGGATTTTCTCTGAAAAGCAGATTATTGGGAGAACTTACCTATTTTAGTCCTTTAATTTATTTTGCTTATGAGTTTTTTTCAAAATAAAGATGCTTATAAGGCATTGAATTACCCTGAATTTAGGGCTTTTGTTTGTGGTAATACCTTGTTTACCATGGCATTGCTCATGCAGGAAGTTATCGTATCTTATGAAATTTATAAAATTACGCACAATCCCTTAGCCCTTGGATTAATTGGCTTAGCAGAAGCTTTGCCATATATTGCATTAGCCTTATTTGGAGGTCATTATGCAGATAATCGGGACAAAAAGAAGATTATGCAGGTAAGTTTATCCATCATCATATTAGGATCGTTTTTGCTCTTATATGCTAGTTTACAATTGAATCAAGCGGATGCTCAAACCCATATTTACATTATCTATTTTGTCATATTTTTAATTGGTTTATCCAAAGGTTTCTTTTCACCAGCTGCATCTTCTTTAAATCCATTTTTAGTTCCCAAAGAGGTTTTCGCCAATGCAGCAACATGGAATAGTTCTTTTTGGCAATTAGGCGCCATTCTTGGTCCAGGGGTGGCTGGATTTTTATATGCCTATTTGGGTTTAAGCAATTCTTTATTAGCGATTATTGTCCTACTTTTCGGTGTTATGAGTTGTTTGTTTTTTATCAAAAATCATCCAGTTCCTGTCAAAGCTGTTGTCCATGAATCGATTTGGCAAAGTTTGAAGGAAGGTATTCAATTTGTTTTTAAGACTAAAATTATTCTTTATGCCATATCACTCGATTTGTTTTCAGTGTTGTTTGGAGGTGTTATTGCGATTTTACCTGTTTTTGCCGAAGATATCTTAAAAGTAGGAGCGGAGGGTTTGGGGATATTAAGAGCAGCTCCTTCCATTGGGGCAGTATTAACCATGGGTTTTATGATTTATTTTCCGCCTTTAGAAAATGCATGGCGCAATTTAATTTTAGCCATTTTGGGATTTGGTATAGCAACACTCGTTTTTGGATTATCGACCCATTTTATGCTTTCAGTGGTAGCATTGTTTTTCACTGGCGCATTTGATTCCGTGAGTGTAGTTATTCGTCAAACCATTTTACGGTTTTATACTCCAGATGAAATGCGGGGTAGAGTATCTTCTGTGAACGGAATTTTTGTCAGTTCCTCTAATGAATTAGGTGCTTTCGAATCTGGATTGGCAGCTAAGCTTTTCGGCTCTGTCCCTTCGGTTTTATTGGGAGCTGGTACAACGATAATATTGGTAAGTATTGTGGCCTTGAAATCGAAAGATTTATTTACGATAAATGTTCAATCTAAAGTGCAGGAGAAGTAATAGGTAAAAGGTAATAGGTAAAAGGTAATAGGTAAAAGGTAAAAGAGAAATTATTCTAACTTACCTATTACCTATTACCTATTACCTTTTCTCCATATTTTTCAAATTCTCTATTGCCCATTGAATATCAGATGGGGAACTTAACTGCTTTAAATTTAAGCCGAAATAACAAGGTAAAACCTTGAAATACTGCATTTCAGTCTTTTTATTACCTTTTTTATCAATGGATATTATTTTTTCAAAAGATACATTCACTAATGCAATAATTCCATCTTCCGTTTTCCCTTTGGCAAAGGACATTTGCTCGATTTTTTCATTTGGAATAGTTTGAGTATTCAAAACCTCCTCGCCTCTAAAATGTATAAATGTGATTTCATTTTGATTGATCACTACAAATGAAATACGCTTATTTCCTGATTTGGAGGCAAAATAATCGCCTATCGATTGAAATATATTCCTTTTCGGCAACTCAGTAATACCCACGCCAATGGTGGTAGGAGAGGTGTGGTTTTTTAAAAAATCAAGTGAATTCGGTAATGTAAAACTCATTATTTCGGTATTTTTTTTGTGAAATTAGTACAAATACGCAGTTTACTCAAGTTTCTTAAAGTCTAATTTTGGGTTTAGGGAATTCAAAATGTTTAGTGAATTCCTGGAACCAGGAGTTTAACGATTCAAAACTTGATTTAGAAAGTGAATAATAAATAAATTGCCCCTGTTTATTCGCTTGGATTAAGTTCGACTGTTTTAATAAGTCCAAATGATGAGAAATGCTCGGTTTGGTCATATTAAACTGCTTTGCTATGTTTCCAGCATTCTGAGGTCCTTCAATCAAAAAGTTCAAAATCGCTCTTCTTGTTTCGTCGTTTAAGGCTTTAAATATTAATTTCATATTTGTTTAAACATTTAATTAAGCAAATGTCTAATTATATTTTGGTAATTCCAAATCAATAACCTTTGTCTGCTTTGCGATAGGCTTCAATTAATTTCACTTCTCCTTCTTTGCCAGCGTGGAAATTTCCATGTTCCATTCCCAAAACACCTGTGTAATTTTTTTCACGCAGCAATTTGAAAATATTGGCATAATTTACTTCACCCGTTCCAGGCTCCTTTCTGCCCGGATTGTCGCCTATTTGTAAATACGCTATTTCATCCCAGCACAAATTCATATTTTTGATCATATTACCCTCATTTCTTTGCATGTGGTACATATCAAAAAGGATTTTACAAGATTTGCTACCTACCGCTCTGCAAATCATATATGTTTGATCGGAATACCGTAAAAATAAATCGGGATTATCGCTCAAAGGTTCTAAAACCATCGTTAAATTGTGTGGTTCAAATATCTCAGCCGCCCTCTTTAAATTATCGATTACATGCCCCGTTTGAATTCCTAAAGGTAAATCGCGAGTAAAAACACCAGGTACGACCGTCATCCATTTGGCATTGACTCTTTTTGCAGTTTCAACCGATTTCCTACAAGCAGCCAAGAAAGTATCTGTCCATTCTTTTTTGCCTGTTGTCATATGTTGCTTATCGAAAAAACCATCAAATTTCACCACAAATACACCCATTTCCATGCCTAATTTGGCTAGCATTTCTCCTGCTTTGGTTTGAGTTTCAATGCTTCTTTCACCCATTTCATTGTCTTCCAATGCTCTAAATCCCATTTCGTGCATGAATTTCAATTGGTCCATCAAATCCGGACCAGCATGATTCTTGAACATTCCAAAATGCGGGGCATACTTTAGACTAAAAGTAGGTTGATTTTCAATTTGTTTTTCCGCTTTTGCTTCATTAACGCTTAAACCCGAGGTGATTAAACCTCCTCCTAGGAGTTGACTAAATGCTCTACGATCCATATTATTTTTTCTTTAAAGTTGCTAAATATTCGATTAGATTAGTTAATTCTTGTGTACTCATTTGATTCGCTAAATCTTCTGGCATTAAGGAATTAGCCAATTGATTCACCGATTTAAGTTGGGATGTTTTAAAATTTTGAATGACTCCACCGGGTAATTTTAAAGCGATATCTGTTTCATTTTTGGATACAATAATACCTTGGTAGCTTTCTCCTGTTTTTGTTTTCAATTCAAAGGTTTCATAGCCAAAACCAATGCCTGAATTCGGATAAAATAAAGAGATGTATAATCCTTCTTTGGATAATTTTGATCCAATTTCACTTAATTTTGGACCAAAATCGATACCCTCATTGTAAATTTGGTGACACATTGAGCATTGATTGATAAAGACTTTAATTCCTGCTTTTGCATCTCCTTTAATCGTTATTAACTCATTAATGCTTGGATGTTTAGTCGCTTTATTCACACTTACAGCGCCCAAATAGGAATTTGCTTCCATGCGAATTGCTTTCCGCCAAGTTTTACTAACGCTTTCCACCACCGAAGGAATCAAATTTTGAGGTACTTTCTTTTCTTTTAATATTTTCAATACAAAATCTTCACCATTTCCAGAATTTCCAATTCCAGAGGCCGCCTCACGTTGTATTGAGAAGGAGTTTTTAGGATTCATCATGATTGAATAGAGCATCTCAATAGATGCCATAGTACCTGTCCATCGGATGGATTCAATAATAGCACTTTTTTCTTTGTCCATCCCTTTATTGAATTCCTTTTCTATCAATTCAGCACCGCCCGATAATTTATAAATTAATTGTCCAGCCTTTCTGCCTTGCTTACGATTGTAGATATATTTCAATAAATCTCCTTTGGTTTCGCTCAATTCATATTTGCCAATTAAATCAAAATAATCGCTTTCAGCTGTTTTGGGTAATAACCCAATCACTAGTTTCTTCGCTTCTGGGTTCGTTTGAATGAATTTTGAGCTTAAATGATGAAGGCTAACCAATTGACTCTCTAAATCATTCTTAAATCGTTTGGACATTAAATCCATTAAATAAGTGTTTTTCGATTCACTTTTAATGAAATCCAATGCTCTAAAATATACCAATTTTTCATTTAATGGGCCATTTTCTTCAATGAATGAAATGAGAATGGGTAAACTAATTTCTGAGCGAGAGCGCCAGATAATTTGTTTAAAACCATTGTTAGATCGTACATTTTCTCGACTTACATATTCTTTGATTCTACCATCCCATACTTCATCTGCTCCGATTCCTAGGGCTTCTAAATACCATCGGTCAGCTCCATCATGTTGCAATGCTAAATCGGCCCAAATTTTATTTGCATCAGGATCAGAAATGTGTCTTAATGCAATAGCTAATTCTCTTCTTACTTGCGGATTAGCATCTTTGGATAATTCTTTTGCAATAGACTTCCATTTTCCAAAGGTGCTTCTTTTAGCTGCACGAATGGCCATCATTCGGATTTCAGGTAGACTATCTTTACTTGCTTCTAGAATAGGAGTGTTGTTATTAGAGATTTGATTTAATAACCAAAACGCTCTAGCTCTAATCCTTGGATTCTTATGTTGATGAAAAATGTCGTTTAATTTAACTTTTCCTGCCGTTCCAAATTTCAATAATTTTTGATAGGCTAAATACCTACGGGAAAGATTGGGACTTTCTAGCTCCAATGCAGAAGATTCAAGTGTAGAAAGATTTAATTGGGGTGTTTTATAGGAATGCCCTTTGGGAGCTATACGGTAAATTCTTCCTTTCACTTGGTCGCCAGCTTGATGTCCTCCAACACCCGGGTCATACCAATCTGCTATGAAAACAGAACCATCAGGGGCCACAGACACGTCTGCCGGTCTAAACCATTGGTCTTTTGTACCTTCGACCAAGTTGGTGATTTTTGCTAAATATCCAGCTCCATTGTTACTTGTACCATAACTTCTTACCACATTCGGTCCGGCATCACAATGAATCATTTGGTTTTGGAAAACCTTGGGAAGTAAATCACCTTCATATACAATCATGCCTGTTGGAGAACCTGAACCTGTTTGGAGTAAATTGGGAATAACTCCTGGATCATTTAAATGCCAATGTTTGAGAGGGATTTCTTTTTCTACATTGGTGCGATTCACCGACCAACCTTCTCCCGTCATTTCATCCGTATAACCATAATTTCCATGTTCGAATACGGCATTGATTCTTACTCCTCGATTACCATCATCGTCATTGTCTGATTGCCATAAGGCGCCATAGGAATCTACCGCTACTTCGTAATTATTTCGGAAATTGTGTCCTAGGCATTCTACTTGACTACCATCTAAATTACATCGGAAAACCATTCCTTGTTTGTATTTTTTAGGTCCAATGACATCACCATCTTGATCTAAAACAGGTTTCCCATGTGCATCCAATAACTGTTTTCCTTCATTTCCAAAGTTGAAATACAGTTTTCCATCTGGTCCAAAGGTGAAAGCATGTGCCCCATGATCGTGCTGTTCTCCGCCGATTCCTTGAAACATGACTTCTTTTCTGTCAGCTTTGCCGTCGTGATTATCATCAAACATTTTCCAGATGTAAGGACTTTGGGAAACGATAACCATGGAATCTAGCACGGCAATGCCTAAAGGAGCATTGAGTTCTTTGGATTGATAAAATATTTGTTGGGAATCTGCTTTGCCGTCACCATTGGTATCCGATAATATGACGATGCGATCTCCTTCTGGTTTGGTAGGATTTCCATTGATATTCGGTCGATAATTATACGCTTCTACGACCCAAATTCTTCCCTGAGCATCAATATCCATGTTGGTTGGATTTTGTAACATAGGTTCAGTGGCAAAGGTTCTGATTTCTAACTCAGGATATATTTGTAATCCTTTTAGACCATTTTCGGGTAATCGTTGGGTGTTCTCATTGAGCGAATCCAAAAGATGATTGGCCCAAGAATTTTCTCGATTGTAATTAAATGAAAAGGTAAAGAGGCTAAGTATGAATAATAGAAGAATTACACTAAAATAGCGTAATGGTACATTCGATTTCATTGATTTAATAGGTTTAGATAAATTAATCTTTTAAATATCCTATTTAATCATTGAATTTCCAAGATTGTGGGAATGATTATTTTGTCTAATTTGATCTACCTAAAATTGAATTCAATTTACTTCTGAAATTTAAATAGCTTAAACGAGTCTCACTTTCCATCACATGTAATTTGATATCTGAGAATACTTGCTTTTTATTCTTTGGTGGGATTTGGCGATAGGCTAACCATAGGTAGTAAAGTTTTAAAAATACCGATTTTTTGATTTTACTACAATGGATGCCCAAGATGTAATAATCAAATAAAATGGCTTTTATCAAATATTGGTATTTGCCTTTTGTATATTCATTTATATGAGCATACATAAATATTCGATTCTTAATGAATTCAATCGAATGAGTGTGGTCGGTATAACTCATGCCATTTGAATTTTTTCGATAGACTGACATGATTTTATCAATGTATCCAATCGGGCCTTGTTCTGCTAAAATGGAATACAATGGAATATCACCACTTTTGCAATTGAAAAACCATTCAGGTAGGCTTTTAACAAATTTTTTCCGCATCATGACACTCGCAGTTGCCATAAACCATGTTTCCTTTTCGACAAAAAAATCCTGCGTTTCAATCCATTTTTTTTGATCCTTGCGATTAATTAATTCTGGTTTTCGTGCAGTTTCATCTTCATAGATAATTTCGGCATTATGAAAACAAGCAGATGCTTCTGGATGATTCTCTAAAAAATCAACTTGGCATTGCAATTTATGTGGATCGGTAAAATAATCATCGGCCTCTATGTGAACAATGTATTCTCCTTGACAATCAAAAAAACAATGCAAAAAATTAATTTTTGCACCAACATTTTTGGGACGAATGTATGCCTTGATTAGCTTAGGATACATATCGGCATATTTTTTGACAATTTGAGCAGTTTGATCAGTGGAATGATCTTCTCCTATGATGATTTCATATTCGAAATTAACTTCTTGATGGAGTATATTTTCAAGGCATTTTTCGATGTACGCTTCGTGATTATAGGTAATCACACAAATACTTAATTTGGGCTGAGTGGATGTAGATGGATTCCCATGAATTTGATTATTTAAATAATTGAAATCCATATTACTCATTTTTTAAGATGGCATAACCTACTCCTGTTTGTCCGAAGTGATTTCCATTATAAAACATTATTAATTCATTGTCAAGTCGGATGACCAAAGGATACTCAATCATTTGATAATCCCAATCTGTGGGTTCCGTACCTACATCTATTCCCACTTCTTGGTCTTTTCGGATCCAATTTTTTCCATCGTTTGATTCTGCATAATAGATTCGATAGGATCGGTCTCTATTGTCTCGGTAATCGGTTTTTGCACGTGCTGAAAACCACATTTTATACAGACCATTTTCTATGATGACACTTGGTCTTGAAATGCCTCCTTCGATTTCATCTCTGTAATCTATAGCAATTTGGCCATCACGTTGCCAATGAATACCATCGGTGGATTCTGCATATTTAATATGATAGCAGGGTTCCATTTTGCCGAAATCATTTATCCAATGTGTACAATTTAAGTACCAAACTTTAAATATTCCCTCATCCATTAAAAAACAAGCCGATCCATTGAAATGAGGTTCGGTTGCGATGGAATTAATGATCGGACCCTCAAATTTTTTCTGAAAATGTTCTCCATCCAAAGAATAGGCCAAACCCAAAGAATTGTGATAAGGAATGGTATTACGCACGGTCCAACCGATGTAATAGAGCCATTTTTCGTTGCCATTTTGAAGAAACCAAGTAGGCATAATACCGCAATCATCAAAGGTGCCGGGTTCGCCTATTGGTAAAATAGGTTCAGGATGAACGTAAAGAATTTCGGAAAGATTATTTCGATTGAGATCAATGAAAGATGCTTGACATCTCCCTTTTTCGTCTCTGGCTGAATAGTAGAGTCTGATTTTATCCGCATAGCTTGTATCCGCACAAACTACATGAGCATACATTTTGCCATTCCAACTGGATTGGCCATCTGGACAAAATATCAGACCTTGTTTAATCCACTGCATAAATAATCTTTGTGGGTGTTTAGCCCACAAAGATATAAACCTTTTATCGGATAGTTGAAAAAGTTGTAGGATGCATGTAGATTGATTCTGTTTTTTCTACGATTTTCCCGTTTTTTTCTGATTCATCACGTACTTTTATCCAATTAGGATCTTTTCTGAAACTATCAAAAGATGCTTTTCCTGCTTCTTCGCTTTTGTGGGCTAAGAAATACAATAGCTTGCTTTGTACAGCGGGATCTTTTTCAATGGTTGTGAAATAAGCAATATTTTGCATTCCATGTTTTTTGAAAAGTTTGGTGGTATGATCTCTGAATCGGGTTAATACATTTTCTAAATTATTGGGCGTCGCCGTATAGGTCCGCATTTCAAATGCTCTGTCTTCTTTCTCGGATGAAGGCTTGATTTTAGGGCTAAAATCAGTTGCTTTCATGAAAATACTTTCTACTTTAGCTACGATTTTACCTGTTTCTTCAGATTTTTTAGAAACTTCTTTCCATTCTGGATCTCTACCAAATTTTTTCCAAGAGGAATCTCTTTCTGCTTGACTAGGATAGGATAAAACATAATACAATGCGTTTTTTTCATTGTTATTTGGTATCCAATAACCCACATTGGTCATTCCATGTCTTTCAAATATCTTGGTTGTATGATTGGTGAAACGGGAAATTAATGCATCTAATCTACCTGGGTGGCAATAATAAATACGTAATTCATAATATTTGGTATCTGGTTTTTTTGCGAATGAGAATAAGCTAACCATAAGTAGTAATAGGGTGATGATTTTTTTCATAGTATTTTTATTTAGATGTGTAAAGTTATCGGTTTGATTGAAACTATTATCCTGATTTCAATTTAATTCAAACGATTAGAGAGGATTTTATGAATCGCGGCGAATAACATTTCTGGTTTAGCGGTCCTCCAATTTTCAAAATTTAAATTTCCTCCAAAATTGATATAATAATCGAGATGGTATTTATTCCACTCTTTATAAATAAAATCTCCAAAATTAATGGCAGCAATCCAACCATCTTCTACTTCTTCAAACCATTCAGAATAATAATCATCTTCAATCATTCCGTGAAAATTGAATACATTTTCACCGATCAATATAAAGTATTTAATACCGTTTGAAATTAGATGATCAATGACATTTCTTTTCAACAGCATGATGTCATTGTGCAAGGTATCATTCCATTCTCCAAACAATTCAATGATGGTAAATTGGTATTGGTAATCGGTATATAATAGTTTACAATACAACGTTTCCGAATCTATCTCATCCCAAAGCGGATGAATGTAATACCCATAAATGTCATTTTCATACATCGTTTGAGAATATTTTTTGCCATAAAATGGAGATTTAGAATCATTTGCTGCGGTATAAATGGATTCCCATTGATAGGAGGGTTCGATGTTTTGCATATACGAATTAACAAAAAAAAGGCTTGCAGGTGCAAGCCTTTTTTACCTAAACAAACAAATTTATTATAATAAGCGAGCACTTAAGAATTTATTCGCTCCATCAAATTCGATTTTGTATTTCTTTCCGTTCAATGTAACGAAGGTTTCAATTTCTAACACCGTAGCATCTTTTGAAATACTTACTGCTTTATCCAATGACCATCCCGCATAATTACTATCTAAATAGGTTATGATGGCCGACGGAATTTGTGCTTTTGTTAATACAGTGACAACAAAATTGGGTAAATTGGGATTGTCTTTTGGCCCTTTTCCTGGATGTTGAACCAAATTGAAATTACTATCAAACATATAGGTGGATGTGGAAGTACCAATCGATACTACGATATGATAATGAATGGCGATATTATCTTTTTTCACTTCCACAGCATTTTTCAAAACCCATCCGCTTGCATTTGTATTTAAGTAATTTTTAATCGCATCAGGTAAAACAGTAATCTCTGTCTTGGTTATATTAGCCCCTTTTCCATTTTCTTGATGTGAATCTAACATTTTACCCGACGCATCAAAATCTAAATCATAAACAGTTCCATCTTTTTCAGCGTGAATGTGGTAGCGAGTCACATTATTTTGATCCACCATGATAACTGCGTTTTTAAAGGTATAAGCACTAATGGCAGATTGAACCGCTGCTGGTAGATCAGTAAATGCTACTTGTGTAGCAGCGGGTGCAGGACGATTTCCTGGACCACCTTTTCCACCAGGACCACCAGGTCTTTCACCTTTTTTACCTACCATTCCTTTTATTTCAGATGTTAGCGCACCTGCTTCATCAAAAAATAAGGCATAATGTTCAGCATTGAATAGAATGTCTACACGGTATCCCAATGTTCCACTTGTCTTTTTGAAGGCTCTTTCAAATGTGAAACCTTTGTATTTTGCCTCTAAGTAATCGGCGATTGTTTTCGGAAGATCTGCTTGATTAATTTGCATAGCTGATTCTTTGATTTTTCCGGTATGATCCAAAATTAATTGCTTATCGGAATTAGTAGTTTGTACGTCTGCACCATAAAGGCTATTCGCTTTAATGACCGTAAAATTTACTTGTTGTGCAGTCGGGTAGGCAGCTGTAACAGCCTGAACTACTTGGTTGGGAACATCTTGGATTTGTGAGTTGGGATTTAATGAATCTTCTTTGCTACAAGATGCTAGTCCTAATGTTAGTAAGAATAGAGATTTTAAAAGTGTCTTTTTCATGTTTTTAAAAATTTAATTTGCGGCTATAAAACGTCACTTGTGTGATTTAGTGTTCGAATTTCAGTAAATAATCATTAGTTCATGCAACTTGTCGACGAAATGGCGCATCTCGAATACATAATTTAAATGAAATATTAAAAATATAGTACCTTGTATTGCAAAGTACTATAAATTTGTTTTACTTTGTGTTTCAATCTAGTAGGTTTATGAAAAAATGTGTCGTTTTCTTTTTGTGTCTTGTTTTACTCTCTCAACAATCATGGGCTTTGGGATTCCCAACCAAATTATTTCCTTCTAAAGTGATCAAGAAAGTAAGTGTGCAATTATTTAAAAAGTTGCATAAATAATTTTAGGAGGGTATTATCTGAAATTTGTTTTAATTTTGGCAATTCAATATTAAATCTTGTCTATGATTGTTGCATTTGTCGATTGGAATCCAGATCCTGAAATTGTCAATTTATTCGGTTTTTCCATACGTTGGTATGGTTTATGTTTTGCCACGGCATTTTTAGCAGGTTTTCAAGTCATAAGTTATATCTTCAAAAAAGAGGGTAGACCTGTCGAGCAAGCCGATCAATTACTGATTTACGCGATGCTTGCAACCATAATCGGAGCTAGAGCTGGACACTATTTCTTCTATGAATATCCTCTCTTATTAGAAAATCCGAGTCGATTTTTTCTTCAAATGATTACGCCACCTTTCTCAGGTTTAGCTTCACATGGCGCTGCCGTGGGATTATTTACGGCATTTTATTTATACGTTCGTAAAAATCCAGGCCAATCGTATTTATATGTAACAGATCGAGTGGTGCCTACAGTGGCATTGGGAGGTTTTTTTATACGTATGGGGAATTTAATGAATTCCGAGATTGTGGGTAAACCTACTGATATGCCTTGGGGATTTCGATTTTACCGGGATTTGGAGTTTGCTTCAAGTAATTATGGTCAAGTAGTTCCTAGACATCCTAGTCAGTTTTATGAAGCGCTTTCTTGTTTAGTGATTTTTGCATTTTTAATGTGGTTTTGGAATAGAAAAAAAGAGAAAACGCAAGAAGGTCTAATGACAGGCTATTTCATGGTTATTTTATTTACCCTTCGATTTTTCTATGAGTTTTTAAAAGAGAATCAAAGTGAATTTGAAAACACATTAACCTTTAATATGGGGCAGCAATTATCTATTCCGGCAGTTTTGTTCGGTTTAATTGTTCTTTGGTATTCAAATAAAAAAGCAAAAGCCTAGGGTAAATCGGATAACTTTTGAACATTTTGAGTTGCCGATTGAATTCTTCTGGCAAATAAATATCTTTTTAAATTGTATTCATCAAAATCCTTGGATTTCGGGTTCATACTCGCTCTTTTGGTACGTTCTGATGCATGTAAATAGTTTTGCTGACCTTCCCAAATTCCCACGTGTACGACCTTATAGGTGCCGTTGGATCGTTTTTCTCCAAAAAAAACCAAATCACCTTTTGTAAGATTCTCCCAATTTTTTGTTGAATCAATTAATATGCCTTCTCTAGCTTGTTGAGACGCGTCTCTTGGTATTACTAGTCCATTTTCTTGGAATATTGTTTTGGTGAAGCCACTGCAATCTAATCCTTTAATGGATGTTCCTCCCCATAAATATGGAATTCCAATAAGCTGATAAGCTGTTTTAAGCAGATTTTTCGACTCCCATTTTGAGTGATGCTTGAGCCATTGATGATACAATTGTAGGTCACTTTGTTGAACATATCCTTTTGTTCCATCTGCTAATTGGACCTTCCAAAACTTTCCTTGTTTTCCAATGGATTTTAGTCGATTGTGCCAAATAAGTTCGGATACAATTTCTGAATGGATATCAGGTTTTTGATATATTCTACTTTGAGATTTGTTAACGATGAAGTCCTTACCCAAGGCCTTGTATTTTTGATATTCAATGAGATCGAATCTACTTATTGCACCACCTTCGATCCAACCCTTGTATTTATCTGGTAATTCGATTAAAAACCAATTATTGGTTGTCGATTTTTCTAAAATACTAACCTTCGTTCCCAACAAGGTTTGAGTAACCAATTCGGCCGATTGTGCTGGTTCTGACCGGACATTTCCTACGGATACGTTTATTACACCAATGGTTTTTGCTACTTTATTTTGTCCGAAACCTATTTGGTAAATAAGTAGAAATAATAATAAGTTAGTCTTCATAATTAAAAACAAATGGGCTAAAATCGGGTGTGTATTTCTTTTTTCGGCTTAATTCATAATCATAGATGGCACGTCCCAACTGTTTGAAAAATGGAAATCCAATCTTGTCATAATCATATATGTCATCATTGAAAATCTCATCTTCATTGCATAAAACAACTGCGGAAACCATAAATTCCACCTTATTTTTAAAATCAACAACATAGGCATTGTCTAACAAAAATCCATAAGCGTCACCTACTTTGTTAAAGATTCGTATACCCGAATTAACCTTTTCAGACTTATCCGCTCCATAATACAGAAATTTGCAATAATTGGGATAATAAGTACTATCTGTTGAGTAATCTGGGAATTTCGATTCATTGGGCGTTTTTGACATATATTGGTACAAAAAGCGGTAATCGGTGTCGCTTAATCGGAAACGGTCCTTTTTTTGAAAAGATTCTGGAAATAATAATCTTTTTAAAAAATCATGTTGTGCTTTCAACGGAAAAGCATTTTTTTGGGTGAAATCCAATGGTGTTTCAATTATTTTTCCATCATCATTCATGACTCCCTTCCCGATTAAAATAGGTTTTGGAGCCACTAATTCAAGATCGCTTATTTTTTCAGTTTCCTGATAAATGATTTTACCTTCCGAATTTACGAATTGAATGGGATTGGAATATTTATTTTCAATGGCTGGAATGGATACTTGCAATCTATGATTGAGTCTTACGTGTTGAAAGCCTAATTCATGCATCCGTTGGTTAATTTGTTTTTGGCCTAAAAACTCAAACAGTCGATTGTAAGCTTCATTGTCTGAAACCAAGAGGATTTTTTTGATATAATGTTCAATGCTGGGTTGGCCATTTTGAGCTGTTTCATCTCTCAGTATTTCGCTTTGTGAATCTCTTGCTTTTAAAGTCTGCATGGTTGAATTGGCATGCAAACCTTCGATGTTTAAATCGTTGATTTTTTCTAGCGCGAGGACACCGGCGGCTAGTTTGACAGTACTTGCCGGATAAAAATATTCTTGCTCATTAACTCGGTATTCATAGGTTTTAAATTTGGCCTTGTTGTGTTTATCCCGGTCGATTTGTGTGTAAATGATTTGTAATCGGTATTTCTCAGGTTTTTCAAAAAGGTAGTTGAAGTTTGATAATTTATTATGTAATATTTCCTTCAATGGGTTGTTTTGAGCCATTACTCGAGTGGTTAACTGCATAAAAATGAAAATGAGACTGAACAGTTTCGGCATTATGATAGATTTATTTGGTAAAAGATATGGGCTAATTTTTCTACCTCTTCCTTATGAAGCATTGGGTGAACAATGCCTTTGCAAATGGCAGGATCTTTTAAGTTCGGATAGGAAAATTGATTCACTAAAAAACCCTTTTCATTCAATCGTTCAAAGAAGTTCATAGCCCTAGAACTAAAGCCAGGGTAGTTTTTTACTCGTTGAATGTTCTGATTTTCTTCCTCAAAAATTAATTTGTCCATCCAATGAAGTCGTTCTTTCAATTGTTCCTGCCTTTCTATATAAGCATCTTGTGCATTCAAACAGGCATCAATAAAAGCTGGATTTGGAGGAGAAGAGCCTACCCAAAAGGGGTCATTTTTCAATTCATGTATCCAACTTTTCGGTCCAATGATTATTCCGGCTGGAATTCCATATGCCTTGGATAAGGAAGCAGTTTGAATGATGCTTGATGTTGATTCTAAGTTGATGTCAATTAAGCCTATTCGATGAGACTCGTCTATCACAATATATGATTCCTCATGGGTTTTACTTATCCAGGATAAATCAAAATACTGGACAAGTGGGGCTCCAATGCCATCCGAACAAATGCATTGTATTTTTGTATCATCCAATTCTCTTGCCCAATCCAAATAATTTCCAACATTCCTTTCAGCATTTGCTGTCCATAATGCAGGATGCGCAAATGGTGCGATATTCATTGGAATCTGTGGATGATTTTTTTGAATAAAATAAAGGGCTGTTTGTGCCGCTGCCATTCCTGACGAACAAAGCGCGATACTTCTATTGGGAAATTGATTGGCAAATAGATTTTCTAATTTTTCAAAGACATCCAACTGAACGTTGTTTTTTCTTGAACTTCCCCAATTTTGAGGGAATTTTTTGAATCCATCTCTTAATTTTTCTTGAAATAAAGGATGAGATCCGATACTTAAATAATTGGTGCCACCTAACCATATTTTATTTTCGCCTTGGTAGGAGATGTATTTCTCGGGAAATGTTTCGCTGGATATGGAGAAATAATTCATCTTATTTCAAATTTGCGCCAGTCCCTGGCAATGACGAATAAATGACTTTACCAAAATCGATGCTAATTCCTGTTGATATTTGATCATCTACTAATAGACAACCGTCCATGTCCACATAGTCAAGTAATGGTAATAATTGGGCAATTGCGGAGCAACCGATGGTTGATTCGGTCATGCAACCTACCATTACCTTAAGACCTAAAGTTCTAGCTTTTTTGATCATTCTCAAGGCAGGTGTTATACCACCACATTTCATCAATTTGATATTGATGCCATCAAAATATTCTGCACATTTTTCTACATCTTCTTCCAAAATACAACTTTCATCTGCAATGATGGGTAGTACAGATTGGGATTTCACTTTTATCATTCCTTCCCAATTTTGGTCTTTAAGTGGTTGTTCAATAAATTCCACCCCTAATTTTTTTAGTTCAGGTGCAAATTCAATGGTTTGTTCGGGTGTCCAAGCCGTGTTGGCATCTACTCGAAAAATGGCATCTGTTTCCTTTCTTAGCGCTCGGATAATTTCAATGTCCTCTGATGTGCCTAATTTAATTTTATACAAAGGGAAAGGCATTTCTTTCATTTTGGCTACCATTTTTTCAATGGTATCAATGCCAATCGTATAATCGGTGATGGGAATATGGTCAATTGATAGTCCCCAAATCTCATATAATTTCTGATTGTGCGTTTTACCCCATAAATCCCAATAAGCAACATCTAAAGCACACAAGGCAAATGGATGATCGTCTAATAAATCTTTTGACATTAATTGCCAAAAATCGTTGGGATGTGGTAGATAATCGTGGGGTAATTTGTCTTTGATTCCATGGAGTTGCTTAACCATCTTTTCCATTGTGATTCCATAATAGGGCGTTTCGGTCGCTTCTCCAAATCCACTTTTTCCATGCCATTTTAATTCAACAATCAATGTTGGTTGAACATCTCTCGACTCATGCGTTATGGTGAAGGTGTGTTTCAATGGAAGATTGAAGGAATGAAGAATTAATTCCATGTGGATTATTTTAGTGGGATGAAAGGTAAATGTGCGTCACTTGATTTTGGTTTTTGGTAAACCAAGGCATCGGCTAATTGCCAATGAATTAAATCGCCTGATCCATTGTGTTTTAAATGTTCAAATTCACCAGTTAATCTATTTTCTTTGACAGGTATCCAATGCGATAAATTCTCCAATGCTTTGGGCGCTTTCGTTAATTGAAGATTGCCCATAAAGGTATTTTTATGCTGAATCCAAGGTAAAAAGTAGGAAAAAAAGCATACCATTGTGGAAATAGGATTTCCCGGAAAGGCAAATATGACTTGTCCAATTTTATTTTTTCCTACCCATAGTGGCTTTCCTGGTTTTTGTGCAATTTTATGAAACAAGGTTTCAAAGCCCAAATCACTCAAAACCTCCGGAATAAAATCTTTTTTCCCTGCTGAAACGCCACCGGAAAGAAGCAATACTTGATTATTTTCCAAAGACTTTTTCAATGTTTCATAAATGGATTCTTTATGATCGGGTAAATGGTCCATTTCTGTTTCAAAGGACATCGCTTCCAATTTAGCTTTCATCATGTACGAGTTGGACGCTCTGATTTGATGCTCTTTGGGTATAGCATCAATTCCAACGATTTCATCACCGGTTGAAAATATACCTATACGAGGTTTTCCAAAAATACTTAAGGTCGATTTACCTATAGAGGCAGCTAAAGCGATTTCAATGCCTCCCAATAAAGTGTTGTTAGCAATGATTTCTTCTCCTTTTTTGGCATCCATTCCTTGAAAATGGATGAATTGGCCAGATTTAATCGTTGTATTTTCCTTGAGTCGTACCCATTTTTGCTCATTTTTAAGAAAGAATTCTACTTGTTCTACTTGGATGACCGCTTGACAGTTTTCGGGCAAAGCCGCACCTGTCATTATTTCAATGGCTGCCTCGGGATTTTTCAAAGAGCTCTTGGCGTCACCGGCGTACACTATGCCTTCCACCAACCATTCGTTTTGATTCAAATTATGTACACAAATCCCATCCATCATCACACGATTAAAAGGCGGGAAGTCTCTATCGGCCACTAAACTTTCAGCCAATAGATGTCCAAGGCATTTTTCTAAAGGAAGGATTTTTTTTATTCCGGGAACGGATATCGATTTTAAAATGTCTATTGCTTTTTCTGGACTGATCATGTTGGATTTATTCACACATATAAATTTGTGAAAAAATCGGTAAAATGAAACATTCTAATGTATTTTTGTTTTCGATTTCTAAATAAATAGGCATGAATAATCCATTTTCCCATTTAGACCCTACCGGCCAGCCAGGTATGGTGGATGTGAGTTTAAAATCTGAAACAGTTCGTGAAGCAAAAGCGCAATCTGTTGTTTTTCTTGGGAATGAAATTATTGCACATTTTGAAAAACAAGGTTGGGAGAATAAAAAGGGGAGTATTTTGCAAATTGCTATCTTAGCTGGAACCATGGCAGCCAAAAAAACGGCTGATTTAATTCCACTTTGTCATCCTTTGGGCTTAGATGCTTGTCAGTTTGATATTCAAGTGCAAGAAGATTCTTTGGTCATTCATTGTGTATGTCGTTTGGCAGCAAAAACCGGAGTTGAAATGGAAGCGATGGTGGGAGCGAGTGTTGCTGCTTTAACCATCTACGACATGTGTAAATCAGTTTCAAAGGGTATCGTTATTCAAGAAACAAAATTATTGTACAAAACGGGTGGAAAATCCGATTTCAAAGCCTAGTATGTCATCCCATCATATCATTCGTGAAAAGCAAGAACCAGCACTCATCATTGCCAATGGGGAAATGTGTTCCATGGAATTGATAGGGCAATTGCTTGAGTGGACACCCACTGTAGTTGTATTGGACGGTGCTTTAGAGAGGGTGTTGGAATTGGGAATTAAAGTAGATGTTTGGTTAGGTGATTTTGATCGTGAAATATCAATCGATGGATTTGATGTTGATCATTATCCATTTAAAAAAGTATTTACTCCCCATCAAGATAAAACCGATTTAGAAAAGGCGTTTGATTATTTATTGGAAGAAGGGCATTCGGCAGTGAATGTAGTTTGGGCTACAGGAAAACGAATGGATCACACACTCAATAATTTCCATTCCATGGTCCGATATTCCTCCCTTTTGAAAATTGTCATGATTGATGATTATTCGGTTATTTATCCTTTGCCCAACATTTTTGAAAAGTGGTACCCAGCCCACACACCTTTGTCTATTATGCCCTTGGGAGAAGCTTTTGGTGTAAAAAGCACAGGTTTGTTGTACGAATTGAATCATGATAAATTGGCTTTAGGACTTCAAACTAGTTCCAGTAATGAATCAGCAAAGGATGGGATTGTCAAAATAACCTATGAATCTGGGGCTTTATTAATGATGGAGTGCCACGATTAATTTTCTTTTTTTCTCCTTTTTTGTCCTTCCTCTATTTTTTCTTCCGCAGGGTTTTGTCCTGGGCGATAAAATTGTGGAATTTGATCCAATTTAGGGAAATATGCTTGATCAATGTAATTACCCGGATAATTATGAGGGTATTTGTAGGCTGCCCCATAATTTAATTCTTTCATCAATTTGGTAGGTGCGTTTCTTAAGTGCAAGGGTACTGGTAAATTACCGGTTTGTTGGACAAACTGCATGGCCTCATTGATGGCTTGGTAAGCGGTGTTGCTCTTCGCGGAAGTGGCTAAATAAATAACAGTTTGAGCTAAAATTATTCGAGATTCAGGATTTCCAATCACTCGGATAGATTCAAAGCATGATTGTGCTAGTAATAAGGCGTTTGGATTAGCTAAACCAATATCTTCAGATGCTAAAATTAATAATCTACGACCAATAAATTCCAAGGATTCACCTCCCGAAAGCATTCTTGCCAACCAGTAAATGGCGGCATCAGGATCAGAACCTCGTATTGACTTGATAAAGGCAGAAATGATATCGTAATGTTGTTCCCCGTCTTTATCATATAAGGCCAAATTATTTTGTAATCGTTCGGTGACTAATTGATTGGTGATACTGATATTGGGGCTATTCTCTGTAGAAACAATTAATTCAAATAAGTTGTACAATTTACGACCATCGCCACCTGAAAAATGGAAAAGTGCATCGGTTTCTTTTAAGTCGATTTTTTTGCCTAGAAAAAGTGAATCTGTTGCAATCGCTTTGGTCAACATTTTTGCTAAATCCTCCTCTTTCAACGATTCCAAAACATAGACTTGACAACGCGAAAGCAAGGCTGAAATAACTTCAAAAGAGGGATTTTCGGTAGTAGCACCGATTAAAGTAACAATTCCTTTTTCTACCGCACCCAACAAAGAATCTTGCTGTGATTTGGAAAATCGATGAATCTCATCAATGAACAATATAGGTGAAGGGCTGTCAAAGATCTTGTTTCTTTTGGCTAATTCCAGTATTTCTCTTACTTCTTTAACACCAGATTGTATAGCAGAAAGTGTGTAAAAAGGTCTTTTAAGTGAATTGGCAATCAATGATGCTAAGGTGGTTTTACCCACTCCGGGAGGCCCCCATAAAATACAAGAAGGTAAGTGTCCTGCCTCCAAGGCTTTACGCAATGGACTATTTAGACCCACTAAATGATCTTGTCCAATATAATCCTCCAAATTGGAAGGTCGCATTCGTTCAGCTAATGGTTGCATAGGACGGAATTAAATATCGCCCAGTTGGGGACGAATTAATATTTCTTCAATGACAGTGGATGGAGACATTTGATAAGCACTAAAAATCGTACTTGCAATATCTTCAGCCGGTATAAATCTTTCTTTGGGTAAATCTACGCCATCCCAAGATTGGGTTAATGTAGCTCCAGGAAGTACAGCACTTACCCGTACACCCGTATTTTTCAATTCTTCTCTCAGTACTTTGGTGAAACCCAATAAGGCAAATTTACTAATGCAATAGGATCCACCATGTGTGTATGCAGTGATGGAAGCAGTGGAACAAATGGTGAAAATATAGCCAGATTGATTCGAAATAAACTGTGGTAGTAGTTTTCTTGTTAAATGATAGGCACTGTACAAATTGGTCTCAATTTGTTTTTCAATGATACCATCTTCTTCATTTTGTATTTGTCCCGGAAGAAAAACACCTGTGTTATTGATCAATACATGAATGCTATTTTCTTGACTTAGTACCCAATCTGCAAAGGCCAATACTTCGAATTTTTTGCTTAAATCGGCCACAAAAGTTTTCAATAAATCACTTTGGCATTCGGCTTGTAAATCGTCTAAACCTTGCTTTTTTCGGGCACAAGTAAATACCTTAAAACCTTCGGCAATAAATTTTTTTACAAGTGCTTTGCCAATTCCTTGGCTTCCTCCACTGATTACTACGGATTTGTTCATTATCTTTGAGACTTAAAGCGATATCTTTATTTACGCATGTCAAAATTAGGTAAATATTTAATCTTCCTGAGTAAGCTATTTACAAATCCTGAAAAATTTCGGGTTTATTTTTCTTTGGTGATGCAAGAGTGTATTGACATTGGTATTAGTTCCGTGCTTATTGTAGCCATTGTATCTACCTTTTTAGGAGCAGTGACTTGCGTGCAAACCGCTGCAAATATGGATAATCCCTTTGTTCCGCAATATATTATTAGTTTAATTGTCCGAGATTCAACCATTTTGGAAATGGGGCCTACGATTACCTGTGTTGTGTTAAGTGGTAAAGTGGGTTCTAATATCGCGAGTCAATTAGGTACCATGCGAATCACCGAGCAGATTGATGCCTTGGAAGTGATGGGTATCAATTCAAGTTCGTATTTGGTTTTACCCAAAATCATTGCTTCTATGTTAATGTTTCCTATGTTGGTTACATTGGCTTGTTTCTTAGCAATTATGGGTGGATATGTGGCAGGTTGGTTGACAGGCGCTATCACTCCTCAAGCTTATATTCATGGTTTACAATTTAATTTCAAAGGTGATTATATGTTTTTCGCCTTAGTGAAGTCGCTTGTTTTTGCCTTTATTGTTGCCACAATTTCTTCCTTTCAAGGTTTCTATACCAATGGTGGTGCTTACGAGGTAGGTAAGTCGAGCACCGCTGCTGTAACCAATTCTTGTATAGCCATTCTTATTGCTGATTATCTATTGGCCCAATTGTTGGTCGGTTAAGGTAGGAGGTAATAGGTAATAGGTAAAAGGTAATAGGTAAAAGGTAATAGGTAATAGGTAAAAGGTATTGGGTAAAAGCTGTGTTCTAAAAGAAGGTGATTTCTAAAACCAATCAAATCCTTTGAATGTGTACTTGCGTTTCTAATTGGGAGGTAGCCGAACCGCGATAGGATCCAAAAACAGGTGTGATTTCTTCGGCTAAACAAGAAGCGGCTAATGGGATATGATTTCCAGATACAACTTCGTGTTGAGTAGGATCATAACCTCTCCAACCTCCTCCCGGAAGATATACTTCCACCCAAGCATGTAAATAATGACTTTGATTAGGGACATCCACAGGTGCGATGCCCGTATAATATCCACTGACAAATCGTGTAGCTAAACCCAAAGCTCTACAAAATGCGGAGAAAAGTACGGCATAATCTCTGCAAGTCCCTTTTCGATTTACTAAAGTATATTCAGGTGTATTGGGTGGTCCTTCTTCACGAATTTCGTAAGCGAAATTGGAATAAATAAATTCATTTAATGACATCAAAAACTCAGAGGTTTTCCATTGAACATCGGATGCAATTTGGCGAGCCACCTGTTCCACAATGGTACTTACTCCTTCCAATCCTAAATAGGGCGAAAGCGTTTTTTGATAGGATTTACTATATGTTAACGGTAGCGATTTGCTATCAAACGGGAAATAAACAAAATCAAAAGGATTGAATTCGGTCGTTTCCACTTTGGCCGTCATGGTAATGCTTAATTCCTCTGTTGGATCTTTGAAGAATAAAATGTTTTGGGTATTCCCTTCTGGATCTAGGTTTTTAGAAACTTGTACAGGGCGGGGATGGATGGCTAAGGAATAATCAAGAATGGTTAGTAATGCACTTTTTCTTGGCTGTAGGTAAATCGTATGAGGATCTAATACCACTGGCTCCGAATATTTATAGCGTAATTGATGTTTTATTTGAGCGATCATGGTTATTTTTCAGACAAAGAAATGAGGTTTTTCATCCAACCTTCATCAATACTTTCTAAGGATTTCCTCAAAGCTAAATTCCATTCGTCTGAAATTTCCTGCATATCTTCTTTGTACAATCTGATTTCCTTGGCCTTAAAGCTATCTTTTTCATACACAACCACGTCAATGGGGAAATCAACATCATTGGTACTTACTTGTGTTGCATCAAAGGAAAGAAACCCCATTTTTAATGCATCTTTCAAGGGTGTATCATGCGTTAAATTCCGATTCAACAAAGGTTTACCATAATTCGAATTTCCAATGATTTGATATTTCAATCCATCGTTTATTTCAATCCAATTGCCTTCAGGAAATATTAAAAACAATTTATGTTCTTGGTCTTTTGGCATTTGACCACCAATAATCGCATGTAAATTAAAGTTGTATCCTTCTTTTTCTAAGGTCTCTTTGTCTTCGAAAGCAACTTTTTTAAGCATGGTTCCAAATGTGGTTACCGCCTCAAACATGTATTCATACGTATGTTCTTCTTTTTCAATGGTGTGATTGAAATAAGTCACCGCTTTGTCCCTCACTGAGCGGAGGCCCGCTGTCATGATAAACAAACTATGTTGATTGATTTCATGGATCGAGATTTTCTTATTGGAATACATCTCGCTGCCTGCTGTTATTCTCGTATCAGCAATCGCAATTAATCCTTCTTTAACGGTAATACCTAGGCAAAAAGTCATTGGCAATTATAAATTTGGTCGAAATTACAACATTAATTTTAAAGCGGGATTCAATTTACCGGCTTTAAATCAAAATAGGTACTAAAAATCGTTTGTCCGATTTCATTGTTTTTGCTCTGAAAATTATCCAAAAATTGATGCAAACCAGTTGTTAAAATATCATCGATTTCTGTGAATTCAACTTCTGACAAAAGTTTGGATAATTTCTTTTCAGCCAAATTGGAAAAACCATTTTCAAAAGATGTTCCAGAAATAGCATACAAGGATGATTCTGCATCTTTGAGACAATGGACAACAGAGCGCGGGAAATTCTTGTCTAATATTAAGAATTCGACAATATAGCTTGGGTTAATTCCTTTGTATTGTTGACGGAACATATTGTAAGCAGATACGGATTTTAACACAGCAGACCAAAGCAATAAATCCAATGGCGATCCATTGGCATCTATATCCGGTAAAAGTGTGAAATATTTCACGTCCAAAAAACGAGTCGTTTTGTCGGCCCTTTCCAATAACTTACCCAATTGTCCAAAATGCCAACCTTCTCCACGGGTGATGGTTGAGTCTACAATGCCATAAAACAATTGACTTCCTGATTTGATTTCTTCCAAAAAACCTTGATAGCGAGATATCTCCCAGTTCTTGCTTCCCTCTACCCGGTCTTTGACTTTCCAATAAATTTGATTGACGTATTCCCACATTTCTTTGGAAATACTTTCTCGAATCGTTCTGGCATTTTCCCTCGCACTGTATAAACAAGACAAAATGGAATTGGGATTTTTGATATCAAAGGTCATGTAATGCAATACATTTTCTCGATTGGCTGTCGGATAATGCTCAAAGAAATTGTAATGATCAGCGGTTGCCACAATCAATGGTTCCCATTGCTCAGGAACATTGGGAGGTAAATCCAGTGCTAGATTAAAATTAACCGAGATAAAGCGGGCATAATTGTCGGCTCTCTCGATGTAGCGATTCATCCAATAGATGGAATTGGCAACACGGCTTAACATAGGCTTGATAGTTTATTAAATGCTTGATTTCCTTGAAGGATGTTTAAAATTAGAATTATTTTTGAATTGACCATCTCAAATTTGGATTATTTTTATTTCACCTTATTTATTTGCATTAATTCCTTGGCATATTCCATTATCTATGTTTGATTTTTGTAATTTTGATTTTATAAAGAATTTTATTTTTCAATGATTTATCAAAAAATTGTCAAACCTTTACTTTTTCTCTTTTCTCCTGAAAAAGCGCACGAAATTGTGGCCACTTCCATTCGGATGATGATGAAAGTGCCTTTTGTTAAATCCGTCTTTCGCTCGATCTATTCCATGGAGAATGTCAAGCTTGAAAGAGAGTTGTTTGGAATTAAATTTCCAAACCCTGTCGGTTTAGCAGCTGGTTTTGATAAAAATGCATTAATGATTGATGAATTTGCTGAATTAGGTTTTGGATTTATTGAAGTTGGTACTGTTACACCAAAAGCACAAGATGGAAATCCTCAACCTCGTTTGTTTCGTCTACAACAAGACGAGGCAATCATCAACCGAATGGGTTTCAATAATCAAGGTTTAGAGGCCATGAAAAGTCGATTGAAGGCCCGTAAATCCAAAGTGATCGTCGGAGGGAATTTGGGAAAAAATAAAATTACACCCAATGAATTGGCGGATGATGATTATATACAAGGTTTTGAGAGTTTATTCGATTGGGTCGATTATTTTGTGGTGAATGTTAGTTCTCCGAATACCCCTAATTTGAGAGCCTTGCAAGAGAAAGAACCTTTGAAAAAATTATTGAGTAGTTTACAAGATTTGAATAATGCTAAAGCCAAATCAAAACCTATATTATTGAAAATTGCACCTGATTTAAGTGATGAGCAATTGGATGATGTTATTGAAATTGTCACCGAAACTGCTTTGGCAGGTATCATCGCCACCAATACCACCTTATCTAGAGAGGGATTGACATCCGATTTAAAATGTGAAATGGGTGGATTGAGTGGCCGCCCTTTAACCAAAAGGTCCACCGAGGTGATTGCGTATTTGTTTAAAAAATCCAATGGTCAAATTCCCATCATTGGAGTTGGTGGAATTCATTCCGCCCAAGATGCCATTGATAAATTGAAAGCAGGTGCAAGTTTAGTTCAAATTTACACCGGATTTATTTACGAAGGTCCTGGATTGATCAAAGAAATTAATCAAGGAATTTTGGAGGCAGGTCTGTAATTTCTTTTGTAAATCGGACTAAATAGTTGTAATTTAAACCTTTTAAACCAGTGTTCGCTAGATGGCAAAACAGATTACAGGTAAACCCAAAGCGCTTCAATTGAATTTTGACGAAGAGCAAGAAATTTTACATAAGCAACAATTACATTCTAATCAGGGTAAATTCTTATTTGCCTCCTTTCTTTTTGTGATAGGAACCTTGTTGCTTTTCTCTTTTGGCTCTAGCATTTTCTATGGTATTTCTGATCAAAGCGAGGTGGAATTAGGTCCAATGGATTTGATCGCGGGCAGTGATATTCCTGTTAAAAATATTGCAGGATTATTTGGTGCCAAAGTGGCTCATTTCTTTTTATTCAAGACTTTTGGGATATCTTCCTTTCTTTTAATTCCTCTATTTTATTTAGCAGCTCTTCGTTTGGCTTACAAAAAAGAAATTGTCCCAATCAGTTCTCTAACATGGCAAATATTGTTTTATATCGTTTGGGGAAGTGTGATGATTGGTTTTTTTGTGTATCAATTTGATTTACCACATTCTTTGGGAGGTGGCTACGGCTATTTTGTGAATGAAAAACTTCAGCAATTAATTGGCTATTTATCTCCCTTTGTCATTGCTTTTTTAGGGGCTGTCTTTATTATCATTTTTTACCAATTGAATCCAAGACCTAAATCACGAAGTAAAAAAGTCCGAGGAGCTGCTGTTGTGGAAGATGATCTAAATGCTCCAATAGGGGTAGATTTGGATGAGGATGAATTTTTGGATGATGAAGATATTTCACATCGTGAAGACAATGACGATGAATCTATTTTCAGACCACATTTACCTCCAGAAAAGAAAGTGGAGGAGGTTCCAGAATTAATAGAAGTGGCAGATATTCCAGAAATAGTAGCCCAAGAAGTTGATTCTTCGTTCACTGAAAAGGAGATTCCAGAAGAGGATTTGACCTTTACCTATAAAGTTGCCACCGAATCCGATACCGTTGAAGATGCCGATGAATTACCTACGCCAAGTGGTGAAATTACCGCAAATGATTTAGTGGCTAAGTTGGGATTGTATGATCCGACAGCTGATTTGCCTAAATATAAATTCCCTACCATCGATTTGTTAAAGGAGTATGATCAAAAAAATCAGACGACTCAGGTGACAATGGATGAATTAAAGGAAAACAAGGAGAAAATTGTTGAAACTCTTTTAAACTATGGTATTGGCATTCAAAAAATTGAAGCGACCATCGGGCCAACGGTAACGCTTTATGAAATTGTTCCCAAAGCAGGTGTGCGTGTAAGTAAAATTACTTCCCTAGAGGATGATTTATCTCTTTCATTGGCAGCCATGGGTGTTCGTATCATTGGACAAATGCCAGGAAAGGGTACTATTGGTATTGAAGTGGCCAATAAGAACCGAGAAATGGTTCCTGTTCGTGCGGTGATTGGATCTGAAAAATTCCAAAAATGTAATTTTGATTTACCTATTACCTTAGGAAAAAATATTTCCAACGAAATTTTTGTGGCTGATTTGGCTAAAATGCCTCACTTATTGATGGCCGGGGCGACTGGGCAAGGTAAGTCTGTTGGCTTAAACATGCTCTTAACATCTTTGATTTACAAAAAGCACCCATCTACCTTAAAATTTGTTTTGGTTGATCCCAAAAAGGTGGAACTTTCGTTGTTTAATAAATTAGAAAGACACTTTTTAGCTTGCTTGCCAGATTCAGAGGAGGCGATTATTACCGATACGAAAAAGGTGGTTGCAACCTTGAATTCCTTGTGTAAAGAAATGGATTTGCGTTATGATAAATTAAAAGACGCAGGTTGTCGGAATTTGAAAGAATACAATCAAAAATTTGTTAATCGAAGATTGGATCCGAACAAGCATGATTTTATGCCTTATATCGTCTTGGTGATTGATGAGTTAGCTGATTTAATGTTAACAGCGGGTAAAGAAGTTGAACATCCCATTGCACGTTTGGCACAATTAGCCCGAGCGATTGGAATTCACCTGGTGGTTGCAACCCAACGCCCTAGTGTAAACGTTATTACGGGTACCATCAAAGCAAACTTCCCAGCACGTTTATCGTTTAAAGTAATGTCTAAAATTGATTCTCGTACTATTTTGGATGCTGGAGGTGCTGATCAACTGGTGGGTATGGGGGATATGCTATTGTCGATGGGTTCTGAGGTTATTCGTTTGCAATGTGCATTTGTAGATACGCCTGAAGTGGAAGATATTTGTGATTTTATTGGTAATCAGCAAGGTTACCAATCTGCCTATTTATTACCAGAGGCCGACTCCGATGAGGTGGGAGGACAAGAGCGTAGCGATTTTGATCCAAGTAATAGAGATCAATATTTTGATGAGGCGGCTCGTTTAATTGTGATGCATCAACAAGGTTCAACATCTTTGATTCAACGTAAGCTTAAGTTGGGTTACAACCGAGCAGGCCGTTTAATTGATCAATTGGAAGCAGCTGGAATTGTTGGACCTTTTGGAGGTTCCAAAGCCAGAGAAGTGTTAGTGAAGGATGATGCTAGTTTAGAAGAATTGTTAAGAAATTTATAGTTTATCCCTGATATGAAAAAGTACGTAATCATTTTTAGCCTATTAACCATTTCTAGTTTTGCTTTTTCACAAGCAAACAAAGCCATTTCTTACATAGATGGCATGCAGAAAAAATACAAATCGATGTCTTCTTTTGCTGCTAACTTTAGCTACCAAACAGAGGGTGGAGGACCAATGACCGGGACTATTACCGTGAAAGGAAATAAATTTCGTTTGAAAACTTCGGGACAAGAAATTTTCAATAATGGTAAAGAGGTTTCAACATACATCAAGGAAATCAACGAAGTTAATATTTCAAATTTTGATCCTAGCGAAGGCGATTTGAGTCCTGCTAAAATCTACACCTTCGATAAAAAGGCTTATAAGATGAGTCTTATAAGCGATGCGGGTTCGGTAGCAACCATCGAACTAGCTCCCAATGCGAAGTCGGCACAGGTGCAAAAAATTAGCATTAAAATCAATAAATTTGATTCGAATGTCAAAGAGTGGACTATCGTGAATAAGTCGGGAAAAAAACAAAACTTTAAAGTGACTAAATTAACACCTAATGCAGGTGCAGATGATAAGTTTTTTAGTTTTGATAAGAAGGCTTATCCTGGTGTCGAAATCAATGATTTACGCTAATTTTAATCTTGGTAAATCATTTTTCCCTGAGCATCTTTTATCATCCATTTTCCGTTTTGATTAGCTAATTGCCAATTAATTTTTTGATGGAGATAAGCTTTTGCTTTTGAAGAATAGGTCAATATAAAATGACCTTCTTTGCAAAATAATTCCGCTTTTTGTTGGTTTGCCGAAAGGATAATTCCACAAGTGTAGGATTTGTCTCGGTTTTTTAACTGAATTTTTTGTTCAAAAGACCTCACGCATTCATTTCGAAGAATGCTCCATTGGTAACCTGCGGAGCCAATGCAGCCATGATTATCTTTATTTTTCCCTACTGTAGTAGACTTTTGCGCGGTGGTTATGAATGAAGAAATCCCTAAGGATAAGCAAAGCAGTAATTGTTGTGGTTTCAAAGTGTTACAATTGTTTGATATGAATGCCTAATAAACGGCAATTTGCTAAAATTCTTTCAGCTTTTTCTTTTTTTATCAAACATAAATAGAAATTATCATTGAATAAATCGTCAAAATAAACAATGGTTAATTCTGGATTTACTTTGTCGATTTGTTTTTTGAGCCAACTTTTGTATCGATCAAACGAATGAATGGCAATTTTATTGGAATTGGTTGATCTGAATGTTTTATAATAACGATCGATTTCAGGGAATCTCTTGTTTTGAATTTTCTGTTTAATTTTTAAATGAATATTATCTAGTTCATAACCATTGACAAAATAATCACTTAAATTATTAACTAGGCTGTGCGAAAGTGCGAGAGCTGGAATGGAGGAACTGATAAACTGACTAGCAGTTTCCAATGATATGGTGATCCATCCCAGATTTTCTTCATTGTTTTGGATGTACTCAAATGGATCTTTATAAGCAAGTATTCCTTCGGCGGCCAATTGTTCTTGATGATTATTATCAACCAAGTTGGAACTGAGGTCTGAAATCAGTTCATGAATAATTTGAGTTTCTAGTGGATTAATAAGCACGTGTAATTGTTTTTTTTCAAATTTACACCATTCAACACTTTAAAAAATTGTGATTTTACAAGGTTTCCGTAATTTTCTACTTATTTTTTTGCTCCTGACTTTTCATGAATTTTACTGTTTTTAATTCACCTTCGTGACTCCATCCCGGTGCCCAAAATATATATTTTAACTTATTCATTAAACCTGGTGCATGGTACACATCTTTGCCTAAAAGGACTATTTCACCAAAATATACATCCCAATAGCTTTGTGGATTATATGCTCTGGTAATGCCATATTCGATCTTTATTTCGTTTTGTTCATGTTGAAAAGTCCCAAAAAATTTATCCCAAATCGGTAACAAATTACAAAAATTCGTATCCATGTATAAAGTATTTTTGGCATGATGTACTCGATGGTGGGATGGCGTTAATAGTATTTTATTAAGAAATCCCATTCTTCCATCTTTCATGATATTTTCGCCAACATGAATAAATGTCCCCCATGTACCATCAATGAACATAACGACAAAGAGCATGGCTGGATTGACGCCCGCTAAAATGCAAATACTGGTACGTATCACATCCGCATACGGAGCTTCTAAAAAAAAGTGGGCATTGGAAACAAACAGGTTCATATCAACTGGAGCATGATGGGTTGAGTGTAAACACCAAAATAAGCGTACCTTATGAGCCAAGTAATGATATATAAAATGAGCGAACTCCCAAACGATATAAGAATAGATGAACCAATACCATGTCATTTCATTTTGGAAGAGTGCAAATGGTTCTAATGTTGCCATGCAATAAGACACCGCCGCAATGGAAATAAATCGAGAAATCACCCGATTTCCTAAAAAAATAAAAAAAGGAGTTCTGTAATTATCAATTTTAAACTTTTTGTAAACAATGGCTCGGATGATTTCGATTAGAAGGATTAGCGGCAAAATGGGCGATATCATTGCCTTAATACCATGCCATGTACGTAAAGCTTCGTAGTCATGGGTTTGAATGATTTCTAAAATAGCGTGAATTCCTAAGAATTGTATGACTTCATTCCAAAGTGTAGAAAATATCGAAAGCATATCCATGTAAATAAGTTTATTGCTTCAATATAGGAATTATTTGACAAAAAAATATCCTTTGAGTGGGCACCCAAAGGATATTGATCATCAACGAATTAGTTGATTTATTTGATTGATTTGGCAATGGCCAACAATTCTTTTGCACCTCCTTGAGGTAAGCCTAACACTTTCTTTTTGACTTTCCCATTGGCATCCAAAAAGAAAACGGTTGGGTATCCTTCCAATGGATACATATTAGCTAATGCAGGACCTTCTCCAGCCTCCATGTCTACACCAATTGAAATGAATTTACTATTGATATAAGCACCTAATTCTTTGTCAGGGAAAACCTTAGATTTTAATATCTTGCATGGACCACACCAAGTTGTGTAGGCGTCAAACATGATTAATTTATTTTCTTTTTTAGCTTTCGCTAAAGCCTGACGAAAACTACCGTTGAAAAATTCTACACCTTGAGGTGCATCTTGCGCCAGACTAGCCAACACAAATGTTAATGAGAATACAATGCTTAATAGGGTAGCTTTCATGGTTGATTTTAGTTGTAAGAATTTAACATAACGGGCATAACCAATAATAAAATATCTTCACTTTCATCTTGATCAGATGGTATGATTAATCCCGCCTTATTCGGTTCGCTCAATTTGATATCCACGAATTTAGCACTTAGGTTACCTAATAATTCCGATACAAGTTTGGCATTGAATCCAATTTCCATGTCTGTTCCTGAAAATTCGCAAGCCAAAACCTCATTTGCTTCGTTCGAAAAGTCTAAATCTTCTGCAGAAAGCGTTAATTTGTTCGCTGTAAGCTTCAATCTAATTTGATGTGTGGTCTTGTTGGAATAAATCGAAATACGCTTCACAGAGCTAAGGAATTCCAAACGATTGATGGTTACAATATTATTGTTTTGCTTTGGAATAGCATTTTCGTATTCAGGGAAACGTTCGTCAATGATTCTGCAGATTAATTGAAAGCTTTGGAAGCTAAAAAATGCATTGGATTGACTAAATTCTACTTTTACTTCCGTATCATCGGATGGCAAAGTTGATTTTAATAATGCCAAAGCTTTTTTAGGTAAAATTAAGCTGCTTTGTGAATCTGTTTTGATATCATTTCTTCTGTATCTAACTAAACGGTGACCGTCTGTAGCAACAAAATTGGTGTGATCTCCTGTCATTTGAACCAAAACGCCTGTCATTGCAGGGCGCATATCGTCATTGGAAACCGCCAATAAGGTATTGGCAATCGCTTCTCCCAAAGTCATGGCAGAAAGCACAATGGTTTGATTTTTGCTAACTTCTGGAATTCTAGGGAAATCAATGGGATTTTCTCCACTTAATTTAAAACGTCCATTGGCTGTTGCAATTTCAGCGCCAAAAGTACCTTGATCGGCAGAAATGGTAACCGGTTGCTCTGGTAAACTTCTTAATGTTTCCAATAATAGTTTGGCAGGCAAGGCAATAGAACCATTTTCAGAACCATCCACATCCACACGAGTGGTCATAACTGTCTGTAAATCAGAAGCCGTCAGAATTAGTTGATTACCTTCTAATTCAACTAAGATGTTTTCTAGAATGGGTAATATGGGATTACTTGCCACAACACCTCCGATAGCGGAGATTTGTTTGAGTAAGACGTTTGAGGCTACTTTAAATTTCATTATGATTGAAGAATTAATGTTGATTCTTTAGATTGACTAGTTTTGCAATTAAACCTTGAAGTTAAAATATTTTAGGTATTATACCAAAGGTTTTATTTATTGAATTGATACTTTCTGTAAAGGATTACCAATAAACTGATAATTCCTGCAAAAAGGATAGGAACGATGATATTGAGTCCTTGCCAAAAGCGTTTTTCGCTTTGTACTTTTTCTTTATCTAACGGTCTTAAACGAATCGATTTGTTTCTGGCCAACAAACTTTTGTTTTCATCCAATAAGTAATTAAAGGCATTTAAAATTAAATCTTTGTTGGCAAAGGTATGTTTAGAAAAAGGGTCAAATCCCAATGGCATTGGACCTTTTGTGTTAGGGTCAATTCCATTTTGAGGAACATCTCCATCGCCTACGACAATTAATCCTCCGCTGTTCTTACTTTCTTGTACAAAGCCTTTCAATAAGGTGTCCGTCGGTGCTAAACGATTTTTGAAAAGGGAAATGAAGTTTCCTTCCAATAGATAGGAAATAGCCTGTGAACCACTTTTGTATTTTGCTGGATCAAATTCATTTCCTGAAGCAGAAAAGGGGAGTGTAGCCGGTGCATTTTGTACTTGGGTATATGGACTCGTTTTTAATAAAATTGTTTTCTTCAATGGGCTACCTTGAACGGTATCGATGCTCGATGGAAATTTGGCATAAACGGCATCCAAATTTTTGGTAATAACAGAATTGGGATTCGCCATAAGAAGTGGAAATGCTGGCCAAGGCATTAATTCCAGCGAAGGATTATTGCCAAAGTTTCCAACTTCCAAAGGAATCGCGCCACACAATTGAGCATCTTTGACCAAATTGGAGTTTAACCTCAAACCGTAATGAAACAATAATTCTTCCAATCCATTTTCTACTCGAGTAAAGACCAGTCCTTGATTTTGTACGGTATCCACACGGGTTCCTTCTATGAACATGATGCCTTTTCCTCCTTTAACCAAGAATTGATCAATTTTAAATAAATCTGATTTACTAAATTTTTTGGAAGGTTGAATTACACAAAACGCATCTAGTCCAGCTAATGTTGGCGATTGATGAAGATCCACCGGATATAAATCATATTGTTTTTTCAAACTGGCGATGAGGTCCAATTGCTTGACCGCAGGTACTTTGCTATAATCAAGAAAGAAACCAATTTTTTTCCGTTCAATAGTTTGAACAGATTTGACAGCCTGAATTATTTCATATTCCAGATTTTCAATGCTTTGATTCAATACTTCTTGTGAAGAAGCTAGCTGGTTTCCCTTGAGTAATAATGCACCCACCAATCGATCTGATTTTTCAATGGTAATACCGGGTACAACCAATAATTGAACTTGTTTGCCTTCTTCTTTATTGACAATATTGGTAGGAGGGATCCCAAGCGAATCGAGTTCAAAAATTAAGGATTGCCTATTTTTTTCATTCGGGTAATCCTTGTATAAATCGACTTGCTCAATGATGATATCTTGGCTAGCATGTTGTTTCAAATCCTCCAACATATCAATCAAGGAACGATGCAATCTTTTAAATCCGCCCGGTAAATTATCTCCACCTAAATAAACAGTGATTTTGATTGGGCCGTCTAATTGTGTTAATACCCGAATGCTTGATTCGCTTAAAGTGAATTTTTTTTCTTCACTTAAATCAAATCGTTGATTCCAATAAGGACTAATGAAAATAAACAAAAAGCCCACCAAGAGAATGACCAGCCAAGAATATTTTTTTAGATCAAAATTCATGTTGCAAATGTACGGTATAAACAAGAAAAGCATTCCTTTCAGAATGCTTTTCTTCGATAAATAGCTTACCTATTAATAAAACTTCGAACGTTTATCAACAATGTTTGCGTTCTCTTTAATCGCCTCGTTAATGAAGAATGATGCTCTTTGAACACCCATCGATTGAATTTGATTTTTGAAATTAGAGTAGTCAGCTAAAGCTGGAGCTGGAGCACCACCGGTTTTCTCAACGATGAAAACACCATTTTCTCCTGTAAACACTTTGCTACGTTTTCCATTTTTCAAACCAGCAATACGACCTAAGGCAATTGGATCCGGACCAGCCGTATTCAATAAACCTGATGCTAAACTGATATCTGTTACTGTTTCAACCAAAGCTCCTGCACCGTATGTTTGAGCAATTTGTTCCAAAGAACCTTTGATGCCTTCTAATTTAGCCGAGATTTTTTCGCCTTTTAAGTCGTTTCTTACTTCAGCCGTTAATTCCTCTTTGAAATCTTCCACTTTAACATTGTCTTTCTCTGTTTTGCCACTTAAGTAAGCAATGATGTATTGGTTATCTTGTTCAAATACTTTTTGAGAACCATCACCTACGTTTGTTTTATCATCAAATGCCCAACGTACAATTTCACGTGCATTTGCTAGGTTGTTAATGCTCGTTGCATTTTCAGCCAAACGGTTCGCACGCATCATGATTAAATTCTTGTCTTTTTTCAAAGCAACTTCAAACGCAGCTAAAGTACCATTGGAATTAGCAAAAGAATCTGCTTGCGTGTAAACTCGGTCTAAAGTAGATTGAGATGGTGCAATGGTTTTGTTAATAGCTGCCAATTTGTAGCTAGTGTTGGATTTTGCATCCGTTACTTTCACAATGTGGAATCCAAAGTCAGTTTCTACAACACCTGGCAATAATCCTGTTCCGTTGAATCCGAAAATTGCATTTTCAAATGGTTTTATCATCGAACCATTGTTCTTAAAATAACCTAAGTCACCACCATTTTGAGCAGTTCCATCCATTCCATTCATTTGAGCCAATGTTTCGAAATTCGCTCCGCCTTTGATTTGTGTCAAAATAGCTTCTGCTCTTTGTTTCGCTTGTGCTTTGGCTGAATCAGATTTGTTGGCTGGTGCAATTAAGATATGACTTGCGCGAACGGTGAACAAAGTGTCTTTTTTAACACCTCCGTATTTGTAGATCGAATATGTTAAACCATTTTTGAATGGACCATAAATTCCACCCACTTGGAATGTAGCTAATTGACCTCTCACTTGCTCAGGAATTTCTGAATAAGAAACCAAATAAGGTGTACGAACATCTGAATTTAACATCGCAAATGCTGAATCATTAGGAGCAACCGCTAAATCTTTCGCTAATTTCTTGATTGAATTGTAAAACTCTACGGTATCTTGTTGAGTTGGGATAACAGGGAATGTTACATATTGAATAGAGCGTGTGTTAGCTCCTTTGTATTGATCCTTGTGTTTCGCTAAGTATTCCTCTAATTGTGTATCTGTTACTTTAATGGTTGTATCAGGAATGGAGAAGAAAGGAACATATAATAAACGAGCATTGTATTTTGCTGTTTGTGTTTGATATTCTTTTTGAGCTTCTGCTTGTGTTACATAGGTAGATTGACGAATCAAATTCTCATATTTAGAACGAATACGATCTTGAGAAATAGATTTTTCAAAATTAGCCCAAGCTTGTTGTTGTTGAACAGGCATGGTTTTTAAGTTTTTCAAAAACTGAATCACAAAAGTTTTGTCAAATTGACCAGTTTGTGGATTCGTGAATTGTTGACGAACAGAAGGGTGAATGTTATTTCCTTGAACCATGTCAATTAATTCTTCATCCGAAACCTTAATTCCTAAAGCATCAAATTCTTTTTTGTATGCAATTTCTAAAATGTATTGGTTCCAAACTTGATCACGAATCATGGATTGCTCTTGTTCTCCTGGTCCTTTTCCTGTTTGCGCAGTATAATTGGCTGTAGCTTCTTCCACTTTCTTTTGGAAATCAGCAATCATGATACTTTCTCCAGCAATCTGACCGATCTCTTGAGAATTACCACCAAATAAGGATGATTTACCTTGAAAAATATCACTTCCTACAAGAAACAACACTAAACTGATCGCAATTGCTGCTGCTGCAACACCCGATTTCTCTCTAATTTTTGTAATTAATGCCATTGAAAATTTATTATTTACTTTTTTGGTTTCTCTATTTTCTCGACTATATCTTAGTCAAAAGAAACGCAAAATAATTACATTTCTGCTGAAAAAGCAAGCCTTTATTTTATTCGGGACTTAAATTATCAATTAATTTAATACCGTTTTTAAACTTGTTAAGAATTGATCTGCTATCTTTTGGTCGATTCCTAAACTTGGAAGTAGTCTTAAGGTATGCTTTCCTGCATAACCACAAAAGATATTTTCTTTGTTTAAAAGCGTATCTCTCACAGGTCCAACCGATTGTTCCAATTCAATTCCAATCATCAATCCCTTTCCTCTTAATTCTTTGATTCCTGGAATTCCTTTCAACTCTTGGAGTAAATAGTCGCCTATTTTTTCCGCATTAGCCATTAATTTCTCGTTTTCCATGACATCTAATACGGCATTGGCTGCTGTACAAGCCAAATGATTTCCACCAAATGTGGTCCCTAAAAGTCCGTAACTGGCTTTGATTTCAGGGGAAATTAACACACCACCGATTGGGAATCCATTTCCCATTCCCTTGGCAGTGGTCATCATATCGGGATGAATGCCTGCAAATTGATGGGAGAAAAATTTGCCTGATCTTCCATAACCACATTGTACAGAATCTAAAATAAGCATAGCGCCTGTTTCAGTGCAACGTTTTCTTAGGGCTTTCAAAAAGTCATCACTAGCTACTTGAATACCACCAACTCCTTGAATTCCTTCCACAATGACCGCGCATGTTTCTTCCGTTATTCCATTTTCTAAGCCTTCTAACTGGTTAAATGGTAAAAAACTGACATGAGATGTATCGTTGAGAGGAGCCACTATGCTCGGGTTGTCTGTTACTGCTACTGCTCCGGCTGTTCTGCCATGAAAGGCATGACTGAAGGCTACGACCTTTTTTCTTCCTGTATGAAAGGATGCCAATTTCAAGGCATTTTCATTTGATTCTGCACCTGAATTGGTTAAAAATAAGTTGTAGTCTGTATAACCAGAAATACGTCCCAATTTTTCAGCTAATTCTTCTTGTCCTGAAATAATGATGGAATTGGAATAAAAGCCGATGTTTTTTAATTGTTGGGTCATTTTTTCCACGTAATAGGGATGCGAATGCCCGATGGAAATAACCGCGTGACCTCCGTAAAGGTCTAAATATTCTTTTCCATTTTTGTCCCAAACCTTTGAGCCTTGTGCTTTGACAAGTTCTATGGGATAAAGTGGATAAACGTCAAATAATTTCATAATTCTTCTTTTTTCGACTCATTCGAGTTTTTTAAAATCCAATAGACTTTAATTTTAGTCCACTGTCTTCTGGCCATCCCATCATTAAATTCATGTTTTGAATAGCTTGTCCAGATGCGCCTTTTAATAAATTATCTATCACGGAGGTAACCAATAATTGGCCTTCATGTAATTCTAAATGCAAAAAGCATTTGTTTGTATTCACCACTTGCTTAACATCCACGGCTTGTTCGCTGATGAAAACAAAGGGTGAATCTTGGTAAAACGACTCATATAAATCCTTTGCTTCTTCTAATGTTCCTGCGTAATCGGTGTATACATTTGCCATGATTCCCCTTGAAAAATTACCTCGGTAAGGAATGAAGTTGACTTTGGGAGTTACCTCATTGAACTTTAGCGTTGCACCAATTTCTGTCAAATGTTGGTGATTAAAGGCTTTGTAGATACTTGCATTGTTGTTTCTCCAAGAAAAATGGGTAGAACTCGACAAGGCTTGTCCCGCACCGGTAGAACCTGTAACTGCTGAAACATGAATGGCTGAATGTATCAATCCATTTTTGGCCAAAGGTAACATCGCTAATTCAATGGAAGTAGCAAAGCAACCTGGATTAGCAATTTTTGTCGCCGATTGGATTTTTTCTTTTTGATATTCCGCTAGACCGTACACAAATCCTTCGGATTCATCTCGGTAATCAGTGCTTAAATCCACAATTTTGGTATGCCAAGCTATTTCATTAGCTGCCAAGAATTTTTTCGACTCGCCATGTCCTGAGCATAAAAACAAGACATCAACTGGGAAAATATCTTTCGTGAAATGTAAATGACAGGAGCCTAATAAATCAGTATGGGTATGATAAACGGGTTTACCCGCTTGTGAATTGGAATGCACAAATGCGACATCAATCAAAGGATGATTGATTAAAATTCGCAATAATTCACCCCCAGTGTACCCCGCACCACCAATAATTCCTATTCTTGCGTTCATCTTTTATAATTATGAAAAGGGAAAAGAGAAAAGAGAAAAGAGAAAAGAGAAAAGAGAAAAGAGAAAAGAGAAAAGAGAAAAGAGAAAAGAGAAATATACCTATTACCTATTACCTTTTACCTATTACCTATTACCTATTACCTATTACCTATTCTACTCATTCACTTTCCTATGTATCATCGTTTGGTTAGAAACGATTTTTGAAAATCCTCTTACATCATCACCCGACCAAGCTTTGTTCATTTCTCCATATGCACCAAAAACCGATGACATTAAATCGTATTTCGATTCGATTCCTAAGATATGGAATTGATACGGCGATAATTGAACATGTACGGTACCTGTGACATTCGTTTGTGTATCTTCCAAGAAGGTTTCAAAGTTGCGCATGACAGGCTCTAAAAATTGTCCTTCGTGCAACAAGGTTCCATACATATCTCCCAAGTTTTGTTTCCAATACAATTGATGTTTGGTCAATACATGTTTTTCCAAAGAGTGATGTGCTTTGATGATGATCAAAGGTGCAGGAGCCTCAAATCCTACACGGCCTTTGATACCAATGATGGTATCTCCTACGTGAATATCTCTACCTATGGCATAGGCACCTGCTATTTCTGTCAATTCTCGGATCGCAGCTACTGTTGATTCCGATTTTTTACCATTCAATCCAACCAATTCCCCTTTTTCAAATTCTAAGGTGATTTTTTGGGCTTGGTGATTGGTCAATTGTGTCGGCCAGGCTTCTTCCGGTAAATAACCATTGGAGGTTAAGGTTTCTTTTCCTCCGACAGATGTTCCCCATAATCCCTTATTGATGGAATAAGCGGCTTTGTGCCATTCTTGAACAACTCCTTTGGATTTTAAAAACTCGATTTCCGCTTCTCTAGATAATTGTAAATCGCGAATTGGTGTAATTACCTCACAATCAGGAACCAAAATTCGAAAAACCACATCAAAGCGAACTTGGTCGTTTCCAGCGCCAGTACTACCATGAGCGATGGCTTTTGCACCTAATTTTTCGGCATATTTGGCCACGGCAGTCGCTTGAAATACTCTTTCAGCAGAAACAGAAAGCGGATATGTATTGTTTTTTAACACATTGCCATATACCAAATAGCGCAAACAATCTTGGTAATATTCTTGTACCACATCCAAGGTTACGTGAGAAGTTACTCCCAACGAATAGGCTTTTTCTTCAATGGTTTTTAACTCGGCTGGAGAAAAACCTCCTGTATCTACTAGTGCTGAATGAACTTCCATTCCTCTTTCTTCTGTCAAATATTTGACACAAAACGAAGTATCTAAACCACCACTAAATGCTAATATTACTTTAGGCTTGCTCATAATTATTTTGATTTTCCTTTTTTGTGAAAAGGCATTAACAATTTTTCTTTGAATTTTTTTAAGGTATTGAACACGGAAATGTTTTTTAAGAATAACCATTTCTCGTCTTTTTCCTCTTCTGTTTTTTTCTCTGCTTGATTCGGATCATAAATCATGCCCGTGCAAAGACATATTTTTCTTTCTGTCCTGGTTAGAATATCATAATTGACACAGGATTCACAGCCTTTCCAAAAATTATCATCTACGGGTAATTCAGAAAAAGTCGTGGGTTCATATCCTAAATCGGAATTGATCTTCATAACGGCTAGGGAAGTCGTTATACCAATGATTTTAGCCTCTGGATACCGAGTTCTAGAAAGTTCGAAAGCCTTTTCTTTAACCGCTTTGGCTACACCAAATTTCCGGTAATCCGGTTTGACAATTAGTCCCGAGTTGGCCACAAATTTTCCGTGTTGCCAGGTTTCTACATAACAAAAGCCTACAAATTCACCTGTTACATCGTCGGTAGCGATGATCGCTTTACCTTCCGACATTTTTTCTTTTAAATATTCGGGTGTACGCTTTGCAATACCAGTGCCTCGGGCTTTGGCAGATTCTGCCATTTCGTGGCAAATTGACTCTGCTAGATCAAAATGTTCTTGACTAGCAACTTGAACAGTATATGAATTCATTCAATGACGACAAATAAAAATGATAAAATAGATGAGACATATATGGAGTATATCATACTCTAAATATGAATCGTCGCCTTCGTCGAATCGGAGAAATTAATCGTATGTGAGTTAATTTTATCAACATTCTTTTTGTAAACAATGGCTTTTCACCATAAGTTTGTCGGAATTAGCGTGCAATTTCACTAATTCATTGTTAAAATGCCAATTTATGTTTAATTAATTTTATGAAGGAGGAAAATATTATCACAATTGAAATGCTGATAGATGCCTATTGTTCGGGTTTTTTTCCGATGGCAGATGAAATGGGAGAGGTGTTGTGGTATAATCCGGATCCTAGAGCCATTATCCCTTTTGAGAATTACCGTGTCTCCAAATCTTTGAAACCTATTTTGAACAAAAAGCAATTTGACATACAAATTAATGGGAATTTTGAGCAGGTGATGCGTTATTGTGCAGCACCCAGGAAGGAGGAAGATCAAACTTGGATCAATGAAGAAATCATACAATTGTACGTGGAGCTACATCGAATGGGTTTAGCGCATTCGGTGGAAGCCTATAGAGAAGGGCGTTTGGTAGGTGGTTTGTATGGAGTTTGCTTGGGAGGTGCTTTTTTTGGAGAATCCATGTTTTCCTTGGAATCCAATTCTTCCAAAGTGGCTTTTCATTATTTGATACAATTGCTAAAATCCAATGGATTTAGCTTATTGGATTCCCAGTTTATGAATGACAATGTGAAACGATACGGGGCTATTGAAATTACTCGGACGGAATATTTGGCACGATTGCATGAAGCTTTACCTAAAAATTGCGCGTTCCAATTGCCTTAAATTGCTTGAATTAGGCTATCTTAGGGTTGTTTTTTAAAAGAGTGAGATTCATTTACTATGGCAAAGCCCATCCTAGTTATAAAATTCGGTTCTTCTTCCATCACCCATTCCAATGGGGAGGTGAATGAGCAAACCTTGGAGAAAATTGCTTCTCAAGTGGCTCAATTGCATACAGATTACCACATTGTATTGGTGTCGAGTGGGGCAGTAGCAGCTGGAAAATCATTTTTGCAACAATACAAAGGAAGTTTGTCGGAGCGAAAGGCTGCCGCAGCCATAGGGAATCCTATTTTGATAGCTAAATACAATCATTATTTTCAAAAATATGGTATTTCCATAGCGCAAAGTTTATGTGAAAGACATCATTTTTCACAAAGGGAACAGTTTTTGCAATTGAAAGAAACGTATCAGGAACTTTGGAAAAGCGGAGTCATTCCGATTGCCAATGAAAATGATGTGGTGAGTAATATAGAGTTGAAATTTTCAGACAATGATGAATTGGCCACATTGATTGCCACGGGATTTGGTGCAGAGAAATTATTGATCAGTACCTCAGTGGGTGGTTTATTGGATGAACAAGGTCAGATAATCCGCCATGTATCCACCATAGATTCATCGGTTTTATCGGTAGTCAGTTCAGAGAAATCTAGCTCTGGTTTAGGAGGAATGATTTCCAAATTGACATTCACTCGCTTGGCTACTCGTTTAGGAATTAAGGTAGTTATTTTTGGTTTGGATCAAGAGGAGGGGATTGTTTCTGCCTTACGAGAGGAAATAGGAACGGTTTTTGATGCCCAAGACGCTAGTTTGTCGGCCCGCCAAAAATGGTTGGCTGCAGGAAGTTCAATTAGTGGCAAAGTAGTTTTGGACAAAGGAGCTGAAAAAGCCATTCGTTCTCGAAAAAGTTTGTTAGCGGTGGGTGTAATGGAATTCATTGGCGATTTTGAAAAAGGGGAGGTGATTGAATTGTTGGATATGGATAAAAACCCGATTGCCATTGCCCGTGTTCGCCATTCCAAAGAAGAAATTATGTTGTCCCAAGGGGAAGTTGCCCATGCGGATGATATTGTGGTGATTTAGAAAAGAGAAAACGGGAAAAGAGAAAAGAGAAAACGGGAAAAGAGAAAAGAGTTTTGGCTGAGGCTCTCGAAGCCAAAAGCGGAGATAGAAATAAGAAAACAATTACATCAAGTACAAAATTAAATCACCATGAAAAGATACCTTTTAACATTTTTGGCGGTGCTTTTGCTAGCCGGGTCATTGTCTTCATGTGCGACAGTGTTGGGAGGGCCGATTAGTTCCTGCCAGCGCACTAAACCAAGACCTGGTAAGCCTTCTCGGGCAATTAGGCCAGTGGCATTGGTGGCAGATATCATCATTTTTTGGCCATTTGCGGTAGTTGATTTCGCTACCGGCGCGATTTATAAACCGTGTGATTGAGAGAAAAGGTATTAGGTAAAAGGTAAAAGGTATTAGGTTTTGGTGGGGCTTCGATAGCCACAGCCAACACTTTTTCTCTCTTCTCTCTTCTCTCTTCTCTTTTCGTTACTCTTCTACGCGATCACCACCGCATTGCCGCTTTCTACGTCTTGTTCAACTACCTTGTACTTCACGTTTTCTTTGATTGATCCGTCTTTGTATTGAACGGTGACGCGCTGATTTCTGTCTGCAATTTTGATGGCCTGACGAGGTGCAACTCTCTCTGCGCTTCTTTCCTGTGTTTCGTAATATTCGGGTTCTTCTCCTCCGCCTTGACTAGCTAATCCGCCCAATAAAGAAGACAATGCCTCGTCTTTGCTGGTTTTTAATTTCGGAGCCTTTTCTTTCGGTGCTTTGGCTGCTTGGTTGGTTTCATGAACCTCCGGTATTTCCGCTTTCAACACAAAACTAATGGTGTCACTATTCACCCTCGCCACAAAGCGTTGGAATAAGTTAACCGCCTCAAATTTGTAAATCAATAGTGGATCTTTTTGTTCAAATACCGCATTTTGAACCGATTGTTTTAAATCGTCCATCTCACGTAAATGCTCTTTCCACTCTTGGTCAATCAAAGTCAAGGTAATGAATTTCTCCATTTCTGTCACCACTTCTTTTCCTTTGGAATCCAAGGTCTTTTGCGCATCTACCACTATGCCAGTCATCCAATTGCCATTGCTAATCGGAACTTGAATCCCTGAAAATCCTTGACGAATAGCTTCTTGTGCTACGCGAATGACCTGATTGGCAATCATTTCATTTTTAGCTTTATAATGTGCCTCCGCTGCCGTAAATAACTTTTCTGTTTTGCTATCCGTCGATAATTTATTGAATTCATCCGCACCAAATGGTGGCTCCATGCCCAATAAATCAATGACTTTCAATTCCAATTCTTCGTAACTCGTGAAGTTGGTTGATAAATCCTGACACACATCGAACAAGGTGTTGATGATGTCCAACGATAATCTTTCACCAAATAAAGCATTTTGACGACGCTTGTAAATGGCATTACGTTGGTAGTTCATAACATCGTCATATTCCAACAATCTTTTACGAATACCAAAGTTATTTTCTTCTACTTTCTTTTGCGCTCGTTCAATGGATGAGGTAATCATGGAATGTTGAATCACTTCGCCTTCTTCCATGCCCAAACGGTCCATCACTTTTGCTATTCGGTCAGAACCAAATAAACGCATCAAATTATCTTCCAATGACACAAAGAATTGAGAAGATCCCACGTCTCCTTGACGTCCCGCACGACCTCTTAATTGTCTGTCGACACGGCGAGACTCATGTCTTTCTGTACCGATGATGGCCAAACCACCTGCAGCTTTGGATTCCGGACTCAATTTAATATCCGTTCCACGGCCAGCCATGTTGGTAGCAATGGTTACTTTACCCGATTGTCCAGCTTCAGCTACAATTTCCGCTTCTCTGGCATGTTGTTTGGCATTCAATACATTGTGTGGAATTTTGCGGATAGTTAATAATCGACTCAATAATTCAGAGTTTTCCACAGAGGTTGTACCCACCAAAACAGGTCTTCCTTCTTGTACCAAAGCTTGAATTTCTTCAGCTACGGCATTGTATTTTTCACGTACCGTTCGGTACACTTTATCTTCGTGATCTTTACGTTGAATGGATCTGTTGGTTGGAATAGACACCACATCCAATTTGTATATGGTCCAAAATTCGCCCGCTTCAGTTTCGGCTGTACCGGTCATACCACCTAATTTGTGGTACATACGGAAATAGTTTTGCAAGGTGATGGTCGCATAGGTCTGACTCGCATCTTCCACATTCACGCCTTCTTTAGCTTCAATCGCTTGGTGCAAACCATCTGAATAGCGGCGGCCTTCCATCACACGACCCGTTTGCTCATCTACAATTTTTACTTTGCCCTCTACCGTGATGTATTCGGTATCTTTTTCAAATAGGGTATAAGCTTTTAATAATTGATTGACGGTATGAATACGACTCGCTTTTTCATTGTATTCACGAATCAATTGCTCTTTTTGCGTTAATCTTTCGGCATCATTTAAAGAAGTGTTTTTCTCAATTTTATTCAAATCAATGGACAAATCGGGTAAAACGAAGAAGTCTGGATTTTCGGTGTTGCCACTCATGAATTCCAAACCTTTTTCTGTCAATTCAACTTGATTGTTTTTTTCTTCAATGGTGAACAACAAAGGAGCATCTGCTTGCGGCATCAATTTTTGGTTTTCTGCTAAATAGATGGATTCTGTTTCGTTCAACAATTGTTTATTGCCACTTTCCGATAAGAATTTGATCAAAGGTTTGGATTTCGGCAAACCTCTATAGGCTCTAAACAAAGCTAAACCACCTTCTTTTTTATCGCCGGAGGTAATTTGCTTTTTGGCCTCCACTAAAAAGTTTTGTACGATTTGCTTTTGCGCATCAACTAATTTTTGAACTCTCGGATTGAAGGACTCAAATTCTTGTTCATCACCTCTAGGAACGGGTCCAGAAATGATCAAAGGTGTTCTTGCATCATCAATCAACACGGAATCCACCTCATCCACCATAGCAAAATGATGGGGTCTTTGTACTTGATCTTCGATGTTTCTCGCCATATTATCACGCAAATAATCAAAACCAAATTCATTATTGGTTCCATATGTGATATCGGCCATGTACGCATTTCTTCTTGCTTCAGTATTGGGATCATGTTTGTCGATGCAATCGACCGTTAGACCATGGAATTCAAACAAAGGAGCGTTCCATTCTGAGTCACGTTTGGCTAAGTAATCATTCACCGTTACCAAGTGAACACCTCTTCCTGCCAAGGCATTTAAATAGGATGGAAGCGTAGAAACCAAGGTTTTACCTTCCCCCGTACCCATTTCGGAAATTTTGCCTTGGTGTAAGACAATACCACCAATCAACTGCACATCATAATGCACCATGTCCCAAGTGATGGTATTCCCAGCCGCATTCCATTGATTGTGCCAAATGGCTTGTTCGCCTTCAATGACTACATTGGATTTTTTGGAGGCGATGAATTTATCTTGTGTGGTCGCTTGAACGACTAATTTTTTATTTTCGGTAAATCTTCTGGCGGTTTCTTTGACTACGGCGAAGGCTTGTGGAAGGATTTCCATCAACACAACTTCCAATTGTTTATTACGATCTTCCTGTAATTTATCAATTTGTTGAAAAAATTGATCTTTCTCATCTACATCATCGGTCGCTTGACCTTGCTCATGCAATTGATGTATTTGCGAATCGATATCAGCTAAAAAATCGTTGATTCTACTTTTGAATTCAGTTGTTTTATATCTCAATTGATCATCCGAAATGGAAGATAAAAGGGCATATTCAGCTTTAATATTCTCTACAATCGGTAAAATAGCCTTTATGTCTCTTTCCGATTTTGTTCCAAATATCTTGGTTACTGTTTTACTGATTAATGAAATCATTGGTTCAATTATGTGCCTCTACTCGGCGGTGTTTAAATATAAAACGCAATTTACCACTTTGAAATTTTATCTATGCTATTTTCTGGTAATTAATCGAAAAAAAACTTTTCTCTCTTACCTCTTACCTAAGTCGACCGCAAGGGTCGACTCTACTCTTACCTCTTACCTCTTACCTAAGTCGACCGCAAGGGTCGACTCTACTCTTACCTCTTCCCTATTTTTTGATGTTGCCCCAAAATTCCTTTCATTTGTGTTCCCAATTTGAAAGACATGTCTGAAAATCCAATACCGCCGCGAAGAGCGCCCCGAAAAAAACTCAAAATGCCCTTGTTTGGTAACATGGGTGGTGGGTCAAGTTCAGGTAATTCGACATCTGTTTTTGGAATGAAAAACTTTACCTCTACGTTGTTTTTGGTGGGAGCAGTGGGTTTATTGTTGCAGATGTATTTACCGAAACTTTGGGCAGAAAAAATGTATGATACGGAAAGTGAAATTCGTGAAATGGAACTGGATGGCGTGATTCGCAAGAAATTTGCCGATCCTTCCAATAGAAGTGAAATTCATTATATTTTAGTGGTCAAAGAAAAAACAGGTCGTAAAAAAATGGATTTGTATTTAGCCAAACCAGATTTTTTCGATCAAGTCGCAGTTCCCCAACGATTGAAGAAAAAATCTGGTGAATTAGCCGTTCAGGTTACACGGTATAGCAAACCGGATACCCTAATCAACATTCGTTTTTAGAAAAACGAGCTTAAAAACTTCACTGTTTCAGGAACTTGCTGCATGGATCTAGAAGATTCGTCTTCGATCATGTAATGTTTAATTCCATTCTTTTTGGCAATTTCCATAATGTCTTTCATGTTCAATTCTCCTGTTCCCACTGTTACATCATTTTCTACATCACTTGATCCAAATTGATTTCCTGGAGTGCCAATTCTACGGTCTTTGACGTGCAAAGCCTTCCAACGAGTTGGGTATTTTTGTAACCAAAGGGCAGGGTTATGTCCCGGATGGAATACCCAATAAATGTCCATTTCATAGTTCACATATTTGGGATCAGTCTTTTGAATCAATTCATCCATCAAATAGCCCAATTTGTAAGGTCTGAATTCATAGCCATGCACATGGTACAAGAATTGGTAACCATTTTTGGCAAATTCTTTTCCAGCCTCGTTGAATACCTGAACGGTTTTGTTGACATCTGAAATACCAAATTCATTTCCATTGTGACCAATCCAATAGGTGATAATATAACTTGAACCCAAAAATTTGGCGCGGTCCATGATTTCTTTGCGTTTGATGGGATCTTGTAATTCACCAAAATCGGCACCGACCGCAATGACTTTCAAACCATTTTGATCCATTAATTTTTTGTATTCTGGAAGGCTCAATCCATATGTGCCTGAGAATTCCACTTTTTTGAAGCCCATGGCGGCTATTTTGGCAATGGTTCCAGGAACATCTTTGGGGATTTCATTTCGAAAACTGTACAATTGAACCCCCACTTGTTCGGGGCAGTTTGATTGAGAAAAAAGGGCAAAAGGGAATGCTAATAATAGGCTAAAAAGTATTTTTTTCATGTTTGATTGTTTTGAATTTTCAAATGTAAGTAATTAGCCCATAGAGAAGTCTAAATTTTTATAAAAAAAATTCTAACTTGTAAGCTTAAGCTTAATTAATTATGGAAATTTCACGTAGAAAGTTTTTAGGGAGCTCAGCTCTTGGATTGGCAGCTTTTAGTATTGTGCCACGTCATGTCTTAGGGAAAGGCTATTTAGCTCCTAGTGATCAATTAACCAAAGGAATTATTGGAACAGGGGGAATGGGAAGAGGGCATATTCCTTATGCAGGAACACGGGTAGTCGCCATGTGTGATGTGGATACCAAAAATTTGCAATTAGGATTGGATCGGGTAGAAAAAGGAGTGAAGTCTTTTTCTGATTACCGTGAATTGATTCAATTGCCAGAAGTGGACATTGTTCACATTGCCACTCCACCTCATTGGCACGGAATCATGGCAGCCGATGCAGCCAAAGCAGGGAAAGATATTTGGTGTGAAAAACCGATGACTCGGACCATCGGAGAAGGAAAAAGAGTGACAGAAGCGGTTCAACAACATGGCCGAATTTTTCGTTTAAATACATGGTTTCGATTTGAAAGTAATTTTTACGGAATGAATACAACCGTGAAACCTATCAAAAAATTAGTTGATTCTGGTATGTTGGGTTGGCCTTTGAAAGTGACCATCAGTAAGCATACAGGTTTCGATTGGAAGTTTTATTGGGTAGGTAAAACGGATTTACAGGCTCAACCCGTTCCTCCTGAATTGGATTATGATCGTTGGTTGGGACCAGCTCCATATAAACCATATAGTTTACATCGTACTCATCAAACTTTCCGAGGATATTGGGATTATGATGGAGGAGCTTTGGGAGATATGGGTCAACATTACATCGATCCGATTCAATATTTCTTAGGAAAAGATGATACAAGTCCTGTGTACATTGAAGTAGATGCACCCGTGCAAGATGCAGATGCGGTGGGAACCTTTCGAAGAATTACTTACACGTATGCAGATGGTTGCCAAATCGTGTTAGATGGAGAAGCCAAAGATGAAAAAGTGGCCTATATAGAAGGTCCAAAAGGGAAATTGTTCCGCAATTTCAAATGTGATATTCCTGATTTTGAAAGAAAATTAGCCGAATTTCCAGAACCAGTGGATCAACAAACGGATTTTGTAGACTCTGTTAAAAATAGAAAAACCTTTGCTTTGAATGATCAAAATGGACATAAATCTTGCACTGTGGTAAATTTAGGATTAATCGCCATGCGATTAGGCCGTAACTTGAAATTTGATCCACAAACGCAGCAATTTGTTGGTGATGAAGAAGCCAACCGATTAATCGATCAACCGATGCGTGCACCTTATACTATGTAATGAAATGAAAACGATAAAAATAACATTGCTTTTAGGCGCTGGCTTACTTTTTGCTAATTCATCAAGTTTAGTTGCGCAAGCTCAAAAATCGAATGCACCTGTCTATGTGAATGATGCAGAACGCAATTCACGTGTTCAAGCCAATTTGAAAATCATTCAAGAGTCGAACGATGTGGCGCAACAACAACGTGCCATGCAGGCTTTACAATCCATCGGGCAAGCCGAATCGGTGGAGATGATTGTTCCTTATTTGAAAAACACCTATTTGGCAGGACCTGCCGCAAGAACACTTTCTAAATTATATCCTTATTCCAAAGATAAAGTGGCAATTGCCCTTTTAGGAGCCTTGGAGTCGAAAGATGCCAGTACCCAAATTCATGCGATTCAAGCTTTAACGGATATTCAATTAACAGCAGCGGCAAGTAAAATTCAGGCTTTGTATCCTCAATCGGATTCTAGAGTTAATCAAGTAATTTTAAAGGCTTTGTCGAAGTTGGGCCAAAGTGCTTCGGCTCAACTACTTGCTCAAGAGGCCAAGAAAGTGAATTTCTCGTTTGATCCTATCCATGCAACGGATGCCTATATACAATTCTTAACATTAACCAAAGACGCCAAGGCTTTAAAAGCAATATTAGCCAATAAAGATGCCAAATTGGATGAGGCATTGACAAGTAAAATCTTGACAAGTATTGCTCAATTATCGACCAATCCAACAGCGGAATTATTGAAGATTTACAGTCAATCCAATTTAGAAATTGGAATTTCTGCTTTGAAGAAATATTTCAAGTTAGGAAGTAAAAAAGATGTTTTAGGTTTGGCACAAACATTCAAAACGTGGAATGAAGAAAAGAAAAGCAAGTTTGTGGAATTTGCTGCTTTACAAAAAGCTACTTGGACCTTGGATTACCTAAACAATGTGACAGGGAGTTTGGCATTGAATAGTCAAGTAGCAAAAAGTTTATTGATTCTTCAAAAGGAAGCAGCTTTAGCTAAAGTATGGAACATGGCGGCTCGAGAAGATTTAGATCCGATGTTGGTGGGTGGGGCTTTAACGACAGTGAGTGCCAATGATTTTTTAAGTGCTCAATTTAAAAAATACTCGTCGTTAAGTGCTAGTCAAAAATCAATGTTGTTGATCTACGGTTCTTCTCGCCAATGGCCTGCTGTAAAAACAGAAATTTGGAAAGCGGTGCAATCCAACGACAAAACCAGAGCGGCAGCTTATTCTGTTCTTTCCAAATGGGTAGATGGCCGTGATTTTGATATCATTGCAGATAAATTGTCGATTTGTACCCAAGCAGATGAATTAAAAAGTTTACAGGCTTGTATGGTTCAAATATTGAAAACGCCAGGTAATTCAGGTAAAATTACTTCCTATGCGCTTAAATCGAAACAAGCTTTGAATTGGGTACCTTACGTAAAAGAGGTAGAAGCATTGGATTGGTTATACACAGTTTCCAAGAAAACCTTGAACGAAGATGCCATTGCAGCTTTTGTGAATGTAACTTCCAAATCGTTTCAAAATCCCACTCAGCAAGTTCTACGTTTTAGAAATGCATTGGATTTGAGTAAAAACTTTGAAACAAGGGAAAATGTGTACGAGTATTTGGCTAAAAACAATACCCTAAGTTCTTTGCGTGTTTTGTACAAAGGTTTAAAAGAACCTGGCATGAAAGAAACCGCAGCGGAAGGTTTGTTGGCGGTATATTCAGCGAATAAAGACTTGCAAAGTCAAATGACCAAAGAGTGGCTTCAAGAAGCATTGCCAGCGCTTTCGAACCCAGAAAGACGCGCTGCCGCTCAAAAAGCAATTGCCGGAACAGCTTCGGATCGTGGTTTTTATTCCATGTTTAATGGAGTGGATTTATCGGGTTGGAAAGGTTTAGTAGCTAATCCCGTAAAGCGCCGATTGATGAAGGCGGATACCTTGGCTTTATTACAAAAGAAAGCGGATGAAATCATGTACAAAGGTTGGTATGTAAAAAATGACGAATTACATTTTACGGGACATGGAGATAATCTTTGCTCAACCAAAGATTACCAAGATTTTGAAATGTATGTAGATTGGAAAATTGAAAAAGATGGAGACGCAGGTATTTATTTAAGAGGTTCACCCCAAGTTCAAGTGTGGGATTTGGCCCGTGTCAATGTCGGTGCTCAAGTAGGTTCAGGTGGTTTGTACAATAACCAAATTAATCCATCTAAGCCATTGAAGGTGGCGGATAATGCCATTGATGAATGGAATACATTTCACATTATCATGCAAGGGGAACGTGTAACGGTGTATTTAAATGGTGAAAAAGTAGTGGATAATACCATTTTGGAAAATTATTGGGACCGCAAGAATCCAATTTTCCCAGCAGATGCCATTGAATTACAAGCACATGGGAATCACATCACCTACCGCAATATTTATGTGAAAGAATTAGCTCCTCAAAAATCTTATATCCTTTCTGATGAAGAAAAACAAGCCGGATTTGAGCCCATGTTTGACGGAAGTAGTCTGTTTAATTGGACAGGAAATACAACAGATTATGTACCTGAAAATGGCGAATTGGCCATATATCCAAGCAGAGGAGGTAAAGGAAATTTGTACACCAAAAAAGAATATGGTGATTTCCATATGAAATTCGACTTTCAATTGACACCTGGTGCGAACAATGGATTAGGTATTCGTGCTCCATTGGACGGCGATGCAGCTTATAAAGGTATGGAATTGCAAATTTTGGATAATACAGCACCTGTTTATGCCAATCTACAAGCTTATCAATACCATGGTTCTGTGTATGGAATTATTCCTGCTAAATTAGGTTTTTTAAAACCCGTAGGCGAATGGAATTCAGAGGAAGTTATTGCAGAAGGAAATCACATCAAAGTCATTTTGAATGGCGAAGTCATTGTTGATGGAGATATTGCAGAGGCGACCAAAAATGGAACACCCGATCACAAAGAACATCCTGGATTATTAAACAAAACGGGACATATTGGGTTTTTAGGACATGGATCTGAGTTGCGCTTTAGAAATTTGCGCATCAAAGAAATTATACAAGAGACAAAGAAAAAACGTAAAAAATAGTTCATCAAATAGCCTTAGGAATGGAAAAGATTGAATTAACAGTTAATCAGAAAAAAGTGAGTTTGGAGATAGATCCAAATACTCCTTTATTATGGGTTTTACGCGAGCATTTAGATTTGGCAGGTACCAAATATGGTTGTGGGATTGCTCAATGCGGTGCATGTACAGTTTGGTTAAATGGTGAGGCAATTCGCTCATGCGTGATGCCAATATCTTCTGTCAAAGGGGGTAAAATCACCACCATTGAAGGATTGGATGCACAAGCCAAACATCCGGTTCAAGTCGCCTGGGATGAATTGGATGTCCCCCAATGTGGATATTGCCAAGCTGGACAAATGATGACCGCTGCGGCTTTGTTAAAGAATAATCCTAAGCCATCTGATCAACAAATTTCGGATGGAATGTCTGGGAATATTTGTCGATGTGGTACTTATCACCGCATCCACAAAGCTGTGAAAAGAGCTTCTGAAATTGCACAAAACACCTCTAAAAAGAAATAAGGATGAAAACTTCGAGAAGATCGTTTATACAACATACGGCCCTATTGACTTCCGCTTTGTCACTGGGTTTTGATTGGTTTGGAGCAAAGGCTAGTCCGGTAAGCATGGCAAGTGCAGCAGCTGATGCTGGCCGATTTAATGCATTTTTGTCCATTGATCAGATGGGAAAAATAATTTTATATTCTCCCAATCCGGAGATTGGACAAGGGATCAAAACTGCATTTCCGATTGTTGTGGCAGAAGAGTTGGATGTAGATTGGAAAAATGTGGAAGTGGTTCAGGCCAATTTGGATACGGTTAATTTTGAAAGACAATTAACGGGTGGAAGTGGCGCCTTGAAACATTCTTGGGATCGATTGCGAAAAGCGGGTGCCACGGCTCGACAGTTGTTTGTGAATGCAGCAGCGCAGGAATGGAATGTAGATGCTAAGCTTTGTAAAACAGCCAAAGGGTTTGTCATTGGACCTAACAAGGGACAAAAAATAGCGTATGGTCAATTGGTTGAAACAGCTAAAAAGTTGCCAATTCCGACGGAAATTGATTATAAAAACAGAAAAGATTATCAATTGATTGGCAGTTTTGTCAAGGGAGTTGATAACAAGAATTTGCTAAGCGGGAAACCCTTATTTGGGATTGATTACAAAAAAGAAGGAATGGTTTATGCTCAAATTGTGCGTCCGCCGTCTTTTGGTAGTACATTGAAAAGCTTCAAAGCCGAAAGTGTGTTATCCATGCCAGGAATCATTGAAGTAGTAAGCTTCAAAAATAAAGTAGCTATTGTAGGTAAAAGTACATGGGAAATCATGCAAGCCCGTAAGAGGTTAATTTGTGAATATGATTTTCCAGTGACCAAAGAAAGTAATTCGACGCATCAACAATGGTTTGATGCTGGAATGAAAAGCGATAAAGCGACGGTTCAACGCAAAGATGGAGATTTCAATGCAGCTTTTGCTAAAGCCATTAAAATAGTGGAGGCGACGTATGAATGTCCATTCATCCCGCATAGCCCAATGGAACCCATGAACTTTTTTGCGGATGTCAGAGAAAAAGAAGTCTTTTTAGCTGGACCCACACAGGTTCCACAATCGGCACAAAAGGCAGTTGCCGCTTTGGTCGGTGTCCCAGAAAGTGCGGTTCAAGTTGAATTGACAAAAATGGGTGGAGGCTTTGGTCGTCGTTTGAGCAATGATTATGCGTTGGAAGCGGCTGAACTTTCCAAGATGATTAAGAAAGCGGTTAAAGTGATTTGGACGCGAGAAGATGATTTGACCGGTGGAACCTATCGTCCGGCGGTTCGTTATCACTTCAAAGCGGGGATAGATGAAAAAGGAAATGTAAGTGCTTATTATCTTAGAGGAGTGGGCTTAAATGCAGGAAACAATGTTCGTCAGGATAATTTCCCTGTAGGGGCTATCGAAAATGTATTAATTGAATCGGTGAATCAAAATTCAGCCATCACTACGGGTCCTTGGAGAGCACCGATTACCAATTTCTTAGCCTATGCGGAACAGGCATTTTTGGATGAAGTAGCGGAGAAATCGGGTAAAGATCCGATTCAAATGCGATTGGATTGGTTGGAGCGTGCCAAAACGAATCCGGTGGGCAAGATTACTTACGAGCCAGATCGATTTATCAAAGTGATCCAAGAGGTTGCGGAGAAGGCGCAATGGAAAAAGAAAGCGGGAGTGAAGCAAGGTTTTAGTGTATACTTCTCCCATTTGTCCTATGTAGCTCAAATTGCGGAGGCAAAGGTAAAAGATGGAAATCCACAAATTACACATATTACGGCAGTGACAGATTGCGGTGAGGTGATTAATAAAAGTGGAGCGACCAATCAAATTTTTGGTGCCATTGTGGATGGATACGGTCATGCGATGTTCGGTAATTTGGAATTTGTGGAAGGTGTTCCCGTTCAAAAGAATTTCAATGATTATCGATTAATTCGAGGCAATGAAGTTCCCAATATTGAAGCGCATTTTGTAGATAATGGAATTGCACCAACCGGCCTAGGTGAACCAGCTTTACCTCCAACAGGCGGTGCTGTAGCCAATGCTATGTTTGCTGCGACCGGTAAAAGGTGGTATAAGCAACCGTTTGTATAAGAAGAGAGTAAAGAGAAAATGAGAAAAGAGAAAAGGAGAAGAGAGAAATAGGAAGGAACCAAATCAAACATTTTCTTTTCTCCTTTCTCTTCTCTCCCTTCAGTAAAAATATGCTTCCCAACAAAAACATCCTCTGGCTAGATAATTTACGGGTGCTGTCTACTTTGGCAGTGGTGATTATTCATTCCTCTGTGAATATTTTATTCAAATTTGAGAAGGTATCATTGGAACATTGGTGGGTAGCTAATTTCTATGATGGCTTTTTTCGGTTTTGTGTGCCTATTTTTGTGATGCTTTCAGGTGCATTGATTTTGCCGAAAGAAGAAGAAATTCCTGTTTTTTTAAAGAAAAGTTTTCAACGCATTTTAGTGCCTTTTTTCTTTTGGCATTGCGTTTATATGTTCTTTAATTGGCAAGTTCGATATCGGGGAAAACATTTTGATTTCAGTCATGGACTCGCATGGGTAATCAAACAATTTCAGGGATATAGTTCGTATCATTTTTGGTACATCTATATGTTGATTGGTTTGTATCTTTTCATCCCAATTATTGGAAAATGGGTAAGAAAAGCTAGCGAAAGAGAATTGGAGTATTTCTTATTGATATGGTTAATCAGTTTGCTGATTAATAATGCGGAATTTTGGGGATTTAGTTGGACGGTTAAATTACCTTATTTTTCAGGTTATTTAGGGTATTTGATTTTAGGGTATTATTTACGAATGAAAGAATTTGCTCCAAAGAAGGCATTGAAATTTTCGCTTATCGCTATTCTTGTGGGTTCCGCCATCACCTTATGGGGAGCCTATATCGAAACCGTCAAAGCCAATCAATTACAAGGTTCCTTCTATTTGTATTTTGCTCCGGGAGTTTTGCTTTCAACCATCGGTATATTCTTGTTTTTCAAATATCAAACCTTGGAAATTAAGTTATTGAAACCTATTTCAACTTTCATCAGTCAATACAGTTACGGAATTTACATGGCACATATTATGGTCTTGTATTATTTGGCCAAATTGGGCGTTTACCACAGCATGCTTCATCCGATCGTGGGAATTCCACTAACTGCATTTATTTGTGTATTCACATCTGGGATAATCGTTTTAGTGCTTCGGAAAATTCCATGGATAGGGAAATATATAGCAGGATAAAAAAAAGGTCGGACTAAATTAATCCGACCTTTCAAACCTAAAATCAAAACTATCTAAACTGTTACTTAAAGGTCAAATCAAATCGATCTAAATTCATTACTTTAGTCCAAGCTGCTACAAAATCCTTCACAAATTTAGTTTGTGAATCTTTGGTAGCATAGACTTCAGCCAGAGCACGAAGTTCTGAATTAGATCCGAAAATTAAATCAGCACGAGTAGCCGTTGCAACCGTCGCACCTGTTTTTTCATTTTTACCAACGTATTCTTCTTTTGACTCATCAGTTGGTTTCCAAGTAGTACCCATTTCCAATAAATTAACAAAGAAATCGTTCGTTAAAGCATCTTTCTTGTTGGTGAAAATTCCATGATTAGATCCATTGTAATTGGTACGCAATGCACGCATGCCACCCGTTAATACAGTCATTTCTGGTGCAGTCAAGGTTAATAATTGAGCTTTGTCTACAAAAATTTCTTCTGTTGAAAGGGTATAACGTGTTTTCATATAATTACGGAAACCATCACCCATGGGCTCTAACAAATTAGTCGAAGCAATATCTGTTTGAGCTTGTGTAGCATCCATACGTCCTGGTGCAAATGGAACAGCAACTTTAACACCGGCATTGGCAGCCGCTTTTTCAACCGCTGCAGAACCACCTAATACGATTAAATCAGCAATGGATACTTTTTTCTTTCCAGATTTAGCATTGAAATCTTGTTGGATTTTATCTAAAACTGCCAACACTTTTTCTAATTGCTTAGGATTGTTTACTTCCCAATTACGTTGTGGTAATAAACGAATACGCGCTCCATTGGCACCTCCACGGCGGTCTGAGTGACGATACGTCGACGCTGAAGCCCACGCCGTAGAAACTAACTCACTGATGGATAAACCAGAATTCAATAATTTCACTTTTAAACCTGCAATGTCCTGTGCATTGATAACTTCATGATTCAAGGCAGGTATTGGATCTTGCCAAATCAAAGCTTCTTTCGGAATTTCTGGTCCTAAATATGTAGAACTAGGACCCATATCACGGTGCGTTAACTTGAACCAGGCCTTTGCGAAAGCCTTCGCATATACTTCCGGATTATCTAAGAAATTACGTGAAATCTTCTCATAAGCTGGATCAGCACGCAAGGCGATATCCGTTGTTAACATTGTTGGCTTATGGAAAGTGTTTTTATCAAATGCATCCGGGATGATATTAGCGCTATTTTTTGCAATCCACTGGTTGGCACCTGCTGGACTCTTCTCAAGAGACCATTCGTTGTTGAATAATAAATGTAAATAACCAATACCCCATTGCGTAGGCGTTGAAGTCCAAGTAACTTCTAGACCTGATGTAATGGCATCTTTTCCTTTTCCTGATTTAAAGGTGCTTTTCCAACCTAATCCTTGTTGTTCTATGCCCGCTGCCTCAGGATCTGCACCAACATTTGAAGCTGGTCCAGCACCGTGCGTTTTACCAAAAGTGTGTCCACCCGCGATTAAGGCAACTGTTTCTTCATCATTCATTCCCATGCGACCAAATGTCTCACGGATATCTTTTGCCGAAGCGATTGGGTCTGGAACGCCATTAGGGCCTTCTGGATTTACATAAATTAAGCCCATTTGAACCGCTGCCAATGGATTCTCTAATTTACGATCCCCCGAATAACGATTTTTATCATCTAACCATTTTTTCTCTGAACCCCAATAAACATTTTCTTCTGGCTCCCAAACGTCTGTACGACCACCCGCAAAACCAAAGGTTTTAAAACCCATTTGTTCCAATGATACATTTCCTGTTAACACCATTAAGTCGGCCCAAGAAATCTTATCGCCATATTTTTGTTTGATTGGCCATAGCAAACGACGTGCTTTGTCTAAGTTGGTATTGTCTGGCCAGCTATTTAACGGAGAAAAACGTTGTTGACCCGCTCTAGCACCCCCACGTCCATCACCTGAACGATACGTTCCTGCACTATGCCATGCCATACGAATAAACAAAGGACCATAATTTCCAAAGTCGGCTGGCCACCAATCTTGCGATTTAGTTAATACTGCTGCAATATCTTTTTTCAAAGCAAAATAGTCTAAGCTTTTGAAAGCTTTGATGTAATTGAAATCGGGGCCCATTGGGTTTGATTTCTCTGAATTTTGACGAAGCATACCTACGTTCAATTGACTAGGCCACCAATCTTTATTGGTAGTAGCGGAGGCTTTCATTCCCGTATGTGGATTGATGCCTGCATGTGGATTTACACCTGCGGCTGCGTGAGGGTTTGTTCCTGCAGCATGTGGATTTGCACCACTTCCGTGTGCCGATGAGTAATCTTGTGCGTTTAATTCACTAAATGCGATTAATCCACACAATAGGATTAGTTTTTTCATAATAATACAGTTTTGTGATTTTTTGAACGGGTAAATTTAGACCATCAAGTGTTATAGAAAAAACTGATTTTTTCTATATTTGCTATAGAAATTATCTATATCCATGAATATACAACAATTAGAGTACATACTAGCAGTTGAACAATTTAAAAGTTTTAGTAAAGCAGCTGATTATTGTCATGTGACTCAGGCTACACTCAGTGCCATGGTAAAAAAATTGGAGGAGCAATTGGACATTGTCATTTTTGATCGGAAAGCAAATCCGATTACAGCCACCGATAGTGGGAGAGAAATATTGTTTCATGCCCAGCAAGTGGTAGCACAAGCAAATGCCTTAATGGCTTCCTCCAAAACTATTAATCAAAAGATGGAAGGCCGAATCAAGGTAGGAGTGATTCCTACCATAGCTAGTTCTTTTATTTCTATGCTGTTAAAATCATTGGTGGAGAATTATCCGCGATTGGTTTTTGAAATATATGAAGTAACAACTCAGGAACTGACGAAAAATTTAAAAGAGGGTAAATTAGACATTGGTATTTTAAGTACACCCATTGCTTCCAATGAAATTGAAACCAATTTGTTGTATGTAGAGGAATTGCATTTGTATGGACATTTACCCAAATCGCAAACCAAGATTTCCAAGTCGGACTTAGCAAATCAGAAAATTTTCTTATTACAGGAAGGTCATTGCCTTCGCGATCAAGTCATTCAATTGTGTGGCTTAAAGAAAAGTAAATCATTGCCACAAAATTTATTATTTGAAGCAAATACTTTTGATGCCTTGATTAATTTGGTGGATGAATTCAAAGGTTTAACCGTTTTGCCAGGTTTTTATATTGGACAATTGAATCCTTCAAGAATAGAACGTGTGATTGAATTAAGTGATGGAAAACTAGAACGAGAGGTAAGTCTGGCTTTTTATCGTCCTTATGCCAAATGGAATATAGTGCGACAACTCAGTAAAGACATTGCTGAATTAGTTGCTTTGAAGGGAAGCTGATGTGATAATTGTGACCACCTATCTCGTTAATCGATACTGAACCCCCATGGAAATTTGTTGAGAAAATTGCCAATTGGGATCTTGGTCATAATCTTTTAATAATATCGCTTGCAGATTTGCATTGATGTATTTGTTGACTTTCATGGTAATGTTGGCATCAAATCGATGTACAAAACCGTTGGGTTGACTGACGTGGAAATAATCAATCAAGGTGGAATACCTCGCTTTTAAATTCACATTCTCAAAAATGTCACGTTCTATATTAAACAGAATAGATAATACAAACTGATTTCTAATATTATCTCCTTTTTTCTCCAAACCAAAAAGACCAGCTCTGGAAATTCTTTCATCAAAAACAAACGTTTGACGCAATGAACCAATACCAAATCGAGAATAAAAGGATTTACTAGGATGTACCTCAAAACCCAAGGAAGTCGTTAAATAGGCTGGAGCAAACAAACTCGACACCAATGAATCAACCGGCACTCCCAAGGCATTTTTCTTACCATATTCAAAACCTTGTAAAAACTGTGTTTGAAAGTTGGTAGAACCAAAAAAATCCCATTTAGGCCCTAAACGATAACCTGCTTTAAATTCGTAATATATTCGATCTAAATTTTTTCGGAAACTTTGTGTTTTGTTTTGCAAAAAACCGATTTGCATTTGCAAGTCGCTATTCAATCGCCACGAACTGTTGGTAATGACAGACGTATGATTTAAATACCAACCCGTCGCAAAGGTATTACTACCCCCAGATTTCCAGTTGTCTGAAAAACTCGATTGATTTAAATTAATCCCTGTCGCAAAATCTTGTTTCCACTTTGATTTTAAGCTATCTACTTTGTTGAAATCGTATGAGTATGCGCTTAGTGATTGGACTGAACATAAAAAAAGGATGAAGACTTTTATTTTCATGTGACAAATTTAAAAAATCCTTTATTTGAAAACTAACTTGCGCTTGATTTTCCTACCCAAACATCTACTTTTCCATTGAATTCTTCTTTCGCTTCTAAACTTATTAAGCCTTCCAAGGTATTGAATGCATCTGTATTGGCAGTCATGGGTTCCAAAGCAATGCAGGAATACCCTTCTGGTACAAACGCTACAAAGTAGGGAAATATTTCACTCGAATGGCCAATATATATGGATTTGTTATGGATTAAATCGGATAATTCGCTTGTGTGATAGGTGCTTTTTTCTAATAAAAATACATTATCTAGTTGCACATCCGACAATTTTGCACCTTTTTGATAGTCAACTGTTTCAGACTTAAATGGTATCATTTGTGAATCTGAAATGAATTTTGAAATGGCGGAAAACTTAACTTCGCATGCTTGGATATCCGTATTTTGAAATCCAAAATAGGGATGCCAGCCACAAGCAAAGGGCATTTTTTCCTTTCCTTGATTTTGGATATGAAAATGTATTTCTAATTTCCCTTTGACGGATAAGTTATAAGTTAAATCAAACGTAAAGGCAAATGGGAATCCTTCGAAACTTTGACCATCATATTTATACGAAAATGTGGCTTTGCAATAATCTGAATGACTTTCTTCATGGCTAAGTACAAAGGGTTTTCTAGCCAAAAATCCATGAATAGCATTACCGAACGATGGTTCGTTGATGGGTAATTGATAGTTTCGTCCTAAAAATGAATAATTCCCATTTCTAACCCGATTAACCCACGGAGCCAATAAGGCACTTGGGTGATAAGGATTTTCCTCCAAGGCATATTTTTCGGAGCCTGGTAAGGCTATTATCGACTCAATTTGCTCATCTATGGCCAAATCTAATTGAATTAATGTCGCGCCTACCGTGGCATTAATAACGGCCTTTTCTTGACTTACAGGATTTTCTAGTGAAATAATTTCTCCTTGAGGTGTGCTTTTTTTTGTAATAATCATGCCCAAATGGTTTTTGCTTCTATTCCCATACCGTATAATGAAAAGTCGTATTTAACTGGATCTTTTTCATCAAATTCTTTTAGTTTATTGGTTAATTCAACTGCTTTTTTCCAATTAGCAGGTCCTGGTTCTATCAGTCCTAATTTTTCAGCACTTGTTTGTGAATGTATATCCAAAGGACAAATTAATTGGCTTGGAAGGATTTTTTTCCATAAACCAAAATCAACTCCTTGCTGATCATTTCTCACAAACCATCTTAAAAACATGCAAATTCGTTTACAGGCTGAGTTTCTAGCAGGTGTTGAAATGTGTTTTCGGGTTCGGGAGGGTGCGTAATGGGGTTCAAAAAAATAGTTGTGAAATGCGATTAATGATTCTTTGATGTTTTCGTGCTGAACATCATGGTTCAATAAAAAGGCGCTTTCCAGACTTTCATGTTGGCTATAATGCCTTTTGAAAAAATCAATGAAGTATAAGGTGTCTGTGTATTGAAAAGTTCGATGTTTGAAATGCTCAAATCGTTTTAAATCCGCTTCTTGGTGTTGCATGATAAATTCAAATGGGCGACCATCCATTAAGTCAATCAGCAAATGCGCATTGTTAAGGATGGTTTTTCTTTGTCCCCAAGATAAAATGGCAACCCAAAATCCCATGATTTCTTTGTCTTGCAAAAGCGAGAATCGATGGGGAATTTGGATGGGATCGTGTTCGATAAATCTTTGATGATTAAAGAATGCGTATTTCTTTTCTAGAATTTCCGCTAAATCCTTTGTCATACCAATATTATTTTCTTCCAAACAATGATATCAGTTTGGAAGGTAAGGAAAATACCCAAACCAAGACGGTCACAAGCGCTGAAAAAACTGCGATAAATGGATAAGATAAAATGAAAAATATCTCAAATATGATATGACCAGCTGTGATTTCTCTTTTCTTCTTTGCCATTTTATTGTACTAAATAACTGATTTCAGCCCTAATGCGTTTATCAACGGCATTTAATTTTTCAAAAGCTTTTGGAGATAATTTGATAATCAATTTGGAATCTGAATTAGGTAGTCGACCGATTACTTTCACCCAAATACTTTGGTTGTTTGCCAAGTTTTTAACCAATACCAAGGTCCCGATAGGGGCAGTTTTGTGTAGGGCTAAATATTTACCTGAATTGTCGGGTACATCGATTAATTCAGCAATTCCATTTTCAATGGTCTTTTTTAATCCTTCAGAACTGCTGGACTCAGCGGTTTTTGTATCTGTCGCGGCCGGAATGGTCATATCAATTTTAGCTTCTGTAACCGTTTTTTCGGCTTTATTGGGCAATAAATTGGTCTTATCTAAATTGGGTTCTTGGATCAATAGACGTTGTCCTTCTTGTAATTTATCGGAGCTTAGGTTATTCCATTTGCGCAAATCAGCCATGCTTACCTTGTATAAATTCGCGATGGTTAATAATCCTTGTTTGGATTTTACAATATGGTATTGCTCGACTTTTTTATCGTTTAATACTGCTGTTTTCTCTGGAGTGTTAGGAGCGGGGTTGTTATCAGCAGCGACCGTTTTGTCAATGTTTTTTAAGATGCTCGGACTTTCTTCTAAATAATGAAGTGGAATATAAACGATTTCACCTGTTTTAACTGGGATATCCGTTTCAGGATTTACTTGTTTAAATTCAGTTAATGATAAGTTGTATTTCTTTAAAATAGAAAACAAACTTTGCTTCGGTCCCAATTTGTAAAGAATGTAGGTTTTATTATTTTCTTTTTTTAAACCCAAAGAATCTAAAGTTGTTCCCAAAGAAAGAAATGTAGATAAAAGGCAGAATAGGAAGATAATGGAAGTTTTTTTAGTATTCATATACAACGATTTGCTGCTTGTTAGTTACGTAAACGATTTGGTTTTCAATGATTTGGAACGTGTTGTATCCGATTAAATCACCTTCTGAGATCAACTCGACATGGGTTACATGAAAGTCTAAGTCGCAGATTTTTAGGTAATTTTTCCAACCTTGATGGTAAATATAATAAGAAAAAATCAGCTTCTCTTTACCTTCCCAATAATCAATTCCTTTGGAAATATTTTCTTGAAATTTTTGCTGGAAAAAAAGTTGAAAATCTTTGAAATATTCTTGATTCTCTTCGTAATGTTGGGGGTTTGTTGCTTTCGGTACATGGGAAATGGAATCGAAGTCGACACTTTCTTCTTTCACCATTTTACCATTTCGCAAATCGATCCAAAAGCTTTTTTGATCGTGACTTATCAATATGTTAAAACCCTTGATTTCCAACCAATGTTGGCAATCGATTCGATACCTTAGATCGCCTGTTAGTAAATCATATGCTTCGATTCCTTGGATGCCAGGGTTTTTTCCTGATTTAATTTGGCAGAAAACACCTATCTGTTCAAGGCTAGTAATCCAAGTTAACGATTTTTGAGGTGTTGGGATTTGGCTGATTTTTTGGTCCGACAAAGACAGTAGGTGCCATTCAGATGAATTTTCGTTTTGGGTTTCTATCCACAAATAATTGCTTGAGTGATAGGTAAAATAACCTATGCTCCAAACTTTTTGCTGAAATGTATGCCTGAAAATTTTTTCCAAGGAATTTGAAAGGTTTACCCGTAAATTATTCGCAAATTTGGTGAATTTCTTTCAAACATAATTAAAATAGTCCTATGCAGGGTAAAAAAGTTGTGGCGGTTATACCTGCCAGATTTGCTTCTACTCGTTTTCCGGGAAAACCTTTGGTTGAAATAGGAGGGAAACCAATGATTCAACGAACTTTTGAACGTGTTTCTCAATTGCCCGGTTGGCATAAAATCATCATTGCTACCGATGATCAACGCATTTACGATTTTGCCAAAAGTTTAGGAGCTGAGGTCATGATGACGGATGAAAAACATGTTTCTGGAACGGATCGTTGTGCAGAGGTTTTAAGAAATTTACATGAAGAAATTGACTATGTAGTAAATATTCAAGGGGATGAACCCTTTATAGATCCTAATCAATTGCAAGAAATTACATCGGAATTTGGAAGTAATGCACCTATTTTAACGCTCATCAAGGAAATCAAAGATGACGCTACCTTATTTAACATTAATACACCTAAGGTAGTGATTGATGAACATGGTTTTGCTATGTACTTCTCTAGACAAACAATTCCTTATTTGCGTGGAATTCCTCAAGAAGATTGGTTAAAAAAGCATCGCTATTTTAAGCACATCGGTCTTTATGCCTATCGGGCAGATGTTTTATTGGAATTAAGTGAATTGAAACCATCTTCATTGGAATTAGCTGAATCGCTGGAACAGCTTCGTTGGATTCAAAATGGATATCAAATTAAAACCATTGAAACCCAATACGAAACTATCGGAATCGATCATCCAGAGGATTTGCTGAAAATTGGATTTTACTTGGTGAGGGGTTAGGTATTATTTATTTATTATGAATGATAAGAAAAGAGAGAAGAGAGAAGAGAGAAGAGAGAAAATGGGTGTGTTCGGGAGTGTTCACTCAACTGAATTAGAATTTTCCCAAAAAGAATAACAAGAATTAGAATTTTCTCTCTTCCCATTTTCTCTCTTCTCTCTTCCAGTTTTCTCTCTTCAAATTCATAATTCGTAATTATGAATGCGTATCTTTACAAGATTATCAAATTAGTACATTCGCTTTCTTTGAATATTTCAAAGATTTATTAAAACATTTTATGCAGAAGACACCAATTACAGAACTTTTGAAACACCGAATTTTAGTTTTAGATGGTGCTATGGGTTCTTTAATTCAACAATATCAATTAAGTGATGCCGATTACCGAGGCGAAAGATTCAAAGATTTTCCTCACGAAGTGAAGGGAAATAATGATCTTTTATCCATAACTCGTCCGGATGTTATCAAAGAAATTCATGCCAAATATTTTGAAGCAGGTGCGGATATCGCGGAGACTAATACTTTTTCAGGTACTTCCATTGCGATGGCCGATTACCACATGGAGGATTTGGTGTATGAATTAAACTTCGAATCAGCTAAAATTGCCAAAGAAGTTGCGGATGAATTCACCAGTAAAAATCCTGATAAACCTCGTTATGTGGCTGGTTCTATGGGGCCTACCAATCGGACTTTGTCATTATCTCCAGATGTGAATGATCCGGGATATCGTGCCGTGACGTTCGATGAATTAGTGGAAGCCTATACCGAACAAATTCGTGGTTTAGTGGATGGAGGAGCGGATTTATTATTGGTGGAAACCATTTTTGATACCTTGAATGCCAAGGCAGCTTTGTTTGCCATTGATCAATATTTTAAACAACATCCAGAAAAACCTTACTTACCCGTAATGGTTTCTGGAACGATAACAGATGCGTCGGGAAGAACGCTTTCTGGACAAACAACAGAAGCATTTTTGACGTCTGTTTCCCATATGCCTTTGCTCTCTGTTGGATTGAACTGTGCATTAGGAGCCGATTTGATGCGTCCTTATGTTAAAACGCTTTCCGATAAATCGCCATTTTTAGTTTCCGCTCACCCCAATGCTGGTTTGCCCAATGAAATGGGAGAATATGATCAAAGTCCAGAGCAAATGGGTGAAATCATTGAAGATTTTCTTCAAAATGGATTTATCAATATCATTGGAGGATGTTGTGGAACGACTCCCGCGCACATTAAGGTAATTGCAGATATTGCTGCTAAATACCCTCCACATCATTTACCTGAAACTTCAAGGAATCAGAAATTATCTGGATTGGAGCCTTTGGAAATTACCGAGTTAACCAATTTTGTCAATATTGGAGAACGTTGTAATGTAACGGGTTCTAAAAAATTCGCTCGATTAATTCGGGAAGAAAAGTTTGAAGAAGCTCTTGATGTAGCTAGAGAGCAAGTAGAAGGTGGCGCTCAAATATTGGATGTAAATTTAGATGAAGGAATGATTGATGGTGTCAAAATGATGCCTCAATTTTTGAATCTCTTGATGGCTGAGCCAGATATTACACGTTTGCCGATTATGATCGATTCTTCCAAATGGGAGGTGATTGAAGCAGGTTTAAAATGTGTTCAAGGCAAGTCGGTGGTTAATTCCATATCATTAAAAGAAGGTGAAGAACGTTTTATTGAATTGGCCAATAAAGTGAAAATGTATGGTGCATCCGTGGTGGTTATGGCTTTTGATGAAGCCGGACAAGCTGATTCCTACCAAAGACGGATTGAAATATGCCAAAGAGCTTATGATATTTTGGTGGATCAAGTAGGTTTTCCTCCTCAAGATATCATTTTTGATCCCAATATTTTAACGGTTGCTACAGGAATTGAAGAGCATAATAATTATGCGGTTGATTTTATTCGTGCCACGAAATGGATCAAGGAAAATTTACCTCATGCCAAAGTTTCCGGGGGTGTTTCGAATATTTCGTTCTCTTTTAGAGGTAATGAACCTGTTCGTGAAGCCATGCATACCATCTTTTTATACCATGCCATCAAAGCTGGAATGGACATGGGTATTGTGAATGCGAGTCAATTAGGCGTGTACGATGAGATTCCAGTAGCGCTTCGCGAATTATGCGAAGATGTCTTGTTGAATCGAAATGCAGAGGCAACTGAGAAATTGGTCAATTATGCGGAAACCGTCAAATCGGCTGGTAAAGAGGTGGTTATCGATGATGCTTGGAGAAAATTACCTGTTAATAAACGCTTAGAACATGCCTTGATCAAAGGTATAACCGAGTTTATTGATGAAGATACGGAAGAAGCTAGAAAATTAGTAGATCGACCAATTCAAGTGATTGAAGGTCCTTTGATGGACGGTATGAATGTGGTGGGCGATTTATTCGGTGAAGGAAAAATGTTTCTTCCTCAGGTCGTTAAGTCGGCCCGAGTAATGAAAAAAGCGGTGGCTTATTTGTTGCCTTATATCGAAGCTGAAAAGCAAGTAGGAGAGAGCTCATCCGCTGGGAAGATTTTATTAGCTACAGTGAAAGGCGATGTGCATGATATTGGAAAAAACATCGTTGGAGTTGTTTTAGCTTGTAATAATTACGAAGTAATTGACTTGGGAGTAATGGTGTCTTGCGATAAAATCTTGGCTGCGGCTAAGGAACATCAAGTGGATATTATTGGGCTTTCAGGATTGATAACTCCGTCTTTGGACGAAATGGTGTATGTGGCCAAAGAAATGGAGCGTTTGGGCTTTACCATTCCCTTGTTGATTGGTGGTGCTACGACTTCCCGAATTCATACAGCAGTAAAAATTGATCCACATTATTCAGGGCCAGTGATTCACGTATTGGATGCTTCTCGTTCTGTCCCTGTGGCAGGTCGATTGTTGCAAAGTGAATTGACACAAAATGAAATATTCACTGAAATCAAAGAAGAATACGCGGCTTTGAGAATTTCTCATGCAGCCCGTCAAAAGGATAAAAATTACCTAAGTATTGCGGAAGCTCGTAAAAAACCTTGTGGTTTGGATTGGACAGGTTTTGAAGCAAAAACTCCACAATTTTTGGGAGTGAAATATTTAAAAGCATATTCTTTGGAGGAAATAGCCAAATATATTGATTGGACTCCGTTTTTCTCTACCTGGCAATTATCAGGAAAATATCCAAAGATTTTTGATAATGCGATTATTGGTCAAGAAGCTAAAAAACTTTTTGATGATGCTCAAACGCTTTTGAAAGAAATTATCGATCAAAAATTATTAACTGCCAATGCGGCTTTGGGTTTTTATCCAGCCAATTCCTTTGGAGATGATATTATTTTGCATGATTTTGTCGAAAATGTACAAGAGACTCCTTGTGAAAAACATGGAACGCACAAAAGCATTTCGTATGACATTCAGAAAAAAGATGAGTCATCGGATTCCAAAGAATGGTTACATCATTTGCGTCAACAAGGTCAAAAAGCCAGCTCATTGCCTAATCATGCTTTAAGCGATTTTATCGCCCCTTTAGAAACAGGTGTGACCGATTATATCGGTGCGTTTGCTGTTACAACGGGAATTGGTATTGAAGCATTGTTGGAGAAATATGAAAAAGAGCATGATGATTACAATTCCATCATGGTTAAATCCTTAGCAGATCGTTTGGCGGAAGCATTTGCAGAATTATTGCACGAAAAAGTGCGTAATGAATATTGGGGATATGCATCTGAGGAGAATTTGACATGCGAGGATTTGATTGCTGAAAAGTATGTCGGTATTCGCCCAGCTCCTGGATATCCCGCTTGTCCAGATCACACAGAGAAAAGAAAATTATTTGATTTACTTCAGGCAGAAGAAAATATTGGGATGTATTTAACCGAAAGTTATGCCATGCACCCGGCCTCTTCTGTATCTGGATTTTATTTTTCACATCCTCAAAGCACGTATTTTGGATTAGGAAAAATTGCGAAAGATCAGGTAGTCGATTATGCAGAAAGAAAAGGAATGGAGTTGAAAGAAGTAGAAAAATGGCTTAGTCCGGTATTAAATTACGATTAACAGTATGACAAAAATTACTCAATATTTACAGGAATCCAAAGGGAAAACATTATTCTCTATCGAGATTATTCCGCCCATGAAAGGTCAACATTTGGGTGAATTGATGTCGCATATTGAGCCATTGATGGAGTTTAAGCCTCCTTTTATCGAGGTGACCTACCATAGAGAGGAATATGTTGAAAAGTTGGTAGAAGGTGTTTTGAAGCGCATTCCTATTCGTAAACGACCAGGAACTTTGGGTATTTGCGCAGCAATTATGCAAAAATTTCAAGTTGAGGCTGTACCCCATGTTATTTGTGGAGGATTCACGACTGAGGAAACGGAAGATTTTTTAATCGATTTGCATTATCTAGGCATTGAAAACGCTTTGGTGTTGAGAGGTGATCAAGAAAAAGGGGAGGATCGATTTATTCCAAAACCGGGAGGACATGCGTATGCAAATGAATTGGTTCAACAAGTGGCCAATATGAATAAAGGTATTTTGTTGCATGAAGAAACAGAATCTTTTCCAACGAATTTTTGCATTGGTGTGGCGGCCTATCCAGAGAAGCATTTTGAGGCACTTTCTATGGACGAGGATTTACATTATTTGAAACAAAAAGTGGATGCGGGTGCCGATTATATTGTAACGCAGATGTTTTTTGATAACCGAAAATATTTTGATTTTGTCAAGGCTTGTCGAGCAATCGGCATTAATGTGCCCATTATTCCTGGTATCAAACCTTTGGCAACGGCCAAACAATTGGATATTTTACCATCCATTTTTCATTTAGAAATACCAGAAGATTTATCAAAAGCGGTGAAATCTTGTCAAACCAATGCCGATATTAAGCAAGTTGGTATAGATTGGGCGGTGCAACAAGGAAAGGAATTGATTCAAGCGGGTGTGCCAGCTTTACACTTCTACACCATGAGTAAATCAGATAGCGTTCGAGCGATTGCTAGTCAATTGTTTTAAGAATGAATTCTGAGGAAATCGATAGGTGAAAATATGCTTAGTCGGCTATGTTTGTAATCACTTTCGTTGCGTGTGATGATTATTTCGATTTCTTCATGTATTTCCGCTGAAAAGTTTTGAATGGCATCTTCGAAATCTTTGAAGGTAGATTCAAGGGCATTTTGAATGACCGATTTGTCAATCATAAGAACTTCTAAAATGGAATTCAACTCGGAAATTTTAGTTCTGGCATTTTGCTCTGATGTGTATTTTCTAAGAATATAATAGATGTTGCTAATCATTACAGGAGTCCAATAACCCGTAATTTTTCCGTTTTCGCACAAGGATAAAAGATCTATTGAGTGTCCAGAAAATGGTTTTCTATCAATTAGCAGGTCTACAATTACATCAGAATCAATTAAAACTTTCATTTGTTTTTTTCTACGTATTTTTCTGAAAGTATAGACTGAAGTTCTTTTTTGTAATCAAAATCTTGTCCAACTTTTATGGACCCTTGTAATGATTTTAACCGCTTAGAGATCTTTATTTCAGGTTGGTTTTCGTTTTTATCAATTAGTAGTTTCATGTAATTTTCGAAAATTTTAGAAATGCTTTTGCCCTCTTTTTGAGCATATATTTTTGCTTTTTCAACAATTTCTTCATCAATGTATAATGTTAATTTTGCTGCCATAAAATTATCTATTTTTCACAAATATACGTATAAGTTTGTTGATAATTTGTACGTAATTTAATGTATGGTGTAAGATGTTTACCTATTACCTATTAATGCGAATTAAGAGTTGCAACTTCTAATTTTTACTTCTCTTTTTTGCCGCTTTGGGCTTTGACTCAGCTGAGCCAACGCTGTTTATTCTTTTTTGGGACTTATAAATGAATTTGTGGTTAATCCGACGAAAGATTTGAAAGAGGCGATAGGCGGAGTTTTGACAATGCGCATTGGGTATGTGCGTCAGGGTCAAAGAAAATAGCCGAGAGCGAAGTGATAATCGGTCAGCTTGCTGATTCGTCTTGGATTAACTTGCGACTAATAAGTTTTTTTGTTTCTTTTTTTTCAAAAAAAGAAATGCCATAGAAAATGAATTAGACAGAAAATTGCATTGTTGACCAGGAAATGTGTAATTAAATTTGATTTAGCCACAATTATTGGAAAAGATCCTGAATTTTAGTTTTTAACCCTTAATTCGCATTATTACGTATTACCTATTACCTATTACCTATTACCTATTACCTATTACCTATTACCTATTACCTATTACCTATTACCTATTACCTCTTACCTTATTACCTATTTCAACAATTCTTCCGCTTTTTTATCAGCTTCCTCCAAAATAGCCTGCGCCTTTTTATCGGCCTCTTTTTTGAGTTTTTCGGCAAGTTTTTTGGCGGCAAATTGAGCGAGTGGATTTTTGGCTTCTTCGACTAGCTTGTCGGCTGCAAGGTAGGCTTGTTCTTTCCATTTTTCAGCTGCAATTTTCGCATCGTTTTTGATTCTTTCTGCTTGTTTTTGCGCTTCTAATTTAACCTTATCGACTTGTGATTTTATTTCAGCTTTGGCTAAATCTTTGACGCCGGCATTGGAACTGCTCATTTGTTGATTGATTCCTAAACTCAAGATAGGTTTTTGAAAGGTACCTTTGATATGAACGGTTGGTTGAATGAATTTTGAGATAGCATCTACATTAAGTCCAATACCTAATTTGCCTAATTCTTTATTAATGCCCGCTTTTGTCCCTTCAGAAATCATGTTATTGGGCAAGACTATTCCAATTTGGTAGTCTAAACTTTGATCCAGACCATTGGAGCCGCTTATGTTCATCTTAGCAATATTCGTTTGTAAACTAAATGGTTTTACACTTAATCGTCCGTTAGTTATGCTATAATGAATTTTAGTAGGTTGTAATGCTATTTTTTTCAATTGGTCAAATTTGACTAATTCGGCAACTTTATTGATTACATCTGACCCACTCACATTCACATTCAATAATTCTAAATCGCCCACACTTTGAATGCTATTTAATTCAGGCGATAAATCATTTTTTAAATTCGATATTAGGCTAAATTGTAGATTCATTTGCCCTTGAGCCGCCGAGGCGATGGGAGCCAATTGTCTCAAGGTAGAGAAGCTCTGATAGGCCTTTTGGATGTCCAAGTCCTGAATAGAAAAATTGATATTTGCTAAAGGATTCTTTTGTTCAAAATTGCTGTAAAATCCATTGGCTATAAACGTGGCATGATTTAACATGTGAAAAGAAAACTCGTCAAAATTGATTTTCTCCGAAGCGATGTTCAGATTTCCTTTCGTTTGATCCAATACAAAACCATTGACTTTGATTTTGTCTACTTTGGATTGTAACGTAAAATCGATGTTTTTAGGTAGTATTATGGCACTATTTTGTTTAATAGAGGGATTCTCTTTTTGTTTAGGCATCCAGCTCATCATTTCATCGATGTCCAACAACTTTGATTGTATTTCTAATTGGCCTTTCAATGCATCATTTTTTAGGAAATACAAAATATAGTTATCCAAATAACCTTTTGCCTGAATATCACTTTGGCCAATTTGGGAATTGAATTTATCTAATTGCAAATGTTTCGCTTGGAAGTTTACTTGGGCTTCTGGGATTTTCACCATTAAGGCTGGAGAAGTTCCTTGATAGACAAATTCATGTAAATCCAATGTTCCATTTGCTTTGGCTTTCCCATTTTTAAATTGACTGACAGCACCTTCCAAATGAAAATTGGCATTCAAATTTCCTTTGATGGTCATGTTCTCCAAAGGGATAATTTGTTCTATTTCAGCTAGATTAATTCGTCCTTTCAAAGTGGTATTTATGACAGGATCCGATATAGGATGTTGGATGTTTAAGTTGGAATAAATGGGAGATTGATTGATCACCAAATTGAATTTATTCAGATCAATTTTGGTATGATCCAAATTCCCATCTGGATTTTGGATGTTTAAATCGACTTGAACCTGCTTGATCCCGATTTTTTTGGATGGATACTGAAAAGCTCCATTGGCAATTTGTAACTGTAAACCAAATCCTGGATTGCTTTGGCCATTCATTGTTCCTTTCAAATAAGCAGTTAATAAACCGTTGCCGCTTGCATCTAGATTTTCAAATGATTGGGAATAAAGATTGGGTACGATGGATAAGAAATTTTTGAAAGGACTTTGAGGAACTTTTAATCGAATATCTAGACCAATACTTGTGTCGGGCATGGCAATGGATGCATCCACAGCGATGGGTAATTCATTGAGCAATAATTCAATGTTTTTAAATTGGAATTTCATTTGTTGAAAATCCATTTCAATGGGAGCAATTAAACTAGTTTTTACCTGCGAAAGGTAGGTTTTGCCTAGAAAAGAAACGGTTAATTGCTCTACCTGGGTATCCGTTTCCAAAGTGAAAATATCTTTGGTAAAATCTCCTTTACCTTGATGTTGGATATGGTTTAATTCTGTTGAAAATCCTCTTAATTGATCTTCATAATACATATTTCCTTCTTCGATTTGATAGGATTGGATACTCATGTCAAATGATTCATCTTTCTCATTTTCTACTTTTTGAGAAGCTTTTTGAATCATGATATCCCAATTCGCTTTACCTGATTTCAGTACTTTGAAATGAAAATGGGCATTACCCAGGTAGATTTCATTGATCTGTAATCGATGATTGGTGAGGTAGGAAAATAGTGGAATTTGAATTTGAAATTCACCAATATTTGCTAAAGTGTCTTGTTTAAATTCCTCTTTTCCGATGATTTGGAATTCAGAAAGACTCAGGGTTAGGTTAGGGAAATCTCTTAAAATATGCAAAGAAGCATCTTTCCATTGAACCTGTGCACGTATATTCTCATCTACCTTTTCTTTTATTTTTTGAGAAATTTCATCTTGGTATAAATAGGCAATTAGATAAGATGAAATCAATAAAAAAGCCAATAGGCTAGAAAGGTAGATGATTATTTTTTTGAACATTTGGGTTAATGGGTTTTTTCTTCTTCGAGTTTGACATGTTTCCAGTTTTCTCCCGACCTAATTCTGTTTAATTGTGTGTGGGTAATTCCAAATTGTTTAGCTATCATTTTAAATCGATTTTTCTCTGATAAGAGTAATTTCTTAATCATGATAACTTTACTTTCGGTTAGTTTATAATTCTTAGTCCTTTTCGGAATAATTTTATTGATAACGCTAGGGTTATGCTTATTATGATTGGTTACTTCGGTTCTTGAGCCCCAACGTAAATTTTCATAATTGTTGTTCAATTTGTCATGATCAATATGCAAAACAAATTGGTCTTCCGTATTTTGCTTTTTTACAAAATATTCGGCAACTAATTTGTGGACATATTTATTGACCGATTTTTGTTTGTATTTAATGTTGAGAGAAAAATATCCTTGGATCTTGGATCCTGTGATTAATTTTCCGTCTGGCGAGTTTTGAAAGCTTTTGATACGTCCATAATTGGAAATTTCATAGTGGATTTCATTTTCAAATTCAGGGAATTCAATTCGTTTCCAAACTTCATTCCAATAGTTTTTGATTGGGAGAGCGTTACTTATCATAGTGGTAAAATGATTCTAAAGAATCATTCATTATTAATTATTGAATAGAAAATACGTTCAAATTTACTAAAATTTAGTTTAATTTCAGGTTATCAAACGAATATTATGAAAGTCTTGGTTTATGGTGCCTCTACAAATCCTGAACGTTATGCCTTTATCGCCACCCATTTATTGATGGAGAAGGGACACGAAGTAGTGCTTATAGGGCATAAAAAAGGTCAAATTAAGGATTTAGAAATTTTGACAGAGAATGTTCATGTGGCCGATGTGGACACAGTTACCTTGTATGTAGGGCCTAGAAATCAAGAAGGTTTGTTGGAATATTTATCCTTCTTGCAAGTCAAACGTGTTATTTTTAATCCAGGTACAGAGAATCCTGAGTTGGAAATCGCCTTAAGAACTAAGGGTATTCAAGTAGAAGTGGCCTGCACGTTGGTTTTGTTACATACAGGCCAATTTTAATATTAAATTTGAGTCAAGGTGAATTCAAATTCCTCCATGATCAAGTTAGCCAATAATTTCTTGCAGGCATTGGTTACAATCTCATTAGCTTCTGCTTCATTCGCAGCCTCTAATTGCAATTGAATATGTTTTCCAATTCTCACATCAGCCACTTGATGGATATCTAGATTTTGTAAACCTATTCGAACGGCTTTACCTTGAGGGTCAAGGATTTCTTTTTGAGGCATTACATTGATTTCAGCTAAAAACTTCATTTTGTATTTTTATTTAGTAAAGAAATGATTCCGGATAAAATAATATAGGATACTACTAAAATGGGGAATGCTGCAAATTTAAGGAATAACAACAAGCCTACACAATAAAGTAGAAAAATGTATTTGATTTGATTCGTTTTCCAATCCCAGGTTTTAAATTTAAAAGCCAGCAAGGGTAGTTCCGAAACCAATAAATAACTCATAATGACCGCATAAATCAACAAGGGTTTGAATTGCAAAATAAGCGATTCATATTCCGGTTGAAAATGGATAATGATGGGTAAAGATGCGATTAATAGTCCATTAGCGGGAGTTGGGACTCCAATGAATTGATCCGTTTGCCGAGTATCGATATTGAATTTTGCCAAACGATAAGCAGAGGCTAATGCCAATAAAAATACCATGAATGGTTTGTAGAAGCCAAAAACTCCCACCGTACATTGAGTACCACAACTTTGTTCTACTAAATTGAATAAGATAAAAGCGGGTAGAATACCAAAGGAAACAACATCCGCTAACGAATCCAATTCTTTTCCTAAATCGGAATAGGCATGTAATAAACGGGCTAAAAATCCATCTAGAAAATCAAAAATCAAGGAAAAAAAGATGGTGTAAGATGCCCATAATACATTGCCTTGCATAACAAAATACAATCCCATACAACCTGATAATAGATTGCATAAGGTTAATAAATTGGGTATTTCTTTTTTAAAGCTCATTTTATCCTTTTATAAATGGATTGTGTATTTTCTCTTCACCTATGCTTGTTTTACCGCCATGCCCTGGGAATACTTCAGTTTCATCGGCTAAGGTATATAATTGAGTTCTGATGCTGTTCATCAAGTCGTTATGATTACACATGGGAAAATCGGTTCGCCCAACGCTTCTTCTAAATAATACATCACCCGCTATGAGTTTAGACTCATTTTGCAGATACAATGCCACATGACCTGGTGCATGTCCCGGTACAAATAGGACTTGAATATTCATTTCACCGAAATTCAAGATTTCATTGTCTGTATACCAAACATCTACATCTGCAGCTTGATAATGCGGAAAACCATACACTTGAGCTCTGTTGGCAGCATCATTCAAGATAACAACCTCTTTGGGATGCAAATAAAATGGAATATTGAATTCTTTCTTGATAAACTCAACACCCAATACATGATCTATATGGGCATGGGTATTCAAGATTGCTTTTAATTCTATCTGTTGTTCTGAAATAAAATTTTTCAACTCCAAACGTTCCTCATAGGTGTAACATCCTGGATCAACAATGACCCCTATACCTGTTGAATCCCAAAGGAGGTAGGTGTTTTCCTGAAATGGATTGAAGCAAAATGTTTTTAATTGAATCACGATGGAAATTTAAAAAAACAAAAATACGAGAAATAGCTTAATAGCTTAACTTCCCAATAAGAATATACAGGGTTTTTTATGCAAATCGGGTTTTTGCTGTGACCATTCCAAAGCGGTTTTGGTTTGAGTAAAACCACCTTCCCCTTGAATGTTGCAAGCAATGTGTATTAATTGATGGCTCGGACATTGGGTAATTAAATCGTCTAAAATTGCGTTGTTGCGATAAGGCGTTTCAATAAATAGTTGCGTTTGTCCAGATTTTTGTACTTCTCTCAGCAAATTTTCAATTTTTTTGCTTCGAGCTCCTTTTTCAATGGGTAAATAGCCATGAAAACAAAAACTTTGTCCAGAAAATCCAGATGCCATTAAGGAAAGTAGGATAGAGGATGGTCCAACCAATGGTATTACCTCTATATTCATTTCTTGGGCGATGCTCACTGCCAATGCTCCAGGGTCTGCAACTCCAGGACATCCTGCCTCCGAAATTACGCCGATTAATTCTGTATGTTGGCCTAACTGTTTTTTTAGGTAGGTACTAATCGTTGATTTTTGACTGTCTTTGTCGAGAATTTCAAAGGTTAATTCTTCAATATTTATTCCAAGCTTTAGTTCACTGATAAACCTTCTGGCTGTACGAACATTTTCAACCAGGAAGTGCTTTGTCTTTGAAACAAAGTGCTTAACCTCTGCTGGCAAAACATCATTGGCCGTATTTTCTGCAATGGGACAAGGGATCAATACCAGTTTCATAGGATTTCTTCTAATGCTTTTAAGAACAATTCGGGTTGGTCAGCTTGTACCCAGTGGCCCGCTTGAGGTATTTCAATGATGTCGAAATGATCAAATAATTCGGATATATATCGATGATCCTCTGGTTGAATGTAATGCGAATTGGCGCCTTTGATGAAAATGGCTGGGGTATGTGATTGATCTTTAAAAATCAGTTCATGACCAACCACATCTATGTGCTGGGTAATTACTTTTAAGTTAATGCGCCATGCAAATTGTTGTTCGGCATTTCTATATAAATTTTTCAACAAAAATTGTCGAATTCCTTCATTCTCTTCAAACCTTTTCAAATGTTCGCTCGCCGCCGTTCTACTAACCAAAGTACTTAAATCAATGCTATTTAGACCAGCTAAAATCTGTGTGTGGTGAACAGGGTAAAATTTTGGGGCAATATCAACCACTACAATTTTTTTAGCTATATGTGGATGACTAAGGTCGAATTGCATGACTACTTTTCCACCCATGGAGTGCCCGATGATGATGGGTTGATCAATTTGATGGTCATGAATGAATTCAAGTAAATCCTCTGCCATTGCGGTATAATTGAAATCATCAGACCATGGTGATTGGCCATGATTGCGTTGATCCAACAGATATACTTGATTTTTTTCAGCTAGCGATTTAGCGATGCCTAACCAATTATCCGATGATCCAAAAATGCCGTGTAAAATAATGATTACAGGTCCTGATTCTCCAACTTTTCTAAAATACAGTTTCATTATCTAAGGTAAATGGCTTTTTCTTTTTGTGGCATGGTATTACCAATGCATGGCAAAGTTAATTCATTTGCCTGTAAAAAATCCTCGAAATCAGTTTGGAAGGCCTTATCTACAGCGATTAATAGTCCGCCCGATGTTTGTGGGTCAGCACCGATAAATTGATCTCGCTCTGAAATATCGGATTGGACTCTATTCTTGTAACTGGACCAATTGCGAGTAGTTCCGCCTGGAAAACAATCTTGTTCCAGATAGAAATCTATATTAGGCATTAAGGGAAGTTTCCCCATGTCAATATTCGCGCTCACTTTGGATCCATCACACATTTCAATTAAATGTCCGAACAATCCAAAACCGGTAACATCCGTCAACGCTTTTACATATGGTAGTTTACCTAATTTTTCACCAAGTTTATTGAGTGTGCTCATTTGTTTAACGGCAGATGCTAAATCTTCCGCTTGAACAATGCCGCGTTTTTGAGCCGTGGTGATGATTCCTACCCCTAATGCTTTGCTCAAATACAAGACACAATTGTCGTTGGCTTGATCATTTTGTTTTAAATCTGATTTTTTGATTTTACCTGTCACAGCCAAACCAAAAATGGGTTCAGGGGAGTCAATGGAATGTCCACCCGCCAAGGGAATGCCCGCTTCAGCACATGCAGCTCTACCGCCTTCCAATACTTTAGCTGCAACTTCTGGAGCAATTTTATTGATGGGCCAGCCTAATATAGCAATGGCCAACAGTGGAGAACCACCCATGGCATAAATATCAGATATCGCATTGGTGGCTGCGATTTTGCCAAAATCAAATGGATCATCCACGATGGGCATGAAAAAATCTGTGGTGGAAATAACCGCTTCTCCATTTTGCCAGTCGAACACAGCTGCATCATCTCTACTTTCATTTCCAACCATTAATAAAGGATGGTGAGTTTTAGGTCCGTCGCTTTTCAAAATGGTTGTAAGGATTTCAGGAGATATTTTACATCCGCATCCAGCACCATGCGAATAGGAAGTGAGTTGAATGGTTTGAGTTTCTTGCGACATATCAATAGATTGAAAGGTAAAATTATTCTTTAAATAGTTAAAAATTAAGCTTTCGTTAAATTATAAGCGAAAATTGTACTTAAATGTGGTACTTAGGTTTAATTATTTCAAAAATATGTGGCTTTAGTCCTATAAATCAACAATTTAAATAGATTATGGCAAAAATATCTTTTCAATAGTTTTTGGAGTATTTGATTTTTTAGGTTTATTTTGCGGTATAATTATTTAAATCAATTTATAACTAAATTCCAAATTTATGCAGAAAAGATTTATTACTCATTCTGTGTTACTAGGAGCGTTTTTTGCGCTTTTAATGGCATTACCCCTTGGACAAGTGTTCGCACAGGGATCTACTACTGCCGCGTTAGCGGGTACGGTATTGGATGAAAAGGGAGAAGGATTACCGGGTGCAACAGTCATTGCGATCCATGAACCAACAGGTTCTCGTTATGGTGCTTCTACTCGTGCTGATGGACGCTATAACATCGTTAATATGCGTGTTGGTGGACCTTATAAAGTAACAGTATCATTTATTGGTTACAAAGAGTCGGTTCAAACTGGTATCGTTTTGACATTAGCTCAAGAACTTCGTCAGAACTTCAAATTAGAAGTAAATCAATCTCAATTGGAAGAAGTTAAAGTTGTTGCTTCTCGTAGTTCTATCATAAACTCAGGACGTACAGGAGCTGCAACAACTGTTGGTAACAATCAAATTACTACTTTACCTACATTGAACCGTTCATTAGGTGATTTCGCTCGTTTGGATCCTCGTGCCAATGGTCTGAGTTTTGCAGGACGTAATTCATTGTACAATAACGTAACAGTAGATGGTGCTTATTTCAACAATGCATTTGCATTATCTTCTACAATCGGTGGTCAGGCTGGCGCTTCTCCAATATCGGTTGATGCAATTGACCAATTTCAGGTATTGGTTGCTCCTTATGACGTTCGTCAAGGAATGGCAACGGGTGCCAATATCAACGTTGTTACCAAGTCAGGTACAAACGATTGGACAGGTTCAGGTTATTATTTCGGAACAGACCAAGGTTTAGTAGGCAATAAAATTGGAGACGTTGTTAGTCAACAAGGAAATTTTGCTAGAGGTCAATTTGGAGGACGTATTGGTGGAGCTATCATTAAAAACAAATTATTTATTTTTGGTTCATTTGAGCAAGAAAAACAAACACAACCAGGATCCAATTGGGTTGCTACTCGCCCTGGTTCAACTGCTGCTAATCAATCCATTGCAACTGCAGCTGATTTAGATCGATTGAAAGATTTCTTGAAATCAAAATATAATTACGACCCAGGAGCGTATGAGAATTGGGACAAAGAAAATTATTCGCAAAAAGTGAATTTGCGTTTGGATTGGAATATTTCAGATAAACATAAATTGAATGTTAAATACAATTATTTACGTTCATATGCTGATGTTAATCCTTCAAATTCTGGATCTTTAACTGGTGGTCGAGCAGCAACTTCTCAAGTTTTGCCATTCCAAGGTTCAATTTATAGAATCAACAATAATTTAGATTCATATATCGCTGAATTAAATTCAACGTTTAGTTCAACTGTTGCTAATAACTTAACAGTAGGTTATACGCAAATGCGAGATTACCGTGTATCACCAGTAAATAATACTCCTTTTCCAACAGTTGATATTGGTAATAACAACAAAAATGAGTTAACTACTTTTGGTTATGAACCATTTTCCGCGAATAACTTATTGAATTCAGATATTTTCCAAATCTCTGATAACTTAACTATTTATAAAGGTAAAAACGTTTATACAGTAGGTTTGGCATATGAAGATAATTCTTTTAAAAATGGTTTTGCCCCTAACTATTATGGTGGCTACCAATTTAATTCAATAGACGATTTCATCAACTCAGCAACGACAGGATCTGTTAAAGGTATTTATCAATACCAACAACAATGGTCTAATTATACTGATTTTCCTTTTGCTGAAATGAAAGGTAGTACATTCTCTGGATATATACAGGATGAAATAGCTGCTGCAAAAGGTTTGAAGCTAACATTTGGTTTACGTGCAGATGCGACATCATTCCCATCTTTTGATGAGCCAAAATACACAAACACTTATGTTCCCTCTTTAACTTTCCGTGATGGCATTAAATTACAAACAAACAAGTTTCCGGGAACGACTGTATTATGGTCTCCACGTTTCGGTTTCAACTGGGATGTGAAAGATGACAAACAAACTCAAATTCGTGGAGGTGTAGGTGTATTCTCTGGCCGTGTTCCTTATGTTTGGTTATCAAATCAATTGTCAAACAATGGGGTTTTATTTGGATCTGAATTAAGTGCAAACCCTACCAATCGTCCATTCAATCCAGACGTAAATGCTTATCGACCTGCAGTCACTCTACCCTTAACACCTACGTCTTATAATTTAGCAGTTACAGATCCTAATTTTAAATTTTCTCAAGTGTTCAGAACGAACTTAGCTTTAGATAAAAATTTAGGTGATGGTTGGATTATTGGTTTGGAAGGTATTTATACCAAAGACATCAATGCGGTTTATTTAGAAAATGTCAACTTGCCAAATTCTACTGTAAAGGCAGTTGGTGCTGATAATAGAACGATTTATTGGACGGCAGTCAATGGAATTCCAACCAATACTGTATACAATAGAATTTATGGTAAAAATATCAAAGGAGTAAATGTTCCTGCAGACGGTAAAAATACGGCTGCTAGTCCAGATATTTCTGATGCTATCTTGATCAAAAATACAGATTTAGGTTATTCTTATGCTTTAACTGCAACGGTTTCAAAAGCTTTTGATAATGGTTTATTTGCTTCTATTGCTTATACTAATTCAGATTCTCGTTCTGTCAATGATGGAGGTTCAATTGCTCAATCGCAATGGAGAGATCGTTTTGTTGCAGGTGATCCAAATGAAAATGTGATGTCTTATTCTTCTTATATGCAATCACATCGTTTTAATGCCTATGGATCATATCGTTTAAATTATTTGAATGAGAAAGCTAGTACAACTTTTGGATTTACTTATTCAGTTGCACCAGCAGGACGTTATTCATACATCTATTCTGGTGATATGAACGGAGATGGCCAACCTAATGATTTGATCTATATCCCACGTGGCCAATCTGAAATTCAATTGAAGGATTTAGGTACCTACACAGCTGCTCAACAATGGACTGATTTGGATAAGTTTATCTCAAACGATCCGTATTTGAATTCACGTCGTGGACAATATGCAGAGCGTAATGGAGCTGAATTACCTTGGCAAGCAAGTTTTGACTTTAAAGTAATTCAAGATTTTTACATCAATGTTGGTGGTAAAAGAAATACTTTACAATTTACTTTGGATGTATTTAACTTCGGTAACTATGTTTCTCCACAATGGGGCTTAGGTCAATCTGCTATTCGTTCAGCTTTATTATCATTTACAGGTAATGATGCAGTAACAGGTAAGCCTGTATTTACTTTCCCTTATCGTACAGGTACTACGCCTTTAAATGAATCTTTCCAACGTAACTTCGGTTTAGGTTCAAGATGGCAAGCACAATTTGGTATCCGTTATATCTTTAACTAAGAGGAATACCATAGTTTACAAAAAAAGGCTGATCGAAAGATCAGCCTTTTTTTAGTTTTTAGTTATTAGTTTTTAGTTAATAGTTGTTGGTTTGTAAACAATTTTATAGAACTAGACCCCTAACTAATACCTAATACCTAATACCTAATACCTAATACCTATTACCTAATAACTAAAACGCCTTATGCTCTGCCATTCGATGTAAATCTTCAGGACTCAGTGATTTGAAATATTCGTAAGTGATTTTAAGTCCGTCTGCTCTTGAAACCTTAGGCTCCCAGCCTAATAACGCCTTTGCTTTGGTGATATCAGGTTTACGTTGTTTAGGGTCGTCTGTAGGTAAAGGAAGGGAGATTAATTTTTGACTTGTTCCTGTTAATTTGATGATTTCCTCACCAAATTCTTTAATCGTGATTTCATCTGGATTACCGATATTGACAGGTTGAGCATAATCACTTAATAACAAGCGATAAATTCCTTCCACCAAATCATCTACATAACAGAAGGCTCTTGTTTGAGAACCGTCACCAAACATGGTTAAATCTTCACCTCGTAAAGCTTGTCCAATGAATGCAGGCAATACTCGGCCATCATTCAATCGCATTCTTGGTCCATAGGTATTGAAAATACGTACAATTCTTGTTTCTAAGCCATGAAAAGTATGGTAAGCCATGGTCATAGCCTCTTGGAAGCGTTTCGCTTCGTCATAGACGCCTCTTGGGCCTACAGGATTCACATTACCCCAATATTCTTCTGTTTGAGGATGAACCAATGGATCTCCATACACTTCAGAGGTAGATGCGATTAATACTCGTGCATTTTTTACTCGAGCTAATCCAAGGCAATTATGAATACCCAATGATCCAACTTTCAAGGTTTGAATCGGTATTTTTAAATAATCAATAGGGGATGCTGGAGAAGCAAAATGCAAGATGTAATCCAATTCTCCGGGAACATGGATAAATTTGGATACATCATGGTGGTAAAATTCAAAATTTGGCAACTTGAATAGGTGCTCGATGTTTTTCAAATCACCCGTTATCAAATTATCCATGGCTATTACATGGTAACCCTCTTTAATAAAACGATCACATAAATGCGAACCCAAAAATCCCGCGCCTCCTGTTATTAATACTCTTTTCATATATGTTTAAATCTTAAAACCAAATTGAATAATTGATGAGTTATGACAAAGTACTTATATCAAACAATAATTCTTCTTATATTTCTTTTACCTATTACCTTTTACCTATTACCTATTACGACCTCCGGCTTCGACTCCGCTCAGCCATCGGTCTTTTACCTCTTACCTAAGTCAACCGCAAGGGTCGACTCTACTATTTCCTATTACCTTTTACCTATTACCTTTTACCTCTTACGACCTCCGGCTTCGACTCCGCTCAGCCATCGGTCTTTTACCTCTTACCTAAGTCAACCGCAAGGGTCGACTCTACTATTTCCTATTACCTATTACCTATCAACTCACCACTCCTCGTCCAATTGAATAATACGTATAACCTAATTCCTTCATTTGGGATAATTCATATAAATTTCGTCCGTCAAAAATGACCTTGTTTTTTAATAAAGAATCCATTTTATCAAAGTCGGGAGTACGGAATTGTGGCCATTCAGTTACAATCAATAAGGCATCTGCTTGATCGATCGCCTCATATGGGTTTTTACAAAAAGTAACTTTGTCGCCTAGAATCGCTTTCACATTGGGCATCGCTTCTGGATCATACACGTGAACCTCACAACCTAATTCCAATAATGCTTCAATGTTATACAAAGCGGGTGCCTCACGGATATCATCTGTATATGGTTTAAAAGCCAAGCCCCAGATACCTATTTTTTTGCCTGCTAAATCATGGTTAAAGTAGGATTTAATTTGAGGCATTAATTTCGTTTTTTGAGTTTCATTTACCCGCATGACACTCTCTAAAATATGAAATTGATAGTCATTTTCTTCCGATGTTTTAGCCAAAGCTTGTACATCTTTTGGAAAACAACTTCCTCCATAACCAATACCAGCAAATAAAAATCTTTTTCCAATTCGAGAATCAGTACCAATACCTCTTCGGATATCATCCACATTTGCACCTACCAACTCGCATAAATTAGCAATTTCATTCATGAAAGTGATTTTAGTGGCCAAAAATGCATTTGCTGCATATTTGGTCATTTCTGCCGAACGTTCATCCATGAAAATGATTGGGTTGCCTTGGCGAACCAATGGGGCGTATAATTTCGACATTACTTCTTTAGCTTTGTCGGATTCTGTTCCAATAACCACTCGGTCTGGTTTCATGAAATCCTCCACCGCGACTCCTTCTCTCAAAAATTCTGGATTGGATACAACATCAAAATCGACTTTTGCATTTTTACCTATGGCATTTTTGACAAGTTCAGATGTACCTACTGGTACTGTACTTTTATCAATAATTACGGCATAGGTTTCTAATAATGGACCTAAATCGTTGGCAACTTGTAGAATATATTTTAAATCTGCAGACCCATTTTCGCCTGGAGGAGTAGGTAGTGCTAAGAAAATTACTTTGGCATCTTTTATTCCTTCCGAAAGTGATGTGGTAAAATTTAATCTTCCTTCTTCTGAATTGCGTTTAAACAGATCTTCTAAACCTGGTTCATAAATGGGAATTTTACCTGCTTGCATCATTTCAATTTTTTCTTGATTGATATCTACGCAAGTAACATGATTACCTGTTTCTGCAAAACATGTCCCCGTAACTAAACCAACATAACCTGTTCCAACAACAGCAATTTTCATAAATTAATTCTTTAATATGTTCAAAAATTTGATACAAAAATAAGACAATTTCTTCAAATAATCTTATTTAAATCAAACGACATGTGTTATAACTTGTAAGGGATAACTGCACCTATACTACCCGACGGTTCCATACATTTTAACCAATTGGCCAAAGTGGTGGAAATGTCAGAAATGCTTGTTCGTTTGGTGTATTCATTCGGTTGAACTTTCCAACCATAAAACAAAAGAGGTACGTGGGTATCATACGCATACAAAGTGCTATGTGTAGTTCCTGTTTTGTAGCCAATAAACCATTGAGGTTTAAGCAATACCATGAAATCGCCACTTCTAGCCGGATTGTAGCCGTTTTCAACCAAGGTTCGGTAATTAGAAATTAAGCTGCTTGATCCAATTTTTTGCATATCGATCAATTCTGAAAATCCATCCACTTTTTGATATGCTTTACGAATAATATCTCCTAATTTATTTTTATCAATTCCCATTTTACTCATTAAAGCATGATTCAAGTATAATTGCGAGTTATCTTCCGCAATTATCAAGTTTAAATCACCCAATTCGCTTGTAATGGCTTTCTTCACTTCCTCATTGGCTTTATTTCGATCAAATACTCCTCCAGGCATTTTTTTACTATTGATAAATCCGGGTACCTCTGCCACGGCATGATCTGCCGTTAAAAATACCAACACATTTTCTTTGCCAAACTTCTTGTCCAAAGTTTTTAAAATATCTTCAATTTCACGATCTAATCTCAAATAATTATCTTCCAATTCAATGGATTGAGGACCAAAAGCATGTCCGATATAGTCAGGGGAAGAAAAACTAATGGCTAAGAAATCCGTCGTACCATTTTGTCCTAATTTTTCTGCTTCAATGGCCTTTAAGGCAAAGTCTTTGGTGATCGTGTTGCCGTATGGAGTACTGCGCAATACTTCCAAAGGATTTCCTCCTTTTAAATCATGCGGGAAGGTAGGACTTTTCTCTCCAGGTAATTTGCTTTCAAAAGGATTATCATCCACATAACTTTGTGTATATGTTTCGATCGGGTACAAAGTGTTCCAACCTTGTGCCACATATTTTTTGGCTAATTCTTGCGCATTGAAATCTTGTACCCATTGTGGTAATTCATTGAAATAAAAGGATGAGCTGATGAATCGGCCTTCCTTGGAATCATACCAATAAGAGCCATTTGCTAAATGCCCGCCAGGAAGGATAGCACCTCTGTCCTTTAAAGCAACGGCGATGGTTTTGGATTTGAAATTTTGTGAAATTTTTAATTGATCGGTGATGGTGCTTGTCCACAGGTTTTTCGGCGACATCAACCCTGTATTTCCTGTTGTTCCTAATGTTTTTACCGTAGAATCATCTGTGCAATAGACTTTTTTTCCTGTTTTAACATCTGTCCAATCGTTACCTACAATACCATGAACAGCAGGAACAGTTCCGGTGTACACACTGGCATGTCCTGCAGCTGTCACCGTTGGAGCGTAATTATAATGGTTATCCTGACAGTTTAGGCCTTCTCGCATCAACCGTTTGAATCCACCTTCTGAATATCGATTACTGTATTTATTTAAATAATCATAGCGCATTTGGTCAACTACGATACCCACTACTAAGGCAGGTCTTTGAGGTGTCGCTTTAGTCTTGGTTTGACTATTTGCCATTTGAGGCACAACGATACTTAAAAACAATATTTGGAAAAATAATTTTTTCATAGATAAGAAGGAAATTGATTGTTGGAAGTTATTTCTTTATTAAGTTGTTGTATTTCAAAAGTTTGAATTTCTAATCCATTGGTCATGGCAACAAATTTGGCGTCATGATTTTTTTGGTATTGGCTAATTTGTGACAAGGTTACGTCTGTTATTGCTACATGTGGTGCTTTGCATTCAATGATCATAAAAACACTACCATCGTTTTGATAGATACGAATATCTGTTCTTCTGTTTAGCTGATTTATTTTCAAATTACCTTCTATTTGAATCAGTCCCGAAGGATAGTTTAGTTCGCTAATTAAATAGTGTAAGCAGTGTTGCCTAACCCATTCTTCCGGAGTAAGAAGTCTAAATTTTTTGGCAATTTCATCGAAAATATAAAGTTTTCCATCCTTTTGCTTTAATTTGTAATTAAAGGTCGGAAATACTAAATTAAGATTTGTACTTAGCTCCATTTGGGCTTATTTGAAACAAATTCTAAATTAATCTATTTACCATTAATTTCATCACAATTTTAAAAATATACATGAAAACAAAAGAAGAAATTGTTCAAAATTGGCTACCTCGTTACACCGGTACTTCCATTAATGATTTTGGACAATACATTTTACTCACCAACTTTAGGAATTACGTCGATATGTTTGCTGACCAATACCAAGTACCTATTTTAGGCTTGGATAAGCCTATGCAAACTGCCACTGCTAACAACATCACCATTATTAATTTTGGAATGGGTTCGCCCATGGCAGCGACTGTCATGGATATTTTATCAGCCATTTCTCCTAAAGCCGTTTTATTCTTGGGGAAATGCGGTGGACTCAAGAAAAATTTAAGTTTGGGTGACTTGATATTACCCATTGCAGCCGTTAGGGGAGAAGGGACATCCGATGAATACATGCCCAAAGAGATTCCAGCTTTACCTTCCTTCCGACTTCAGCGTGCAGTTTCATCCATGATCAAAAAACATGAATTGGATTATTGGACAGGTTTGATTTATACTACCAACCGCAGGGTTTGGGAGCACGACGAGAAATTCAAAGCTTATTTAACGGAGATTCGTGCCATGGGGATTGATATGGAAACAGCGACTATTTTTACGGTAGGCTTTGTTAATAAAATCCCTCATGGAGCCTTATTGTTAGTTTCAGATAATCCGATGACGCCAGATGGCGTAAAAACCGAGGCGAGCGATAAAAAAGTAACAACGAATTTTGTTCAAACGCATTTGCAAATTGGAATCGAAGCATTGGAGGAATTAGCCAATTCAGGGGAATCCGTCAAACATTTACGATTTGAATAGAACATAAAAAAAGCTGTCGAATTTGCTTCGACAGCTTTTTTTATGTTTAAGAAAGTCTAGTTACAATAGTCTCTAATCACTTGATAAGCTTGATTATACCCTAATTCGCCAGATTTACTTAAATCTAAGCATCCACTAGCATCATTTAAGGCTAATTTGATTAATCCACGAACAAAATAGGCCTCTGCATATTTCGGATTTAATTTAATTGCATTGGAACAATCTTGAATGGCACTTCTTTGCTCTCCTAATATCGATTTAGCTAGGGCACGCATGTAATATGCTTCTGAATAAACTGGATTCAAAGAAATCGCTTTATTGTAATCATCCATGGCTTGTTTTGGATCTCCGGATTTTGCTTTTGCGACCCCGCGATTAAAATAGACCTCTGATTTTTCGGAAGAAAATTCAGCCATTTTGATTTTATCTTGAACGCCATTTCTAAGTTCATCCAATTGAACTTTTCCCATTTTAGCGGTATATAGTATTTTTTGGCCTTCCAAATTACCTTGATCACCCGCCTTTGAATAATCTTCAATAGCACCTCTTGGATCACCTAATTTTGATTTCACAAAGGCTCTTCCGTACAAAGCAGCCATTTTATTCGGGTCCAATTCCAAGGACTTATTGAAATCCTCCAAAGCACCTTTTTCATCATTTTCTCCACGGTAATTTTCCAATTGAGTTTTGCAAAAACCTAAATTATACCAATCATCTGCATCATCTGGACTAATTTTAATCGCCTCATTGTAATCTTTAATCGCCGCTTGGAATTCATTCAATTTCATTTTGGCAAATCCTCTTCCTGAAAAGTAACCTGCTCTTTTTGGACTGATTTCAATCGCTTTATTGAAATCGTCTATGCTGTTTTTGTAATCGCCTAATTTGACTTTACAATCTCCTCTTGCCGCTAAACAAGGAGCATAGTCTGGAGCCAATTCAAGAGATTTGTTGAAATCAGATAAAGCACCGCGGTAATTTTCCAACTTGCCTTTGGAAAGACCACGACTATAATACGCAGAAGGTTCTAATGGATTTAAACGAATGGCTTCGTTGTAATCTTGAATGGCCACTTTGTGATTGTCCTTTTTGCTATAACTTTGTCCGCGAGCAATAAAAGCCTCAAAATATGTTGGCTTTAGTTCTATAGCTTTATCAAAATCAAAAATAGCTCCTTGGAAATCTTTCAGGTTATATTTAGCAAAGCCTCGATTGTAAAATGCGATAGGGTCAGGATTGGCAGCATTCTTTTCAATTTCTAAACTGAAAAATCGAAGTGCCTCAGCATAATTGCCAGTCTTATTTTGGGTAAGTCCTAATTCCAGATAATTGCTGGTTTCTTGAGCAAAAGAAGAAAGACTAATGGCGAAAAGGAATAAAACAGATAGTTGGAATTTGAATTTCATGTAAAGATTTTTTGTAAAATTAAGGAAATCAATGGCTAAGAAAAATTTTAACGATGCCAAAAACAATGATCAGCCATAAAGTGCTTAAGGAAGTCTTCTTTAGGTAAGGGTCAATCTCCTTCGGCCCCATGTTTGGCTTTAGTTCTCTACTAATTTTAATTAATGGATAATAACCTACCAAAAGCGCAAAATTTTGCACGTTTGAAAATTCTATACCCGAGATGATGGGGTATAAGCCAAATCCTAGAATAGCTGAGATGTATAGTGCTTGTTGATATAAGAATCCATTTTTCTTGCCAATACGAACAGGGATGGAGTTTTTTCCGTTTTTGATGTCATTGTCGATATCTCTGAGATTGTTGAGGTTTAAAACTGCAACAGATAAAAAGCCGCAAGCAGAGGCTGGAAGTAAAACAGAAAAATCAATTTGTTTGCTTTGTAAATAATAACTACCAAGGGTTCCTACCCAGCCAAAAAACAGAAAAACAGAAATGTCACCTAATCCCATATAGCCATAAGGTCGCTTCCCAATGGTATACGTGATCGCTGCGATAATACATAAAATGCCAAGTCCTAAAAATGAAAACCAAACTTGTAGGCTTTCGTCTTTTAAACTTTGAAACAATAAAAAAATGCCAGCAACAAAAGATAAAATGGCCAAGAAAATAATGGCATTTTTCATTTCTGTTGGACTTATTTTGCCAGTCTGAACAGTTCGCAAAGCCACCTTTCGATCTTTGGTATCAACGCCGTTTTTTGTGTCTCCAAAATCATTGGCGAAATTCGACAAAACCTGCAAAAGAATGGTGGTAATGATAGCTAGTGTAGCTATTTCAAAAGAAAAACTTCCATTGGAAAAAGCCAATATATTACCTAATAATATACTGGCTAATGCCAATGGAAGAGTTCTAGGTCTTGATGCTTCAACCCAACGATTCATCATTATTTTTTCAATGCTTCTAAAAATTCTGGACTTGATGGTTTGATTCCAGAGGCAAAAAAGTTGGTTAATTCACCTTTTTCGTTGATGACATATTTACAAAAATTCCAACTAGGTTCTTTTTCGTTCCAACCGTTTTTGGATTTGTCTGTAAGCCATTGATATAAATTACATTTTCCTTCACCCTTAACCACCACTTTTTCCATCATTTGAAAGGAAACGCCGTAATTTTTTTGACAAAAATTAGCAATTTCTGTATTGCTTCCTGGCTCTTGTCCACCAAATTCATTGGCTGGAAAGCCTAATACAACAATGTCTTTATTTTCTTTGTGGAATTTTTCCCAATCGGCATATTGTGGAGTATAGCCACATTTGGATGCGGTATTCAAAATCACCACTTTTTTCCCTTTAAATTGAGTAAAATCAATTTCTTTTCCATCAATGCCTTTCATTTTGAATTGATAGATGTTTTGTGGAGCAACTATGCTCAGTTCTTCTGGACGGTTCAAGACTTTCTTTTGAGTAAATGGAAGTGCTAAAGCAGTTAATAATGATCCAATTTTCATAATGTTCGTTATCATAAGGATAAAAGTTATAAAGATGAAAAAATAAATAACACGTTTCATGTTACATGCGTTCTGGTGAAACAATGCCAAGTAAACTACTACCGTGATGAATTGTTTTGCCTGTCATGCTTGCCAAAGTTAATCGTAAATTTTTCTTATCAATATTTTCTTCATTTAAAATGCTCAATTCATTGTAAAGTTTATTGAATTGCTTGGCCACATCATAAATGTATTGGGCAATAATGGAAGGGGAATATTGAGCGCAAGCTTCCTCAATTTTGATAGGATATTGACCTAAAAGGTAAATTAATTCTTGCTCGCATTCTGCTAATTCTGTACTTGAAACTAATTTGGGTAGGCTTTCTTCTCCAGATTTTCTTAAAATGGAACAAATTCTTGAATGTGTATATTGAATAAATGGACCTGTATTGCCTTGGAAATCAATGGATTCTTCTGGATTAAACAGCATTCTTTTCTTGGGATCTACTTTCAAAAGAAAATATTTCAATGCACCTAAGCCCAAATTATGAAACAATGCGTCGGATTCTTCTTTGGAAAAACCCTCAATTTTACCTAATTCCAAGGTTCGATCTTTGGCGGTTTGAATCATTTCTGCCATTAAATCATCTGCATCTACTACCGTTCCTTCTCTCGATTTCATTTTGCCACTTGGCAAATCGACCATACCGTAGGACAAATGATAATTTCCTTGAGAAAATGGCTTATTTAATTTTTTCAAAATATGAAACAATACCTCAAAATGGTAATCTTGTTCATTTCCAACTACATAGACAGATCTATTCGCACCAAAATCTTGGTATTTCAATTGGGCTGTGCCCATGTCTTGTGTGATATAAACCGAAGTGCCATCTCTACGTAACACCAATTTTTCATCTAAACCTTCTTCAGTTAAGTCAATCCAAACAGATCCATCTTCTTTTTTGAAAAATACGCCTTGATTTAATCCTTCTTCAACCAATGCTTTTCCCAACAAATAGGTATTCGATTCGCGATAGATTTTGTCAAAAGTCACTCCCATGGTTTGGTAACTTTTAGCAAAACCATCAAACACCCATTCATTCATTTTTTCCCAAAGTGCAATCACATCTGGTTGATTTTGCTCCCATTGAAGTAACATTTCTTGTGCTTGCAATAGGATAGGTGCTTCTGTTTTAGCTTTGTCGGCATCTAAGCCTTTTGCTACCAATTCCTCAATTTGTTGTTTATAAGCTTTATCGAATGCGACATAATATTTTCCTACTAAATGATCTCCTTTTAATCCGCTTGATTCCGGTGTCTCATGGTTTCCAAATAATTGGTAAGCCAACATGGATTTACAAATATGAATACCACGATCATTCACCAAATTGGTTTTAATGACTTCAAAACCACCTGCTTTCAAAATTTCTGCCACCGAAAAACCTAAAAAATTATTACGTAAATGGCCTAAATGAAGAGGTTTGTTGGTATTAGGTGAGGAATATTCAATCAGAATTTTCTCGTCTTTGGATGCTAAATTTAAGTTCTTTTTGGAAGCTAATTCCTCTAATGATTGAATCCAAACCGAATCATGAAGGGAAATGTTTAAAAATCCTTGAACCACTTGAAAGGCTTTCACTTCCGAACAATTTTCAATCAGGAATTCTCCTAACTTAGAAGCAATTTGAGGAGGCGCCATGCCGGCTTGTTTGGTAAACGGAAATACAACCAATGTGTATGTTCCTACAAACTCTTTTTTGGTTTCTTGAAGCGAAATATCGTTTACTTCAATTTGAAACAATGAATTTAAACCTTCTTTTAAACTATTAATTAATTGAGATTCAATACTCGACATTTTATTTATGTAGATATGTGTTTGCGCAAGTTTTCAATCCACAAAGGTAGCCATTTCAGATTAAACAATCCTTCAAGACCTTCACAAAAGAGGAAATTATCTTTACCTTTGTGCTTATGATGCCAAATATTTACACGGAAGCACTTCAATCATTGAAATCAGGTGGGGTCATATTATATCCTTCTGATACGATTTGGGGTTTAGGTTGTGATGCCAGAATGGATGCTTCCATTGAAAAATTGTTTCAAATTAAAAATCGGCCCATTGATAAGGGGCTAATTCTATTGATTTCCAAAATTGAGCAATTGAATGAGTATGTGGAGCAGGTTCCAGATATCGCATGGGATTTAGTTGATTTTGCAGAGGATCCTTTAACAGTCATTTATCCCAAAGGTAAGAATGTAAGTAAGCATGTTTTAGCTCCAGACGGAAGTATTGCCATTCGATTATTGAAAGATGAATTTTGCAAAGGTTTGGTTTATCGCTTTCAAAGAGCCATCGTTTCTACCTCAGCTAACCTTTCTGGTGAAGAATCACCAAGCCATTTTAGCTCCATAAATGAACAAATCAAAAACCAAGTGGATTGTATTTTGCAAAATCCCAAAGGTGAAAATAAATTAATTAAGCCATCCAAAATTGTCAAATTAGGATTAAATGGCGATTATTCCTTGATTCGTAAATAATGAAAACAGGTCATGAAATTATTGATCATCCCATTTTTAAAAAAATAGGATTAGCTGCGGATCGATTAGGTTTGGATGCTTATGTCATTGGTGGATATGTTCGTGATCGAATATTAGATCGTCCATGTAAAGATATTGATGTAGTTTGTATTGGATCTGGGATTGAATTAGCAGAGGAAGTTGCCAAAGAATTTCGTTTGCCAGAGCATGCTGTTTCCATTTTTAAGAATTTTGGAACGGCTATGTTAATGGTGGATGATTGGGAATTAGAATTTGTAGGAGCTAGAAAAGAATCCTATAATCGCGATTCTCGTAAACCGATTGTTGAGGAAGGCACTTTAGAAGATGACCAAAATCGACGAGATTTCACCATCAATGCGATGGCAGTACAGCTAAATCAAGAATCCTGGGGTCATTTTTTAGATCCTTTTGATGGCTTGTCCGATTTAAAAAAGAAAATTATTCGGACCCCTTTAGAGCCAAAAATAACTTTTTCAGACGATCCCCTTCGGATGATGCGAGCAGTTCGTTTTGCAGCTCAATTAGGCTTCGACATCTTTCCCTCAACATTCGATGCATTGATCGATGAAAGAACTCGATTATCCATCATATCCATGGAAAGAATCAGTGATGAGTTAAATAAGATTATTTTGACGAATAAGCCATCTTATGGATTCTTATTATTGGATGCTTGTCAAATTTTACCCATTATTTTTCCTGAATTCATGAAATTGAAAGGTGTGGATACGGAAGAAGGGAAAGGGCATAAAGACAATTTTTATCATACCTTACAAGTTTTAGATAATATTTCAGCGCATACCACTGATTTATGGTGGCGATGGTCAGCTATTTTGCATGATATTGCCAAACCGGCAACCAAAAGATTTGATCCCAAAAAAGGTTGGACTTTTCATGGACATGAGGAAATGGGAGCAAGGCAAGTACCTTCCATATTCAAACGCTTTAAATTGCCTTTGAATGAAAAAATGAAATTGGTTCAAAAACTTGTTCGTTTGCATCTTCGTCCCATTGCTTTATCTAAAGAAGAAATTACTGATGCTGCTTTACGTCGATTGTTGTTCGAAGCGGGAGATGAATTAGAAGCATTAATGACACTTTGTCGCGCGGATATAACTTCCAAAAATGGAGATAAAGTCAAACGTTATTTACGCAATTTTGATTTGGTGGAGGAAAAGCTGAAAGAGGTAGAGGAAAAAGATCAATTGCGTAATTTCCAACCCATCATTACCGGGGAAATCATCATGGAAACATTTGATCTAGGACCAAGTAAGGAAATTGGAATTATTAAATTAGCCATCAGAGAGGCCATTTTGGAAGGAATTGTTCGCAATGATTTGGAGTCTGCCTGGGAGTTTATGCTACAGGAAGGAGCTAAACTAGGATTATTAGCGGTAAAAAAAGTGGAAGATTTTGCCTAAACAAAAAGCCTAAGAAATAATCTTAGGCTTTTTTAATGATATAATTTGAACAACAGAAATTATAATTTAATTATTAATTCATTTTTAGGATAGCGTACTTTGGCTGCTCCTGTCATGTAATCAGCTGCTTCATCACGATAACCAACGGTTAACATCAAAACCGAATGCAATCCTTGCGCTTGCAAATCTAATAATTCATCTAATTTAGCTGGCACAAATCCCTCCATCGGAGTGGTGTCGATTTTCAATTCAGCTGCTGCAACTAATGCCGTTCCCATGGCTAAATATACCTGGCGGTCAGCCCAATTAGCTTGGATTTCTTTAGGCAATTTCAACATAGAACCAACGATGGCATTTTTATAATCCGTTAATGCTTCTAAAGGAGCATTTCTGGTTTCAGCAACCAATTGAATAAATGCATCGATTTTTTCCTGAGTAATTTCATTCCATGCTGCAAACACCAAAAGATGGGATGCTTCTGTTACTTGTGGTTGACCATAAGCAATCGGTTGGATTTGAGCTTTTAATTCTGGACTATCAATGACAAAAACTTTGTAAGGTTGTAATCCAAAACCGGAAGCAGATAATTGAATGGCTTCTAATAAAGTGTCAATTTTTTCAGAAGGAACTGTTTGGGAGTTCATTCTTTTTGCAGCATAGCGCCACTTTAATGAGTCAATAATCGACATATGATGAATTTTAAATGTTTGAAAATGGTAAAAAGGGGCAATGGATGCCCCTTAAATATTTATTCGCTAACTAAGGTAACAGTTAAAGCAAAATCATCGTAAATAGCTTTGTCGCCAATGGACTCGAAAAATTTCTTTGAACCGTATTTAATGTTATAATCTGTTCTATCAATGGTAATAGAAGCCACTGCACTTACTTTTCCACCTGCAACAGAGATTTGTGCTGGGAAACTAACTGCTTTCGTAATTCCTTTGATGGTCATATTTCCTGACACTTGGTTGCCTGCAACTTTAGTGATAACAAAATTAGCTGTTGGGAATTTTTCAACTTCAAAGAAATCGCCTGAAGTGATGTGAGTGATAAATTTTTGATTGTACCCTGGATCTGTTAAATCTTTACAAACAATTGATTTTAAATCAATAGTAAAGTTTCCGCCTACTAATTTGTTACCATCAATAGATAAAGATCCATTGGAGATAGCAACTGTACCATTGTGTTCTCCAGTTACTTTTTTAGCTAACCAAACTACTTTACTTGCTGATGTTGACACATTCACAGGTTTCGGTGCGGCAGTTGCACTGGTCATTGAGATAAATCCTACTACTAGGGCTGATAAAATTACTTGTACTTTTTTCATTTTTATAAAATTTAATTGTTTAAATACTAACTGCGAAACAAATCTAAGAGTTCATTTAACTTCTGTAGATTTTCTTTGCCCACTTTGGAAAATCGAATGTTCCATTCTTGTTGAATAAGATCGATTTCGGAAAGCAAGCTTAAACCCTCAGGTAAAATTAGAATGTCAACTGCCCTTCGGTCATTGGGACATTCTCTACGTATAACCAATTTCTTTTCCAAAAGTTTATCAACCAATCTTGAAGCATTGGACGTTTTATCTAACATTCTTTCAATGATCGCCAATACAGTCATCGGTTGGCCATTTTGTCCTCTTAAAATACGCAACACATTGTATTGTTGCATGGTTAATCCAAAAGGTTTCAAAAGTTCATGTTGTTGATGGGCGACCCAATTACCTGTAAAAATTACATTTAAAAGAGCTTTTTGCTCCTCTGAGGTAAAATTTTGTTGCTTGATGTCATCGTTAATACCCATGATTGAATAATTGATGTTGTAAAATTAAATGTAATTACATTGAATACAAATGTTTTAAATAAAATATTGAAAAAAAATAATGGATGTAAGCGATTTTGTCTTAGAATTCTTTGCAATTTTTAATTATTTTTAGCCATGCAAAATAATCTGACCTTACAATTTCCTCTGATCTTAGCCTCTAATTCTCCACGAAGAAAAGAAATATTAAGTCAAGCAGGCTTTGAATTCACCATTCTTCCTTCTGACATTGATGAATCCTTTCCGGACGACATGCCGGCTCAAGAAGTACCGAAAATGTTAGCGGAGAAAAAAGCGCAGGTTTTAAGTGCTTCGGTTAACAATCAGTTAGTTTTGGCGGCTGATACGGTGGTTATTATTGATGGAAAAATTCTGAATAAACCCATGGATAAATCGGAAGCCCGACAAATGTTGTTGGATTTATCCGGTCGTACCCATCAGGTAATTACAGGAATTGCTTTGGCGGGCCCGCATGGACTTTACAGTACAATTGATGAATCCTTAGTTACTTTTAAAAAATTAGTCGATTGGGAAATTGATTTTTATGTTAGGGGAGGATCAGGCTTAGATAAAGCCGGTGCTTATGGCGTTCAAGATTTTATCGGTATGGTTGGTATTGAGGAGATCAAAGGTTCTTATTATACCGTAATGGGTTTACCCATTTTTCAGGTTTATCAATATCTATTGCCTTATATTTTGGAATCTAAACAGGGGGTGTTGGAGATGTGATAGGTAAAAGGTAATAGGTAATAGGTAAAAGGTAATAGGTAAAAGGTAATAGGTAATAGGTAATAGGTATGTACTTGCCTGAATTTGGTTGTCACTTTTCTTTCAACTTTCAGGTTTATTTAGTTTAAAGTTAATAATTTATTTCTTGGTTGTTCGGGATTAATAGGTTTTAATTGAAGGCAATATGCATGGTTAT
>NZ_JBPXKA010000019.1:0-1384 GCF_054558485.1 Aquirufa sp. ROCK2-A2
TGTACTTGCCTGAATTTGGTTGTCACTTTTCTTTCAACTTTCAGGTTTATTTAGTTTAAAGTTAATAATTTATTTCTTGGTTGTTCGGGATTAATAGGTTTTAATTGAAGGCAATATGCATGGTTATTATTTTCTTTTATCATTTTTTTAAATTCAATTGGAGACCTTTTCCCTAAGCGCTTTTTTTTGCTATTAAAATTATGATCTTTAACAGCCTCTGTTTGCTTTTTTCGAACTTCTTCAAGTTTTTTGGGCTTCCAACAATTTAGATATCCATTATTAATTAGATCATTTGTCTTTTCGGCATATGGATTCTCATATGAGTATATACACATACTTTGTTTAAGCCCATATTTCATGCATAAGTCTTTGTAGATTTTGCTTTCATACTGTTTGCCTCCATCGCTGTGATGTATTAAGCCTTTAAGTGATGTTTTTTGAGACTTAATCGCCTTCAGTAAGACATCAGTATAATTATCCGCTTGATTGCCTGTATAAGCGCCATATCCTACAATTTCCTGGCTATAAACATCCGTGATATAAATCGTATAAAACCGTTTATCTTCAACTAAATAATGAGCCATATCCGACTGCCATACCTGATTAATATCATTAATGGTTTTGTTGATAAGTAAGTTGGGAAACTCTCGATTACCCGCCTGGGTAGCCCTATGATATTTCTTTGGAAAACGAACTCCAAAGCCAGCTTCAATTAATAGTGACACACTTTTGTCTCTACCCAACGGCCATTTTTGAGCGTAATCCTCATAGATACTTCGGCAACCTTTGGTTGGACGTTTCTTCCTTGCCTTAACAACATCTGGAAGGATTTTAAGTAATGTATCTATGGAAGAATTATCCTTTAGAACATCGCGCTTGTAAAAGGCTTGTCTACTAAAACCTAAAACACTACATGAAGCTGATATAGAACAATTAAGTTTCATTTTTTTGCCTTGATAGATGTGGACGGCACGTTTCCAAAGTTTTTTTTTAAATCAGTCTTGTATTCTTTTGAGGCTAAATCTACTATGATTTTATACAAATCTGATTCCATGGTTTTACGCCCTAAAGCAGCTTCCAACTCCTTAATTCGATTCTGTAATTCAGAAATATTTTTGTCAATACTGTCTTTTTCCATAACGATTCGTGTTCCACTTCTCAAATTACGCGAATATTTATTTAACCATTTATAAATACTTGAAAGACTTACTCCATATTCCCGAGTAGCTGTGGTAATGGATAATTGACCAGATTCAATGCGATTGACAACTTCTTTGCGAAGTTCTTCCGAAAAGATCAGCTGAACTCTAAATGATGTTTTTTTCATGTTTCTTCTTGTTTAAAAAGAAGAAAGATGTGTCAACTTTTTTCAGGCACCGTCAGT
>NZ_JBPXKA010000020.1:0-1076 GCF_054558485.1 Aquirufa sp. ROCK2-A2
GTCTCACTTAGTGCTAACAACCTTTTGTTAGCGATTGGGAGTGCAAAGATGTAGGTTTATTTTTTAAATACCAAACTACTACGCAATCTTTTTTTATTACTTCAGCCTAATCCATTGAAAATCAAGGTGAATAAGTAGTAAAAAAAATGAAAGTTTTTTCGTTGCATCAAGTATTTCACAAAATAATCCTACCTTTGCCTTCCGAAAAATAATATGCAATGAAAGACTATCAAGTAATATACGAAGACAATCACCTCCTTATTGTAAACAAAAGAGCAGGAATTCTCGTACAAGGAGATAGTACTAGAGATAAAACATTGACAGATGTTCTAAAAGAATACATCAAGGAAAAATACCAAAAACCAGGAGATGTATTTCTTCATCCGGTACATCGACTTGATAGACCTGTGAGTGGATTGGTGGTTTTCGCTAGAACATCCAAAGCATTAGAAAGAATGAATGAGTTATTTCGTAAAAGGGATATTCAAAAAACCTATTGGGCGGTAACAAGAAGAAAACCAGATCCGATTAAAGGAAAATTAACGCATTGGTTACTAAAAAACGAAGCAAATAACACCACAAAGGCGTACGACTACCCAGAAGGTAAAGCTCTAAAAGCTGAATTGAATTATAAACTTGTTGGTAAAATTAATCTACATTATTTAATTGAAGTAGAACCCATCACAGGTAGACCTCATCAAATCAGAGTTCAATTGGCATCGTTAGGATGTCCCATTCGTGGAGATATAAAATATGGATACGATCGAGCAAACATCGATGCAAGTATCAATTTACATGCTAGAAGATTATTTTTTATTCATCCGATTAAGAAGACTCCGATTATTTGTAGAGCTGCTGTACCCAACAATCCTTTCTGGGAAGAATTCTTGGAACTAGATACAGAAGAATTCAAAGAAAAGAATTTGGAGTACTTGTACGAATAATTGAAGTAATAGGTAATAGGTAATAGGTAATAGGTAATAGGTAATAGGTAATAGGTAATAGGTAATAGGTAATAGGTAATAGGTAATAGGTAATAGGTAATAGGTAATAGGTAATAGGTAATAGGTAATAGG
>NZ_JBPXKA010000021.1:0-1033 GCF_054558485.1 Aquirufa sp. ROCK2-A2
CAAAGGGGATTTCTCCAGTCCCCCCCTACTCAGGATACTCCTACAATTAAATAAACTTACCATTACAGGGCTCTCACCTCCTACGGCCCGCCTTCCCAGACAGTTCATGTTCATTTATAAAATCGATGTCGAAGTCCTACAACCCCAGTCTTGCCGCAACAACACTGGTTTGGGCTAATCCGCGTTCGCTCGCCACTACTTACGGAATCACTTTTGTTTTCTCTTCCTCTGCTTACTTAGATGTTTCAGTTCAGCAGGTTTGCTCCTCGTCATTAGACGGGTACTAGATCTTCAATCTAGTGGGTTGCCCCATTCGGAAATCTTCGGATCGAAAGTCTTGTGCACTTCCCCGAAGCTTATCGCAGCTTAACACGTCCTTCATCGCCTCCAAGAGCCTAGGCATCCCCCATACGCCCTTAATTCACTTACTATTGTATATCTCTATACTTAATTTGCTCTTACTCTTTACTTTTTTCTCACAATATGTCAAAGAACCTTGTGTATCCATATATCCAACCTAAGTCTTCCTTACTTCTACATCGTTATACCTCTAATCTAAACCGTTGTCTAGATCGGTACCTGTAATCATTACTCTTTCTTAATCTATTCTTCTAATTATCACGTTTGATAATAGAATTAATCTCTCCTCTTTCTCTTTTCTCTCTTCTTTTTTCTCTTCTCTTTTCTCTCTCCTCTTTTCTCTCTCAAAAAATTGGTGGAGAATAACGGATTCGAACCGTTGACCCCCTGCGTGCAAGGCAGGTGCTCTAGCCAGCTGAGCTAATCCCCCAAATGTTGGGATCTCTTTGTTATTCTGTTTTCATTAAACTCGTTTGTTCAATGTTTTTATCTCTTTTCTCTCTTCTCTTTTCTCTCTTCTCTTTTCTCTCTCCTCTTTTCTCTCTCCTCTTTTCTCTCTCCTCCTCACAGTTCCCTCTCTTTGCTGCATTTGCATGCCAAGCGTGGTGGGCCTGCGTGGACTCGAACCACGGACCTCTACATTATCAGTGTAGCGCTCTAACCACCTGAGCTA
>NZ_JBPXKA010000022.1:0-966 GCF_054558485.1 Aquirufa sp. ROCK2-A2
ATGAGAACCCGATTTCGCAAATCTCAAAGGTATCGAATCAAACCCATGAGTTTGCCATCAAGTTTACGATCAAGCCCAAAAAGCGAGTAGATGAATTTGCCAAAGAAAAAGAATTAATGAATAAGTAGATTTCTTCCTGTTTTATTTACTGCTAAGTAATTTCCTGACTGATTATCTTCAGTTCAGATGAATTTTCTATGTTTTTTTTGCTAGGTTTTTATGTATTACATTGTACATAAAAGCCTATTTTTTTATGAGTCAAATTGTATTATTTTAATAATTTCAGCAAGGTAAAAGCCAGTATTTTCTCTTCTAAATTCCCTTTTGGTCGACTTCGGATTTTTATTAAATTTTAAAAAAATGTTTTTTAACAATTTTTTTATATAAATAAATTTGTAAATTTGTTGGATTTTGTAAAGTTCTATCTGATAAATATCCTTATTTCTGAATCAGAATGAATGAATTTTAACAAAAATTGATCTTTTTTTGTAAAATTGATTTTGTTGCAATAATGCAAATTTGATAGTATAACCATTAAATAAATAAATGAATTTCAATAGAAATGTAATTTTTTTGAGAATCTGCTAATTATTAAGGAATACAAACCCAATTAACCAGAAATAGAAACCAAGTTTTAAAATAATTGATAACCTAAAAAATACAACCGCAATTTAGATTGACCCGATCATTTACCACAATTTAAATTGACCACTTTTTTAATAACCAGCTAATAAATGAGAATTGTTTTGTTTTCTTTAATCACTAATCAACTAAATGTCTCGCGCAAGAGATTCCTAAAATTTAGTTATAAACTCCCTTTTGCTTTTATTTTCCTATCTCATGCTTCCTATTCCCAAATAGAGGCGATGTATTCCTTGTATAAGCTGAATCCACAGTACATAAGTCCTGTACAATCTGGCAGCACGGAAAACAGCGAGATTATTGTATCCAATCGCCAGCAATGGA
>NZ_JBPXKA010000023.1:0-830 GCF_054558485.1 Aquirufa sp. ROCK2-A2
ATTGATATTCGCTGGTGGTAATATTTTGGTGATGCTCGATTCGTGGCTACATCCGTTTTCGCTAATCAAGACACTGTAATTGCCAGCTTGACTTGCGCTATAGCTACTCGATGTTGCATTGCTAATGGATTGACCATCTTTGTACCATTGGTAAGATGGACTGCTGGCACTTGTCTGCGCGCTTAATAAGATGCTACTCGTTCCACAATTGCTAAATCCTAATGCGCTTCCTTGGGCGATATTTGCACTTGGTATCGCATTGACTACTACTTGTTCGGCTAAACTCTTGGCACTTGTACAACCCGCATTGTTGGTATATTCCACCTCATAATTACCCGATTGATTGGTAACAAACTCCTGTGCATTGGCTCCAATGATCGCTGATCCGTTTCGGTACCATTGGTTTCCGGTGGCAGAACTACTTGTTAAGCTAATACTTGTTCCTGCACACACCGTCGAACCACTACTACTGATTATGGGTCTTGTTGGAGTATTGGGTTGAGCATTTACCGTATCCGTCGTCGCTGTGCTTACGCATCCAGTTATTGATTTAATGGTAATGCTATAAATACCTGGGTTCACTTGCGTGAAGACTCTTCCTGATTGATAATTCGTGCCATCAATGCTGTATTGATCCGTGTTGATGCCAGAGGCTGCCACCGTAATCGTTCCTGTGGAAACGTTGCATGTTGGTTGAGTGATGGTGACAATAGGAGTCGCTGGAGTGTTTGGTTGAGCATTTACCGTATCCGTCGTTGCTGTGCTTACGCATCCAGCTTGCGATTTAATGGTAATGCTATAAATACCTGGGTTCACTTGCGTGAAGACTC
>NZ_JBPXKA010000024.1:0-676 GCF_054558485.1 Aquirufa sp. ROCK2-A2
TGATTGCCTACCAAGATCAAGCGGGACCCATGACGGTAACGAATATAGCCACAGACTTTGCTTATCACATCCGATTGGATCAGAAATGGACGATGAGTGGAGGGATCCGAGCAGGTCTTTTGAACTTAGCCTTAGACTTTAGTCGAGTAGATTTGGTACATGAAGGCGATGAGTTATTTTCCAAGAATCGTACCACAGGTTTTAATCCAAATGTAGGTTGGGGCATTCGCTTTTCGAAAGGTGATGGCTTGTTTTTATCAGTTTCACAGCCAAGGGTATTAAAATATGAATTTACGGGTAATGGAGCCTTCAAGGATGTGGTCTACACCTTTGCACAAATAGGCACAAAAATTAAACTATCTGATCAGGTTAATTTATATCCGAACACAATGCTTCGATTGGGTCAAGATGTACCCTTAAGCTTTGATGTGAATGTACATTCCAATATCTCCAAGAAATTAGATGTGGGGTTGAATTATCGTTATTTGGATAGCTATGGACTACGTTTAGGAGTGCACGCCTCGGAAACGATTTATTTAGGATACGTCTATGAGAACCCGATTTCGCAAATCTCAAAGGTATCGAATCAAACCCATGAGTTTGCCATCAAGTTTACGATCAAGCCCAAAAAGCGAGTAGATGAATTTGCCAAAGAAAAAGAATTAATGAATAAGTA
>NZ_JBPXKA010000025.1:0-449 GCF_054558485.1 Aquirufa sp. ROCK2-A2
TGCGATTGACAACTTCTTTGCGAAGTTCTTCCGAAAAGATCAGCTGAACTCTAAATGATGTTTTTTTCATGTTTCTTCTTGTTTAAAAAGAAGAAAGATGTGTCAACTTTTTTCAGGCACCGTCAGTTTCTTTTCTTGTTTTCTCTCTCTTCTCCCGTTTTCTCTTCTCCCGTTTTCTCTTTTCTCTTTTCCCGTTTTCTCTTTTCCTTCCACGAACTAAAGTCCATGGCAATAATTTTTATGATCCTTTCTGGACCTCTATTACCTTTTACCTATTACCTTTTACCAATTCCCTATTACCTTTTACCTATTACCTTTTACCTATTAATGCGAATTAAGGGTTGAAATTTCCAATGATTAATCTCTTCCTTTACCGCTTTTGACTTCGATACTTTGGCAATGCGATATCGGAAGTTGAGATAATAAGGAAGGAGGTAATTGGCACCTTT